>NZ_CP112866.1:2626000-3282500 GCF_026410085.1 Pseudomonas quebecensis
CGAACAGCCGCACCAGACGGCCATCGCTGATTTCCTTCTCGACATGCCCGCTACGCACCAAGGCCACACCCTGGCCGAGCAATGCCGCCTCGACCGTCATGTTGGTATCGCCGAACCTGACGCTTTCCCTGAGCGGCAGATACACCAGCCCCAGGGCCTCGAACCACACCTCCCATTTGGGCGCCAACTCTGCACCATCCCGCGCCAGCAGCGGGAAATGCAACAACTCGGCGGGGCTTTGCGGTGTTCCGATGCGCCTCAGCAAGTCGGGACTGGCCACGGGAAATACCTGCTCCCCGAACAGGAACTCCGAATGCAGGCCGGGGTAACTGCCCTTGCCCAGTCTGATCGCGACATCGGCCTGGGCGTTGGAGAAGTGAATGATGGTGTCCGTGGTGTCCAACGACACCAGCAGCTCGGGGTGCTGGCGAGCGAGGTTCGGCAAGCGTGGCAGCAGCCACTTCAGGGCAAACGAATAGGTGGTGCTCACGCTGAGTCGGACCCGGCCCTTCTGCTCGCGCAGGTCGCACAACGTCGCCTCCAGGCTGATGAAAAACTCGCGCACGATAGGCGCCAGCGTAGCCCCTGCGGCCGTGAGGCGTAATGCCTTGCCCCGCTCGAACAACTGCAACCCCCACAGCGCCTCAAGGTGCCTGAGCTGGTGACTGACCGCGCTCTGGGTCACATGGAGTTCCTGCGCGGCGGCCGTAAAGGTCGGGTGGCGGGTGGCGACTTCAAAAGCGCGGAGTGTTGCGGTGGGTGGCAGGTCTTTCATCGGGGCAGTATCCATCCAGCCATTAAAAGGGCATTGCATGAACGTAAGCTCATCATAAAGCCAAGCCGATTGAAAACCTCGCCATTCAATTGGCGCAAGCGTGTTTGCTTCGACTAGAGTGCGATAGTGGCCTTTTGACACGTCGCTTCGTCACCTGCTGGTAATAAACCAGACGGAAGGCATGCTGCAGCGTCTAAAGTTGCGGCACATAGGGCAGATAACCCCTATGTTGATTACATCCGCAGTACTGTTCAAGGATCGAACTCATGACCCCGCGCCAATCCAGTCGTACCTCTCTTCCCGGTCATCCGCGTTTTCGTTGGTTCGCTTTCATTCCGGTGGTCCCCGCCGTGATCTGGATACTTTTCCAGTCAACCTCCCCCGCCAACCTGGCTGCTTGTGCGGCGCTGTTGCTGATCGGCCTCGGCGCGTGCGCCTGGAGCGCGAAAGCCCAGCGCGATGCGCTGTTGCGGTTGACTGCCGACGCACTGGCCGAGCAGGCCGAGGCCGAGGCGGCACACGCCGGCAAGGCGTCGCGGGCGCAGCTCGACGAGGTGTTGCTGGGCGCCATGCCGATCTGGGCCAAGCAGGTAGAAAGTTCACGCCAGCAAACCGAAGAAGCCATTGTGAGCCTGGCCAATCGTTTCACCGGGATCGCCGCACGCTTGCAGGAAACCGTCCAGGCTTCGCAGCACGCCGCCGGTGAACTGGATGGGCAGGCCGCCGACGGCGCCCTTAAGGTACTGGCGCGCAGCGACAGCGAACTGAGCCAGGTGATCGACTCGCTCAAGGCCACTCAATCAAGCCGCGACCAGACCCTGGCGCAAGTGCGCAGCCTCACCGCCTACACCGGCGAATTGCGCACCATGGCCGCCGACGTTGCCGCCATTGCCGCGCAGACCAATCTATTGGCCTTGAACGCCGCAATCGAAGCGGCACGTGCCGGTGAAGCCGGGCGCGGCTTTGCGGTGGTGGCCGATGCGGTGCGTAGCCTGTCGAGCAAATCCAGCGAGACAGGCCAGCAGATGTCCGCCAAGGTCGACATCATCAACAACGCCATTACCCAACTCGTGCAGGCCGCCTCCACCAGCGCTGACCAGGACAGCCATTCGGTGGGCGCGTCCGAGCAAAGCATCCAGCTGGTGCTTGAACGGTTCCAGAACATCACCGGGCGCCTGGCCCAATCCGCCGACCTGCTCAAACAGGAAAGCTACGGCATCCGCGACGAGATGACCGACGTGCTGGTCAACCTGCAGTTCCAGGACCGGGTCAGCCAGATCCTCAGCCACGTGCGCGACAACATGAACGCGTTGCACGACCACTTGCACCAGGCCAAACAGGCACCGGACCAGGCGGTGAGCATCGACGCCCGACAGTGGCTGGCAAGCATGGAGGCCACCTACGCCACCGACGAGCAGCGGCGCACGCACCACGGCAACGCCGCCGCGCAGCAGAATTCCCAAGACATCACTTTCTTTTAGGAGCCCATCATGGCGAAAAGTGTATTAGTGGTCGACGACTCCAGCAGCGTGCGGCAAGTGGTCGGTATCGCCCTGAAAAGCGCGGGTTACGACGTGATCGAGGCCAGCGACGGCAAGGACGCCCTGGGCAAACTCAACGGGCAGAAGGTGCACCTGATCATCAGCGACGTGAACATGCCCAATATGGACGGCATCACCTTCGTCAAAGAAGTGAAGAAGCTGGCCAACTACAAGTTCACGCCGATCATCATGCTGACCACCGAGTCCCAGGAATCGAAAAAGGCCGAGGGCCAGGCCGCAGGCGCCAAAGCGTGGGTGGTCAAGCCGTTCCAGCCCGCGCAGATGCTGGCGGCGGTGTCAAAGCTGATTCTGCCGTGATCCGGGGAGGCTGGCATGTCCATCACCCACGAAACCACTGACGACACGGCTCGCGTGGGCATTGAAGGCGAGCTGACGATCTATACCGTCGCCGAGCTGGCCGCCGCCCTGCTGCCGCAGGTTGGCACCGCCGCCCGCCTTGAGCTAGACCTTTCGCAGGTCACCGAGATGGATGGCGCCGGCCTGCAACTGCTCGCGGTGATCGAGCGTGAAGCCGGCCTCAACGGCATCGCGCTGAGCCTGACCGGTCAGAGCCAGGCCGTCACGCACACACTGCAACTCTGTCGCGGCGCCGCGTCGTAGGCGGCCCCACCGTTTTATTGATCGACAAGGAAAGTCCAGGTGAGCATCAATCTCGATCAGGCACAGCAGACCTTCATCGTGGAGGCCCGTGAACTGTTGCAGGCCATGGAGCAATCCCTGCTGCAACTGGAGAACGAGCCCGACGATCAGGACGCCATCGGCGCAATATTCCGCGCCGCGCACACTATCAAAGGCTCCGCCGGGCTGTTCGGCCTGGCGCCGATCGTGGGGTTCACGCATATCGTCGAAGACGTACTCGACCGCCTGCGCGACGGCGATATTGCGGTGGACGCCGCCTTGATCGCCCTGCTGCTCAAGTGCGGCGACCACATGCTCGAACTGATCGACGTGGTTGCCAGTCGCGGTGAGGCACTGACACCCGACGCATTGGAGCGCGGCGAGGCATTGCGCGAGGCGCTTGGGGTCTACCACCCGCTGCACGCCGCCACGGCCGACGACGCATCCGCTGAAGTGGACGACGCCACGACGGCCGACGTGCTCTGGCATATTTCTCTGCGCTTCGGCGTGGACGTGTTCCGCAACGGCATGGACCCGCTGTCGTTCCTGCGCTACCTCGAAACGCTGGGGCAAATCGTGCAGGTCACCACCCTCACCGACCGCATCCCCGCGCTGGAAAACTGGGACCCGGAAAGCTGCTACCTGGACTTTGAGATCGACCTGCGCTCGACTGCCGGCCACGCTACCCTCAACGAAGTGTTCGACTTTGTACGGGACGAGTGTGAAGTCGTCATCACAGCCGTCGATGAAGGCCTTGACGCCACAGCGAGCAGCAGCACTGAACTGGTCACCCAGCCCGAACAAGGCACCATGAGCGCGCCGCCCCAGCGCGTGGCGACGACCAGCGACGCCAAACCCCGGGATGGCAACTATGTGCGGGTCAACGCCGACAAACTTGATGAGTTGATCAATCTGGTGGGCGAACTGGTGATCGCCAGCGCCGGCGCGAGTCTGTTGGCGCGCTCCTGCAACAACGACCCCCTGCACGAGGCCACATCGACGGTGTCGGGGCTGGTGGAAGAAATCCTCGATGGCGCCCTGCACCTGCGCATGATCCCCATCGGCGACACCTTCAACCGCTTCCGCCGCGTGGTGCGCGACGTCAGCCAGGAACTGGGCAAGGACATCGACCTGCTGATCAGCGGCGCGGACACCGAGCTGGACAAGACAGTGGTGGAGAAGATCGGTGACCCGTTGATGCACCTGCTGCGCAACGCCATGGATCACGGTATCGAAAGCGCCGAAGCACGGCGGGCGGCGGGCAAGTCGAGCAAGGGCCACCTGAGCCTCAATGCCTATCACGATTCCGGCAGCATCGTCATCGAAATCGCCGACGACGGTGCCGGGCTCAACCGCGAACGCATCCTGGAAAAAGCCCAGGAGCGCGGGCTGGTGGCCAGCGGCGCGGTGCTTTCCGATCAGGAGATCTACAACCTGATCTTCGAAGCGGGCTTCTCCACCGCCGAAGCCGTGACCAATCTGTCCGGGCGTGGCGTCGGCATGGACGTGGTCAAGCGCAACATCACCCTGCTGCGAGGCACCGTCGACCTGGACAGCCGCCCAGGTCAGGGCACGGTAGTGCGGATTCGCCTGCCGCTGACCCTGGCGATCATCAATGGCTTCCTGGTGGGCATCGACCACGCCACCTATGTGATTCCCCTGGACATGGTCCAGGAATGCATCGAACTGGATGAGCACCAGCGCCAGTCCAGCCGCGACCAGGGTTATCTGGACCTGCGTGGCGAGGTGCTGCCGCTGGTGCATCTGCGTGATCACTTCAACCACGAAGGCCCGGTCGCCCGGCGCCAGAACGTGGTGGTGGTGCGCTATGCCGAGCACAAGGCCGGGCTGGTGGTAGATGACCTGCTCGGCGAGTTCCAGACCGTGATCAAACCTTTGGGCAAGCTGTTCGGCGCACTGCGCGGCATCAGCGGCTCGACCATCCTGGGCAGCGGGGCCGTGGCCCTGATCCTGGATGTACCGGCTCTGCTCAACCAACTCGTACAAATGGAAGCCCGCACAGCCCAGGCACCACAGTCGCCACTGGTCGTCGCTCGCTGACGTATTTGCAATTCCATGGAGGTTCCGCAATGAAATGGTTTTACGATCTTAAGATTTCCACCAAGCTGATCAGCTCATTCCTGGTGGTCCTGGCGCTCACTGCGGCCATGGGCGCCTTCGCCATCATCCAGCTTGGAGCGGTCAACCAGGCTGCCCAGGACATCCGCGGCAACTGGATGCCGTCGATGCGCGCGGCGGCGGGTATGCGCTTTTTTGCAGCCAACTACCGGTTGAAGGAAAACCGCCACCTCGGCACCGAGGTTCCGGAGGAAAAAGCCCTGGCCGAGCGCGAAGCCGCCGAGGCGCGCCAGCAGTTCGAAACCCGCATGGGTACCTACGAGCAACTGCTGTCCAACGATGAAGACCGCCGGTTGCTGGACAGCGTGAAAACCGGCTGGGCCGCCTACCTGGCCACCAGCAAGCAGGTGCTTGAATTGTCCCGGGCCAATCAGGAAACCCAGGCGCGCGGGTTGCTGCGGGGCGAGTCCAAAGCGCACTTCGATGAAGTGACAACACGCCTGCAGACGATGGTCGAGCTCAACGATGCCGGCGCCACCGCTGCCGGTGACAAGGGCTCTGCGCTGTACGAGAGCTCGCGTCTGTCGATCATCGTGGCGCTGATCGTTGCGCTGTTGATCGGCCTGGGCCTGGCACTGTTTATCGCGCGGATTATTTCCCGCCCGTTACGGCAGGCCGCCAGCGCCGCCGAACAATTGGCCGAAGGCAACCTCAATGCCCAGATCGAACCGGGCGCCAAGGACGAGACCGGCATGGTGCTCAACGCCATGCGCAATATGGTCGGCAAGCTGGCGCATATCATCGGCGAAGTGCGTAACGCCGCCGACAACCTGGCCAGCGCCTCCGAGCAAGTCAGCGCCACCGCGCAATCGATGAGCCAGGCCACCAGCGAACAGGCTGCCAGCGTCGAGGAAACCAGCGCGTCGATCGAACAGATGAGCGCCAGCATCAACCAGAACACCGAGAACGCCAAAGTCACCGACGGCATGGCCAGCAAGGCCGCCAAGGAAGCCACGGACGGCGGCGAATCGGTGCAGCAGACCGTAGTGGCGATGAAGAAAATCGCCCAGCGCATCAGCATCATCGATGACATTGCCTACCAGACCAATCTGCTCGCGCTCAACGCCGCGATCGAGGCCGCGCGGGCCGGCGAGCACGGCAAAGGCTTCGCCGTGGTCGCCGCTGAAGTGCGCAAGCTGGCCGAACGCAGTCAGGTGGCGGCCCAGGAAATCGGCGAACTGTCCTCCAGCAGCGTGGACATGGCCGAGAAAGCCGGCAAGTTGCTCGACGAGATGGTGCCGTCCATCAACAAAACCTCCGACCTGGTACAGGAAATCAGTGCGGCGTCAGAGGAACAGGCCGCCGGTGTGGCGCAGATCAACACGGCCATGACCCAGCTCAACCAGGTGACCCAGCAGAACGCTTCCAGCAGCGAGGAGCTGGCCGCCACCGCCGAGGAAATGAGCAGCCAGGCCGAGCAATTGCAACAGGCCATGAGTTTCTTCGTGCTCGACGCCGCGACCAAAGCCACCCCACACAGCAGCACCGACACCACCGGCGGCAAGCCGACTCGCCAGCCGCCACGCCCGGCGCAACCGGCGGCACGCAAGGCCTTCGCCTACAACATGGCCAGCGCCCCGGACGAATCGGAATTCACCCGTTTCTGATTGCAGATCATGGATCCGGGCTCACAGGGAGTAATGAGATGGGCGCAGTGATGACTACCCGCCAGGCCGCCGTCGCGGTCGACGAGGATGCGCAATACCTGACTTTTATGCTCGGTGGCGAGATGTTCGCCATCGGCATTCTGGGGATCAAGGAAATAATCGAGTACGGCAGCCTGACCGTGGTGCCAATGATGCCGACCTTCGTGCGCGGCGTGATCAACCTGCGCGGCGCGGTGGTGCCGGTGGTGGACCTGTCGGCACGCTTTGGCCGCCCCAACTCTGAGATCACCCGCCGCTCGTGCGTAATCATCATCGAAGCCAGCACCGATGACGGCCTGCCCCAGGATATCGGGTTGCTGGTGGACACCGTGTCCGCCGTGCAGGAAATCCCGGCCACCCAGATCGAGCCACCGCCCAGCTTCGGCGCGCGGATTCGTGCGGACTTCATCAGCGGCATGGCCAAGGTCGAGGGCAAGTTTGTGATTGTGCTGGAGGTGGACAAGGTGCTGTCCATCGATGAGATGTCCAACCTCGCCGAGGCCGGCCAGGTGCCAGCCCTCGACTTCGACCCAAGGTGAGGCGCGATCATGCCGGATACCACCCCGCTCGATGACCGCGAGTTCGGCCAGTTTCAATCCTGGCTGTACCGCGCGGCCGGTATCAACCTGTCACCGGCCAAGAAGGCTCTGGTGGCCGGCCGCCTGTTCAAACGGCTCAAGCACTATGAACTCAAGAGCTATGGCGAGTACTTCAAGCTGATCATGAGCGATCAGCGCAAGAGCGAGCTGCAAGTAGCGCTGGACCTGCTGACCACCAACGAAACCTATTTTTTTCGCGAACCCAAGCACTTCGATTTTCTGCGCCAGCAGGTGCTGCCCAAGGCCGCGCCCGGCAAAGTGTTCAGGGTGTGGAGCGCGGCCAGTTCCTCGGGTGAAGAACCCTACAGCCTGGCGATGACTCTGGCCGAAAGCCTGGGTACCACACCGTGGGAAGTCGTCGGTTCGGACATCAGTACCCAGGTGCTGGCCAAGGCACGAAACGGGCACTACTCCATGGAACGCGCCGCCAACCTGCCCCAGCCACTGCTGGTCAAGTACTGCCTCAAGGGCATCGGTCGCCAGGACGGTACGTTCCTGATCGACAAACCGTTGCGCAGCCGGGTCAATTTCGTCCAGGTCAACCTCAACGAACCCCTGCCCGGCCTGGGCGAGTTCGATGTGATCTTTCTGCGCAACGTGATGATCTATTTCGACCAGCCAACCAAGACCCAGGTGGTGGCGCGCCTGTTGCCGCAGCTCAAACCCGGCGGCTATTTCATCATCAGCCACTCCGAAAGCCTCAACGGCGTCAATGACACGTTGAAGCTGGTGGCGCCGTCGATCTATCGCAAGCCATGAAAAAGCCCGCCAATGCCGCCGAGGTGGTACTCGCCCCTGGCCAAGTCAGCTTTGCCACCTGCCCGACGCGGTTGCGCACCTTGCTCGGCTCCTGCGTGGCGTTCACGTTCTGGCACCCCCAGCGGCGCATCGGCGGCATGTGTCATTTCATGCTGCCGGCGCGCAACCGCACGGACCAGCCACTGGATGGCAAGTACGCTGACGAAGCGCTCGAACTGTTGCTGCGCCACGCCCGCGCCAACGGTACACGGCCGCAGGATTACCAGGTCAAAGTGTTCGGCGGCGGCGAGATGTTCCCCGAGCAGCCGCGCCAACGGCCAGCCCACAACGTGGCCAACCTGAATATCCGCGCCGCATTGGCCCTGGCCGAACGTCACCACCTGCACCTGACGGCCCAGGACATGGGCAGTACCGGTTATCGCACGATCATGTTCGACCTGTGGAACGGCAACGTCTGGGTCCGGCACCAACCAATGGGAACACTCGAAAAACATGCCTACCAAAAAAATCAGCGTGCTGCTGGTCGATGACTCGGCCGTGGTACGCCAGGTGCTGCTGGCGATTTTCAATGACACGCCGGACATCCACGTCATGGGCGCCGCCTCCGATCCGATTTTCGCCATGGACAAGCTTGCCCGCGAATGGCCGGACGTGATCGTGCTGGACGTGGAGATGCCGCGCATGGACGGCATCACCTTTCTGCGCAAAATCATGAGCGAGCGCCCCACGCCGGTGGTGATCTGTTCATCGCTGACCCAGAAAGGCGCGGAAACCTCTCTGCAGGCGTTGTCGGCCGGCGCGGTGGATATCATCACCAAGCCCACCACGGGCCTGAAAAACTTCCTGATTGAATCCGGCCCCGAGTTGGTAGCGGCGATTCGTGCGGCGGCCAATTCCAACGTCAAGAACCTGGGCAAGCGCATCGCCAGGCCGACACCGGCACCCGCCCCCGCCGGCAAGCTCACAGCCGATGCGATCCTGCCCGCCGCCAACGGCCAGGCCATGGCGCAGACCACCGAGCGCATCGTCGCCATCGGTACGTCCACGGGCGGCACCCAGGCCCTGGAAGCGGTGCTCACGGCGCTGCCGAGGGTGTGCCCGGGCATGGTGATCGTGCAGCACATGCCTGAGAAGTTCACCGCTTCCTTCGCCGAACGCCTCAACGGCGTGTGCCAGATCGAAGTGCGTGAAGCGCGCAACAACGACCGTATTCTCCCGGGCCTGGCCTTGATTGCCCCCGGCGGCAAACACCTGATGGTCACACGCAGCGGCGCCTACTATCACGCTCAGGTGATTGACGGGCCGCTGGTCAACCGCCATCGGCCGTCGGTGGATGTGCTGTTTCGCTCGGTGGCCAAATTCGCCGGCAAGAACGCCACGGGCATCATCATGACCGGCATGGGCGACGACGGCGCCCGCGGCCTCAAGGAAATGCTTGATGCCGGCGCCGCCACGGTAGCCCAGGACGAGGCCAGCTGCGTGGTGTTCGGCATGCCCAAGGAAGCCATCAAGCTCAACGCCGCCCAGCGCATCATGGCGTTGCAGGATATTCACCAGGCGATTTTGCACAAGTAAGGCCGGCCGGCTGCGACGGCGCGCAATCGCAGCGCAAAACGTGATGCCGAGGCATAGCCGCAGGCGCCGGCTACTTCACCGACCGGGTATGGCCGCGAGCAACTGATCCCAAGCCTGCGAGGTGTGCGTGTCCAGCGGTACGCGCGGATCGATGGTTGATACGCTGCGAGCTGAGGATCAGTTGGTTGAACTGCTCTGTCGCGTCGGTGCAATCAGCCGAATCATGGCTTGTCAGCGTGTGCCTGTGTTGCTAGTGTCGTTTTATGACAAATTATTACCTCACCTCGACCACCCCTACCACGACCGCTGAAAGCGGCGCGTACGAGGTGTCGTGAGCGTATAGCCAACGAACTTCAAAGGCCCGCCAGCAATGGACAGGGCCTTTTTTGTGCCTTGTGTTGCTGGTGTTAATGCAAGGAGCTGCACCCATGTATGCACTGTTGGTACTCGATATCCAAGTCGGCCTGGTTCACGGCCCGGAAAAACCCTGGCGTTGCGGCATATTGCTGGACACCCTGAACAGCCTGATGGAGCAAGCTCGACGCGCGGGCGCTCCGATTTTTCTCGCTCGCCACGTCGGACCTGCGGAGTCGCCGATGGCGCCGGACAACCCGCTCACGATGCTGGCATCGGAGCTGATACTTTCAGGTGCAGAGGTGGTTTTTGAAAAACAGCGGCCCAACGCCTTTGTCCAGACCGACCTGGCGGACAATTTGCGCGCTCACGGCGCTACGGGCGTAGTGATTACAGGCATGAAAACTCAGTATTGCGTCGACAGCACGTGCCGCGCCGCGCGTGATCTTGGATTCGATGCGATGCTCATCGCTGATGGGCACACCTGCTCGGACACAGCAGCGATGCAGGCCAGGGACATCGTAGCCCACCACAATGCAACGTTGCATGGGCCGTTCTGCCAGGTGATCAATGCTGAGGATTGGCGCTTCTAGACAGCGATAGCCATTGCGGGGAGCAAGCGGGCGCCCTCCCCGCACATGACACATCAGTTGTCCGGGTGCTCACTGGCAACCGAATCAGCCGCGTCGACATCCGACATGTCCTCCTCCAGCGGAGCCTCGTCATCCGGTGGCAATGGCACTGCGTCGTCGCCCTTACGCGGGTCGTGCCCGGTCTCGTTGTCGGTGCCCCGCGTCACGGCCTGCTGTGAAAGATTGCCCGGTGCGTTCTCATCGATTTCCATGCTGGTTCTCCGTTGATGACTGAGCCACGGAATATCCGCGCCTACCCATCAGAGGCGGCATGCAACGGCGAGTGCCGGGCTCTGGACGAACGGTGCAAAGCCTCGTGAACGCCAAGGTTGGTGAGGCAAAAAGCGCTGATTCAGCCTTTGAGGTTTCTCACGCTGCCAAAGGTCGCCTCGGTGCGCGCGTGCTCCAACACACTCATGGGCATCGGCGTGCGCGTGACGCTGATGACCGGCTTTTGCACGATCGCTCGTTCAGGGTTCGCCAGACGTTCATCGCTGGGCGGTACGCCGAAATATTCTCGATAACATTTGGAAAAGTGCGGTGTGGACACAAAGCCACAGAGCAACGCCAGCTCGACGATTGAGATCGGCGTCTGCTTGAGCAATTGGCGAGCCCGAATCAACCGCAGCCGCAGGTAATAGCGTGAGGGTGAGCAGTGCAAATACTTCTGGAACATGCGCTCAAGCTGTCGACGGGAAAGGTCTACATACTGCGCCAGATGGTCCAGCTCGAGCGGCTCCTCCAGATTCGCCTCCATCAGCGTCACGATTTCCTGCAACTTGGGTTGCTGGGTGCCCAGCATGTGCTTGAGGGGGATGCGCTGATGGTCTTGCTCATTGCGCATGCGCTCGTAGACGAACATGTCCGAAATCGCCGCTGAGAGTTCGTACCCGTGATCGAGGCCGATCAGTTGCAGCATCATGTCCATCGGCGCGGTTCCGCCGGAACTGGTGAGCCGATCCCGGTCGAGGGTAAACAGGCTCGGGCTGACGGTCACGCGCGGAAAAGCCTCTTGCATGGCCGCCAACCATTCCCAGTGGACGCTGCATTCGAAACCGTCCAACAGTCCCGCTCGAGCCAATACCCAACTGCCGGTACAAATGCCGCCCAGGCGTTTGGCGTAGCGCGCTTGTGTGCGCAGCCACTTGACCAGCTCGGGGGTCACCGTGTTTTGAATGCCCGTGCCGCCGCACACAAGAACGCTGTCGGCCGACGGCGCGGTGCCGACGGCACTGTCGGGCGTGATAGGCACGCCATCGCTGGCCCAAATGGGCGCTCCATCAATACTGGCGGTGTACCAACGATAGAGCTCCTGCCCCGACAGTTGGTTGGCCATGCGCAGCGGCTCTACCGCAGACGCCAATGAGATCAGCGTGAACTGATCCAGCAGCACAAACAGGACGCAGGTAACAGGCCGCGCGCTCATGGTGGCGACACCACGGGCAGCGCCCCGCCTACTGGCGCAGCTTGGCGTGCAGTGACCACACCCACCAGCGCAATCAGCAACGCCAGCCCGATCGTGGATGACACCTCAAGGCGATGCTCGGGCGTCAACAGCATCACGCCCAGCGCAGCGCAAATGAATGCGATGACCAGCCAGGTGAGCCACGGAAACAGCCACATTTTGAACGTCAGTGTGACCTTGCGACGCTGCATGACCTTGCGCATACGCAGTTGCGAAACGGCGATGACCAGGTACACCAACAACGCGATAGCTCCGGAACTGGCCAACAGAAACTGGAACAGCCCGGCCGGCATGAAATAGCTGAGCAACGTCACGCCAGCCCCCAGCACGGTGCTGGCGATCACTGCGGCCCTGGGAACACTGGCTGCGGACGTGCGTTTCATCAGCGTCGGCGCATCCCCGCGCTTGCCCAAGGAATACAACATGCGCGAAGCGATGTAGATGGAAGAGTTCATGCAACTGGCCACGGCGATCAGCACCACCCCATCCACCAGCAATTTGGCGTGGGGAATATTCATCAATTCCAGCGCCCGTTGATAGGAACCTACCGAAGCCAGCAGCGGGTCATTCCACGGCACGACGGAAATCACCACGAAGATCGACAGCACATAGAACACGCCGATTCGCCACATCACCGAACGGGTGGCGCGGGCAATGTTCTGCGCGGGATTATCGGACTCCGCCGCCGCGATGGTGACGGCTTCCGTCCCGATAAAGCTGAACATGATGGTAATGAACGCGCCGACCACTGCTGAAAGGCCATTGGGCGCGAAACCGCCATGTTCTTGCATCAATCGACTCAAACCGCTGGCTTCGTGCTCTGGAATCCAGCCCATCAATACCGCGCATCCGAGACCGATAAAGCCGATGATTGCGACGACCTTGGCCATGGCAAACCAGAACTCGAATTCGCCGTACTTGGAGACACTGAACAAATTGGTGACCACCAACAAAAAGATCGACAACAAGGCGAACAGCCAAGCGTCGATCTGCGGGAACCACTGGTTCAAAATATGCCCGGCGGCCAGGGCTTCGATGGGGATTACCAACACCCAGAACCACCAGTACAGCCAACCGATCGTAAACCCGGCCCAGCGGCCGATGGCCTGGTCGGCATAGGTGGAGAAAGAGCCGGTGTCCGGGTTGGCCACCGCCATTTCCCCCAGCATGCGCATGACCAGCACTACCAACAGGCCGGAAAAGAAATACGCCAGCATCACCGCCGGGCCCGCAGCCGCGATTGCATGCCCGGACCCTACGAACAACCCAGCGCCGATAATGCCTGCAATGGAGAGCATGGTGACATGCCGCGGCTTGAAGCCTTGCGCCAGCTGGCCGTTCGAATCCTTGGAACTCAGGCTATTCATCGTTTTTTTTATTCTCTGTGATCGACATTCAGACGTGCTGACCAGAAGGTCAGGCGATCATCATTTCTCAATGACGGGTCACAGTACGCGGCCGGTCGCCACCTAAAACAGCCTCATTGCGTCATCCGATCGCCTGATAGCGACACCGAAATCCTACCGGCACCTTTCCTGACCGGGTCGAGTTGGATCCAAATTATTGGAACGCCGGCGTCTTTCAGGAATCTTCTAGAGCAGAGAGCGCAAAGCTCCATGAGAAGGCTTAAAGCCAGCAAGACCTTGTGTGTGGAGTATGAAGAATGGTCGATTTCAACAAACAACTGCCCGCCGCGGTGAGCCGCCAGGTGGACAAAATCATGGCTGAAATTCAAAAGGCAGGATCAATGATCATGGCGGTGAAGGCCGGAGCGCGGGCCAATGGTTTAGTTATCGGCTTGCTGTGTTCGGGCAGCATTACCGATGAGACGGCGCAAGCGTTGCAGTCGGCGTTCGATGCGGCGACCGAAAAGAAGCTCAAGGAACTGTCCGTATGGTCTGCGCCTCAGCATTGAGCATTGATCGGAGTATCAGCCTACCCCCATTGCCTTGGCTCGACATAGCTGAGGCGATCAGCCCCGCCTCGTGCACAACGGCTCGCGGTCTATCTATAACCCTGAGGTAAACATGTCGCCCTTCGATATTCAGCGAATGTTATTGGATGAGTTCCCGCTGTCGTTTTTGCTGGAGGTTGTACTTCGAGCAGCGTTTGCCTTCCTGGCTGTTTTTCTATTTTTGAAGTCCAGCGGCCGTCGAGGAATCCGGCAGTTATCGCTTTTTGAACTCGTGGTTATCTTGACGCTGGGCTCGGCCGCCGGCGATGTATCTTTTTATCACGACGTGCCGCTGTTACCCGTTGCAGTGGTATTTCTCACCCTCCTGGTTCTATATCGCATGACCGTCCTGATCATGACAAAGAGCAAGCGATTCGAGTCATGGATTGACGGCGTGCCCGTAACGGTCATTAAAAACGGCCTTTATGAATTAAAGTCCCTGGAGCAGGTGAACATATCATCGAGTGAGTTATTGATGGAGTTACGGCAGCAGGGTGTAGAGCACTTGGGGCAAGTCAGGCTGGGGCTCGTCGAAACGGATGGGGACATCAGTCTGTATTTTTATGAACCGCAGGATATACAACCAGGATTATCTGTACTGCCCCTTGAACACCGCACCGAATACCACATCGCTCCCGCGTCAGCGCTGTATTGCTGCGTAAATTGTGGTCTGCCGCGCGATCTCCAGCAGGGGCAACACGCTCGTTGCGTGCGATGCGATAAAGAAGTGTGGTCAACGGCCTTGACCACGCGACGTTGTCGATAAGTGACTCTGGTCGCCAACTGACAGCCACACCCGCGAAAAAAAGCCCGCACAATGTGCGGGCGAAACAGGAGTTGGACTTAGAGTCTGCCCGTACCAACAGGCATACAGTCTTAGAAAATAAAGAGTGTTCATCAGATCCATTTTTCTCCAAGAGTGCCGACGAGCGGCACCGTTAAAGCGAAGCGACAAAGTTGTACAAATCATCCATATAAGTATAAGAAAATATTCTGAACCTTCGATTTTGAATCAAGAACAAAGGTGTTTTAGAAGGAGCTAAAATGCCGAACTTGTTATACATCATCGAATAAGCAAACCACTGGCTGAGCGCTATGGCATCGAAAACGTAAAGTGGCGTATCTCAGGCGATGTGCCCTTTATACCGAAGCCATACGTGCCGTCTTAGGTGTGCAGCAGAAGCAGACCGATGACTACCGGTCGCCTGCTCGCACCACGGTGGTGCTTGAAACATGCTTTTCTGAGAAACTGAAACCCGACCGAGCCGAAAGAAACACCTGCGCTGCCATACTGCTTTCTTCACCTTCAATTTTAATCAGACCGTGGATGACGACTCCATGGCCGTTGGGAGATCCATTTGCTGAATATTCCGGTGGATCTTATCGATGATGACCGCTTGTCCCATGTGCTCAATGCCAGCGAGCGGCTGGCCAGGGCAGCCTCGGTAGACGAAGTCGTCAGCGTGCTGCGGGACACCGCCCGTGCCACGGTTGGCGCCGAAGGCGTGGCGGTAATCATCGAGAACGAAGGCCGCTGCGCTTACGTGGCTGAAGATGCGGTGTCTCCGCTTTGGCAGGGCCAGAGCTTTCCAGCCGATCACTGCATCTCAGGGTGGTCAATGCGTCACCGCGAGACGGTTGCGATCCGTGACGTTCGGCTCGATCCACGCATTCCGCAGGACGCTTATGCGCCCACCTTTGTGCGCAGCTTGGTGATGGTGCCCATCGGCAGGCCGGTTCCGATTGCGGCGTTGGGCGCTTACTGGTCAGACGTCAGCGACCACGACCCCGATACGATCAAACGGCTGGAAAGCCTGGCGCGACTGGCAACGATCGCCATCGAGAATGCGCGTTTGACCCAGGCGCGTAATCGCGGCGAGGCCCTTGGGGCCACACAAAATCGAATTCTCGAACTGGCGGTAGCGCAAACGCCCTTGGACCTCACGCTGGATGCGATCGTCCACGAGGTACAAATGCTGTCCCCCTCGGGTTTGCGCGGAAGCATCCTGCTCCTGGATGAAACCAGCGAGCACCTGGAATACTGCGCAGGCCCGACCCTGCCGGACGCGTTCAAAGCCGCCGTTACAGGCCTTGGCGTCGCCGCGCAAGTGCGCCACCAGGACGCTGAGACCGCCATGGCCGACATCACGAACGATGCGCACTGGGCTGCGTTTCGCGATTTGGCCCTCCAGCAGCGCCTTCACGTTTGCTGGTCAACCCCGATCTGCTCGGCGCAAGGCGTCCTGCTGGGCGCTTTTGTGTTGTATCACCACGAGCTGCGCAAGCCGTTAGCCGCCGATATCGAGATCATCGACTTCGTGGTTCAGACGGTAGGGCTGGTGGTTCATCGCGCCCGCGCGGATTCGGCGATCCGTATCAGCGAGGCGAGATTGCGCCTGGCGGTCGATCACGCCGATGTGGGTTTCTGGGATGTGGATTTCGTTCAGAACACGCTGGTGTGGCCGTCACAGACCAAGGCCATGTTCGGCATCTCGCCCGACGTGCCGGTCACGCTGCAGGACTTCTATGACGGGCTGCACCCCGAGGATCGTGAAGCAACGATTGAAGCCTTCACGGCCGCCGTTGACCCTGAGCGTCGGGCGCTCTACGAGGTCGATTACCGTACCATTGGCCGGGAGGACGGCATCGTTCGCTGGGTCGCGGCCAAGGGTCGGGGCGTGTTCGATGCGGCTGGCCTGTGTTTGCGCGTAACCGGCACGGTGGTTGAAATCACCGCCCGCAAGGCGGCCGAGGAAAAGCTACGCGAGCTTAACGCCTCCCTTGAAGAACGCATCGCACAAGCCATCGCCGAACGGGAAGAAGCCCAAAAGGCGCTGCGCCAAAGCCAGAAGATGGAAGCCATGGGGCAGCTTACCGGCGGTGTCGCCCATGACTTCAATAACCTGCTTACGCCGATTGTCGGCACACTCGACATGCTCCAGCGACGAGGCGTGGGCGGCGAGCGAGAGCAGCGGCTTATAGGCGGTGCAATGCAGTCGGCGGAACGCGCCAGGACGCTCGTGCAGCGCCTGCTTGCCTTTGCTCGCCGGCAACCGCTTCAGACGGCTCCGGTCGACGTGGCGAAGTTGATAAGCGACATGGCTGATCTGGTGGCCAGCACGACCGGGCCGCAGATCAAGGTGGTCGTCGATGCTCCGGCAAACCTGCCTGCGGCCATCGCCGATCAGAACCAACTCGAGATGGCCCTGCTCAACCTGTCCGTGAACGCGCGCGATGCGATGCTCGCCGGCGGGACGATGCGCATATCCGCCAGCACCGCCTCAGTCGGCGAGGGGCACCGGTCGAAGCTGGCGCCAGGCGAATACCTGTGTTTGTCCGTCGCGGACACCGGCACGGGCATGGACGCCGCGACACTCGCCCGGGCGGTGGAGCCGTTCTTCTCCACCAAGGGCGTGGGCAAAGGAACGGGCCTTGGTCTTTCAATGGTGCATGGCCTGGCATCACAGTTGAACGGCGCACTCACGATTCAGAGCTCGCCGGGCCTGGGAACGAATGTGGAGCTGTGGTTGCCGCGCAGCATGAGCGAGCCGGCAGCGACTCTGCGCATTGCCGAAGCGCCGGAGCCGCAATTGACGCACGCAATCGCGCTGCTGGTCGATGATGAAGAATTGGTACGCGCCAGCACCGCGTACATGCTGGCAGAGCTGGGCTATCGCGTGATCGAGGCCGCGTCGGGCGAGGAAGCCATGCAACTGATGGCCACCGGGGAGCCCTTTGACCTGCTCGTCACAGATCATCTCATGCCGGGCATCAATGGCACCGATCTGGCCAGGGTGGTCCGCACCTCCAGGCCTGGAACCGCGATCCTGCTCGTCTCCGGCTACGCCGAGCGCGAGGGGCTTGACCCGGATCTGCCACGGCTTACCAAACCCTTTCGCAAGAATGAACTCGCGGCAAGCCTCTCGCGACTGCGTGGTGAGTCGCGGGATGAGCACTGACAGCCCATTCTGGAAGATGATTTGTTTCACGCAGAGCGATTTGAATCGCTCAGCAAATGGCGGTGCCTTCCGTCGCGCCATGAATAGAGCGCCCCTGAGCACCGAAGCATTCGCCAGCGCGCATTTCGGTGATGTCCATAACGTACGCGCGAAACTCCCAAAGGAGCTGGAAGTAGCTCAAGCCGCGTTCGGCGTCCGGCAAGCTGTCAAACTGCTCTGCAAACTGCGGATGACGGCATAGGCGCCTGTTGCCTTGAATGTCTGCAGCTTCGCTGTAGAACATCTCGCCTTGCGAATTAATGAGTCGAAGCATCCATTTCATACACACCTCCCCGTCGTAGTGACATCCTGCCTGCGGCATATTTCTAGCGCAGATGATGATGAATTGCCACTACGCGGCCGACCACCGGATTGATATCCGATAAGCGGTGCTCGAAGTACGGCAGGCCCTTGCAATCCGCCTGATGCCTACGTTGCCTGGTGCATTTTCGTAGACATAGGAACCGCCCCCATGGGTCTCAAAAACCTGGCCCATTCCGTGTGGGCGTTGTCATAGCGTGCATTCGCCTTATCCCACTGCGCCCCGCAGGTTTTTCCCGACACCACGAGCATCATGAGCTCAGTGACGGCTGCATCCATTTCTAGCAGGTATTTGTGCGCTTCGAATCGAAAGTCTTCAGTGTTGTCCATGGCTCCGGGCACCCGTGCGAAACATGAGCCGTTGACATTTATTTGTACAAAAAATTCAGTTTTGTACAAGATAAGCCATGCGCCTTATCAAAGAAGCCAGCCCCGAGTTTGAGCGAACTTACGCCAAAGGCTTAGCGGCAAAATCTCAGGTGGCGCAAACCAGCAACCCGCGAAAATCAGCAGTTGGAGTGCGACCAAGGTCAGTACGCCCTGCGTGTGACGGTGAGACTTGCCCGGTAGTGGTTTCCAAGGGGCTGGTAAGCAGCGTCTGGACGCAGGCGATCGAGTTGACCAGCGGGCAGCCGCTTTGATGACTGGTTCCGAGTGATCAGTCAGGGCAGATGGCCTTGGCGACAGGACCAAACGATAAAGCCATTCGCCGGACAGAGTGCGCAGACTTAAGCTTAAGATCCCGCGAATTGGCCCAGTAATTAAATGCTGGGCCAGAAGGGTGAGTTAAAGCAATGCAGTGGAAAGCATGCCAAAGGCTCTTAGGATGAAGCCGATAAGTGCCCCCGGCGCTTCATGGAACAGAGACCAGTAATGTCCAGTTAACGACCGACATCAAGCGTTCAAATCAACCACTAAACACCGTGCGCTGCGATGAACATGGCGACGGCCGACCGGCAATAGGATTCGACTTCATTGTCGTCCTTTGCCTTCGCCTCATCGAAGCGGGCGATCATCAGAAGATCGGACCCTTTGATGAGCGCGGCAAACAAACGGGCAGACTCCAACGGGTCGGGAACATTTAGCATCGCCTCCGCGTGCAACTGGCGCAACAGGGCCTCGATCTGGGCAACGACATAGGCGGGACCGGCTTCGTAATGAAGCTTGCTCAACGACTTTTGCTTCGTCTTGTCGACCATGATCATGGCCTCAACACTGCGCACTTGCGGACTCAACAATGTGCGCAGCAGGAATGTCCCCACCGCCATGAGCTGATCTGCAGCCGAGCCGTCGACGCCTTCGGCAATGGCCTGCGGTGCAAACTGATGGCAGTGGGCCGCGATGGCCGCGCTGAACAGCGCCTCCTTGTTCTCGAAGTGCCGGTAGATGCTTAGCTTGGATATTTTTGCCCGCTGGGCGACCTTGTCCATCGTTGTCGCTTGAAATCCCAACTCCATAAAAAGTTCGCCGGCGGCGTCGACAATCGTTTGGCTGAGCGCCTCGTTGGCTGGCCGGCCGCGCCGGGTCTGGGAAATTTCGGTCATAAGAATTCCAGTACTTGACAGTATCTTAACTATGGAATTATGGTACTCGCAAGTACCATAAAAGTAAAATTCAAGTCCCTTCAGCCACAACGTGGAGCCTATCACCATGAATGACGTCATCATTATCGGCGGCAGTTTTGCGGGTCTTGCCGCCGCTCTACAGCTTGGTCGTGCCCGCCGAAAAGTCACCGTGTTCGATACGGGCCTTCCGCGTAATCGCTTCGCCAAGCACTCGCATGGTTTGCTTGGCCACGATCACAAGCCACCGCAAGAGATTCTGGCCGAAGCGCGGCAACAGCTTGCGCGCTACCCTACGGTCAGTCTTGTCACTGCCCGGGCCGAGAATATCTCTGGAACCATTGACGATTTCTCCATCCTCACTGGCGATGGCGAAAGCCACAGGGCACGCCGGCTGATCCTGAGTTATGGCGTCGTCGACCAGATGCCTGAACTTCACGGCTTTGCCAAAGGCTGGGGAACCTCCATCGTACCCTGCCCCTATTGCGACGGCTTTGAAGTTGCGGGCCGGCATTGGGGCCTCGTCTGGTCAGGTCCGCCGTCGCACAACTACGTCAAGCTATACCACGACTGGACCGACACATTGACGGTCTTTGCCAATGGTCACGACATTCCACCCGACATCCGCGCCGATCTGGCGCGCCGCGGCAACCCTGTCGTTGATGGCCGAATCACTGAAATCGAGCATAACGAGAGCCACAACACCACCGTCAGGCTCGACGCCGGCCCCTCTGTTGCGGTCGACATCCTATTCGCGCATCCGCGCAACAAGCCCTCCGCACGTCTGCATGAATCACTGGGCCTCGCCACGGTCGATACGCCCCTGGGTATCGCGCTCAAGGTCGACGAGCGCCGCGAAACCACTGTGCCCGGCGTCTACGCTGCCGGCGACCTTGCCAACCCTCTCATGGCATCTGTCAGCACGGCTTCATGGCAAGGCGTGATGGCGGGCATCTTCGCCCAGCAGTCGATGCTGGTTTGAGGGCACAGATTAAAGATGAGCCAGGCAGAATCAGTAAGCGGAGCAGTTGTGCGCGACATATGGGTACTGTCCTTAATCGAACCAATTACTACCCCTGAAATCACCCCTAAAACGACTTGATTTCAGCAAACCGGACCAGCAACCGACAGAATGCAAAAACTAAAAAACCCGCCAGAAGGCAGGTTTTTCAAGGCTTCCACGGAACTCGAAAACGTTCAGTGGAATGTAAGATGGTGCCCGAAGCCGGAATCGAACCGGCACGCCCTTACGAGCGGGGGATTTTAAGTCCCGGGCCGAAATCAAGCGGGCTGCGGCTTGCGCTCTATTTTCCGGTCCGCAATCCATTAACTGTACGCCTAATTTACCTCAATGTATTCAGATAGTTATAGTTCGTTGCGGCCCATATAATTGGCATAAAATTGCTTTTTCGTTCTCGCGAACAGGACAATCAAGTCTGGCGCTTCTTGCACCGATATGCCGATGGTGCATACCCTCCCCGGCGTCCTGCCGGCCGAACATAAACCAATCCCAAACCCCACTGCTAAGCTGTTCACACCACCGGAGGAACGCCGATGCCCAACTCAGACCTGCTCCCATCCCTACTCTCCAAGCTTTACGAAAACCAGTTGGCCCTCGAAGCCTCCATCATGGAACTATCGAACTGGATCGAGCAGCGCGGCTCCGCCGATGTAGCTGAAAACGTGCGAGGCGCACTGGACACCCTCAGTCACAATGAGGAATTCATCAAGCTCACGTTGGCGGCGTTAATGTCGCCAGAGTGATGCCTTACAGCTCGTCGCCTCGAATCGCATCAGTGACAAAGCTCGATTACTGTATACACATACAGTACTAATAAGCAGTCACTCACATGCCCCCTACAGAACTCAAAAAGGAATGGCTCGCCAAATGGCGGAGAATCCTCGACGACAACGCGTCCCGAATCAATAACCCCGAAGCTCATCGAATGATGTGCCGTTGGGAGACTCGTGACATGTTGGAGGCAGGGGTCATTGACGAGATGGAACAATTTGAGATGGATGAGCTGGCCGACGCGGCTTACTGGCATGCCGTTGAAGAGCTGGTCACGACGCCCGCTGGGTACACGTATGGCGGCTACTATGACGTCATTCAACGAGGGACGGCGGAGTGCGTCGGTTACATCCGAAGCAACACTTATTACTCAGCCATCTGCCCAGGTGCTGATGGGTTTGATGGAAAGGTATTTCGCGATAAGAATGACCTGCGTTTGGTTTTCCGCAACGACAACCAGACTTGGCCGATAAATGGGTTGGTGCTTACCGCGCCATCTGGTGAGCTATACGATCTGGTGCAGACGGCGCAATTTATCTATGGCCAGGTCTACCCAGTCATCTGCGATGCTGATACCTACCGTGCGCTGGTAGATTGCGCACAGGTCGCCTTGGAAAGCCGCGATTTTGAGAGCTATCGAAAGGCCCGCCCCCTACTCCTCTCTGCCCAGTTCACCACGTGCGATGCCTGCCTGGACCGATTCGGACAGCGCGAGGATTGCAGCAACTGCGCAGGTAACGGCTTTGTCAGTACAGCTGGCACTCAGCCGACGTCGCCCGCATAACCAGCAACGGCCTCCTCGACCAGCTCTCGCCATTCAGCGCAATCAATCACCCTGCGCTCAAGCATATTGTCAGCAAGGGCCAGGCGCGTTTCATAACGATATTCTGGTGAGCCGGCTTCAAACTCCGAATCGTTCAGCAGCGCGTGCCACGCTTCCATCTCGTTGACCTGCTGTATATCGGTTGTCATGACGAATCTCCGACTCCGGTGTCTACGCTTTAGAGATCGGCCGGCGCGCGGCTGTTCATCAAGCCCGACGAGCGGAGACAGTCATGTGCGGACGCCTTTCACAGTACAGCGGCATTCATGACTTCGTCGCGGCCCTGGGCATACCGAACGCCATGGTCAACTCAGTTGGCGAGCTGCCCCTGGAGCGATACAACGTCGCCCCCACCACCCAGGTCGCCCTGCTCCATGTACAGGGCGAATTGCTACTTGCTGATCCAGTGCGCTGGGGATGGCGACCGCACTGGGCCAAGGACCGCGCCACGCCCATCAACGCCCGTGTCGAGAAGGTGGCGCACGGCCCTTTCTTCCGTGCAATCTGGCCGCACCGAGCAATCACACCGATCAATAACTGGTTTGAATGGGTCGATGAAGGAGGCTCGAAGAAGCAGCCCTACCTGATCCGCCGTCGCGACGGGGCGCCGATCTACTGCGCGGCTATCGGTCAGTTGCCCAGCACCGAGGAAGGCCCAGGTGAGCATGACGGCTTCGTGATCATTACCGCGGACAGTGCCGGCGGCATGGTGGACATCCACGACCGGCGGCCCGTGGTACTGAATCCTGAACTGGCCCGCGAATGGCTGGACCCGGCCACGCCCAAGGAGCGCGCCGAACAGATGGTACTGCACCAGGGCGAGCCAGCCGAGGCCTTCGAATGGTTCAAGGTCGATACGGCCGTGGGAAACGTCCGGAACAAGGGGCCCAACCTGATACAGCCTGCACCCTAGAACAGCCCGCCGAGGTCGGAGGGTTTCCAATTCATGATCACAAGCTCGCCGCTGACCTCGGCTTTTCCCTGGCGCTGATTGGCGGTGCTGTAGCGGATTTCCAGCGTTTCAAAGTGGAACCCTTCAAACACCCGCCGAATATCAGGATGATCGTTAATACTCACCATGACCTTGCCTTTGCAACGACGCATGAAGTCGGCCATTCGCTCATAGTTTTCGAACGGAAAGTCCACCCCGTAGCCCGCGGTCTGCCAGTAAGGTGGGTCCATGTAGTGGAAGGTGTGGGGCCGGTCGTAGCGTTCGGCGCATTCGAGCCATCCTAAGTTTTCGACATAGGTTCCGGAGAGGCGCTGCCAGGCTGCGGAAAGGTTCTCTTCGATCCGCAACAGATTAATAGCCGGGCCCGTAGTGGCAGTGCCGAAGGTCTGGCCGCTGACCTTCCCGGCGAAGGCATGGTGCTGCAAGTAGAAAAAACGGGCAGCTCGCTGGATATCGGTGAGGGTTTCCGGTCGGGTCATTTTCTGCCACTCAAACACTTGGCGCGAGCTCAGGGCCCATTTGAATTGGCGTACGAACTCCTCCATGTGGTTCTGCACAACCCGGTACAACGTCACCAGGTCGCCATTGATATCGTTGAGAACTTCGACCGGGGCGGCCTGAGGGCGCATGAAGTAAAGCGCAGCACCACCAGCGAACACTTCAACGTAGCATTCGTGCGGTGGGAACAGAGGAATAAGGCGATCAGCCAAGCGACGCTTGCCGCCCGTCCATGGAACAATTGGGTTTGTCATTTTTGCAATCCTTTGCAAAGTGGGTGTTTGTTGGGGCCATGCTAATTTTTGCGACCGGGAATCTATGTCAGGGCGCAATGGCCCTGACATACGCCTGGCACGCCCGCAGCGCGATCAATCCTTGGTCGCCGGCATCGGTGATGGCGATAATTCGTTGAGCATGCGCTGGGTCAAGTTGGGCTCGACGCGTTGCATGAACCACGCCGACGGCGCCGGCGGCGGTAGGCATGTTGCAGCCACTGGCTGTATCCGCTGCGTCGACAAGGACTGACAGCCGCACATCAGCAGTGGCAAGGCGATCGCGCAGAGCAGCCTGGGTACGTTGGGCATCGGACAATTCTCGTGTGTGTTGTTGGTCTTGGGTCGCGAGCTGCTGCTCGGTGGCCAGGCGCTTGTCCTGCTCGGCGCGGGCCTGGGCGGCGGCGGCATTGCTGATCCTGATGAGGTCGTCCTGATGCAGCCCGGCCTGATGGGCCAGCCTCTCGCCCATGCGCCAGTCCTGCACCTGCCAGGCGGTGCCCGCGGCACCGGCCATCATCACCAGGATCAGCACCGCCAGGCCGGCCAGCTTCTGCACTGGCGTCATGCCAGCGCCCGCCGCACGCCTTCCACCACCACCACGTCAGGGTACGCGTACCCTGCGTTCTCGTGATGGATGATCGCTTTGACGAAGCCAGTCATCACCGGCGGCTGGCCCAGGTCGACCTCGGCGCCAGGCCGGGTGCCGGTGTTGGCTTCAACGGCGCGCACGTACGCGGCGGTGTCGTTCTCTGCCGAGGGTGCCCACCGGTTGATGATCGCCTTCACGGTCTTCAGCCCATGTTTTCGCTGATACGTCAGCAGCAGCTTGCCCAGGGCGCGGATACCGTTCTCCGGGCTGTCGAACCTGGCAAACCGCTTCTCGATCGCAGGGTCTGGCTTGAGCTGGCCCTGCCACTGGTTGGCCGGGTTGTAGTCGATGTTGCCGGGGTTTTTGTTACGTACCCCGCGGGTTTCGGTGGTCGGCATTGGCTTTCTCCAGGCGAAAAAAACCCGCTCAGTGGCGGGCTACTATTCTTCGGTTGCGGTCATGGGCGGGGGCGATTCAGCCTTGGGCATCTCCAATCGCACATCGATCCAGCTGTTGAGAGGCACGTCCATAGGTGCGCCGCGGCCCGGCACCATCTCGCCGTCTTCGGTGAGCGTCCAGCGCTGCTTGAAGAGCCGGACCACAATGGAACCGTCGTCCGCTTGCTGACTATCCGTGATGCCCAGCATGCGGCCGCCATCTGGCGAGCTTGGGTCGTGCGTTCGCCAGCCTTCCAGGGCAAGCCCCAGGCTTCCGGTTACGCGGTACTCACCGACGCTCAATCGTTCAACCGAAACGCCGTAAGCCTGATCATTCGCCACTCCCCAGCTGCCAGCGGGTTCAAAGGTGCTTTCCTGCAAATCAAGGCGAGCGCTGTCAGCAACGTTTGCAATGCGCACGATTGGCGATGCTGCTGAAAGCGCGCCACCCGAGCCTCTGGTAGTGTTGCCGTCGTGGTAGATCTTGCGCCATGGATCGCCACCACCGTTCGGAGCAATCGTGCGAAACATCAGGTTCATGCTGTTTCCTGTGACCACTTGAGCCACCAGGTCCATCGCACAATTCTGGAATGGGTATTGCGCTCGAATGCCCGACCAATAGGCGCCGCCTGGCGGCACCACGGTAGTATTGTCGCCGTAGTTAATAAAATGGCTGCCCTGCTCGGCAAACGCAGAATTACCAGCCATCGGCGCGGGCGAGCCCACATCCTGAATATTGCCTACCAGAAGACCCACGTTGCGATTTGAAGCTGTACCCAACAAAGCATTGCGCGCATACAGCTCTGTTGTCATCGCATTGATCTTCACGCCAGTGCTGCGCGTGGTATCTCCACCGGCACCGGTTGGTGTCGTGCCGAGGTTGATTTCTTGTCTTGCCATTAATGCACCTCTGGAATCAGTAAATTAAACTATCAATTGATTGGTTTGGCGAAAACTACCGGATTATATAGCGTGGTCGATATATCAACCCCGACGACCTGCATTACTAATCGGTCATTGTTGTATTCCCACACCGCATACATATTTCCCTGCCTTGAAATCAAACCAGCGACATCCATCGCAATGTTATTCAACAGCATATAATCGCCACTAGCCAAGCTAGACGGTGCCGTCCAGCTAAGCATTGTTTGCCCTTGTGCATCCTGCCCCGCACCTAAATAGGTCCAGCTTGTTATGGTTCTGGTGAACTGAGCGCACGGGGTGCCATTATCAAAAATTAGTTTAGCGTTCTGATCCCATAGTCTGAACCCGAACTTAGCGGTGGGCGCTGAAGTAAATGCCGCAGCAAACCATTTACCGGACGTAGTGTTTGATCTTCCTCCTAAGAATGAAAAACCAGTCCATGCGCCTGCAGAGCCCCTAACCAAGCAAAAGCAAAATACGTTTGTTTGATCAGGCCTTACAAAAACCAGCGGCGGCTCTGCAGTAGTGATAGTCGCAGAAAACGGCACATACACCCCGGACGCCACACCACTCCAAGTTCCTTTATCAAGCGTTGTGAGTCTGGAAAACTCAGAATCCAGGGTGACAACGTTAGAGCCATTGGTAAATCTCATTCCGTATGACGACATCATCGATACCTCATTACGAGTAATCTTTGTGTAGTAGTACCAAGAGGACCGTTTGAGCTTTGTCTATTGCCGAACCAAACCCTAACTACCCCATTCAATACCTCAGGAATAAAACCGATAGCGCTGTTGAACTGCGCGCCCGTATCGTAAGCACCAACTGGCACGCAAACTGCCGAATACTTGGTAGGCTCAACGCCAGGCACGGCGATGTCTACGTATCTTCCGGCTGTTTTAGCAACAAGTGCGGAGTAAGTAACACCAACCGTGAATGACGTTTCGTCAAGTTCAAGCGCGCCAGTAGCTCCCCAGATCCTGATTCCATAACTCATGCGTCAAGATCCCCCCACTGATAGCGCTTCACGCCAGATGCATCGAAGACCTTGCCGCCCGAGTTATTTATCACCTGCCGAGCCTGGCCAACTCCCAATGAACTGTTGATCTCAAACGTTCCGTCGAAGAACAACTTCCATCCCGTCTGCCCTGCGACATAGTTGTTAGACTGGATGTAGTTACCGATCTTGGCATTCGTGATCGTTCCGTCCTCAATGAATGCCGACTTGAGAAACGCCTGCCCCCCCTTCACCGCGAAAGGAACTGAGCCGGCCTGCTCAATAGCGAACAAGTCGGCGCTAATGACGAACTGGCTCTGAAGACCTCCTGGGCCGTTCTCAAGCCCGAGACCGATGCCGGCATACTTGTAGATACCAGTGGCGGTTTCGTACTGCATGCGCACCGACCAGTTCAGCGTCACCTTTCCGTTTACGGCTTGGATAGCCGTGGCGTTGGTTTGGATCGCTGCGGTATTACCGTTGAGCGTTGTCTTAACGGTTTCGATGCTGGACGACAGGGCGCCGTCGGCATTGATGCGTGCAGTTTGCTCGCTGACGATGGCGGCGGCGTTTGCTGCGACGCTGGCCTCTACCACATCCGTGCGCTGGCCCTGAGCCAGGTCGCCCTCAATGAGCGCGGACTGAGTGGACCACACACCGACGTAGCTGGCCTCAGAGCCCATCAGCGCGCTGTCGTCACCCTGAAGCGGCGGATTGACCTGCAGGTAAATGCCGTCCACCCGTTGCGCCGTGGTGGTGACCTTGTTGTCGAGCGTGGTCACCGAGGTCTTGAGCGTGCTAAGCCCGCTGGCCGTGGCGGTGACGCCGGTGACAGGATCGTTCACCGTGGTTTTCACCGCGTTCAGCTGCGAGGCCTGGGCGGTGATGTCCTGGCCCTGCTGGTTAATCGTCGCCGAGTTCTGCTGAACCTGGGTCACCAGGGCGTTGACCGTCTGCGTGACGGTGCCAATGTCGGTCCAATAGGTGGCGTTCGGCGGCGGGTTGTTCGCCGGCACCGCGCCGTTGGCCTGGTACAAGTGCTGGCCCACGCGAACGATGTCGTTCAGCGCGTACGCCTTGGATGGAACGTACTCCAGCGCATCGACCACCTCCCCGATCAGCTGCTCCAGCTCATCCTTGGCCGCGTCAATGCGACCGTTCACCGAGCCTGGTCCGTTTCCGTCGATCAGGTCGATTCGGTCCTTCAGGTGCTGGCCCAGGGCGGTTTCGTAAATCTGCCCTTTGATCTGCTCAAGGATGGGCCCAGCATCCGAACTGGCCTGGCCCATAACGCCATTCACAACCGGATAGAACGGCCCAATGTTGCCGGTACGGTCCACCAGGCGCGCCCAGAAGAACAGCGTTGCGCCCGCCAGCAGCGACTGCATGCGGTAATCGGCCTGCGGATACGCCAGATCGGCCAGCTTGGTCGCCGCCGCCAGGTTGTTCGCCGGGCCATACCAAAGCTCGGTACGCTGGGTGTCCTCGGCACCGGCGGGGAAGCCCCACTTGATGCTGATACCGAAGAGTTCGCTTTTGGTGGTCAGGGATGACACCGCCGGCGGCAGGCCAACCTTCCCTTGAAGGTCGGTGAGGACGGAGTTTTTCCACACCGACGAGATGTCGAACGCGCTCACCGCGCGCACACGGGCCAGATAGGCGCCCGAGTAGATGCCGGTAACGTCGACGCTCGTCGAGCCCGTGCGCTGCACCTTGATCCAGTTCCCGTTGTCCTTGCGCCACTCCACGTCGTACGCCACGGCGCCAGTAACGGCTGGCCATGAGATGTTCATGGTGCTGATGGCGATACCCTGGTTCACGGCATAGCTCGACGTCAGCGTGACGCTTGCCGGCGCCGGAACCACGGTGATCGGGATCACGCTGATGGGTCGCTCTTCCAAGCGCGCGCCAGTGTCGATGTGAGCGAACTTGCTCGGATCGTACTGAACTGCCGAGATCTCGAACACGCCAGGCTCTGGCCGCGCCACGCTGACCACGCGATAAAGCGGGATGGCAAGGTCGTCAGCATCCAGCGCCCAAACCAGTTCGCGCTCGGGCGGCACGGAATAAGCAACGGTCACGGTGACCTGCCGACCGCTGACAAATTGCACGGTCCGGCCCTCACACTTGCCGTCTGGCAGGTTGAGGATCAGGCGATCACCGGGCTTGGCCTGGGTATCCCGATCCAACGTGATGACCTTGCCATTCACTGCGGAGATACGCCCACCCACGGGGCGCCCCGCCAGCAATTCGTCCGCGATAGGGATCACGTATCCAGGCAGCGGGATACGGCCGTCCAGGCCGACCTTGAAGGTAACGGCCCGGTCCTTGGAGTTGGTGAGCAGCGCCCACTTACCTCGGCGCTGGGCCTCGGATTCGCGGGTACAGCCGATGGCACTGATCTCCAGCGGATTGTCGCCGTAGCGGCGCTGCAGCTTCTGATCGGTCACCGCCGTGACGTCTGTGTCGTAATTGTTCAGTGGGTTGTCGTAGCTGATCAGCGCTCTGGTGTACCGGGTGCGCTCCGATGCGCTGGAGTAGGTGAACTTGCCATCGATGACGTTCGCCTTGGTGTAGGCGAAGTCGAAGTCGGTGGCGCGCGGCATATCCGCCAAGGTGAAAACCTGGCCTTGGGCCCAATAGGTCATACCCCGGTAAATGGTCGAGATATCGCGTAGTAGCGACCAGGCGTCAGCCTTGCTCTGCAGGTTCAGGTTGCAGATGAAGCGCGGCTCCTGGCCACCCTTCCCGTCCGGCACCAGTTGGTCGCAGTACTGCGAGATGCGATACAGCTCCCACTTGTCCACCATCCACGGCTTGATGCGACGGCCGAGGCCGAAGCGGTCTGCGGTTGTAATGTCGTAGGTCATCCAGACCGCGTTATCGGTCCAAGCCTGCTTGAATGTGCCGTCCCAAACGCCCGAGTAGGTGCGTGACACCGGGTCATAGTTGCTCGGTACCTGCATCTTTTTCAGCTTTGTCTCGACGGTCACCGCTGGGATGCTGCGAAACTGTTCGGCTGAAAATTCGATGTAGAGCAGCGCAGTATTTGGGTAGCGGATCTTCGCGTCGATCACCTCCGTGAAGCCGGCGATCTGCATAGTGTCGGAGATTTTGTTGTTGTTCTTGTTGATGGTCAGCCGCGTGATACGCATCAACCAACCGGTTGTTGCTTTGGGAAGATCAATGCGGCGGGTGCGCTCGTAAAGGCTGGTGGTCTTGCCGTCGACCGCTTCACTAAGCACCTGTTGGTAGGCGCCGCCGTCGGTGGCCAACTCAACTTTGTACTCAATCCGGTAACCGTTAATGTTGCCGCTGGCGTCCACAGACTGAAGTGCCGACCAGGCGAAGCGCACGCGAACAGCAGAGAGCTGCGTGTTGTTGATAGCGCGAACCCATGGCGTCCCGCTGCGCAGCTCGGTACTGATCGTGGTCTCATTCTCGATCGAGGGGATGCCCTGGATATAGCTCTGATCCACCGCTCCGGTGCGCCACTCCCACTTCACGTTCGGGAAGTTCATGTTTCCCTGGGCATCTTGCAGCGGGGTGTTGTCGAGAAAGATATCGCGCGCGGTAGGCGTGCCTTCGAATTCTCCTTCACCGATAGCGATTAGCATTTTGGCAATGGCGATAGAGCGCAGGCTGTCAGGGGCCTCGGTGGGCGTTTTTGGCTTCTCGGAGCCACCCTTGGCGCCGTAAATATCGAGCTTCTGTGCTGCGCCCATGCTTTTCTCCAGGCAATAAAAGACCGGCTCATGGCCGGCTCGGGTGGTGCAGTTGTGATTTACATCTGGTCTTCGGCGTAGATCGCAGCACTGATGATCGCCCCGCCCACTCGCCGCTTTCCATAGCAGAGCGGAACCGGGTTACCGGATGCGGTGGTGTTCTTGGCGCTGCCGAAGGCATAGCCGGGCGTGTTCTCGGGGGCAGCACTAGTCTTCAGGCCGCTGGCTTGAGGGCTAAGCATCTGGATAACACCGCCAGCAACGAGCCCGATGCCGGCGCCAATAAGAGGAGTACCGAATGGCGTGGCCGCAAAGACCACCCCAACCACAATCAGAATCGCGCCGACAATTGTCTGAAGAATGCCGCCACGCTTGCTACCTACCACTACGGGGGCAATGCGAATATCCCCGGCGCCGTGGTAGGCCAGTTCTTTCTCGCTAATGTTGCGCTTGTCGCGAAATACCGCGAATTCAAGCCCGCGTGACTTAGCATTCGATAGAAACCGCTCAAAGCCGGGGATCTGGACGCACAGCGCCTTGATGGCCTCGGCTGGCGACTTCACCGCAAGCCTGAACGACTTCCCGAACTGCCGGAGCTGTCCATGCAAGCGAATGGTCGTCATTGTTTGGTAGTTGATCGCTGAGGTCTGCATCAATTTCTCCAGGCGTAAAAAAACCGCCCGAAGGCGGCTTTATGGTTTTCGTTTGTCAGTTGTAATCGACGTAGGGACCAATGTAGAACCCGGCCATATCGCCGCTGATGCGGTATAGGCTTTCCTTACCAGACTGGACAGTTGCAGAGATGGTTCTAATTGCAGCGCCCGCACAAAGCCCTGATCCGGCGAGACCGGCGCCGATATTCGGCGAGCCTGGGGGGAGATAAAAGGTAGCTCGTTGCCCAGTACCGATTTTCGCAGCCTTGCGCCCGTCGATATAGACCACGATATCGCACCCCGAGCCAACAGCGCCGGAGTCGCGTACAACAGTGATCTTCCCGCGTTCACCGGCCGGCTTTGCCTGGAAGGCATAAATCTCATCCGAAGGCACCGGCTTAGCATCCTGCACCGAGATCGCCGATGAGGCACACCCTGCCAGCATCGCCACCGCTACAGCCGCTATCAAAATCCGCATGTCGTTCCCTCTTTGATTTGGCGGGACTGTAGCATTTCCGACGTCGAAATCTCTCAAAGTGACTTTTCCAATGCATCGTCGCTGCTGAAAACTGATGTATTAGAGGTCGTATTTTATATTGTTCGTGCACCAAGACCGCTCTCGTGATCTTCAATCAATGTTTCAATGCTTCACATTGCGCACGCAAGTCCCTATCGTTGATTGGACCGCAAGTACCGTTATTGGTTTTGGCATTACATAAATAGCGCTGATCGTGATCATCAATGCTATTACAACTGCCTCCGTTCGTTTCCGCATTGCAGGCACGACGCAAGTCCCGATCGTTGATCGAACTGCAGCTACCATGGTTGGTTCTTGCATTACATAAATAGCGCTGATCGTGATCATCAATGCTATTGCAGCTACCTCCGTTCGTTTCCGCATTGCAGGCATGACGCAGGTCCCGATTACTGATCGAACCGCAAGTACCACTGCCCTCCTTAGCTCTGCAATAAGCGCGCTGGTCCGAATCACCAATGGTGGCGCAGCCTGCAAAGGCGTAGCCGCTAATCATCAGCAGTACTACAAAAATCAATTTCATCGTTTTCTTCCTTGGTTTGCCGGAAATCCGACCGGCATCGTCGGCATCCCTGGCGAGCTGCACAGACACATGTCAAATTGACATTATCGCAAGAAAAAGTTCCCTCGCATCTTCAAGTAGTCTACCCGCTGTCCTAGCGGTCAGCGTGGATGGAATGCCAGTGGCAACCGGGTGGCGCTGCCGCGTCATGTTGATTGTTTCGCGTCTTTGTGCCTGAGGATCAGGCGCGTCCTGTCATGCCAGGGTCCGCCGTAGACGATAATTTCTGACGGCCTGCCGTATAGGTGGTGCAGCAGGAACGGACCTGGGCCGACAACGCAAGATTCCTCGCCAGGCAACGATGGATCGGCGCCAAGGTATATGCCAGCGTGGTTCGGATGGGCTGTCCGGCCAACCTGCATAACGATCATGTCGCCGCGTTGTGGCATGTCGACACGCATGAAGCCGGCGGCCTCGTAGTTCTGCTCGTAGAGGCTTGCGTTACCCGCGCTTTCCCACCAGCCATCGGTGCGCTGGAAGGCTTCGAATTCCAGACCCCACTCTCGGGCATACCAATCAGCGCAAACCTGCCAGCAGTCCCAGGCGCCGTGCACGAACGGGCGCTTGAGTAGCGGCGGGCTGCCGGTTGGCGTGATCGTGCGCACGTCGCCTTCGGGCCACGACAAAATGTGCCAGGGCAACGCCGTGGCCTCGCACATGGCCAAGTCATGCGATGACGGCCTGCTGGTGGCGTCCGGGTGTGAGTGAACGATGCCGATCACCTCTCCCAAGTCCTCCGCCGCGGCGTAATCCTCTGGGTCAAGCCGGAACTCTTCGTTCGGCTCCGTAGCGATATTCCAGCACGGGAAGTACTTTTGTGCTCGCCCGGCGGCTACCAGCAGGCCGCAGCACTCACGCGGATATTCCGCCGCCGCGTGCGCCTGGATGGCCGCGATGATGTGCTTACGCATGGTCAGCTCCTACTCACGAGCGAAACTGCAGGAAATCCACCGAAACTGAGCTCGTTGTTCTCGCCGAAGCGCAACTTGCAGGACGACAAGCATCCCTTGCACTGGTCCAGGGCCGGGTCATCCGTGGGGTTATCCTCATCGTCGAACATGGCCGCACCGGTATAGCCGCAATCCGGGCCACGGTAACCGTTGGTCATGGCCCAGTGGCAGAACGTCGTCATTTGGCGCCCTGGCAGGCCGTGATTATCGATCTCACCCGGGGAAGACAGCTCCCAGACCACCGCCTCACCGTCCTCGCTGGTTTTCTGGTCGATGTACCAGATTTCCAACGCCTCCTGGGTTGGGTCGGCAGTTGGATTGCCTTCCGGATAATTCGCCGCATCCAGGTACTGGGCTAGCGTCTCACGGACCGTCAGCTTGAACTTGAGCATGTCCTCGAAAGCCAGGCACAGCGCCGTGACGCGCCCGTTGACGTTGCCGGCGGCAAAAGTCGGCCGAGAGGCGGTGCCGTCGCTGCTCGAGGAAATACCCTCAATCTGCACCGGCCAGGCCGCGTACTCCTGGCCCTGCCAGATAATCGACTTGGCGGGCAGATCCTCTTCCGAACCCTCATAGGCCAGTAATTCTTCTGGCGTGTGCGGGATAGCGTGACCGTGAAAGCGCAAGTAATCGGCGCCGTACTCGGTACCGTCAATTTCGAACAGGCGAATCTCGCCGCCCGGCTCCAGTTTCTGGATGTCCGTGATCAGTGCCATGTGCAGTTATCTCAGGGATGAAAGGTTTGCTGGAAAGTCGCAGTCACGGCGTATACCTGGCCGCCACGGTGCACTAGCTTGTAGCCGTTGCACTTGTAGAGACCAAGCTCACCCAGGGGCGGCTCCCATAGGAAGCCTTTCGCCCCTTTGTGACGATCGAGGAACGCCATGATCTCCTTGATTCGCCCCTTCAAACCGTTGAAGGTCACCGGCCAGGATTGCGATCGGTTGTTGAGGCCATCCTCGACCGACTGCTCGTAGCCATCTCCGAACTTCTTGGAGCGGACGCGCTGGACAATATCTCCCTCCGCGCCTTTCTCCGTTGCCCAGGTGAATCGTTCGATAGCCATCATCGCCCCTTGATTGCGTTGTTTATGACGCCGCCCTGGCGCATGTCCCTGCTCCGAAGCTCCTGATACTTCTGCTCCACGAACGTCGCCAGCTCCTTGCCGAACAGGTCATAGCCAGGCGCGTCAGCGGTTGACGATGCGTTTCCGTCGCTGTCGATATGCACCTCGACATTGATCTGCGTTCCGCCAGCCCCGCCGCCGCCCATTGCCATAACGCCAAGCTTGCCGCTAGACGTCCGGGTCAGAGGCATGATCGCCTCTTCACCAGCTTCGCCCATGACGCCGGTCTTGCCGTTGGCCATGCCGAACGCCGTGGGCTTGCTGACGATGGAGTTAGTGAACGCGCCGCCATTGGCGAACATCTGCACACCGCCCGACCATGCGCCGCCCTTGGCTTGCGGAAAGTAGGTGCTGGAGTATCCGGCAGATGATGCCCCGAGGTTTGACGACGTGGCACCGGCAGACCCGGCAGCCAAACCATTCCCGCCGCCGGCCGCGCTGCCACCGAAGTAACTCGCCGCCGCGCCAACCAGACTGCCCAGCAGTGCCGAACTTGCCTGCCGTGTCGCAATGCGCGCCATGTCCGCCAGGATCGATTTGGCGAAGTCCGAGAACGACGCCTTACCGGTCATGGCAAAGTTGACGATGGAATCCTCCATGGAACTGAAGGCGTTGCCGAACAGGCTTTTGGTTTGCCCGGCGATGTTGCGCGCCGAATCCAGGTAGTTATCCCAGGCTGCCGTTGCGCCCTTCGTCCAATCGCCCTCGGCGTTCTCCACATCCGCATAGTTCTGCCGGATCTGGTCCGTCGCGGCCTTGTTCGCGTCTGCGAGCGCCTGCGACTTCCGTTTAAACTCTTCCTCCGACATGTTGCGCGACGGATCAGACTTCTGATTGGCGAGCTCCAGCGACTGCTGAGCAAACCGGTCCTGCTGGCTGTTCAGTTCGCCGCTGAGTGCGTTCTGTCGATCGCCCTGCCCAACGCCGAGCACTGCGCGCTGGCCTGCCAGTTCCAAAGCCCGCTGTTGCTGCCCCAGCGCCTGCACGTACGTGCTGATCGCCCGCTCCTGCTTTGCCAGGCGCCCGGTTTCGTTGGTGGCGAGCACTTCAAGCTGGCTGTTGGCATCCTTCTGCGCTTTAACCAATCCGGCGCGCGCGTCGGCGATCTTCTGGTCCAGCTGGATGCTTTGCGCAGCCGACGTGGACTTCTTGCCCTTGGCGGCCTCAAGCGCCGCAATCTCTGCTTCGTAGGCTGCCGTTGTCTGGTCGAGCTGATTCCCGATCAACGCCTGGCGCCGCAGCAGATAGTCTTCCTCAGACAGTAGGCCAGCCTTCTGGGCCGCCTCCAGTTCCTTCTGGTAGTTTTTGTAGGTGTCGGTGATCGCCGCCAAGTCGTTCTTGGCGTTGTTGAAGCTGGTCAGATCAACTTGGGTGGCGGCGGTTTTCGGGTCCTTGTTTTTATCCTCAATGCCTTTCAAAAGAATGTCGTACGCACCACCGGAAAACTTTTTGCCGTCGTAGCTCACACCGTCAAGCAGTGGCGACTTTTGCCCTGCCTTTTCTGCATTCTCGTAAAGCGCTTTGAACTGGTTGTTCAGCTTCTCCAGTCCCGCTTTGCGCTTATTCAGAGGGTTGACGTTGTCTAGTTGCGCATCCAGCGCTTTCTGAGCCTCGATTGCCTTCTGGTTAGCGTCGGCGTTCTCACCGGTGACAATTGCCAGGTTAGAGCTGGCAGTCTGTCTGGCCTTCAGCTCGGCAAGTTTTTTCTCAAGCGCCTCAGTTGAGTCGTCATGCTCACCGGTGCCCAGACCAAGAGCCGAGTTCAAGGAACTGAGACCGTTAGAGATGGCGCCAGCAATTCCGCCGCTCTTGCGGGTATCAAGAACACGCTGGGTGATCTCGATCTGCTTGGCCAGGTCAGGGAATATCTCCGACCGGACTTCTGCGTACGCGCCCTTGATGGCGTTCTTGATCCTGTCCCAGTCGCGCTCCACGTCGGATAACGATTCGCGATAAGTCTTCAGGCGCGTCAACGCGGCCTGGTTCAAATCTTCGCTGAGCACATCCAAGGCACGCTGGCTGTCGCCCTGGTCATCCAGCCCCTTGATCACCTGGTACTGCTCGAGGGTGATCAATCCGTACTGACTGCTGATTTTGCTGGCGGCTTCAGTTGCTGTATCGCCAGCGGTGGCAAAGGACTTGGCGAGTTCGCCCGCCCCCTGACCGGTAACTTCGCTGACTGCCGCTGCAGCTTCAGCCAAATTGCGCATCTGGGTGCCGCTGGTGGCCGCGCCAGACGCAAGCGAAACAACGGCCTCTCGCGCACCGAACAGGTTACCGGTAACACGCCCAACGCCGTCGGCCATATCCTTCAGGCTGGCAATAGCTTGCCCCGCGCCATTCGTGCCGCCGTTGATCGCAGCATTGAACTCTCGCGCCTGCTTCATCGCATCGAAGTAGGCATAGCCAACCGAGCCGAGTACAGCGACCAGCAGGCCGGCCGGAATCAGCATCCCTGCCAGGCTTTTCGCCGATTCACCGGCGCCAGCCCCCAGCTGAGCGATCGCACGCGCCCCACTGCCCAGATCGCCTGCCTGGATGGCGTTAGCCAACTGCATGACGTTTTCTTGAGCTTGACGGGTACCGAGCTTCAGCTTGTCGAAAGCGCTAGCGGCTTCAGTAAGCCCCGACCGGTCCTTCCCGATCTTAGCCAGAGCCTCGTTGTAGCGCTCTGCATCGATCTGACCAGCTTTATGCAGGTTATTGAGCGCGTTCTCCTGAGCCTCAAGCTTCGCCAACTTGGCGGTTACCGGGTCAATCCCGTTGACGGTACGCTTCAGCGCCTCAATCTGACGATTTTCCGCTTCGATTAGCTTCTGCTTCTGCGCCAGCTCTTTGGCTTCTGCCTTTTCAATCTTGTCGTAGGCCTTTCCCAGCTGATCCTGATATTTCGCCTGCTCTTCGATGGTGACCAAGCCGCCCTTGCGGGCGCGCTCCAGCAAACCCTCGGCTTGAACCAGCGACTCCATGCTCGAAATATTGCCCGTCATAGCCTTGTCTAGCTGGCTGATGACGGAGATTTCCGCGACTGCGCTGTCAGCTGCCTTGCGACTGGCTCCAGCTTGCCGTCCCCTCGCTGCCGTTGATTTATCGATGCTTTGCGCAACATCCGCTTCGGCCTGGGAAACCTTTTTACCGGTGTCGGCCAGGCCTTCGCCCGTTGTGCCCAGGTCATCAATGGCCTTCTGGGCGCCTTCAGCGGAATCGACTAGCTTATCAAGATCATCAGCAGCCTTTGCGGCCTGTGACGACTCGACAGCAATACCCAGGGAAGCGAAGTTGGTGCTCATTTGTTTTCTCTCTGTTCCGCCATCACCTGCAGGGCTTCAGCCTCCATACGGCGAAAGTCGCTGAAAATGGTTTGTCGCTGGCTGATCGGTACGCCACACATCCGAATAACCCCGGAGAGAACGCTGTAGTCCATGCCTGTCACGCCGCACGCGCCTGTGCGCCACTGTGTGCTCATTGCCTCAAAGACCTTGAAGGCGTCCCAGTTGTCGGGCCAGATGCCGATCTCTGTGGAGTAGTCGGCCGCAGTGAAGCCGAAGGCATCCGTGCCCTCCAGCGTCGGCTCATAGAGCGCGCGTGCAGCGCTTAGGAGTTTCCCAGGCGGGCTTCGTTGAAGGCTTCGGCGTAGGCATTCAGCACGGCCTTGGGGGCCGAGTTAATGGAGTTGACGAGGATGCGTACGTTTTCAGGCGTGAACTTTTCCTCGATATCCCAGCCGACGACGACATCAAGCAATTGGTCGGCCTGCAGATCGATCTGAGCAGCCGTGAATGCCTTGAGGTCCATGTCTCCTAACTGCTTGCTCAGCTCGTCGTGCCGCTCGTTCCAGCCGGTGTACAGCTCGGCGAGCGCGGTGCGATCCAGGTACTTGAACTCGAACTCCACCTTCTCGGCGCTATAACCGGCACGCTGGATCATCACCGCCGCCTTGAAGGTCGGCTTCTGGATCAACTTGAACTTAGCCATGAGCCCTTCCCTTACGACGCGTAGCGAATGAATTTGGCGACGACTGCAAACACTGCGGTGACGGTCATGATGTTGTTCTTGTTGAGGGACGGCACGTTGTCGAACGAGGCGTAGGCGTTGTAAACGATGCAGCCGCCAGCGGCGAGGTTCACCTTCACGGCGCGAGGCTTCTTGTCGTCATCTGCCTCAATCAGCACGTCGTTGTGAGGCAAATCGGGATCGTCAGCCAGAGTGAGCGTGAACGCGATCGCCGACTTGGTCGTCGGGATCTGATGCTCGTCATCCTCTTCAAGAAAGGAGTAGGTTGCGTTCTGCTGATCACCGCCGGACTTCGCGGATTCCGTCACCTGGCTGACGGGCACCCAGTCCGTGATCTTGCGCACAGACCCAGCGCCGCCGCCCGCAACATAGCGCGCTACGTTGAGAGTGTTTGCCTTTTCAAGGACAAACGCGTCGGCGGTAGCAGTTTTCACGCGCAGCACGCGATTGTTCAGTCGGGCCCAGCCAGACGTCACCTCGACAAAATCGCCAGCCTTGAGGCCGTGAGCCGCCGCCGATACCGAGGCTTCAAGAGCATTGGAGATCGCAGTGACGACGATCGGATTGCCGTAGCCGGATGCGACGACAACGGTAGAGCCATTCGGCAGAAAGACGGCCATGGGTATTTCCTCTTTTCAGAAATGACAAAACCCGCACAGAGGCGGGTTATTGGGTTTGCCCTATGGGCGGTGGAAGTGCTAATCAGGTAAATCTGGAATGGAGCAAAGGGGAAAAACAAGGTGACAGAGGTCTCGCTACTCAACCTGCTTCAAGACATGGAGATCAGCTTGCATCAAGCAAGTGTCCGAAATGACCCTGAGCAACTCAATCGTCTATTGCACAAAGACTTCCATGAAATTGGTAGTTCAGGGGCCTTCTATTCAAAAGCTGATACCGTTGAAAGCTTGCCGCTTCAAAGGTCTCGCGTTGATATCTTGGCGCGAAATTTCAAACTGACCGTGATATCTAAGGACGCTTGTCTACTGGTATACGAAGCCTCCCAATCCAGCCGCGACGGAGCACCAAGGCAATACGCACGGAGATCTTCAATCTGGAAGCTTGAGGCTGGAGTCTGGCAAATGCTATTCCATCAAGGGACGCCTACTCGCCCGTTTGATCCTGGCTAAACGGTGTCTGCTCGGTATTCGAACGACACAGGTACGGTGAACGTGGGTGGATCGGTTATACCAGGGCCAGGGTCTGCCGATGACATCGTGACGACGGTGACGCCCGCCTTCGTGTCTCTCGCATACAGTGGAAACAGTGCGCTCAGCTCACCCACAAGCGGGTTCGTTTTTGTCTTCCCGGTATTAGCCGGAGCCACAATGCTGACCTGGTAGACGCCGATGAAAGCGCGGTGATCTCCGGCAAGCGTGCTACTTGCGGTATCGCCTGGGAGCGCAAATGCCCGTAGGTAGGTCTCGCCGTCCGCAGGGTCATACTGGATATTCTCATACACGACCTTGATCGGCTCTGCCCGCGCCTTGCTCCAGGCAAGTAACTTGGCCTCGTAGATCGACGCGATAATGGCGTGGCTCATACCTGGTTGTTCCTTGTGGCTTCGTCGACGATCTGCTGGAAGCGGGCCAGAGTGATCCGGACCATGCCGCCGGGTGCCTGGGTTGAATGCCCATACTCCAGCGGGATGCCATACGGCAGGTTGTTGACGATGTAGGCCGTTTCGCCAGCCGTCAGTGCCTGGACCTGCAGTCGCAGCTTAGCCAGCGTCACGCCACCAGCCGGATCGACCTGATCAAGCGTGCCCTCCGCCGGCGTGCCGATGGAAAACTGCCAGTTCCCCCGAAACCGGCCGCCAACGTAGTCCTTGCCTGCCACCAAACCGTTCACGTTGAAGTTCTGGTCGCGCTCGGTCTTGGTCAGGGGCTTGGCGTATTTGACCCCGCGCCGCAGCTTGCCGGCCTTCGTGAAGTTTGATTCGTTGAGGTTGATGATCGTGTTGCGCACCGCGACATTGAAGTCGTAGTCATCGGCCGCCCGGGTGTTGCTCTGTCGATGAGCGACGTTCGCCGACCAGATCTCTGGATTGCCCACCGGCGACATTCGGATAACGCTGCTGCCGATCTCGATAACGATCTCTCGGATGGTTGCATCGATACCAGCCTGGGCTCGCTCAGCGAAGTCTCGAATGTTCTCGGCAAAGCTGCCGTTCATGCTCGCGTACTTGTTCGCCATGTCACTTCCTCAGCTGGGCCGTCCACGTTGCATCAGCCGGATCGGCGGACACGTTCATCACCCGCAGGTCGTTGATGATGTCGCCAATGGCTGGGGTAGCCGGTACCGTCGTTGGCACACCGGCCTCCGACACGAACAGTTCGTTTTGCAGCACCAGCAGCTTCTTGTCGGTAGTCTGGATGAGGGAACCGTCGATTTCCTTGGACAGGTAGCTGCCCAGAACACCGCGCCCCCTGTAAGTGACGGTGCTATCTGGCGTTTCGCCGCCCAGGTCAGGGTCATACTCGCCCGCGATCTTGCGCACGCCCGTCACGGGTTTAACCGCGTCGGCCAATCCATCAGGATCGTCGAACGACTCGGCCAATTCGGCCTGGATCTCTTCACGCATGCCCATGATCAGATCCTTTTCAGCATCATCACGCTGGAGCGCTTGATCCACGGTTCCAGCAGCACCATGGCGAAGTTGACGCCGGCTGACTGATCGGTGGAGCCTGCCACGTAGGTCTTGCTCACAGACGTGCCGGACTGCGCGGATACGGTCTTGCTCTGCACTTCCTTTTGCGTGGCCGTGAACAGCTTGCCCGCCGCTGCCTCTTTGGCAACCTGGGCGCCGGCTGTTTTGATCTCGGCCGGAACCGGATCAGGAACAGCCCGCTTAATCTTGGCTGTGAGCCAGGCGTTTGCCATAGTCACAGCAAGGACCGGATCACCGGTGCCGGACCAGTCAGGACCGAGCTGGGCGTCAACATCGGCAACGGTGATGAAGTCGGTCATGTGCTTGTCCTTATTCCGCTGGCACCAGGGCCTGCAGGTCTTCTTTCTTGGCGGACGGGTCGAAGGCAATGCCCTTCTCGGTCAGCCATTCTTTCAGCTCGGGGACCTTCATTTTCAGAGGATCGGTTTCTTTGATCTCTGAATCTTTGCCGTCGGACACCTTGATGCCGGCCGCTTGGTAGGCGTCGAAGATGTCCGGGGCATCGCCATCAACCACCACCTCGGTAGCGGAACCGATGACACCGAAGAATTCGCTCAGCAGGCGGTAGCACACGCCGCGCTCTTTGCCCGGCGTGTCCGTGTAGATCACTTTCATGAGTCACCTCAAAAGCACCCCAGCGCCCATAAAGACGCCAGGTTGTGTGGGTCGAATTACGGCGTGGTGGTACCGCTGATGACAGCGGCGAATGGGACCTGCTTGCGGCTGAACACACGCTGCCAGTTCGCAGCTGCTGCGTATTGGGTGGCGGTCGGGCTGAGGTTCTGAGCCTCGGAGCCCTTCCAGCTGAAGCCAGCAGGCTGGAGGATGTAGGTCTTCCGCTCCCACAGCACTTCGGCACCGCCGCCGTTACCTCCGCCGGGCTTACGCTCGAGCTCTACCGGCACTTTCGGCGTGCCTTCGCCGTAGCCGAAAGCGCCCTGGCCGAAGAACACGGACAAGTACTTGCCCGCGCCGTACACCAGGGCGTCGTCCATGAACACTGGCTTGCCGAGGTAGGTGGCCAGGATGATCTTGCCGTCGGAGTCACGCAGATACTCGATGAGGTCCTGCTTGACCATCTGGTTCATCACCACGGAGTGCACGCCGATAGCGCCGAACTGGTCAGCCGCATCGCCGGCGGTAAACGCGGCATCCTGGAAGGCATTCGCACTGATGGTCGCGCCCGCGTCGATGACCATGTCACCGCCGTTGTTCGCAATGTTCGAGGCGATGATGCCGCGAGCCGCGCCCAGGGTGTAACGCTGCCACTGGCGGGTCCAATAGGTGCCGAAGCGGTTGCGGATCTGCTGCTGAGGCTCGCTGTTCGCAAGTTCAGCGGTCAGGTCAGTAACACCGTAGCCTTTGTTGAGGTACAGAACCCGGGCACGCATGCTGTCCTGGGTGACCTTTCCGACTTCGCCCTGGTCATTCGGGTCGTCATTGCTGATGTTCGGGGCTTCATCAGCGTTCAGATCCTGCCAGTAGCTGATCTCGGCGGTGCCCTGGCTGCCGGAGGCGATCGCGTCCAGCACAGGCGAGCGAGTCACGATGCCCGATTCGTAAACAGCGGTCTTTTCCGGGCTGTTAACCGGCGCCAGCGAGGCGTAGTAATCGCCGACAAAGATGTCGGTCAGTTGGGTGGTTGCCATGAATTAGGTTCCTTTGGTGGCCTGGATTTTCTTGAACAGATCGGGATTGTCACGGGCGATCGCAGCGCGTTCGGTTTCCGTGTACTCACCCCACTTTTTCGTGGCCTTGCCACCGTTGTCGCCGGTCTGTCCGGCACCCTGAGCCCTTGGCCACAGGTGTGTTGCTGTTTCACGCAGCGATTCCGCCCATTCGAGCGGAGACAGCGGGGTTTTCCCGTCCTTCCCGTAAACGACCTCGCCGTCACGGTCGGTGGCAATGGCCTCACCGTCTTCACTGAGTTTGAAAGTGCCCCGGGCGCGCAGGATGATGTCCTCGGCGGCCTCTGGGAGCGCGCCGGCCTTGATGGCTGCAGCGCGGATGGAGTCGGCCAGCACCTTGTCGCTGTACTTGGCAGCGAAGGCTTCGGCCTTGTCGGCACGGGTCTTCTCGGCGGCCAGCTTGGTGTCGTAGTCGGTGCGCAGGCGCTCTGTGCGGCGAGTGATGACCTCGTCCAACTTGCCCTCGGCAATCAGCTTGGTCTCTTCATCCTGGCCAACCTTGGTCAGCAAACCTTTCACTGCGGCGATGTCCAGGCCTTCGAACTGGGACTTGAAACCGTCCAGCTCGGTCTTGGTGGTACGGAGCGAGCCAAGTAGCTCGGTGTTTTTGTTCTTGAGGCCCAGGGTTGCAGCCTCGACAGCTGCAGCAATGGCGCCCTGAACTGCCGGGTCGTCAAGATCAATCTGGTTTTCGTCTGCCACTTGGTGCACCCCTTGGGTTTGTTCGGCCCGCTTTGCAGGCATAAAAAAACCCAGCGTTCGCTGGGTTTTGAAAATCTCTTGTCATGACTACTTCGGAATAAAATCCGGCTGAAGCATTCTACCAACTTCGTCGTATCCCACTTGTCGCTCTCGCAGCTTTTCCAGCTGATCCGCTTTATGTCGCTCGCTCAAATCCATAACAAGCCTATTCAGAAGATTACTACTTACAACATGAGAGATACTTTCATGAGCAAAGTGAATTGCAATCTTTAACTTGGACTTAGACAGCGAATTTAAAGCATCAAAGTAAGCATCATTAAGTTGAGCACCAACTCGCCCTTGATGGATACCTTTCGAGCTAAGTTCGCTTACAAAGGGTGCTAGGAGCCAATCAGCAAAATCTGACAGGCTTTGCTTCTCCATAGAGATGAGCTGAAGCACCTCGCCGCGCTCAAGCTTATGCGGAAAACTCAATTGTAGGTTCTTCTTCTTTTCAAGCTTCGACTTATAGGATCCTTTACCAACAATTAAATCCACATCAACAACAGTAACAGGAATCAACCCCTCAGAAACAACGCTAAGGGACCAGTCCTCAATTGCATTGTTATCAAGAACCCGAGCTTTCATTCGCTCTTTATGTCTGTTCTCGTGGGATTGCCATAGAGCAAATACCACTGCAGAAAAGGTAGCCAGGCCGGCAAACCATTGCCCAATCGTTCCAGTAACGGATACATGATTAACTAGCCCGTCAACGTTGACCACTCCAACAACCATACCCAACGTGAAGGAAATCAAGACCATTGCAAAACTACTAATCAAGCGCTCACTCATAAATCCTCCTTGTGATCTCTTGAATGATAGCCTACTGCCTGCACCTGTTGAAGTCATCGAACGACGTAAAAACCTCGCATCACCAGGTAATCGGCGAATTGCGTCCTGCTAGGCGCGTATGGCGGCGGCCGCATGCGAAAGCCTGGCGTATCTCGGTTGAACCGCGTGCGCCGGCCATTCGGCTCAGTGCAATGCGTCGGCTCCTCGATCTGGAAGCCCTGCTCGACAGCATATAACTCGACGGCCAGCCGCACCTGGCCCCATTCAAGCTCAAAGGGGACGAATGTCTCCGACAGCGTCTGGTATTCGATCTTGCAGTCACGCCGGGGCCAGGCCATTGCCTGCTCAGGATTGGCTTTGCGACCCTTCCACTGGCGACCGTTGATGTCAGCGGCAGCACGCAGCAGGAGTTCGACCTGGTCAGCCTCTTCTTCAGGTATCCGGAATCCGTAGTAGTCGCGGTAGAAGGTCAGCTTCTCCAGCGGTACGAAGCTATTCGCGTCTGGCCTGCCCTTCCCATCCTCAACAATGATCTGCATGTGGTATCTCAATCCGGTGGAGCGCCGAGTGTAACGCCTGCTCGGGTGAACATGTCGGGCTCTGCGTTCTTCAGCTGCGCCAGGGTCAGCGGTTTGAACGACTTGTCGAGCTGCAGCTTGGCAAACTTCTCCGGAGTCAGCCCGCCATCGCGGAACAACTTGCCCCGGACCGGCCCAAGAGCATGGTCTTGGAACCTCGCCGGTTGCGTTGCCAGCCACTCGTAGTAGTTCAGACCTGCATTGACCTGCGCGCCCCCATTGTCGCCCACCGAAGCCCGCGTGGCGTCCTTGGCGAACATCTCCGAGAGCCTGGTGGTCGGCACCGTGGTTGACCGGCAGTTGATGTGCGCTGGCGGCAGCGGGCCTTTGCCAAGGTCGAAGCGCATCCCATCCAGGCCCTTGCACTGTTGCGAGGTCTTGCGGTCAAGCGTCGACACCCAACGATAGCCCAGCACCACGTCACTGTTGGCCTTAAGCGTCTCCATTCGTGCCGTGGTGGCCACATGCTGGATTGCCGTCTGCACCACGGCGGCAGCGTTGCGGTTGCTCACCGCCAGGACGCCGTCCGTGAAGTTTTGCGCCGCGGTGCCGCGAATCGCCTGGATGATCTGGGCATTGGTCTGGCCCTGGCCGAAGCCGAGCCGGATGGTGTTCGTGACACGCATCGTCTCGGTCCGCGTCCAGCCGCTGACGAAACTCTTCAGCAGCTTGCCGCCGTCGATGCCCTTTACCTGAAGCGGATAGGAGAACACCGCCGCACGGATCAGCGTGTTGGTCGGCACCACTGCGTCGATGGAGAGTGCATTGCTCAGGCTTTTAGCCTCGAAGGTTGACTCGTACAGCGCAATATCGACCAGATCGGCCTGCACCAGGTCGCCGTAGGCCTTGTAGATCTCCAACAGTTTGCCGTCCACCCGGGCCAGGAACTGCTCAAGGCGGTCCCGGCTGTAGGTGGTCAGCTCCTTGCGGGTGAGTTGATCCCGCACGAGCTTGTCGATCTGGCGCAGGTACTTCTCGAACTTCTTGACCTCGCCGGCCTTAAGCCGCTCCAGCATTACCGTGTGGCGGGTCGTCTGCTCCAGCAGTTGGCTGTCCGCCTGCGCCAGGTTTGTCGATGGCATCGTCTTTGTCCAAGTTGATGCCGGCCGACTCGCGCTCATCGCTGATCAGTTCGGCTTCGTCTTCGTATGGGCGCTCCGGCAGCTTGCCGGTGGTGAGGTACTGCCAGTAGGTGTCGGCGCTGATCGTTCCGGCCATCACTCCTTTCAGCAGTTCGGCGAGAACCTGGGCGTCGACCACTGGGGTCACGAACTCAGGGTTCACCTTGAACTTGACCTGCTTGGGGTCGTAGCCCTTCCACTCGGCGGCGTATCGCAACCCCTGCTCCACCGCCTCGGCCACGGTAATGACGATGCTGTGCAGCGTGGCGTGCTGATCGTTCTGGCGCGTCTTCCGCGCCTCGCCCGACTCTGTACCGCCGACGTCCATGACCTTGGCGCCCGCCTCAAGCGCGGCGTTCTTCTGGTCATCCATGGCCTTGCGCACGGCTTCGATGCCGGCGCCCTGGAACTCCAGGTAGCCGCAGGAACCGGAAGGCCCAAGATCCCATGCCGCCGATGGGCCGGTAACGCTCAACTCCACCGCCTCATCCAGACCAGAGACCCACGGCTGCGGGTGGCTGGTCTGATGCAGCGACGTGAAGTAGTCAGCGCTCAATTGGTAGGACTTAAGCGCGGCCCGCGCCATGGTCAGCAGCGGCACCTCGTCGACGTCCGGGGAATTGTCGGTGGAACCGCAGTAAATCACGGGCAGGTATGGCAGGCCTTTGACGAGCCGGTTGTCGGTACCAGTGGTACCCAGCGGCCTCTCGTCCTCGACCAGCTCACCGCCTTCATTCCGCACGGCGGTGTAGCAGACGTCGTTCAGCATGAAGAACTCACGGAAAACGGTGTCGCAATCATGGCTGTATCGATCGCCGCCCTTCTTGCGGAACTCGCGGAACACCGAAAGGACCAGATCCTGCCGTCCGCCCTGATCAGCAGTGTCCCAATTGATGGCGTTGCGGGTGGCGTACGTCGAGAAGTATGGCTCGCCGCTCTCGTCGATGTTCACCACCAGCGGTACCCGGCCGTGGGAAATGGCCTGGCGCACCATCCGGAAGAACAACTGCTTCAGGCCGAAGCCGTCGGCTGTGGCGTTGTCCTCCAGCCCTTTCAGGCCAGACGGTAGTTCGATCTCAGGAATCAGCCGAGACACCAGCCCCATCATCGAGCGCAACGAGTCGCGCACCCAATGCTCGTACTGAGCCCGGCTGGTGTAGTTCTCGTAGAGGTACTTGTTGCCGGCGCCGTCGAGCTTTTCCGCCTCAACCATACCGCTCGGCTTGGGCAGGTTGCGCTCGTTGCGCTTCACGGCGCACTCACCCTCGAGCGCGTCGTCCATCATCTCCCACTCCGCGATGTGCGCGTCGTAGTCGGGGTTTGTCGATTGCACTGGCATCAGGCCAAGCCTCCAATTCGGCGTGTTCCGCCTGTGCGTGTTTTGATCGGATAGCGCTTGGCAATGAAGTAGCCAGGGGCGTCCACGAGGTGGTCGTATCCGGCCTTCTTGTCGGGCTCACCCTTGTCCGTGTAGATCTGCCGCTCCAGGCACTGCGTATATTTCGGGCATTGGTCAACGTTGACCAGGTAGCGGTGCTCGCCATACGTGTTGGCGAACATTGCGCACATGGCGTTGACCCTGTCTTTAACCGCGGGGTTGGTCGAATGCACCACTACGGTGAAACCAGCCTTCCTGAGCAGTGATAGATCAGACTCGCTCGCGCTCTTGCTGCTTGTGTTCTGGCCGCTGGCGTCTGGGTAGATCGCAATGCTGTGATCAGGGAAGCGAAGCTTGATCTTCTCAATCATCTCCGGTGTGTCACGCACCTCGGAGAACTCGCTGAGGGCCAATGGCAGATCGTCACGGATGACATGAACCACGGCGGCCATCTTCATGACGTTGAAGTCCATGCCGATGTGAAGCGCCTCGCCGCGCTTGATCGTCTCGCTGGTTCGGTTCACCTCACGATTGAACGTGTAGTAGACAACGCCCTGGTAGTTCTCGAAGCTGGCCTCGTATTCTTGCCGGAAGGTCCGAGGGTCCATCTTGCGGCGGGCAGCTTCCAGTTCTTCAGCCGGAACGTTGCCGCCGTCGAGTGAGGTGTAGAGCCAACTCTTGTGATCGGGCTCATGGCCTGGCCGACCATCAAGGAACGTGTCGTAGCAATGGTTGAAGCCCTTCGGCGTGCCGATGCGCAGCGCGTGACCACCTTTTCGCATGCCGATGCCCGGTATCGAGTATTGGCAGGTCGAGAGCATCGGCCGAAGGACTTCTTCCCATGCTTCCCACGGGCAGTCCGCCCATTCATCCACCAGGACGAAGAACAAACCGGAGCCGCGCAGGTTGTCGTAGTTGTCGAGCCCGACCACGCGCATAACGTGTCCGGATTTGAGCGTGATCGAGCACTCAGTCTCGTTTGGGCGGTGCGCGCGCCATGCTTCAGGGATCGCCTGCTTCAGGCGGCGCCAGAACACACGTTTGGCCTGTTTGAACGTCGGTGCGCCGTACCAGATCTCGTCCTCAACGCTTACTCCCCACTCAGCAGCGAGCCGAGCAGCGCGGCGCATTTCAGCTTTGCCCAGAAACGTTTTGCCGAACCGTCGACCACAAACCGCATCGCGGAAGCGGGCCTCAGGCTGGAAGCCCCAGCAGTAAATGTTCGCCTGCTTGGGCGTCAGTTTTACCGGTGGGTCAAAGGTACGGGGCAGCGGGGACATTCTCATCAGGCTCCAAGGTGTACTCAGCAACGGCGTGCTGCTGGTCAGCGTGGGAGCCCAAAGGCTTTTCAGGTTCAAGGCGGCGATTCACGTAGGCATCGCCCACTTCTTTGGCGGCCTGCTCATACAACTGAGCAGTCAGCGCCAGATTGCGCATGCTCTCAGCCTTCTCGGCCAGCCGCCCAAGACCGCGAAGTCGGTACGCGCGATTGGCAATGGGGATATCGGTTGTCTCTTCACGGAATCGCTTGCGAGCAGCGTGGAACAGGTCCACCCAGGTCTTGCCGAGCTTCTGCCCGGCAAACTTTGTCGGGTCGTGCGTTTCGCATTGCTGTCGGGTGATCTCAATCCCGAATTCTGTCTTGACCGCTGCTACCACCTGGGACGGCGTATCGAAGCAGGCCAGAGCCTGAACGATGAAGGCTTTGACCTCGCTTCGTAGTACTGCCATATGGTTGTCATCCGTCAATACCTGTCATGGAATCAGGCCGACTTGAGCAGACAGGTTCCGCAGGCCCTCGCAATGTTCAATTTCCCCACCTCAGCAGGTCTGTTTGCAGCATCCACCAACGCTTGAACGTCAGGGCTCGCACCATAGCGGCGGACAACCCCGACGAACTCTCCGACGTCGTGGCCCTGCAGCTTGATCTTAGGTGCACCGTCTTGGGTGAATGCTGGTTGACCGTACTTGTCGGTCGCGTGAGCCAGGTGATACAGCTCGTGTTCGATCAAGGCGCAGAACTCAAGGTCGCTGCACTGGGCGCAGTAGTCAGCGGCCAGCGTGATGATGAAAGCCGGCACATCGCCGAACCAGTCACGCATCTGCTGCTCCATCCGGGCTTTCTGCCAACCGCCGGCGCGGAACGCTACCTGCTCGGCGTGGCCCAGGACAGTGCGGCCCTGCTTCTCGAAGCTCGACGACGCCCACATGATCCGGATGTCTGCATCCAGTAGGTGAGCATGGTCTTCGTTGTGAATGATGCCGGTGTCGGCAAGGATCTCGGCTTGGAGCCATTCCCATACCTCGGGAGCTGGGGTAATGCAAACACCAAAGTCGGACAATTCAAGCAGCGATAGTGGCGGCATTGGTCGAATCATATCGTGACCTTCTCTTGCCGCCTTTCAAGCTTGCGGGTATTCATGAACAGTTTTCTTGTTTAACAAAGAGAGATCATGGATACGTTATTTACGGTCTTCGCGGCCGGCGTAATGCCAATAATGGCAATCGTGCTTGCAGTCCTAGCATATCGACACAACATGAAAAAATGGCGATCACGGATTGACGCAGAGCTGCAGACAGCTTTGGAGAAGCTGGGAGTTAGCGCTTACACATTGATTGTGGACAAGCTGACTTCGCCAAGCACTGACAGAACAGCTGACGTCTACCGTATCCTGCACGATGATCAGGACCATTATTTCCTGTTCATGAAAATCGGAGAGCAACCCGCGGTGCTCAAACCTCTAAGCAAGGAGCGAGCCTTACTGGCGGCACGTATGAATGGATAAGTAGGTTGACTGAGCAGGTAACTCTAATCCGCGCCACGATTTGGCGCATTCGAAAACGTGGCGCGGATGAGCCAGGTATACTCCGCCAAATTTGATTTTTTCGAGACTCAAACCCATGCACGGACGCCTGTATCTCATCGCTTTACTTATCGCTGGCCCAGCAATGGCTGTGGAGCCCTCTCGCTACAGCTACGACGAAGCCCCAACTGACGGCTACATGTATGCCGTTAGGTATCAGCAAGCCAAACTGGCTTGTGAATCGCTGCCTGATGACCTTGAGGCGGACTATGCGAAAGCCATGCGCCTTACAAAAGAAGCGAATACCGAATTTGAGCGATCTTACGCCAAAGGTTTAACGGCAAATCTCAGGTGGCGCAAACCCGCAACGCCCGAAGATCAGCAGTTGGAGTGTGATCAAAGTCAGCATGCTTTGCGTGTGACGGTAAGCCTCGCCCGTCAGTGGTTTCCAGGGGGATGGTAGGCCCTCGCATTACTTGGCTCTGCGCTCGACACCGCCAGGTGCCTTGTTACAGTTCAGGCAGTGCTCGCAGTTCAGCGTCCGGCACAGCCAGACCTTCACCCGCTGCCAGTACGTGACCATGAAGATATGCCGTGCACCGGCCAGGGCCAGAGCGACATGCAGCGTCAGTCCGGCGGTAGTGGGGCCGAAGAAGATGTTCTGGCTGCGCACCATCACGACAAAACCGGTGATGGCGATCGTCGAGTAGATCAGCTTCCCAAGGATGCCGTCCCTCACCTTCCCGCTCAGTACGCACCAGGCTGCCCACAGCGCGATAAGGCCGCAGGCGATGGAGTTGATCAGTTCAAGATTCATGGTGGATTGCCTCCCCCGAACCGCTGGCGAATTAGCGCCCAGAGGTCAGCGGCTTTGATGGCTCGGTTGATTGCTGCCAGGAGCGAGCCGCCGAACGTACCCAGGAGAAAACCAATCCCGGCGACTATTTTGGGCTCCGTGACATTCAGGTAGGCGCTGACCATGCTCGTCAGGTACAGCGAGCAGGCAACCCCGGTGATCAAGAACACCATCCAGGCGCGCCAGTCAGACAAGTCGTCCTTGTGCCACCAGCTCGCAACGACAGCCCCAATCAGGCCCGCAATCAGCAATTCGAACCTGTCGATCTTGTCGAGCAGGCGCTGTAGATACTCCATGCGCTCGACTCCGTGGGGCATGTTTGGGAATTGAATCGGCTCCAGCAGCACTCCCTGCTCAGAGCGAAGGGTGTGGTGGGGCCGAAAACGAAAAGGCCTCGCACGATGGCGAGGCCCTGAATAGGTCCCTCATCAGCGTGACAAGTCAGAGGCTCTGAGGGCTTTGGGAAATTTAGGCATCAAAAAACCCGGCGCGGTGGCCGGGTTCCTGTGCACATCAAATCGAATGACTGTAGAAAAGTGCGTAAGACTCAATGCCATCGTTCGGTTCTTTGATGCCGGCGTTTGAATAGTGAGTAACCCGGACACCTACCTTCTGCGTATCACCGAACTTCAAGCCTGCGCCAATTCGGTCTTCGAAGTTGAAGGAAGATCCGAATTTCTGGTCGCCAGCGTTGGTGCCCGAAAATATTGCAACACCGACGCCGGCCTCGATGAACGGCTTGATGTCGCCTTGACCAAACTCGTAAACGAACACAGGGGAGAAGGAAACAGAGTGGCGAGCACCAGCCTCTTTTCCCGACTCCCAATATGTATAACCCAGGTCCCAGTATCCGGTCAGCTTACCTGTAGAGCTTTCCAGCCATGCCTTGTCCCAGTTGAATCCCAGTGCTGTACGGGCAGTCAAGCCGCCTTGGCTAGTCGCGCCGAGGGCACCTGATAGTTCTACAGCTTGAGCGCCGTTACAGACCGCGCAAAATAGCAACGCCGATAGGATAATTTTCTTCATTTTGTGACCAACAAGTTCTAAGGAAAGATCGCTTAAGTGACAGCGGCACTATGAGTCAATGTGCCATCAATTCGTTCTCAAAATTCCTTAAATAGCGTTTTTGCCACCTTCGTTGGCAGAAACAGCGCAGGTACATTTCGCTTTTTCCGAGCTTGGCGCTTGGTACAGATGCGGGCGAAAGGGGTCTAGGACCGGTGCACGCTTTATCGGGGTAAGGGCGCTTAAATTAAGAAATACAGATGTCGCCTATGCAAATTCAACTTCCCTCCCTTCGCTAGCCCAACGGAGCTGAATGCAAAAAGCCCCGCGCAATCGCGGGGCCTTCAATACTGCAGAGCTCAACTGCGCCGAGATAAACGTAAAGAGGTGAGTTGCACGGTCGATTATATCGATATGGCTTAATCGTTATTACTAATTAATCCAAGCGTAAAGCCATCTATGGATGAAATTTTCCCGCGCCAAAGCGCGCCTGTCTCGCCAGGAATTGACGACGATGTACCTAAGTAGGTTCTAGCATCTTCGAGGTGTAGGAACTGGAAGGGGGCGTCCTCTTCGGGAGACTCAGCTCCGGGAGTCACATTGAAACCAAGAATTATGTCTTGGATCGCATCTGCATTGTGATCACCTTTCTCCCTGAAGGGGGCGGAAAAGCTTTCGGCAAGCCTCTCAAAATACACTGCGTGGGGGATCAATTTGCCCGATATTACTGACCCACCGACAGATAAGGTGATACCAATGCTTAGCGATGCTCGATTGGAGCTTTTAACAAGCCACTGCAATAGCCAATCAGTCTGGCGCCCTTCCCACTGTGTTTTTGTGAAGGCTTTGTCGTTGAGTAAATCCAATTCCTCTACGACAGTTTTGGTCTGACCTTGAGATTCGTGCATTAGAGACTCCATCCGGCTGGAAACTGAGTCTCATCTATACATCAACTTGGCACCCACAAAAAAGCCCAGCGTGTTTGCTGGGCTTTCAATGTGAATCCCTAACGCGCAGGATCGACAGATTGAATAAATAATCTCTCACTTTCTCATTCGTTGCAATGGCTATTAGCTAAGCGGCACAACTTTCGATTAGGCCTTCCGCATCAAGTAGTTCCTGAGCGGCGGTTAGCGCCTCGTTCACCTGGTCATCCAGCACCTTGCGAATCGTCGAACGCCACCGGTACCGAGTCGACTCTGGTTTGCCGTCGTTGTCCCAATTGGTGATGTCGTACCATGCGGCGGGCAATACTGCAGATGAACGCTTGCCCTCGGCACCGGCGACTTGCGGGATAGCCCAAGTGAGCACGGCGCATTCACGGAAGCGCTTCGGGGCCGGCGTCTTCACCGAGTGCAGAAGCTCCAGAATGGCGCCGTGCTTACGCTCCTCATGGGTGGAATACTTCGCCACGAGTACTCGCCAGTGCGCCGGGGTGAGAGCCTTGTGCAGCCGGCCGAACACCCAGCAGTCCTGGAGAAAAGCGGCCTCCTTACCAACGATCTCCCCCTTCTGCTTGGCGCACTGCACCTTGGGCTCGAAGTCACAGCCGCCGGCGGAACTGATGGTTTCGGCCGCGAGGGCTCGAACTACTGCTGAAACAACGTTGCGATAGGTCATGCTGCGGCCCTCCGAGGCAATTTCTGTTCACATTTTTTGCAGCGGTCCCAGTTGCCAGGCTCGAACATCGGCATTTTGTCCGTGCTCACCGTGTCGACCCCGCAGATCGATCGCCAGAAATATACCCTCCCCTGCGTGGTGATCGCAGCGAACCCCTTTTCCTGAATGAAGTAGTGGGCTTTACCCGTTATGGGAAACACCGGCTTGAGCCAGCCCATCGAGGGCCTGCTTGCTCCGCCAGTTATTTGCGAAACCTGCGTCATGCTGCAGCCCTCTTCAGTTCTCTGGTCTTTGCCCGGTATTTGGCCTTGATGGCCTTAATCTCATCCACGGTGTACTTGCACGGCGCGTGCAGACCTTCCAGCCAGGCCACCTTCTCGGCGCCGATGCGCAGTACCAGGCGAATGCGGTACTCCACGGCATTGCCGGATAGGTTGCGATTGCACTTCACGCACTGGCGATGAATGTTCAGCGGCTCGAAGCGCAGCTCCGGGCAGGCGCCGACGGATCGGTAGTGTCCGGCGTCCCACCGACTGCCGGTCATGAGGTCGTTGTCATTGGGCGTCGAATCGCAGCTGATGCAAGGCAGATGCGCATCACGCAGCCGCACGTACTCGTTCACCGCTGCCTGGGCTTCGCGCAGATGGTCCGCCCGGGTTTTCAGTTTCTCCTTGCGGACCTTGATGTTCTTGCGCTCAATGTCGCCCAGGGCCTTGCGCGCCTTCGGCTCATGCCTGGGCGCGTCGATCATCGCGCAGGCCGGACTGCACACCGCCTGGCCCATGCGCGAAGGCACGAATGAGGCCCTGCAGGTAGCAACGCGGCATTTCTTCGGCTTGGCCGGCTTCCGTTCAATGGTCATACAGCCTCCTTGGCTTTCTGCTGCTCATGGGTGAAGTCGCCGCGCAGGGGCATGAGGTGGCGCTCCTGAACCAGGCATATTCCGCCAAGGTCTACACGGCCCTCTTGGAGAGTTGTTGCAAAAAGACCAGAAGCCTCAACCATCCAGCATTCAGGGCCTTTATTCACGGCCCGCCTACCATCCGGAAGGTTGAAACAATCATTCGTGCGCAGCTTGATGACCAATTCGACAGCCATCACGATATTTGGGGATGTGCCCTTGCTTGAGCTTGCGATCAGCGCCAAGTCGCCCGGCTTGAAGTTAATGCTCATGCGGCCTCCTTGAATGCTTCGAACTCGGCCATTTCGGTCAGGCGCTCTTCGGTGAGCGTCGGCCAGTCATGCAGAACCAGGTACGCGCAGCATTGGCGCCAGAAGTCTTGGAATGTCTCCTCCCCCATCGAGTCGTATGAAAGGCTGCGCGGCGTCTTGCGGGTGAGCTGGCCCAGGCCAGGTATGTCGAATGCTTCCTCGTCGCAGTAGACGCCAGACTCCAGTTGCAGGGCCTTGATCGCGTCGTGGGACTGCTTGCCGGAAAACCGGTCTATGTTCTGGCTCAGCACCCGGCCCAAGCCATGAACCAAACCGTTGAACCGTGGGTTGCGCGGCTGCTTGAGGTCGGCGCGGATCTTGGTGTTGATGCGGAAATCCCGCTCGCGAAGGATCGACCGATCAGCGTCGGAGGACGGCACAAAAGCGGCCACCTCCTTGCCGGTGGCTGGATCTACCAATCGGCGCAGCACCAGGTACACGGGCATTGGTCGGGGTTTGGTTGGCTTGGTCATTGCGCTGCCCTCTTCGCTTCCAGATCCCGGGCCTGCTTAATCAGCAGCGCGCGGCGATCAGCTAACTCATTTGCCGCATCAATCCGCATTTCGGTTTTCCGCTCAGCACTGGCCTTCCGCATTTCCATCATCGAGTTCCTCACCAGCTCCAGCTTCTGGCGAATCGCCGGCTCTGGCCGGGTGACGTTGCCTGTGAGCAGACCTGCGATAGCGCGTCCGTCTTCGGTGACAGGCTCGACACTAAGGTCTGCCAGGTACTTCTGGCCGTGTTCGCGCGGAATGCGCTTCAGCTCCATCGCCTTGGTCACAGCTTGGATTCGGCGGTTGGCGTCGAAGCCTACGGAAACGTGCCAGTTGACCGGCGTCGCATCCTCACGGGACTGGCCCACGAACCGCTGGTAGGCATCAATAAACGCCATGCGTGCGCCGATTTTGTCACCGCCATCCAAGATGGGTTTCGCAGCGACCAGCGCAAGCTGGATCTCGTCGGTCAGCACCACGGTTTCGAATTCGTCGTTGGTACTCATGGCGATGGCCCAGGCCTCGTCCTTGCCCGGGCGTCCGTCGGAGGTCTGAACACGCTGCAGGATGTCAGCCATAGCCAGCTTGCCCTTCACCTCAAAGCGACATGCTTTCAACGCGGCTTTGACGACGGGCACCGGGTAGGCGCAGAGGTCTTCAGCCATCATCGCGGCGGTGCCTGGGTTCATTTCCTGCCCCATGGCCTCGGCGGTTGCGCAGATGGCAGCGGCCAGCCCGGCAACCTGCTGATCATTCATTTCAGAGGTATTCATTGCGGTCACCTGCTTGGCGTTTGGCCAGAACCATCTGAGCGGCCTGCTCCGCTGCGGACAGGTTGGCCTCGGTTCGTTCCATCTGGCGGGCAGTTGTGCCGTTGACGCGCTGCCCGGTCACCCACTGGGTGTGATAGCTCTCGGCGTTGACCAGCAGCTCGTTGACGCTGTGGCACTTACGCAGAACGGCGGCATCGCTGGCTTTCAGGAAGTGGGCGGCGACGTGGTGGGCGACGTCAGCACCAAGGCGGTCAACCAGCAGCGCCATCTGCTTGCCAATCTTTGCGTTCCACACTGGCCAGGCGCCGTAACGCTTGCGGTAGGCCATGGCGTAGTTCGCCCAGACCTTAAAGGTTTTGCAGGTCTGGTCTTTCGGCCCCGGCATGTCGGCCGGAATCTCAACTCGTGGTTGCTGGGGAACGAATGGCACGACCTGTCCCGTCACGACCTTGGCGGTAGCCTGGGGCGTAATTGGTTCAATGACCGGTTCTATGACTGGTTCAAGAGAGTTACTGATTCTGGGTGCAGCTGCTGCACTACCCTCTGGTGCAGGAGATTCACTAGGGAGTGAACCTGCTGCACTACCCTGGTGAATCTGCTGCACTACCCCTGGTGCAGGAGGTGCACCACCCCCATCGAGAGTGAGGAAGTAAACGTTCGACGAGTTTCCCTTCGGACCACCCTTACGGATTTCCTTACGCAGCAATCCCGCGTCACACAGAGCTGTGATGTGGTTCATGACAGAGCGCTTGCTGATCTCGCACTGATCGGCGATGTGCTGATAAGACGGCCAGCACTCGCCTACATCGCTGGCGTTGTCGGCCAGCTTGATCAACACAAGCTTGCGCAATGGATTGCCGACGCGAAGTTTCATTGCGGCGACCATAAGGCCCATGCTCATATCAAGCCTTCCCGACCTTTGCGGCCAATTCAAGAAAGCGATCCACGTACCAATGAGGCTGCGTCTCGCGGGGGCATTGAGGACTGGTGAGGTTCTTGCCGTAGGCCATGCCCTTCTCGGTAACGGACCAGAAGTCGACGGTTTCCTGTTTGGAGTTTTTGCGCTGGAGCAGAGTTAGAAAGCCGTGGGTTTGGAGCGCGAGGTTGAAGGCACGTGCGGTGCTGGCAATTGCGTGATCTTTGATCAGGCCAGTCATGGCCTTGGTCGGCATTGAAGACCCGCCAGCGGCGTCTGGGGCAGCATCGACGGCATAGCCTGGGAGGAACTTGGCATCCAGCCCGTTGTTGGCGGCGATCTTGGCCAGCATCAGCATTTTGCTGGAGTTGGCGGGCTTCAACAGGCGGTCTAAGCATTCCAGGATGGCGAGCTCGCCGACGATCTTGGAATTGTTCGGGCCTTTGGTAGAAAAGGTGCCGGTCTTGCGGATGCTCGGCAGCACCTGGCCCACCACCCACTCTTCAAACTTCTCGGCGGCCGGCAGCTTGGACTTCATCACCAGCCGGTACAGGTCCCGCTCCGGGATGATGGTCATGAAACCACCACCCTGTTTCGGGGTAGTGGTCGCGGCCTTGCAGTGACGGGCCACGGCGTTCTCAGGCTTGGAGTAGCCTAGGGCGTCGGCGACATCGCGAGCAACAAACCATGGGTCGCCGAGCTTGTCGGTGATAACCCGGATCGCGGCGCCGTCGAAGTCGAACGGGATAACTGAGGAGTTGCGCGCCACGTTTTCAGATTGCGAAAAACGTGGCGCGAGATTGGTAGTGCTATTGATATGTGGCGGGGTTTGCATATAATCGGCCTCACAAAGTGTTATCGAATTAGCCGACCTCGACCGTCGGCTTTTTTGTGCCTGGGTTTCAGATCCGCTTAATTCATAGTGCGAACCCGATGGGCACCGATTTCCGCGCATGCGCGGGAAATCAGTAAACAGATTTCAAATTTCGCTGGACCGAAGCGAGCAACTGCTCGGCACGGCGCCCCAACTCACCCGCCTTCGCTTCAACCTGGCGGCACTGCTTGGCGAATGCCGGTAGGTGCGGCAGATCCAGTTCGCACATCACCTGGTCGTCAAACACTTCGCTGCCGGTGTCGATCACGTCGCCCAAGGCGCGGATCAGTGCACCGAAGCTCTTGTTTGCGCATTGGTCGCTGGTCATCTGGCGGGCACCGGTCAAGCCGTGGCGGCTCGCCAGCTCGTTTAGGCAGTGATCACGGTATTCGGGCTCAAGGGCGTTGACCCACGACTCTTCCAGCCACGACGGCATTTCTTGATCACCGGACAGCCAGCGCTGAACACGCTTGAGCCAGCGGCCGGTTGCTTTCACGAACTCATTCACGTCGCCGGTCAGCTCCGCAGAATTGAAGTCCGGGACGTCTTTCTTCTTGGCTCGATCAGGAATCGACAGGTGCAGTTCGCGGCTCAGCGCCTGGGCGAAGTCGTCTTGGCTCAGACTGGTACGGGCGATCTGGTTTTGAGCATGAGCGACCAGCACCTGATCACGGGTTTGTACGGTGTGTCTGGAACTGGACGTTTGCATGGGGACTGCTCTCTTCTAATCTGGCTTCAATGGAACGGCGGACAGGGATGTCAGGCGGCCTGAGCCTTCTTTGCTGCCTTGAACTTTCCTTTGGAAAGGACCTGAATCTGGTACTGCCGGGATTCGGGGATAGTTTCCCCCCACATGGTCACGGCACTTGGGCGAATACCCAGAGCCAATGCCAGCTTTGTCTTGCTGCCGAAGAATTCGGCGACTTCATGCGTATTCATTTCGCATCCTCGTTCGACCCTGGCCCAATTTCAGCATGCTTAAGTTATCGAGTCAACGGCGTTTTCTGGCTACTGCATGCTTAAATTCAGTTAACTTAATATTGAGTCCATGGAAAGACACGAACGTATTGCCCGAGCCATACAGCTCAGCGGGAAAAAGAAAGGGGAAATTGCAGCGCTCTGCGGTGTTGCGAATTCGGCCGTCACTCAGTGGATTACCGGTGAGAGTAAAAGCCTTAGGCCGGAGAACCTTTACGCCCTAGCGAAAGCGACCGGTTTCCGGGCTGAGTGGCTTGCTATTGGTGAGGGTGAAGAGCGCGAGGCTTCAGAATCGAACGTCTCCCCCGCCGCGCAACCCACCAAATCATTCCGCTACCCGGTAGTGAGCTGGGTTGCAGCTGGCGCCTGGGCGGAAGCAGTGGAGCCCTACCCGGCCGGAATTTCGGACACCTACGAGTTCTCAGAGTACGACTCCAAAGGCCCGGCGTTCTGGCTGACAGTTAAAGGTGACTCGATGACCGCACCCGCCGGCCAGAGCATCACTGAAGGCACTCTGATCCTGGTGGACACTGAGGCCGAAGTCGCCCCAGGCAAGCTGGTGGTAGCCAAGCTGCCAGACAGCAACGAAGCGACGTTCAAGAAGCTGGTCAGCGATGGCGGTCGACTGTTCCTGAAGCCGCTGAACCCCAGCTACCCAATCGAGGCCGTCGACGAGAACTGCCGGATCGTGGGCGTGGTGGTCCAGGCGCTGCAGAAGTTTTACTGATCCGCAAGTATGCCGTGGCGGATATGCCCGGGCGATTAAATCGAGATATCGCGAGCTGAGTAGCGCTCGTATACACAAGGGAATGTGGTAATGAATGTCTTTCGGATCGCGACTCTAATAGTCGCCCCGCTTTTTATCTCCGGCTGCTTCAGCACGCCAAAAGAAAAAACAGAATACGAAAAACAGATCGACGCAGTACCGATGCCTGTTACGGAAGCTGAGCGTCTAGAGCAATGCCGTACCTTCAAGCTAGCCTCAGATCGCCAGCAGGCTGAGGATTTCGTGCAATACGCACTGCGGTCCAAGATGGGCGCCTCGGATTCGGAATATATCGAGACTCAAGCTCTTAGAAATCGCCTTAGAGCCATGAAGTGTCCTGGGTATGGCCGGTTTTCCTGATGTTACTGCCCGGAGTGAGCCCATGACTGCATGGCGAGAGCAGAGCTTCTGGAGCAAAGTTGGGGTAATTGCTTGCCTGGCTTTCCTCATAATGATTCCCGGCTATTCCGACGCAGCTGATCTTAGCTGGGGATCATCGGGCCGCAAACGAGTCTTCAGCCCAGGATTCGTTGTTCTCTGTGTTTTCGTGGCTGCGACTGAGCTGATAGCGCTGAACCACTTCTACGGTGTGCATGGATAAGGTGAAGGTGGGAAGGATGTGCGGGGTAAAAGTTAACTGAGACGTGGAGTCATCCAAGGCTCCATTACCAGCGCCGGGCTTTTTGTTTCTGGCAAGCGGCCCACTTTGCTATGGTGGCGTTCTCTGATCGCAATGGAAGCTTCGAATGATGCACGCATGGAAGAAGCTGGCAATCGCTGCAATGATGCTGATCGGCAGCCAGGTAACGGCGAATGAAAAGGCCACTCCGTTCGATAAGGTGATGACCTATACATCTATCCTACCAACCGCTTTGACGACGTTGCCCAGCTATACAACGGACGATTCGCAGAAACCACTCAAAACAGCAAAAACCGATGCACTTGCATTCATAGGATCAGACGGCGAAATTCGCGGCGCTCAGTTTGAGCAGGCTTCCAGGTACTACAGGGCGACCTACAGCTCGCCTTTGATGAGCGACATGCAACTGGCTCAGGCGATTGCATCGTCCTTCTGAATTCACCGAATTTCTTCACTCAAGCAATATCTCGACACGCCGATGCCCTGATACTGCATTCCGCAGTGCATGGAGGCTCTATGAAAAAATTCGCTGTAATTGGCTTGGTAGCCCTGCTTTCGATAGCTTCCTTCTCTGCCTCGGCGTGTCCAAAAGGCACTCACCCAACAGGTGGAACAGGATCGCACCATAAGGGCGGGACCTGCTCCTGATCAAAAGCCCGGCCCAGCGCCGGGCTTCTTGTATAGGCCCCTCCCTGCTTGATTACGCAGCGTTCCATTGAGCGGCCTTGATAATCGCCGACGACCTGCAGGATAGAATTAGAGATAGATTTAGGAGGGAACCATGAAAAATATGATTCAAGGATTTATCGCTGCAGCCATCGTGGTAGCGCTAGGTGCTTATGGCTGGATGCATTATCAAACACAACAAGAAGTCGAAGCTGGAGCAGCTTACGCCAGACAAAGCTCAGCATTGGTTATGCAGCAATTGGCAATGCTTTCCGACGGGGATAATGTCACTGTAGCGGATTTTTTTTCATCCACACGGAAAGCTACCGAGGAGCTTTCGAGCTGCACATTAGCGATTGACTCTCGCGAGTGGCGCCGCAGTCATAGTGCGCGGGATGCGGCCAAAGAAATATGTTCCTCAGCCAAAAGCCTGATATCCATGCTATCTATGGATGCCAAGGCGAGACTGGAGCGACAGTCGGCCAAGGTCAGAGCAGAAAAGGCCTCGGCAGCTATTTCCAAGAGCAAAAATAGCTACGAGATAGAGCTGCTGACATCGCAGATGAACGAAGCCTATGACGAGCAAATCAAAAGCCTTGAGCAAGAAATATCCAGCATCAAACCCAATGCAAGCCGCGTTCAGGCATTTCTGGCAGCAGACGACAGAGCAGTCAAAACGCTTGGCGTGCCAGGCTTGAGCCAAGACGCCAGATCAAGACTCCAGCAGATGTACCCCGAAAAATAGCAACGCCACCTACTACTCAGAGCCCGCCAAGTGCGGGCTTTCTCATGCCTGCCGAAAAGACTCCGCCCTCCGAAATATGCATTTATGCATGAAACATGCTGCCCCCCTCTTGCCAAGATATGTCAGCGCAAATACTGTGCATAATTACAGTATTCGAAGGAGCGAAGCATGAACCAAGCACCCTACCCCACTTCCAAACTGAGAGATTCCTACGAGCTTGTGGGCCACCGCCTGCAACGCTTGATCGCCTCTCCCCGGGTACAGCGGATTCAGTTGGTTGAGGTCTCCAGGCGCGACTACGAAAGCCCTGAAGCCTGGCGCCAGGTGATCCAGGATATCGGCGACACTGCCGGCATAAAGATCGAGCATCTGGATGATGGTGCCGTCAGGATCGGCTGGCGCGAGTACTGCGATTCCTAAATGAGCCCGCCAATGAGCGGGCTTTTTATCACCCACGAATTTCAGCAATCTGAATTTATTTATTCAGCATACTTGACGTACTAATTTCAGCTTGCTTAAATTCGTTTCACGCCAGCAACGAACACTGCCGGCCAACAGCGAAAGCAGCACCGCTCTTTAGCGACAACCCTTGCCGGATCACCACCGGCCCAGATTCAAAGGCAGCGATGAACCGGCCTAAACGGTTCAGAGGGTTGGCAACTGACCCGGGCGTGCAGCGTAAAGCGCCAAGAACAGTTATCCAGCGGGAGAACAAGCCGAAAGGTCCGCGGCTGGAAGAACATTTGATTCAAGCCGGTGACCGACGCCAGTAGCGGGTCACGGCAAGCTCCAAAGGATATGAATTAGCGGGCCCGATAGCTTCGGCTGGGCGCGCCGGACCTCATGCACCCTGCCCCATTCAGCCAGGGCATTCAGAGCTGTAGCGTGCATGTTGTAAGGACCTGTTATCCACGGCAAACAGATGCTGTTTGACGCTGTGAGTAGGAAGCTCGAAGCCCACACCGAAGACGACCGGCCAGCCCTGCAATCAGCAGCGGGTAATTGGACAACACCGCTGACGCAACAACCCCAGGCCGTCGCCAGTAGCGGGCCTGGGCCCCACAGATTTCCTCGATGACCTTGGCGACAGGGTCATCCGGAAAATCAAACGAGGAAAAGAAAATGCAAATCATGATCAAAAGCCGTTTCGCTGGCACCATTTACGTTCAAGACTGGACGGTGTCTACCGGGCAGGCCCAGGCATTTGTATGCGAAGAAGGCTACGACGGACCTTGCTGCATCGTTTTCTTTTGAGTGCGGACCTTTTCACTGATGCCCATCCAGAGCGGTGGGCATTGCGAAAACAACCCGGAGCATGACCATGAACAAAGTCATCCACATCACCCTGCGCGGCGAACTTCGGGTATTTTCCGACAAGAGCCTGGCCGCCTGTATCAGCGAGACAAACAGGCTCAACGCTGAACGTGGCTACACCAGCAGCGTTTCCGTCGTTGAATGCGAAGACGGTCATCGAGTGACGGCGGCGGATTGCAAGTCCTGCTCAGATATTCCCGTCTAGGGAGTAGATAAAAGGGGCAATGATCGTAATTGGGCCGTCTTTCATTAAATCGGCTGGTGGTTTCGGCAGTGGTTGGGCGCGACGGATTAATTCTAGAGTGGCCGCGTCCAAGTCCACATTGCCTGAACTTTGTACCAGCTCATAAGAAACGACATTTCCGTCGCCATCTATCGTAAAGCGCAGTTGGGTTGTCCCTTCAACCCCGGCCAGTTGCGAGGCCATCGGGTACGTCTTGAATTTATTCAAATGCGCAACGAGCCCGGCGCTCAGTGTTTTTTCTTGTTCGGCAGTGGAAGAGCAACCAGAAATTACGCCGAGAAAAACAAATGAAAAAATAGTGGCTAGAAAAAATCTGAACATTCAAAAATCTCGCTATTTGGCGGTGCGATCTCGCACATCGCTGTTTTGAGCCTATCAGTACACTCAACTGCCCCGCAATAAAAGCGCAGCTTCAACGAAGTTGGATGACCTGTCCTCCCTTTCCCACCTCTATTACGTCAGCACTCCTCCCCCGCGCCCATCGGCAATCAGCGGGAGGCATGAGTGTTGACGAATACAGGTGAACAACAGCCACCTTGGAGGCGACCATGAACGCAGCATTGAAGATTTGCCAGGAGCGTTACGACGCTCAGTTGCCTCCAGAGGTCAGCGAGAGCGACGAGGTGACGGACTGGCTTGAGCATTCGGCAGAGCGCCTGGTGTGCGGCGTCGACATCAAGTGGAAGCGCCGCTTCGGCCAGCCGCAGGTGGTGACGTTCGACCGGTTCTGCACGGCCCTGCAGGGCTACCTGAACCAGCGCCAGATCGACGGCCTGGACGAGCGTGATTCGTTTGCCCGCCTACTGCTGTCGGCGATGCTCGGCAGCCAGAGCGATGCCCGGGCTCACGCAGCCGACCTGCTGGGCCATCAACGCCCGATTGAAGCGGTCGAGAAGATCGCTGTAGCGCTGCTGAGACCGTATGCCGAAGACGCTGTAGCAGCAGGACGGGAAGAGCGCGAAGACGATGTGGATGCCGACCTATGAGTCCGCACATCCTGATCGATGAGGCACTTGAAGCACTTGAGCATCCCAGCAGCGAGCCCGGCGCCCAAGCCGTCGTGGTGCGGATGATCACCAACATGCTCACCGGCGATGCGATCACCGTCGAAGAATTCAACCACTACTGCCAGCGCCTGCTGAAAATCACCAGGCAGCGCAAGGAGGCTGCATGACCACCGCACCGGTTAAATCGTTGATCGACGAGCAGCTCGACGACATCGAGCGCCGCATTGCCATCCTGGGCTTCGGCCTTCCCTTCAACGAGCTCATCGGCCGCAAGCGTGAAGACCTGGTGCGGGATCTGCCGCAGCGCCTGGCGCCAACCATGAAGGGTGGTCGCATCGCGGTGAGGGTTCGGCCTTGACTCCCCACCAGCACACCAGGCGCATGCTGATCTGGCGCGGTTCCTTCTCTGCCCTCTCCGTCTGCACCTTTCTGATGTTGCTCAGCCCCCTCGCTGATCGAATCACTCAATAACCAACACATCACAGCGCCCCGCAAGGACGGCGCGGGGGTATTGCCATGCTCGCAGCTATTGCAGATCGCATCCGGTCCAAGTCCTACGAACTTCCCCTGTCCCGCGACTACGTCCGCCATTGGGGCCTGAAAGAGGCCATCCGGGAGCTGGTGCAGAACGCGCTGGATAGCGAGTCGCCTTTCGAATACGCCTTCGCCAACGGCCAGCTGTTCATCACCAGCCGCTTTGCAAGGCTGGAGGCCAGCACCCTGGTTCTGGGCAGCACGTCTAAGTCCGACCGCGCCGATGCCATCGGCAGCTTCGGCGAGGGCTACAAAATTGCCCTGTTGGTACTGACCCGGAACGGGTACGAAGTGAAGGTCTGGAATGGCAATAAGCAGTGGGTGCCTGAGTTCCGGCATAGCGACCAGTTCGACGCGGAGGTGCTGTGCATCAACGAGACGCCGGCACATAGGCAGAATCAGGGTGTTGAGTTCGTTGTCTCCGGCCTCACCGAGGAAGACGAAACGGAAATCCGGAACATGTGCCTGCGTATGCAGCCGCCGATGAGCGACGTCATCGGTACCAAATACGGCCATATCCTGCCCTCCCGGCCCGGCAAGCTGTACGTCGGCACCCTCTTCGTATGCGGCACCGATCTGACCTACGGCTATGACATTCTCCCCGAGCATCTGCAGCTTGAGCGAGACCGCCAAACGGTTAGCGGATGGGATTTGAAACAGGTGTCGAAAAACGCCTGGATTGACACCGGGCGCTTGGATGAGGTGGCGGAGAAGATCGAGGCTGGTATTCCTGACGTTGAATATGTCGAGTACGGCAGTACCGAGCTTGTACGGGAGGCCTGCTACCGGTTGTTCCAGCAGAAGCACCCCGGTGCCATTGCCGTTCAATCCCAGGAAGAACTGAACAACCTGGTCAAGCAGGGAATGACCAACACTGTAGTGGTGAGCCGGACCTTCCACTCTCAGGTTTCAAATTCGACTTCGTACAAGCAACAGGTCTCCCACGTCGTTGCCATCCAGACGCCCAAAGCCGCCCTGGAAGAATGGTATCGCGACCACAAAAAATACATGAGCAGGCTGCCGTCGGCTGCCTTCAAGGAGCTGGCCAAGCGTGCTGACGGCTGGAGGAACAAGTGATGTCCGAGAACACCAGGATATGGGATCAGGTCGAAACTACCGACCCCGAGGTCACCAAAAAATTTACCGGCGCAGGCGGTTTCAAGGGTACCGCCATCAGGCCCACTTACCTGATGTATCGGGCCACAGAGCTGTTTGGCCCGTGCGGTGAAGGCTGGGGCTGGACAGTTCTTGAGGATCGCTTTGACGAAGGCGCGCCCCTTCAGGCGCCAACGAAAGAGTGGCCTGGAGCGCCAATGATCTGCGCGAAGGTGCATACCGTAAAGGTAGAGCTTTGGTACACGGGCAAGGCCGGACAGAAATGCACAATCCAGCAGTACGGCCACACACCATTCGTGTACCTGCAGCAGGGGAAAATCCTTACTGACTGGGATACGGCGAAAAAGTCCCTCACCGATGGCATCGGTAAGTGCCTGCAAGCCTTGGGCTTCGCAGCTGACATTTACCTGGGCATGTTCGACGACCCCACCTACGTCGACACCATCACCGAAGAATTCAAGATCGAGAAGGCTGAAGACAAAGACGCCGAAATTCTGCGCCAAAAACAGGAGCGCATTGACTGGCTCGCCTCGGCTGTCGAGACCATCGGCAAGGCGGTAACCGCCTACGAGCTGAAAACATTGAACGTGAAATACATTCGTGAGGCAACCCGCCGTAACGAGCCGGCTTTCATCGCGCGGATCACCCGGGCGTTCGAAGAGCGCAAAGCCACCATGGAAAAATTGACTGAGGACGCAGCATGACTCAACTCTACGCACTGACCGGCAAGCTGGCTGAGCTCCAGGCCATGGCCGACATCGATGATGAGGGTCTGAAAGAGGCTCTTCAACATGCCATGGACGAAGTGCAAGGTGACTTCAACGATAAGGCCGACAACATCGTCATGTTGCGCCGGAACATTGAAAGCGACGTGACGGCCATCGACAACGAAATCGAGCGCCTTGCTGAACTCAGGAGAATCAAGTCCAACAGCGTTTCGCAGATCAGCGACTACCTGCGCCGCAACATGGAAGCCGCCAACATCAAGTCGATCAAGCGTCCGCTCTTCACCATCACGCTGGCCATGGGCAGCGAACGGGTGATCGTGGACAACGAAGATGCAGTGCCGGACGAACTGACCACTGTGAAGTCGAGCATTGCTCCGGACAAAAAGGCCATTGCCGCCAAGCTCAAGGAGATCCGCGAGCATAACGAAGCGGTTCGCAAGCGCATGGCAGTCGGTGAAGACGCTGAACACGAACTTCTACCCGAACCTACCTGGGCTCACTTGGAGCGCGGCGATAGTTCGATCCGAATCAAGTGAGGTCGCCATGTACGTCAGCAACCACCTAAGCCTGGTCGAGGAACAGCGGCAGCACGTTGATTCAATCGCGGAACGTACCGCACAGTTCCTGGCCGCCGGCGGGACGATCTACCAAGGCAAGAGCCCATCAATCAACCCGCCGCCACCGCACCGCTCCACCAAGATCGATCCCGAAACCATACTCAAGCGCCGCAAGCCGCCTATCACAGCGGCAGAACGTAAGGTGCTGCGCAAACTCGCGGAGGCATTATGAGCAAGCGCAAGGCGCATAACCTGCAGGCGCGTATCGCGCGGTCGTGCCGCTCGCTACTGGCATCCAATCACGTCGCCGTGGTCAACATCGACCCCAGTGGCCGCCAGGGCATGATCAACTACAAGTCGCTGAAGAACATCGCGCCAGGGAAGATTGGCCAGGCCGTCTGCGGCATCCCCCACCGGTGGACGATCTACCTCAGCGCTCTTTGCATCGACGCCCGCGGCGACCGGTACAGCAAATCGGTGGAGGTCGCGCCCGATGGCGTCTACCTCTCCGACCATCTGGAAGACGTGATCGAGCATTGCTACAAGAAGCTGCGCGATGAGGCCAATCAAAGCCAGATGGTGGCTTCGGGTTGGATTGCCATTCCCGAATCGATGTCGCTGGACGAGGCGCACGCCGCGCGGATCTTCGAAGCGGTCGGCGCCTGGCATCAGGTGAAGGTCGACTCATGCGCCGCATAGCCCGCACCCAGCAACGCAAACGACAAACCTGGCTCGCAATGCCGGCCAGCGGAATAGAAGAGGTAGGCCATGGCAGCCGAACAGAAGGAACGCACGGCCAAGCTTGCCGAGAAGCGGCTGGAGCTGGGCGAGCAGGAATTGCGGCACACGGTCCCGTACGGTACCCGGCAGATGCTCGATGAGCTGATGCGCTGGCATGAAATTGAGGAGGTCAGCGAGGCGGTGCAACTGCTGGTGCTGAATGGCCGGGCCGAGGATATGCCGCCTGCGCCGCCGAAGGCAAAAATTCCGTCCGACATCATTCGCCATTACTTCCGACACGGAATGCTTGATCGGCTGCGGCGCTGACCGTCGAACTAGGCGAGACGAAAGACCGAGCGCTCATCTAGCACTTGATCGCTCACGCCCACGCGCCTGGATCGAAAAAGTCTGCGCCGCTTTTTTAAAAGCGTGCTCCACGAAATCGACATAATGTAATACGTGGGGCAACGATAGAAGGTCGGCCTTACTCAACTCCTTCAGATATATTTTGATTAAAATTAAAAAAATGGATTTGACCATATTCAGTCTTTTTCAGAATCATAATAATCATAAACCACTTTCGCTACATATCCGTGCTCGCGCAGATGATTAACCCCCCACTTACGCAAAAGTAAACGCATATGCCTATAGTTGAAAAAAATATAGTTAGAAAACAATATACGCTCGGGCGGCAGTAAAGTTTCCCTAAACACACCCAAATATGATGCTTTATCGTCATCAGGGATAGTTGAATTATTGACAAAGTTAACCACTCGAGCAGCCCTGAAAAAGAAATTCATAAAGACATCATGCTCTAATGCTGCATTAACATGAGCCTTCGCTAGCTTCAATTGACCCTTAACACTCTTACCGGCAAACTCTTCTCGACGTGCTAAAATATCTTCACAGGCTTTATCAGCTTTCGATTTAGCCTTGCCGTTTTCATCCGACTTTGTTCGAAGATAAATTTCACAATATTTTTCCGCTCTATCTAGCAATTGAAAAAATGTAGCCTCGAACTTCTCAGACTCTAATATTGTTTGTTGCTGCCTCATAAAATCCGTTGTTTTTCTGGCCTCGCCAGTTTGGATAAGGGTGGTTCTTAAAAGCACCAACAATGCTAGAAAGCTAAGCACTGGATTTATGAGTCCGCCGACAAAGTCACCAATCTGACCAATATTATTATCGAGGTTCAGGCGCCTGCCGTATAGCGCCACAAAAGATAGTAAAACTAAACCTGCAATGACCAGTGCCAGCCATACCATCAAGGCATTACTTATTGGAGGTATATTCTCATCACTGCTGCGCCCTCCCTTTTCAATGAAAAAGCGATACATGCTAAAAAGACTTACCCCCAAAATAAAAGTTACTAATACGATCGCAATTGCCTCCCTCAAAACCTTCTCCTTGACTAGCTTCGCACATTGGATTTGATGCATCCATTCTCACACTAAAGCCGCAATTTTTCCATTAGTCGCATCCGCCAACGCAATCTCAACCCAACCGCCTTTCAGCCATCCCGGAGAAACAGTCATGTCCACAGCAACAGATACAGCAGAGTTTCTTGAAGAACTCAACGGCGGCGCCTTCGCCAGCCAAATTGGCCACGCCATCTCCGAGGTAGCCGCGGGGGTTGTTGACCATGGCAAGTCCGGGAAGCTGGTTATCACCCTGGATTTCAGCCAGATCGGCGAATCCCACCAGGTGAAGATCAAACACAAGCTCGACTACAAGGTTCCGACCAAGCGCGGCACCCGTAGCGAAAACACAAGCCTCGACACGCCCATGCACGTGGGCACCGGCGGCCGCGTGACTCTCTTCGCGGAAAAGCATGACCAGCTTTTCAGTCGCGACGACGCGCCGATTCCTAAGCGCACCTGATCCGCCCGACTCACCCTCCCCCCCCCCCCGCAATCCAAGGAAATAAGCGATGTCACTTACCAAAGATGCAATTCAGCTCATCACCGATACGGCGCTGGAAGCCAACGGCAAGAAGCTGGAAACACTGGTCCCTACCGTGGTGCTGCCGGAAAGCTCGAAAGTAATCGACTTGGAGAGGTTCCAGGGCGGTCGCAGCCGCTTCCGTGGAACCTATACCACTCACTCGCTGGAAGACTTCAGTGCCTACGTGGTGGAACGCACGGCGCTTGGCGCCCGCGGCTTCATTGATCAGGACGAGATGAGCTGTGTGCTGCTGTTCAATTTGGGCACCGCAGAAGTACCTGGTCACGCTGATGATCGCGCCGTCCTCAAGTTGAAACCCACCGCCGGCTACACCGCCGCCCAGCAAATCGGCGGCCGCGGCATCAGCCAGAAAGACCTGAGCGACTGGATCGAAGACTGGCACCAGTATCTCACGCCGGTTGATGAGGTTGGAGCCGCCATACCGGTGGCCAAAGCTATCGCCGCCGTGCGCACTATCACCATAAAGGCGTCCAGCGAATCGGAAACCACCGTGGGCGAGACCAGCGCCAGCCGTAGCGCCATGGACCAGATCGAAGCGCGCAGTAAAGAAACCCTGCCAGTGTCGTTGCAATTCCGCACGGTGCCGTTCGAAGGCCTGACCGAGCAGCAGATAATCCTGCGCCTGTCGGTTATTACCAGCGGCTCGCAGCCAGTGCTTAAACTGCGATGGATAGGTGAAGAGGTGCAGCGCGAAGATATCGCGCAGGAGTTTAAGACGGTGCTGCAAAAGCATATTGGCGTTAGTGCCAGACTGGCGCTTGGCTCGTTTGATCCGAAATAAGCCGGGCAACGTGATCCTGCTGAGGACTCAGCAGGATCTTAAGGAAAAGTACTGAGCTAGTGTCCAAAATTAAGGTTCATTGCAATGAAGTTTTTTCTGCGGTCGGTTACTCACTCTCGAAAACCATGCAACCTTACCGGCCCCTTTCGTAAATTAATGGCATCGGCTAGCTCTTGAATTTTCCGCTTGCGATCGCTGTAAACTTCTTCAATAAGAAGATTTATAATATTGAAAGAGTCTTCTGTATCCGCATGAGTAATGATTGAGTTCGAGTGGCTTCCGTTATTACCTTGCCACCTAATCGCGTCAAGCAAATTTCGCTCTGTAGAACTCTCGGGGAGTTGTTTAATTCTTTTTTCTAAAGAAACGAACTTCCCTCTCGCACTCTCTGGCACGCCAAGCGATGTTACTATCCCCTCAGCTGCCATACGTAAAGAGTTGCATGAAGCTGCTGGGTGCGCATAAAACAGTGCTGCCGCGGCGTCTACGCTTTCCTTCACGTCCTTAGGGGTTGCGTTGGGGTAATCAATGAACCTTAGAGCTGGGAAAAAGTATTTTGGACGATATTTTACTACTAAATGTCGCGACCAGTTTTCGTGATCATCAACATCGATTTCCTCGTCAACATAACCGTCACCACTGACGAAAATTGTCTCAAAACACCCAGTGCATTCTAAGGTCAGACTGAACACGTACTCATCATATTCTGGCTCCCAACCCTCTGAGCCACCATTCCTTTTGGTAGAAGCATCAGCTTCTGAAACAAAAGCTTTCTCGGATAACTTCAGTTTTCCGCAGGAAGGGCAGGGATATTCAGGAATTTCACCTTTAACAAACTCTCTTACGAAAACTTCCAATTTCACTTCGATCTCCTTGATCCGGCTCCATGCCGGTCACCCGTAATACCCCATATCAACGAATCAGGCCAGCCGCCAGCGCCCTATCGCCTTCCTGGGAATAAAGCTACCCAAGAAAAATACAGCCGCCGGCCCTATGAGCCAAGCGGCGGTCGTTCCCGGACTGACAATAGGTACAGCGATAGCAATTGCAAACAGTCCTATTCCTGCCCACAGCCGCCTACGCGGCGTGAACCACTCACGGAACGCTTCAAGCTTTTTACCGGCCATTTCCACCTCCTTGTTCGATAAGCAGCAAAGCATATCACCCACTTTAACGAATCACGCCAGCCGGCGAGGATCCCCTATGCCTACTCACAACATCGTCAGCATGAGCGGCGGTAAAGACAGCACGGCTACGCTGCTGGTCGCCCGCGAGCTGGAGGTGCCTAACCTGAGCGCTGTAGTGGCTGATACCGGGCATGAGCATCCAGAGACGTACGACTACATCCACTACCTGGCTGAAGCCACTGGTGTTCCCATCCGGTGGGTAAAGGCAGATTTCTCCAGGCAGATCGCCGGCAAACGCAAATTCGTCGAAACGAAATGGCGCGAAAAGGGTGTTGCCGAATCCGTGGTGCTGGGCGCTCTAGAAGTCCTGCACCCAACCGGCAACCCGTTCCTGGACTTGTGCCTTTGGAAAGGTCGATTCCCCAGCACCAAAGCCCGCTTCTGCACCGACGAGCTCAAGCGCAACCCAATCATTGAGCAGGTCTACCTGCCACTCATGGACGGCGAAAACATGCTGCTGTCCTGGCAAGGCGTGCGGGCCGATGAATCACTGAACCGCCGATACCTGCCGGAGTGCGATGAGGTTGGCGGCGGCCTGTTCAACTACCGGCCCATCTTGAAGTGGACGGTTGATTCAGTCTTCGAGGCTCACCGCGCGGCCGGGATCAAGCCGAACCCGCTTTACTTGCAAGGCTGCAATCGAGTCGGGTGCATGCCCTGCATCATGTGCGCGAAAGACGAGCTCCGGCAGATCGCGGCCAGGTGGCCAGAGGAAGTTGATCGTGTGCGCGAGTGGGAGCGACTGGTGAGCATTGCCAGCAAGCGAGGCGCGGCTACGTTCTTCGCCACCGTCACCGACCCCACCGTCCGGTCAGATGAAAAGGTTAGCGCGGCCACGCACGGAATTGACAGGATCGTCGACTGGAGCAACACCGCGCGCGGCGGCCGCCAGTTCGACATGGTCGACCTCATCGCACGCACCGACAGCCAGAACAGTTGTTCATCTGCTTATGGTCTTTGTGAATGATTGAATTTATTCGCAGGATTGGCTTTCAACTTCCCTTTCGCCTCTACTTCTGTTCGAACTCTGCCTGCCAATTTCTTAAATGCAGCGGACTTTTTCAGATCAGAAGAAACAAACATAATTTGCGTATTATAAAATTCAAAAGGAGTTCGAGTCACAGAGCTAATTTTTCGGCCGACATACATATCGAAATTCAAGCCCAGCAGACTAAAAGAATGGAGCCGATCTGAGCCGACTCTCCCTGACCTAGGAAACGTCATAATAGCTGAGGTATCTAAGTCAGAGTTCACATTGACGAACAACAACACGTTATTCAATTCTGTTTTTCCTAATAAAAAACTCCTGAACTTGGATTCATAATGCTGCCCAAGCGCACGATTATAGGCATCCCCATCATACCCCCAATCCCAGACCTGTGCCCTCCAAAATATACTCATTGCAAAGTAGAAGATTGAGTTCACAACACCTGCTTCCAACAAACGACTGTCGTAAATATCGAATCTTTCACCTTTAGAAATTGCTGCCTCAGAATTTAGCATGTCTAGTAAAGGAAACCCGGAGGCAGTAGCCCAAAGGTGCCCCATCCTCCGTTCCCCATTTTTTGAAAAAAGGTCTTCACACTCAGAACAAAGCAGCGGACGCTTAACTTGTCTATCTGTTTGGATCGCGCTTTTTCTTCGTAAGTTAATTAATACAGGTGGTCCACTACCAGTTTCTTCGGTTCCTCGAACATGAGGATAGGCAGCCGCTGGCATAAAGTGGCTATCGATAAGCTTGCCTTTTTCTTCCCTGCAAAGTGCGCAAATCATAACGCCCCCCTGAAAATCAATTCGGTCAAATATACCGATAAGGATCCCCTATGTCCGCACAACGGAAGAAACACGCCTTGGATTTCAAAACTCAATACGGACTCGGCTTCAACCCTCAGGACGATGAGATCGTTGTCGACTTCTTCTGCGGTGGCGGCGGGGCCGGTACCGGCTTGGAGATGGGCCTGGGCCGCGCGGTGAATGTTGCGAAGAACCACAGCCCGCAAGCGATCAGCATGCACACCGTGAACCACCCGGGCGCGAAGCACTTCACGACCGACGTTTTCGATGGCGACCCGGACACCGAGTGCGGCGGCAAGGCCGTGGGCTGGTTCCACATGTCGCCGGACTGCACCCATCACAGCCAGGCAGCTGGCGGCCAACCGCGCAAGCGCGAGATCCGCAACCTGTCGTGGATCGGCCTCAAGTGGGGAGGCAAGAAGCGGCCCCGCGTGATCAGCCTGGAGAACGTGAAGCAGATCCTGCAATGGGGCCGACTGATCGCCAAGCGCGACAAGGCCACCGGGCGAGTGGTGAAGCTGGACGGCAATGTGGCGGCACCTGGCGAGGTCGTGCCGGTGGGCCAGCAGTTCCTTATTCCAGATCCAAAGCAGCGCGGCCGGACCTGGCGCCGCTTCGTGGCTCTGCTCGAGGGCATGGGCTACGTCGTCGAGTGGAAGGTGATCAAGGCCTGCGACTTCGGCGCGCCGACCAGCCGGGAGCGGCTGTTCATGATTGCCCGATGCGACGGCCAGCCAATCGTGTGGCCCGAGCCGACCCACGCGAAAAACCCTGCCAAGGGTCAGCAGAAGTGGAAAACAGCCGCTGACTGCATCGACTTCACCGACCTGGGCAAAAGCATATTCGGACGCAAGAAGGACCTGGCACCGGCCACCCTGCGCCGCGTTGCCAAGGGCATGAAGAAGTTCGTCATCGACAGCGCGTCGCCATTTATTGTGCCGATTGCGAACTGGTCCGGCGAGGCAGTGCAGTCGGCCGACGAGCCGCTGCGCACCATCACCTCCTACCCAAAGGGCGGCGCCTTCTCAGTGGTCAGCCCGATCATTGCCCCGGCTACCCACCAGGGCAGCGACCGAATCAATGACCCGCTTGAGCCGCTGCCCACAGTGACCTGTGCGAACCGTGGCGAGCTGACGCTGATCAGCCCACTGATGGTTGGGGCCGGTGGCCCGGAGTACTCAGGCAAGCCGGTGGGCATGGACCAGCCGGTGGGCACGCTGATGACCCAGAACCACCGTGCGCTGGCTTCCGCCTGCATCGTCCAGGCCGGGCACGGCGAGGGCTCTGGGGCAAATAAGCGCCGCTCCCACGGGGTGAACGACATTTGCGGCCCTATCGGCACGGTTACCGCAAGCGGCGGCGGACAGTCCGTCAGCTCCGCGGTGATGATCCAGGCCAACGGCGGATTCAACACCACGCACGCCAAGGGCATGCACGAACCCATGACCACGGTGACCAACACCGGCAGTCAGCAGCAACTGGCGGTGGCGAACCTGGTTCACTTGCGTGGCAACTGCGATGCACGGGACGTGAACGACCCGCTGCACACCGTCAGCGCCGGCGGCCAGCACCACGGGTTGGTTAGCGCATTCATGGAGCGGGCATTCGGCGGCAGCGTTGGCCAGGGCCTGGAGGAACCAGCACCCACCATCACAGCCGGCGGCGGTGGCAAGAGTTCGCTGGTGTCGCTCACGCTGTCACCGGAACACGAAGCCGGTGCCCTCCGCGTAGCCGCTTTCCTGATCAGCTACTACGGTACCGAGAACATCAGCGCTTGCGATGCGCCCGCTCCGACAATCACCACCAAGGACCGCCTGGCCATGGTCACCGTCATGGTGAAGGGCACGCCCTATGTGATCGTCGACATCTGCCTGCGGATGCTGAAACCGGCCGAGCTGTACAAGGCCCAGGGCTTCCCGGCCGACTACATCATCAGCCACGGCGCCGACGGCAAGCCGTTCACCAAAACTCAGCAGGTGCACATGTGCGGCAACAGCGTCAGCCCGCCGCCCATGGCTGCACTCGCAAGGGCAAATGACCCATGGAGAATCTCGGAGTACCAAACAGAAGCAGCTTGAAGCCACCCCAGCTCCCTCAGTGACAAAATGATGGCGAGGACATAGTAAATAGCCTCAAGGATTTCATTCAGTTTTAGCATGTTGGTATCACCAGTTGATTTAGGCGATACCGATTTTGTTATCACGACTGATTAAATTCCTCTTGGGGTTTTTCCAACTCATGTCACGCGACATCACCCGTCGTCACGACGAATCATCAAACAACTACCGCTTGTCGGATATCGACTCGTAGCACTGCCAAATCTCTATAGGAGTACATCCGTACCCCTCCCGTAAAACCTGTAACCCCTCCCCCTTCAAAGTCAGCCGCTATAGCGGCAAGGACGAACTCGCCCATGAAACAGCATCGCGTTTTGATCGGCGACTGCATTGAGTCGATGCGGACGCTGCCAGACAAGTCGGTTCAGATGTGCGTAACCAGCCCGCCCTACTATGGACTTCGGGATTACGGTGTAGACGGCCAGATTGGTCTAGAGGAAACGCCAGCCGAGTTCATAGCTCGACTGGTCGAAGTGTTCCGCGAGGTGCGCCGAGTACTCCGCGACGATGGAACGGCCTGGGTAAATATGGGTGACAGCTATGCCGGCAGTTGGGGCGCGCACGGTCGTGATGATATGGGCGTCGGAGTATCGACGCTCAGCCAGAGGCAGGTGATGGCAAGTCAGCGTAAAGCAAAATCGACAACCCACGCGGAGTACAAGCCGAAAGACCTGATGGGCATGCCGTGGCGCCTGGCGTTCGCCCTCCAGGATGACGGATGGTACCTGCGGCAAGACATCATCTGGCACAAGCCAAACCCCATGCCGGAATCAACGCGCGACCGCTGCACAAAGGCCCACGAATATATCTTCTTGCTCAGTAAGTCGCGCCGGTACCACTGCGATATGACCGCGATCCGCGAGCCTGCGATATACGGCGCAACACCCAGCGGGGTCGGCTTCGGCCATGGCTTCGATGTGATAACCAAGCCGAGGGCAACGGTACCGACCGGCTGGGACACATCAACCGGCGACGGTGGGCACGGTGCTTTCCACAAAGACGGCGCAGAGCGAGCACGGCGGGACAGCTTCAAGCGTGAAGGTTCGAAGCGAGAGCAGGCCATACCGGGCCAAGCAGTCGGCACGCATCGACCAGACCGCGAGGAAAGTTCGTGGGATGTAGCCACCCGCAATAAGCGCAGCGTCTGGACCGTTGCAACGCACGCCTTCAAGGAAGCCCACTTCGCCACGTTCCCGCCCGATCTGATCCGCCCGTGCATCCTTGCCGGCGCGCCACTAGGCGGCACCGTGCTTGACCCTTTCGGCGGCGCCGGTACCACGGCGGTGGTTGCCATGCAGGAAGGCCGAAAATCAATCCTGTGCGAACTGAACCCGGAATATGCCGCAATGGCTGAACGCCGGATCGCGGCCGCCTGGCTCGACGGCGCCGCACAGATGGATGTCTTCCGCGACACAGTGCAACACCCAGCAGCCTAACCCCAATCCCCTACATGACTGCCGGTGAACAGAGTCACGGCAACTGACTATCGATCCATCGTTCCGCCGCCGCCATCGCGTCATCAAGCGCTGCTGGATAGTCTGGCCAAGGGCCTTCCAACTTCGCTGCAACCTCACCCAAGCCATTGATGGCTGCTGGTTCAATGATATTTGCGGCAACAGGGGTCTCATCGTTCGGGCGGCGCCAGTCGAACTTGAGAAACATCACGTGGCCCCGGTAAGCGTGCGCTATCGGAGCATCGAAGTTGTGTGACACGTCCATGCCTCATCACGAACTTAATTGAACCTTCTTGTACACGGCTTTCGGCCTATTTGACATCTAGGCAGAAAGCTATCACTCCAATCCCCTATATGCCGCCCAGCGCGGCAAGGACACCGCCATGTTCGCAATAAAACTCACCCTCATCCTGCTGGGCGCTTTGCTGTACCTGGTAGGCAGCGGTTGCTGGTTCTTTTGGATCGCCCCGCGCCTTCTGGTCGGCGGCGAAACAACCGATATCCTCTACGCCTTCGTCGGCACCTGCGGCTGGCTGCTGATCACCTTCGGTTTCATCATTCACATCATCAAGACAGCGCGGCCCACTACGGGCGCACGGAGCGATCCATGAGCGGAGTTCAATTCCTATCGCATGAAGAGGTTTGCGAGCTGACCGGCGCTCGGACAAAGGCTGGCCAGATCCTGAACCTCAAAAGAAACGGCATCCGGCACACCATCAAAATGAACGGTTGGCCGAGCGTGACAGCCATGGCAGTTACTGCCGTCGGCATATCCGAGCCAGAGAAACTCGTATGGAAACCACGCAAGGCAAGCTGAAATGGGAAGAAGACCAAGTAAGCCGGGCTCCATCGCCCGGCTAAGAGAGCGCAAGAAAGCCAGCGGCCGGGTTTTTTACTATTACGACACCGGCGGAAAGGACCGCAAGGAAATACCCCTGGGCAGTGACTACGGCTTGGCCATCATGGCGTACGCAAAACTGGAGCGTGATCGCAGTTCAACCGAACTGGTCACCAGGGTGATCACCTTTCGGTACGTGGCAGAAAAGTACCTGGTTGAAGTTGTGCCCACCAAGGGCGCAGCGACTCAGCTCGACAACCAGCGCGAACTGAAAAACTTAATGGCGTTCTTCGATGATCCGCCCGCACCACTTGAGACGATCGAGCCCCTTCATGTTCGCCAGTATCTGACCTGGCGAAAGTCAGCGCCCGTAAGAGCCAATCGAGAAAAAGCCCTGCTCAGCGCGATATGGAACTACGCCAGGGACAAGGGCTATACATCACTTGCGAACCCTTGCGCCGGAATCAAAGGCAACAAGGAGACTGGGCGGGACACCTACGTTGAGGACGACCTGTTCAAGCGAGTTCACGACAAGGCTGACGCGGGGTTGCGTGATGCAATGGACCTCGCCTACTTGACTGGTCAACGAGTCACGGACACACGGATGATGGACGAAAGAGACGTAAGGGATGGGCAGATCTGGGTCCTTCAGGGGAAAACAAAGGCAAAACGTCGAATCGAGGTCACCGGCGAACTGAAGGTTTTGATTGATCGAATAATGTCCCGAAAGTCAGGGCATAAAGTCCGCTCGACGCGGCTGATCGTTGCAGAGGATGGCACACCGATGACGGTGGCAATGTTGCGTAGGAAATTTGATATAGCGAGGGAAGCTGCTGGGGTGGCTAAGCCTGAGTTTCAAATGCGGGATCTGCGCGCCAAAGCCGGTACGGACAAGGCCGAATCCAGTGGCGATATCATGCAGGCCAAGGATCAACTTGGGCATACCACCGTAGTCATGACTGAGCAGTACATCCGCAACCGGAAAGGCAAGAAAGTCTCACCAACGAAGTGAATTGCGGACCAGTTATATTATTGCGGACCGGAAACAAACAAGGGCTTGCATCAGCTTTCGCCCGCAAACCCTTGATTCTAGATGGTGCCCGAAGCCGGAATCGAACCGGCACGCCCTTACGAGCGGGGGATTTTAAGTCCCATGCGTCTACCAGTTTCGCCATTCGGGCGGTAGCGCGGTGTAACAGGGTTCGGAATATATAGACCCAAGCGCGTCGACGCAAGGTCAGGCGCCCGCTTTGAAGCATAAAAGCAGGATAAAAAAGCTTGGCAGATCAGTGATCTACACTTCGCCACAGGCCTTTGTGCGTGGCGTTTCTGGACGTCCAGCGTTACGAGGTGCTATTGGCCGGCGCAACGCCAGCTGGTCGCCGTCGCCGGTGGATGTGTCACAGGCCACAAATGGCGCCGATATCCACCGCGACCAGAGTGACTTCGCGCCGAGGTGCCTGCATGATGGCGCGCGTGGCGGCCCCACGCGCCTATCGCTTGCCTCTCCATCGCGTACTACAGGGATATTCCGCACATGGCCGTTTCGAATAAATGGTTGATGTCTTCGCTTGCGTATTACCTCGATTTTTTCACCGTCCCGGCTTTCTTGATCCTCGCGCTCTGCCTGGCGCCGTTCGTGCCTGGGCTGGCTCTCGTGGGCCTGCTGGCCTGGACGCTGGTGGAATACTCGGCGCACCGCTTCCTGTTCCACTCGCTGTACCGCCGTGAGCACTGGACCCACCACGTGGATGTGCTGGCCTATATCGGTGTGTCGAGCTGGAAAACCAGCTCGACCTTCGCCACGCTGTTGTTGTTGGCCTGGTACACCGGCCTGGTCTCGGTGTTTATCGGTGCGGTGACCGGCTACTTCTTCTACATCTCGGTGCATTACGTGATGCATCGCCCGCAGCATTGGGCCTACGGTTTAGTGCCAGCGCTGGTGGCCAATCACGACCTGCACCACCGCCAGGGCATCGAGAAAAACTTCGGGGTGTCCTCGCCGTTGTGGGATCACGTGTTCCGCACTTATATCCGCGTCGATCCCGCCCAGCGCTAGAGCACGCCCAACTGCTTCATCAGGGTCAGGTTATCTTCGATATGCCAGTTGGCGGCGATCCTGCCGTTGTCGATCCGGTAGATATCGGTGGCAATAAAATCCACGACCTGGCCACTGCCCTTGCGCTGACCAAAGGTGCCGGTGAAGTGCCCGCGAAAATGCAGGTGCGCCACTGCGCGGTCGCCGGCGATGATCAACTGTTCGATCTCGCAACTCAAATCCGGCACCGCCGCACGGAAGGCGCGCGAGGCCAGCAACGGGCCTTGCGGGCCCTGTTTGCGGCCTTCGGGAGGTGTCTTGTCGACAAAATCATCCGCCAGCGCGTCTCGGGCCAAGCGCTCTTCGCCGGTGTGCCAGAAGGTGTCATAACGGCGCGCGACGGTTTCCATCAGCGCTTGTTGATTCGCCGTAAGGCTCTTATCCATCACCACCACAGTGGGTTTGATCAACTCGGTCGTGGCAGCCGAAGCCGCTCCCGACAGTAGCAAGGCGGCAACCGCAATGGCGCAGTGCGAACGGGCAAAAGGTTTCATTGGTAATGTCCTTGAATGCAGGGGGTCAGCGCCTCAGATCGTCTCGGTTTCCCGAAGACTCAGCGGGCTGTTGAGGGTGTATTGAGCAATCGCGTCCTTGCGCATGAAAGCGACGCCGGGATGGCTGTTGGCGTAGCGCAGGAATTCATCCCACACCTTGACCATTTGCGGCGTGCCGCTGATGCGGTCATGGGCGCTGATCGACATCATGCGGCGCCGGGTGCCGGCCTCTTCGTAGAGTTGATCGAACTCCAGCTTCACCTGCTCCAGGAACTGGGACGGTGAATAGTTGCGGCCCTCGATCAACACGATGTCGTTGTTGCGCAAGGTGTAGGGCACCACCACGAAATCCTTGCCGTTGACCTGCTCGATAAAGGGTTCATCGCGGCTCACGTCATCGATGTGATAGACGTAGCCCAGCTCTTGCAGCAGCGACAGGGTGTTCGGCCCGCGCCTTAGCCAGTTGCAGTTGTAACCGACGACCGGCTGCCCGGTGACCGCCTGCACCATGCTCGCGGCCTGGCGCAGAAAGGTGCGCTCCTCATCGCGGTTCATGGCGAACTGCGAACTCCAGCGCGGGCCGTGCCCCGCCGCCTCGTGGCCACGGGCGACGATCTCGCGGGCCAACTCGGGGTGCCGCTGCACCGCGTCGCCGATCATGTGGCTGGTGACTTTCACGCCGTGCCGGTCCCACAGGTCGAGCATGCGCGGGATGCCCTCGCGATAGCCGTAGGCGAACCAGGTATTGGTGGCCACGTCGGCCGGCACGCTGTCGGGAAAATCCACCTTGGGGAACGGGCTGTCAGTGCCTTTGGGGGGCTGCCCGCCTGCTTCGAACTGCATGGAAATCGACACCACCAGCCGCGTGTCGCCGGGCCAGAACCGTCCGTTGCGCTGGCTGGACATCGCCGCAGCGCTATTGGCCTGGCCCTTCGGCACCGTGGCAGCGCCCGCCGGATTGAGTAGCGACCCCGCCGCCAGCACCGCTGCGCCTGCGCCGGCCTGGGCGAGAAAGGTACGCCGTTGCGTGTTGATCAATGTCATCGCGTTGACTCCGTTGGATAAGCACGGATGCAACCGTAAGATGTATGGATTATTTTGATAATTGAGCCGCTTTCAAAAACCTTTTTCGGAAACCCCGAACAATGCCGTTGAAAAATCTTGAGCTGTTTTTGCTGATTATCGAGAAAGGTGGGCTGTCGGCGGCCGGGCGCGAACTGGGGTTGTCACCGGCCTCGGTGTCCGAGCGGCTGGTGCAATTGGAGCGTTTCTACGGCGCCAGCCTGCTCAACCGCACTACCCGCGCCATTCACCTGACCGACGAAGGCCGCGTGCTGGCCGAAGGCGCACGGCGCCTGCTGGATCAGGCCGAGGCGTTGCACAGCAGTATTCGCCTGGGCACTCGGACCGTTTCCGGGTTGATCCGCCTCAGTGCGCCGCAGGACCTGGGGCGCCAGCACCTTGAACCGGTCCTCACAGACTTCATGCAGGCGCATCCGCAGGTCAGCATCGACCTGCACCTCAGTGACGGCTACGTCGACCCCGTCGGCCAGGGCATCGACTTTGCCGTGCGCTACGGCGCCCTGGCCGACAGCAGCCTGCATGCCAAACCCCTGGGCGAGAACCGCCGCGTTGTGTGCGCCGCACCCGCTTACCTGGAGCGCCATGGCACGCCGTTGGAGCCGGCAGATCTGGCTGGGCACGAATGCCTGGTGATGCGCTTTGGCATCAACCTGGCGCACGAGTGGACCTTTACCCGGCAAGGGCACACCCAGCGCATCCTGGTGCGCGGCCGGCGCGTCGCGAATGACGGTGCGCTGGTGCGCCAGTGGTGCCTGGACGGCCACGGCCTGTGCCTTAAATCCGTGTGGGACGTGCGTGCCGACCTGGACGCCGGACGGCTGGTGGAAGTGTTCCCGGACTACGACCTCGGGCGCACGGCCCTGAACATCATCTACCCCACCAATCGTGCCCTGCCGCGCCGGGTCAGCCTCTTGATGGAATGCATCGCGGCGCGGCTATCCGCCGACCGCGCCAGGTGAGGGACTGTTCCTTGCACGCCACGCAAAACACTCTTGCCATCAAGGCCATTGATAGCTCCCTAACGAAAGCCCCATGCTAGAGGGCTGAATCCGCGCTTATATCATTCCGAATGATAGTTACCTTCGCTTCATTCGATTCGTGACATACCGCGTCCCCGCGCATGATCCGCCCATCTCAAATACATTGGCGGATGCACCCTATGGAACAGTCACTCAACCCTTTGCGCTTGCCCCTGGCGATTCTGGCCATGGTGGTGATGAGCGCGTGCGGTAAAACCCCGGAACAAGCGGCCGCCATGCCGGCGGCGAAAGTCAGCGTAGCCAAGGTGCTGGAGCAACCGGTCAACGAGTGGGACGAGTTCACCGGACGCCTCGAAGCGCCGGAAACCGTACAGATTCGTCCACGGGTTTCCGGCCAGATTGACCAAGTCGCTTTCACCGAAGGCGCTTTGGTCAAGAAAGGCGACCTGCTGTTCCAGATCGACCCACGCCCATTCCAGGCCGAAGTACGCCGCCTTGAAGCGCAACTGCAACAAACCAAGGCCGCGGCCACCCGCAGCGAAAACGAAGCCCAGCGCGGCGAGCGTCTGCGCCAGAGCAATGCGATCTCCGCCGAACTGGCCGACTCGCGTACCACCGCCGCCCAGGAAGCCCGCGCCGCCGTCGCCGGGATCCAGGCGCAGTTGGACCTGGCCAAACTGAACCTGAGTTTTACCCGTGTGACCTCGCCGATCAGCGGCCGCGTCAGCCGTGCCGAAATCACCGCCGGCAACCTGGTCACCGCCGACGTCACCGCGCTGACCAGCGTGGTTTCCACCGACAAGGTCTACGCCTACTTCGACGCCGACGAACGCGTGTACCTCAAGTACACCGAACTGGCACGCCAGGGCCGTCGCGGTGCCACGACCCCGGTGTACCTGGGCCTGTCGAATGAAACCGGCAACCCGCACCTGGGCCAGATGAATTTCATCGACAACCAGGTCAACCCCGCCACCGGCACCATCCGTGGGCGCGCCGTGTTCGACAACAGCAAGGGCGAATACACCCCCGGCCTGTATGCACGCCTGAAGCTGGTGGGCAGCGGTACCTACTCCGCCGTGCTGATCAACGACGAAGCGGTCGGCACCGACCTGGGCAAAAAATTCGTGCTGGTGATGGAAGGCGACAAGCCGGCTTATCGCGCGGTTGAGCTGGGGCCGAAGATCGAAGGTTTGCGCATCGTGCGCAACGGCCTGAGTAAGGACGACACCATTATCGTCAAGGGCCTGCAACGCGTGCGCCCAGGTGCACCGGTCACCCCGGAAACCATTCCGATGGCCAGCAAGGAAACCCTCGCCGCCTTGGCCCAACAACGACAAGCGCTGGAAGCCAGCAACCTTGAGCAAGTGGCGCCGGAAAAAACCGCGCCCAAGCTCGCCAGTGTTGCGACTCCACGCGGTTAAGGGATACGACTCAAGATGAATTTTTCCAAGTTCTTCATTTCGCGGCCGATCTTCGCAGCGGTGCTGTCGCTGCTGATCCTGATCGCCGGTGCGATCTCGCTGTTCCAATTGCCGATCAGCGAATACCCGGAAGTGGTGCCGCCTACCGTAGTGGTACGCGCCAACTTCCCCGGCGCCAACCCCAAGGTCATCGGTGAAACCGTGGCCGCACCGCTGGAGCAGGCGATCACCGGCGTCGAGAACATGCTGTACATGTCCTCGCAGTCGACCGCCGACGGCAAGCTGACCCTGACCATCACCTTCGCCCTGGGCACCGACCTGGACAACGCGCAGGTGCAGGTGCAGAACCGAGTGACGCGGACCCAGCCCAAGCTGCCGGAAGAAGTGACACGCATCGGTATCACCGTGGACAAGGCCTCCCCTGACCTGACCATGGTGGTGCACTTGACCTCCCCGGATCAGCGCTACGACATGCTGTACCTGTCCAACTACGCGATCCTCAATATCAAGGACGAGTTGGCGCGCCTGGGGGGTGTAGGCGACGTGCAGTTGTTCGGCATGGGCGACTACTCCCTGCGCGTGTGGCTCGATCCGAACAAGACCGCCTCACGCAACCTGACCGCTACCGATGTGGTCACCGCGATCCGCGAGCAGAACCGCCAGGTAGCCGCCGGTGCCCTGGGCGCCCAGCCCGCGCCGTCTGACACCAGCTTCCAGTTGTCGGTCAATACCCAAGGGCGTCTGGTCAGCGAAGAGGAGTTCGAGAACATCGTGATTCGCGCCGGCGCCAACGGTGAGATCACACGTCTCAAGGACATCGCCCGGGTCGAACTGGGGTCCAGCCAATACGCGCTGCGCTCGCTGATCGATAACCAGCCGGCGGTGGCGATTCCGATCTTCCAGCGTCCCGGCTCCAACGCCATCGACATCTCCAACGATGTGCGCAGCAAGATGGCCGAGCTGAAAAAGAGCTTCCCGGCGGGCATGGATTACCGCATCGCGTATGACCCGACGATCTTCGTTCGCGGCTCCATCGAAGCGGTGGTGCACACGCTGTTCGAAGCCCTGATTCTCGTGGTGCTGGTGGTGATTCTGTTCCTGCAGACCTGGCGCGCCTCGATCATTCCGTTGGTAGCGGTACCGGTATCGTTGATCGGTACGTTTGCGGTGATGCACCTGTTCGGCTTCTCGCTCAATGCGCTGTCGCTGTTCGGGCTGGTCTTGGCCATCGGCATCGTGGTGGACGACGCCATCGTGGTGGTGGAGAACGTAGAACGTAATATCGAGCTGGGCCTGGAGCCGTTCCCGGCCACTGAGAAAGCCATGAGCGAGGTGACCGGGCCGATCATCGCCACGGCGCTGGTGCTGTGTGCGGTGTTCATTCCGGCCGCCTTTATCAGCGGCTTGACCGGGCAGTTCTACAAGCAGTTCGCCTTGACCATTGCGATCTCGACGGTGATCTCGGCCTTCAACTCGCTGACCCTGTCCCCTGCCCTCGCCGCCGTGTTGCTGCGCGCTCACGATGCACCCAAGGACCGCTTCTCGAAGTTCCTCGACAAGCTGTTCGGCGGTTGGTTGTTCCGCCCGTTCAACCGCTTTTTTGAAAGAGCCAGCCATGGCTACGTCGGCACTGTGCGCCGAGTGATTCGCGGCAGTGGCATTGCCCTGTTCGTGTACGCCGGCCTGATGGTGCTGACCTTCTTCGGCTTCGCCCACACCCCGACCGGTTTCGTCCCGGCCCAGGACAAGCAATACCTGGTAGCCTTCGCGCAACTGCCGGACGCCGCGAGCCTGGACCGTACCGAAAGCGTGATGAAGCGCATGTCGGAGATCGCCCTGAAACAGCCCGGCGTGGAAGCCGCGATCGCCTTCCCGGGCCTGTCTATCAACGGCTTCACCAACAGCCCGAACAGCGGCATCGTGTTCGTGACCTTGAAGCCCTTCGATGAGCGAAAAGACCCGAGCATGTCCGCCGGCGCGATTGCCGGGGCACTGAATGGCCAGTACAGCAACATTGAAGAAGCCTACATGGCCATCTTCCCGCCGCCGCCGGTACAGGGGCTGGGCACTATCGGCGGGTTCCGCCTGCAGATCGAAGACCGTGGCAACCTGGGCTATGACGAGCTGTACAAAGAAGTGCAGAACGTTATCGCCAAGAGCCGCGGCGTGCCGGAGTTGTTCGGCCTGTTCACCAGCTACACGGTCAATGTGCCCCAGGTCGATGCGGCCATCGACCGCGAAAAGGCCAAGACCCACGGCGTGGCGATCAGCGACATCTTCGACACTCTGCAGGTCTACCTGGGTTCGTTGTACGCCAACGACTTCAACCGCTTCGGGCGCACCTACCAGGTCAACGTGCAGGCCGAACAACAGTTCCGCCAGGACGCCGACCAGATCGGCCAGCTGAAAGTGCGCAACAACAAAGGCGAGATGATCCCGCTGGCGACCTTTATCAAGGTCAGCGACACCTCGGGCCCGGACCGCGTGATGCACTACAACGGCTTTATCACCGCAGAAATCAACGGCAACGCCGCACCGGGCTACAGCTCGGGCCAGGCCCAGGCCGCGATTGAAAAACTGTTGAAGGATGAACTGCCCAACGGCATGACCTACGAGTGGACCGACCTGACCTACCAGCAGATCCTCTCTGGCAATACCGCGCTGTTCGTGTTCCCGCTCTGCGTGCTGCTGGCGTTCCTGGTACTGGCCGCCCAATACGAGAGCTGGAGCCTGCCGCTGGCGGTGATCCTGATCGTACCGATGACGCTGCTGTCGGCTATCACCGGGGTGATCATCTCGGGCAGCGACAACAACATCTTTACCCAGATCGGCCTGATCGTACTGGTGGGCCTGGCGTGCAAGAACGCGATTCTGATCGTGGAGTTCGCCAAGGACAAACAGCAGGAAGGCCTCGACCCATTGGCCGCGGTATTGGAAGCCTGCCGCCTGCGTCTGCGGCCGATCCTGATGACCTCGTTCGCGTTCATCATGGGTGTGGTGCCTTTGGTACTGTCCAGCGGTGCCGGTGCCGAGATGCGTCATGCCATGGGCGTGGCGGTGTTCTCGGGGATGATCGGTGTGACCTTCTTCGGGCTGTTGCTGACCCCGGTGTTCTACGTCCTGATCCGTCGCTATGTGGAGCGCAGCGAAGCGCGCAAAGCAGCCAAGGCCTTGAAGCTGGAGACACAGCAATGAGTGTGAAAGTATTCCTGCCGAGCCTGCTGGTACTGGCGCTCGCCGCCTGCGCCGTAGGCCCGGACTATAAAACCCAGACCCCGGAGGCGGCGAACATCGCCGCCGCCGCGGACGCCAAGCAATATGACCACGCCAGGTTCGAAGGCATCTGGTGGCAACAGTTCGACGACCCGACCCTCAACCAGTTGGTGACTCAATCGTTGCAGGGCAACCGTGACCTGCGTGTCGCCTTCGCCCGTCTGCGGGCAGCCCGGGCGATTCGCGACGATGCCAGCAATGACGCGATGCCGACCATTACCAGCCGCGCCAGCAGTGACTTGGGCAAGGGGCAGATTCCCGGCCAGACCACCCGGCGCGTCAACAGCGAACGTTACGATCTGGGCCTGGACATGGCCTGGGAACTGGACCTGTTCGGGCGTATCCAGCGCAACCTGGAAGCCAGCGAGGCCGACCAACAGGCGGCCGAGGCGGACCTGTACCAACTGCAAGTCAGCATGATTGCCGAGCTGGTGGACGCCTACGGCCAACTGCGTGGCGCGCAACTGCGTGAGCGCATCGCCCTGGACAACCTGAAGAACCAGCAGGAATCGCGCACCATCACCGTCAGCCTGCGGGATGCCGGTGTGGGGGATCAGCTCGACGTGGAACGAGCCGACGCACGCCTGGCTTCGGTGGAAGCCAGCGTGCCGCAACTGCAGGCCGAACAGGTGCGCGAGCGTAATCGCATCGCCACCCTCCTCGGCCAGCGCCCGGACAAGCTGACCGTGGATCTGAGCCCGAAAGACCTGCCGGCGATTGCCAAAGCCTTGCCGATCGGCGACCCAGGACAACTGCTGCAGCGGCGCCCGGACATCCTCAGCGCCGAACGCAAACTGGCCGCCGCCACCGCGCGCATAGGCGTGGCCAAGGCCGACCTGTTCCCAAGAGTGAGCCTCAGTGGCTTCCTCGGCTTTACCGCCGGGCGTGGCTCGCAGATCGGTTCGTCCGCCGCCAACGCCTGGGCCCTGGGCCCGAGCATCACCTGGGCCGCGCTCGACCTGGGCAGCGTGCGCGCGCGCCTGCGCGGCGCCGACGCCGAAGCCGACGGCGCCCTGGCCACTTATGAACAGCAAGTATTGCTGGCATTGGAAGAGTCCGAAAACGCCTTCAGCGACTACGGCAAGCGTCAGCAACGCCTGGTCTCGCTGATCCGCCAAAGCGAATCCAGCCGCGCCGCCGCCGACCTCGCCGCCATCCGCTACCGCGAAGGCACGGTGGACTTCCTGGTGCTGCTCGATGCCCAGCGTGAGCGTTTGGCGGCCGAAGACGCCCAGGCCCAGGCCGAAGTGGATCTGTATCGCGGGATAGTGGCGATCTACAAAGCGCTGGGGGGTGGCTGGCAGCCGGATACGGTGGTCGCTACCGCCAAGTGATGTAAAGAGCTCCTTTGGTTGGTCGCATCCAGCCAATTTTTAGCCCCATGGTCCATTCGGTCATGGGGTTTTTTTTGCGCTGATAGTCATGAATAACACTTTCCTATTGGTAATCGCATCTGTCAGACACTTCCCAAATTTTCCAACAGCCTAAATATCGTTTATGCGAAGTCGATAACGGGACGTAACCTTTATCCAATAAGGAGACGGATATGGACATGAGAGTGACGATACCTAATGTACGTTCCATGCAGACGAATGCGATCGTAATCAAGAACCCGGACAAGGTGACGAACGCGTTCACTATCACTGATGAATCGAAAGCCGTTGATGAACTGAGAATGTGGCGGCAAGACGAGTTAGCGGATTTAAAGGAATTTTTGAAGAAGTATGATATGACGTCTATCAGTACGGATGAGCTTAAGAAGGTTGGCAGACGATTGTTCGAGAGCAACATAATCGATGAGCAGGCTTTCTTTATCTTCATATCAGGAGATGGTGCGTCAGATGCCAACGGCAGACAAACGAATACACATGTAAAGTTCAATGCAATTGCCCTGTTTGACGAAAAATTGGAGGATTACCTCGCTTTTGTGAAAAGCAACCCAGACGTAGGGCGCTCTCAGGGAATCCCGGAGTATATACAAGGTATGATCGACGCGAATCGCGCGATTAATGCTCTCGCGTATTTCGCAAACTCGCCGAAAAATGATTTATCCGTGGAAGAACACGCCTGACTAAGGCCAAGCAGCAATATTGCGGTGTGCCAGGGCCCTGACACACCGCAATAATTGTTGCCTAACGCCCGTACCTTGCAGTTCCTGAAAAGACCTTCGTGACGGCATCAGAATTGTGCACCCTGATCCTATAAGTACCGAAAGGGCCCAGCCAAGATACACGGGATGAAAGAGGGTTCGCCGCAACTTTCGTCCAAGTTGAACCCACTTCCCGCTCAATAGAAATCTGGGGGGGTCGACCCACACCGCCAGCTGAAATCATTGCTTCAATATTCGCAGCGGAGCACCCATTACTGCCCGTTATAGTGAACGGCCCGTGTACGGTCGCCTCAACATCCGGCCCTACTATGCCGCTAAAACTCTCAGAAATATTCAGACACAGTGCAGACGCCTGAACCGACACCAGCATCAACGCCGCAAAAGGTAACGCAATGAAATTTTTCATAAGTTCACCGTCAGAGTATTGATTGGAGACTTAACGTATGAAGGCAATCACGCCACGCTTTCAATCCTCCGCAGCAAACCTTCGCAGTTAAGTGAGCGATCCTTTACAGATCCAGCGTGTGGCTTGCTTAACCCGACGCCCAAGTAGGATCACGGTTAAAACCATGCACGATTTTTTACTGCGCGTATGCCAGCCGCGTCCTAAAAACATTAAGGAAGGTTCTGTAATACTCAGGAGAAAGATGTTGTGAGTTAATTCCTAGTCCCTGGCCATTACTACATTCCATGCACTATTTCATACAAAATCGTGACTCGCTTTCCTCAAGATTTTGATGCTGACTACTTACTAAACTGCTGCTGGGAAGAGATCGCATCGGTAAACTCCTGCCGCAGGAAGACCTCGTCAACGCTCATCATTCGATCCGGACAGCCAAAGCCGCCTGTTTTTTTAAATTACGAAACATCAGCATTAAAATAAAAAAGAGCATGGAACGCCTTGAAAAACAACAACCCATATTACACCCTGTCAATATTTATGAATCTGGATGTCCAGAGAAGCTTATTTGTACTCTATCTTTTGCAACTCGGTATAACCCAAGGAGAAATAGGCATTCTTCAGTCTTTTTTATTCTTTTCTTGTGTAGCCTTGGAAATACCATCCGGTCTACTTGCAGATCGCTACGGACGTAAACACTCTCTAATACTTGGTTTTTTGGGGTTATTTATAAGCGGCATTGGATTTTTATTGTTCTCCGACTTTATTCCTTTCGCGTTTATCTTTTGCCTCTTCGGCGCCAGTATTGCTATGGGCTCCAGTGCGGACAGAGCGTTGTTATATGACAATCTACTGGCCGAAAATAGAACAGAGGAATACCCGAGGATAATATCCCGCGCTCGTGCTATCGGTGCGGTTTCATTAGGCTTATCCATGCTTCTTGGCGGCGCCTTGCAAGAGGCTATGTCGTGGAACAGCGTTTATATATTTTTTGCGATATCCAAATTTATTGGAGCCATCGTGGTTTCATTCATGACCGAAAGAAAATCTCTTTCCACCTCACTCAATTCCAGTGCAAAAAGTAGCGTGCACAATAGAGAAGCAGAAGGCGTTTTCAATTCACTGGTATGCTTTTTCCGCTCAAAAAACGGGGCTTTCCTTATACCCTTGTTCATTGGATTCGCGTTATTTGATCTTTCAACCGTACCTTTATTTATCTACGGCCAACCTTTTTTCAAGCTGCAAGGCTTAGATGTCACTTTGATTGCTGGAATATATGCTGCAGTAGAAGCCATATCGGCTGTAGTGTTTATGGTTGCGGGTTATGTTTGCTCAAAATTTTCTCTCGGCATTGTTGCATTCACCACGACATTTATTATCACCCTACTCCTTTTAATCTTATCAATGGACCTCGGCATCAATGCCTCAGCAGCAAGTTTCCTCCTGATAATGTCGCTCCCCGCCATCTATGAGACGTCATATGAAACATATATTCACGATAATGTCGATTCCCGCATCCGAGCCTCATGCCTGTCCGCTGCAAACCTAGTCAATTCGGTTGTTATCGGCGCCTCCTACACTGCCTTCGGAGGATTAGTTGATAGATATGGCTTTTCGTCGACTTTGGTTGTTGTTGCAGTCTTCTGGCTTATTGGGTGTTATCACGACGCTACTGTTAGCGCGCACAAAGAAGCCGCCAACAAAGCAAGAAGCTTGAGCTTTATATTCCATAAACTTACCAGACAATATTTAACAGTAATGTAGGCCAGCGGGGACATGTAGTTTTAAACGTTTCTCTACCCCCGCCCCCATCTTTGCTACTTGAATGCCCTGATCTGTTGGTCTACGTGCGCACGCATCGGAATGTTAACCTTCGACGCGGCTCTGTCGGCGATCTCCACGACTGTCCACCCATAGGGTTGCGACACGTAATAGGTCAACTCGCCATCACTGTTGAAGAGTTCATGACGTCCTTGGGTGTCGGGCGCCAGCCGTGCCTCGTGCATAAGCGGTATCAACGGCTTGATTCGTTCGGGGTCGGTGATATCGAAATTGATGCTCAGTTGCTTGAGCCGGTCAGCCTCGTCGAAATAGGCCGCTACGGTATGGATAGGTACATCCTTTAAAAGATACGGACGGGACGGTTCGCGCGCGCGGTAGTAAGGCATAGGCACGGGATAGGAGAGGTTGTGTTCCAACTCCACCGAAGGGAAGTGGCGATGCAGGATGTCCATGACCTGCTGGCGCGGCATGCCCAGCGTGAAATCACCGATCCCCAACTGCGCCCAACTGCTCAGCGGGAAAAGCGCGCAGCAAATCAACCATAACCATGACGTGCGCATTACCTATCTCCTTGTACGGCTGAACTTCAGCCAATATCGTTAAGTATCAAACTCCGATAATGCCCCGGATTCGACCCCGACCATTTACGGAACGCCTTATAGAATGAACTTACATCCGCAAAGCCCAGCCGCACGGCAATTTCGGCAAAGCTGATCTGCGGTTCGGCCAGCCAGACAATCGCTAACTCCTTGCGCACGCTGTCTTTGAGCCCCTGGTACGTCTGCCCCTCCTCGGCCAGGCGACGACGCAAGGTGGACGCGGAGATGCACAGACTCGCGGCCAGGCCTTCGGTTTCCGGCCAGGTGTCGGGGGGCAGTTGGCGCAGGTCGTGTTTGATGCGGGTGGCCAGGCTGTCGGGGTCGCGGTATTTGACCAGGATGTTCGCGGGAGCGTGGGCGAGGAAGCGCTGAAGCTCCTGAGGGCTGCGTTTGATCGGCAGGTCCAGGCAGTCGGCGGAGAAGATCATGCGCGTGCGTGGCCGGTTGAAGCGCAGGTTGTCGGAGAACATCACGCGGTAGTCGTCGCAGAAATCCGGCGATGGGCAACGCAGTTCGATGGCCAGGATCGGAATGCGGCGCCCGGCGAGCCAACAGGCCACACCGTGCACGATCATCCAATAGGTGAAATAGGTGAACGCCCGGCGAGGCGCCGTCTCCGGTTCCAGCAGGACGATTTCCGCCAGGCTTTGCTGGCGCACCAGTTGGGCGGGCAAGTGGTCCAGCATCAGCGACAGAAACCCCAACCCGGTCTGCAGGCCATCAGCCAGAGTCGGTTGCGCCATGCAGGCGTGGCACAGGAACGCCAGGCTGCCCGATTTGAGCTTGCGCGGGTCCATGCCGAAAAACTCGTCGTCCGTACGCCTGGCCAGCAGCCGCCATAGCCGTGCGTAGCTCGTGGCCGACACCCGGGCGTCGGGCTGCGCGAGCAGCGCCGGATCGATACCGGCCTTGGCCAGCACCTGCGCGCTGGCCGCGCCGGGCGCGCAACTCTGCAACAAGGCCTCGCGCACGAGGTGCAGGGAGATGGTGTCTTTTTCCAACATGAACTTCAGGCGATCCGACAGCTATTCAGGTGGCCTGCATCATAAGGGCCATGGCGATTCGTCACCACCGTTCAGCGAGTGTTCAGCAAACGTCAATATTTGCTGTTTAGCAATGAGTATCATTATGTTACAACTTAGCTTCCTATCTAGTGACGTTGTGGTGCCCGATGCTCGTTCCCTTTCTCATCATGCTGCGCGAAGGCATCGAAGCGGCCTTGATCGTCGGCATCATCGCCAGTTACCTGCAGCAGACAGGTCGCGGCCAATGGATGCCGGCGGTGTGGATCGGGGTGTTCCTCGCGGCCGCCCTGGCACTGCTGGTGGGCGGTGGCCTGGAGCTGATGAGCGCTGAGTTTCCGCAGAAGCAACAGGAGCTGTTTGAAGGGATTGTCGGCCTGGTTGCCGTGGGCATCCTCAGTTCCATGGTGTTCTGGATGCGCAAGGTCGCGCGCTCGATCAAGCATTCACTGCACGCCTCCCTCGACCAGGCATTGACCGGTTCGAAGCACCAGGTCACCGCGTTGATCCTCATGGTGTTTTTCGCGGTGGCCCGCGAAGGCCTGGAGACGGTGTTCTTCCTGCTGGCGGTGTTCCAGCAGAGCGAAGGCCCGGGCGCACCGATCGGTGCGCTGCTCGGGCTGGTGCTGGCAATTATCGTCGGCTTCCTGATTTACACCGGCAGTATGCGCCTGAACCTGGCGGCGTTTTTCCGTTGGACCGGGCTGTTTATCCTGGTGGTCGCCGCCGGCATCCTCGCCAACTCGGTGCAGGCCCTGCACGAGGCCGGAGTGTGGAATCACCTGCAAACCGTATTGTTCGATTTCAGCACTGCCTTGCCGATGGACAGCCCGCTGGGTTCGGTACTCGCCGGCATGTTCGGCTACCAGGAAGCGCCGACGGTCAGCACCTTGGGAGCCTATGTGATTTATCTGGTGGTCGCGCTGGTGATGTTCTTCCTGCCCTCACCTTCCACTCAGCCCGTCACTACACCCTCTTCCGTTTCCAGCCAGTAAGGACTGCCCTTTGTCCAACCCAACGCCTCAACCCGCCTCGCCCCCCCGCGCCCTGCGCTGGGCGGTGGCCGGCTCGGTGGTCGTGATGATCGCCGCCGGCGGCCTGTTTTACTACGCCTCCCAACTGGCCGCCGCCAAGCGCCAGACCCACAGCAATGAAATCGCGGTGACCATTCACGCCCACGCCTGCGAACCCAACGCGCTGACCGTGCCCGCCGGGCCGGCGAGTTTTCGCATCATCAACCGCTCCGACCGTGCGGTGGAGTGGGAAATCCTTGACGGCGTGCTGGTGGTGGAAGAGCGCGAAAACATTGCCCCCGGTCTAAGCCAGGTGATCAATGCCAACCTGCAGCCCGGCGACTATGCGATTACCTGCGGACTGCTGAGCAACCCGCGCGGCACCCTGCATGTGACGCCGACCGCTGAATCCGAGGCCCAGGCCAAAGCCAAGCCGTCGATGGTGGCTTTCATCGGCCCATTGTCGGAGTTCCGGGTGTACCTGAGCAGCCAGGGCAGCGCCCTGATCAAGGCTGTGACCGCACTGCAACAGGCCATCGATGCCGGCGACCTGGCACAGGCCCAGGCGTTGTATGCCCCCGCGCGCGAGGCCTACCAGCGTTTGGCGCCGGCGGCGCAGCGTCTGGCGGAGTTGGACAACGCGATCAACGCGCGGGCCGATTACTTCGAAAAACGCGAGCAGGACCCGGCTTTCAGCGGTTTCCACCGCATCGAGTACAGCCTGTTCCAGCAGCACAGCATCGAGGGCCTGGCTCCGGTAGCTCAACGCCTGGTCAGCGACGTCAACACCCTCAAACAGCAACTGCTGGCTCAATCGCTGCCGCCCGAGCAACTGGTCAGCATCGTGGTGCGCAACCTCAACAGCCTGGCCGACGTACGCGCCCTCAGCGGTGAGGAGGAGCGCTACAGCCACCTCGACCTGAACGGGTTTGCCGCCAACCTGGCCGCCGCCCACAAAGTGGTCGAACTGATACGCCCGCTGCTGGAAAAGTCCGCCGCCGAACTGCTGCCCAAGGTCGACAGCGCCCTCGCCGCATTTGGCAGCGAACTCGACGCATTGAAAGTCGACGGCCAGTACCGTCGCTACGACAGCGTCACCGACGGTCAGCGCAAACAGCTCGCTGACAAGGCCAAGGCTCTGGCCGCCGTACTCGATGGAATCGATCCCGCCCTTGGCCTTTCCGGCCTGCAGTGAAGACGACCGCACACATGAGTGATTCAGAACAGTTTGACCTCCAGCGCCGCCGCGTCCTGCTGGGCATGGCCGCCACCGGCGCAGCGATTGCCGGCAGCAGCCTGGCCTGCCCGGCCATGGCAGCCGCCGCGGAACAAGTCACCACCGCGCCGCGCAGCGACAAGACTCAGGACCACCACGACTTCTATGGCCAGCACCAGACCGGCATCGTCACCCCTCGTCCGGCCTGCGGCATGCTGGTGGCCTTCGACGTATTGGCCAGCGACCGCCAGGACCTGGAGCGCCTGTTCCGCACCCTGAACGAACGCATCCATTTCCTGATGACCGGCGGGCCGGTGCCCCAGGTCGATCCGAAGTTGCCGCCCACCGATTCCGGGATTCTGGGCCCGGTGGTCACCCCGGATAACCTGACCATCACGGTGTCAGTGGGCGAGTCGCTGTTCGACGAACGCTTCGGCCTCGCCGCCGCCAAGCCCAAGCGCCTGATGCGTATGGTCGGGTTCCCCAACGATGCGCTGGAGCCGGCGCAGTGCCATGGCGATCTGAGCCTGCAGTTCAGCTCGAACACCCCGGACACCAACATCCACGCGCTGCGCGACATCGTGAAAAACCTGCCTGACCTGCTGCTGGTGCGCTGGAAACAGGAAGGCAGCGTGCCGCCCCAGGCCCCTGCCCGCCCCGGCGCACCGGCACAGAGCGCACGTAACTTCCTGGGGTTCCGCGACGGCTCGGCCAACCCGAACTCCAACGACGACAAAGCAATGAACCAGGTGGTGTGGGTACAACCAGGCGGCGACGAACCCAGCTGGGCGGCTCATGGCAGTTATCAGGCGGTGCGTATCATCCGCAACTTCGTCGAGCGCTGGGACCGCACGCCCCTGCAGGAACAGGAAAGCATCATCGGCCGCGTCAAAACCACCGGCGCGCCTATGGACGGCGAAAAAGAAAGCCAGGTGCCCGACTACAGCAAGGACCCCGAAGGCAAGTTGACCAAGCTCGATGCCCACATCCGCCTGGCCAACCCACGCACCCCGCAGACCCAGGCCAACCTGATCCTGCGTCGGCCGTTCAACTACTCCAACGGCGTCAACAAAAACGGTCAGTTGGACATGGGGCTGTTGTTCATCTGCTACCAGGCTGACCTGGAGAAAGGCTTCATCACCGTGCAGACCCGGCTCAACGGCGAGCCCCTGGAGGAATACCTCAAGCCGGTCGGCGGCGGGTACTTCTTTACCTTGCCGGGAGTCACGGGCCCCCAGGATTTCATCGGGCGCACGCTGCTCGCTGCCACGCACCCTCAAACCACTGCCAACACCTAAAATAAACCCGAGCGGAAACGTCCCATGAAAAAGTCGACTATCGCGTTGTCGTTGTTAATGACCCTTTCACCGCTGGCAGCCTTTGCCGCTACCGCGCCGCTGGACCTGGTGGGCCCGGTGTCGGACTACAAGATCTACGTCACCGAAGAAATCGGTGAGCTGGTGACCCAGACCCAAGCCTTCACGGCGGCAATCAACAAGGGCGACCTGGCCACCGCCAGGAAACTTTACGCGCCGACCCGCGTGCACTACGAGTCCATCGAGCCGATCGCCGAGCTGTTCAGCGACCTCGACGCCTCCATCGACTCGCGCGTCGACGACCACGAAAAAGGCGTGACCGCCGAAGATTTCACCGGTTTCCACCGCATCGAATACGCGCTTTTTTCGCAGAACTCGACCCAAGGCCTGGAGGCACTGACCGCCAAGCTCAACACCGACGTCAACGACCTCAAGACCCGCGTCGACGGCCTGACCTTCCCGCCGGAAAAAGTCGTAGGCGGTGCTGCAGCGCTGCTCGAAGAAGTTGCTGCCACCAAGATCTCCGGCGAAGAAGATCGCTACAGCCACACCGACCTGTATGACTTCCAGGGCAACATTGACGGTGCGAAGAAAATCGTCGACCTGTTCCGCAGCCAGATCGAAAAACAGGACAAGGCGTTCCTGGCCAAGGTCGACAAAAACTTTGCCAGCGTCGATAAGATCCTGGCCAAGTACAAGACCCCCAATGGCGGTTTCCAGACCTACGACAAGGTCAAGGAAAACGACCGAAAAGCGCTGGTGGGGCCGGTCAACACCCTGGCCGAAGACCTGTCCATGCTGCGGGGCAAGCTGGGCTTGAACTGACAGCCTCACTCGGCAGCGTTCGGTCCAGGAACCTGGCTAGGAACAGCGCCAGTGGCCACCAACAGATAGCAGCACATTTTCTGCTCCACTGCTATCAGGTGGGGCATCGCCTTCCCCAAGGCGGTACTGGTTGTAGCCAGCGCGGTCGGCAGTTTCGCCAGCCCTCTGGATGCGGCAGTGAGCAGGCGCGGATAGCCATCCAGCGGATTGAACACCGCGTTGAAAAACCCCGTCGATTGCTTGGAAAAATCAAACGCGGCATCGCTGAATCGCACCTTCGGCTCGGTCCAGGACCAGGCCACCTTCGGCGTCATCGGTGCAACGCGCGCGCCCAGCCTGCCCAGGGTGGGGCGCGCCGTATTTTTCGCCAGCACCCGCGCCGAGCGTATCAGCGCGCGTGCCTGGCCACCGGCGCCAATCGCCACGCCTGCCACGTCCAATGCCAGGCTCTGCATGCCTTTGGCAAAATTACCGTCGCTGAACTCTTGGTACGCGCCCACGAACGGTACCAGGGATACCAGCAGGTTGACGTCCCGCGCGTGGGCCTGGCGATTTTTTTCCAGGCTTAGTTGGCCTTTGGCGCGCGTGAGCATATCGTCGGCGGTTTCATAGAAGTTGTGCTCAGCGATCTCACAGGCAATGAACTCAACCCGCTCGGACTGGTAACTGTCGGGGACGAAGGTGGGCGGCGTCACATCGTCCGGCAGCGCAGCTGCGGGCAGCCGCCTTCCGAGTCGATCAATAATGATGTCGGCGGAGGTGGTCTGCGGGTCCGGCGCGGCGCCACTGGCATACGCGTTGAAATCCAGCGGCACCTCATGCCCGCGACGGATGTAGTTCTGGGCCTGCAATTTATATTGCGCGATATGGCTTTTATCCAGAATCACGCGGTCCAGGGCCAAGGTTACTTGCGGGTCGTCATGCTTGACGATGCTGCCGCTGTACAACACCTCGTAGTACGTCACCGCTGCGTCATGCAGCACACGCATCAGTGCGCCCTGATGTCCAGTGACGGCCGCCCGGTCTTCGCGCTCTTCATTTACCTGCGGTTTTCCGGTTTTTTTGCGCAACGTGAACAGGTCCACTTCGCCCAGCTCCAGCCGCTGGCGGTCGGCCAGCGGCAGCCCGGCGAACATCAGTTTGAGCTTGGTGACAAAGCCACGCTGCTGAAAGTTGTGATAGGTGTCGATGTCTTTTTTCAGCATGTCATCCATTACCGGCAAGCGCCGGATCAGGCTGTCAAGCCTCTCGCGCGCCGCAACGGGAAGCGTAGCCTCGTTCTGGAATTGAAAGGGTGTAGTGGAAGGCTTGCGCATCTCTTGCGTGGGGATATCGCGCGTCAGGATCCACTTGCCAGGCACCAGGTCACCGGTCATATAGGCCTCGATCAGCGAGCGTGTGCGCGGTTCGGACAGACGCATGTTTCTGCGCTCGCCGGCATCGGCAATAAAGACCGTCATCGCCTCCAACTGACTGGTGCTGGTGTCGGGGAAGACCTTCAGCAGTTCCCGCACGGCGAGCGCCCGACGCGTCGGCAACGGTGTACTGGCGATCCTGAACGAGCGTGCCGCGTGCCGACGTTGCCGACCGAACAGCTCCGACGCCTTTTTAATCTCCTGCTCCGAGTGTTCGCCCTGGGGCCTTTCGGGGATCACCCCATTGAGTACCGCCCAGTCCAGCAGCACGCTGAGGCCCCGCCCCTGCATCAGCGTGCGTTGCTCATCGGACAACGGTGTGAGCGTTGTCAGCGCGCTGACCTGCTGTTCATCCATCGCCCTGGATGTGCCCGGCGCCACCGCTTCGGCCATGGCGCAACCCAAGCGCAATTCCATCCAGGCAGGTGTGCCGATTCTGATCGCGTCAGGCACCTCACGCACCAGGAATTCGGGGGCGCTACGCGCCAGCCCCACGTGAGCCACCAGCACCGCAACCTTGGGATCAAGATGTTTGATGTCGCGCAGGTACGCTTCCAGATCGCTGCGCACTTCATTCAGGGTGCGCCCGGCGTTGGCGGGCTGGTAGAGCGCGTAACCGGCGACTGTGCCAGCAGGCCCCTGCAGCGCGGCCGCCAGTTGCGCGCCGAACGCCATGGCGTCAGGACTTTTAGCGAGGTTGTCCAGATGGAGCTCGGTGTTGTGACGCAGCGTCTCGGGCGTGTGCGTGGCCAGCGTCGTGAGAGGTTGGCCTGCGAGCTCGCCGGGCGCGCCTGGGATCAGGGCCGCGTAGTCTCCCAGGGCCGGCGCCGGCGGCAATGCCGTGCGCAACCATTGAATGGCATGGCGCGTCTGCGCGACTGTGCCTGGAGTGCCGAGCCCCTTGAGTTGCAACAATTGGGCGACGTTGTGTCTCGGATGCTCCCCTATGCCTTGGGCTGACGCCGGCGATACCTGGATCGCCAGCGTTGACCAGTCGCAGCGGCTGTTCTCCGACAAGCCCTGCACCTGTTGCTCCAGCAGGGTTGCCAGGTAGGCGCGTTCATCCAGGTCACTGACCAGCTGTTTGACCGCCAGGACCGCTGCGGGCACGTGCGGCGATAACGTCAGGCCGTCCTTGAGCACGCGTGCCGTGAGCGCCTGCGCATTCTCGGCGGGATTGAGCCCGTAGGCCTGTAAAACCACGTGCAGCGGTACGCGCAGTTCACCGGACGCGAGATGGGGCAGGCCCTGGTCTGCCGGGTCGAGAAGATCACGCATCGCCCGCAGATGGCGGGAGGCCTGCCACCAACCGCTGTCGTCGGTGGTGCTGAACGTTGCCCGCGTGCGTGCGCCCTCATGGGTGGTAAAGCCCTCAACGCCATGCCTGCGCAACGTCAGCGTCTCGGTTGGCAGCCCTTTGTTCAAGAACCATTGCTGAGTCTGCGGCTGGTCGAGCAACCGGCGATAGATCGTCAATAGGCCCGCCACGCTGCTGCTTTCGGGAATGCTCAGGCTGGTCTGGCCGCTGCTCAGGGCCGTCGCCAGCCGCGCCGCCAGGTCGGCATCACCGGCGCGGGTATCGGTGTGTTCGCCTGACGATACCGGCAGGGTCCAGGCAGGCCCGGGAATCGCCGGCGGTTCGGCGGCGGTCGAGCGCCGCGAACGAAAATGTACGGGTGCCGTCGGCACCGGCACAGGTGAAGCGGGAATAAAAAGAATGTCTGTCAGGCGTGAGTGGTTGGATATCGGTAGCACGCAGTCGTCCTCTTTCTGGCTGATTCCATGAAGGGAAAAGCCGTGCCTCCTTGAACGGTCGGGAGGCACTGTAGAGAGACGACAGACAGAGCGACTGTAAGGCGGGTCTTAAACACCCGCTGATTTCGACAGCGAAGCAGCCGGGATTTAGAGAATCCGGTACAGCAACCGCTCGATCCGCACCCGGCTGACTCGGCGCAGAAATTTGCCGACCGCCTCGGGGTAGTCCGGCAGTGTCTGCAACTGCTGGTAACCCTCGATCCGCGTGGTGTGCTCGAAGATCTGCGCCAGCTCGGACGCACGCGGCGCCAGCCACTGGCCTTGAGGATCGTCGATCAGCAACGCGTTCTCCAGGTCGAGGCGGAATGCGCGGGGGTTGAGGTTGTTGCCGGTGAGCAAGGTGTAGCGCTCATCGACCCACATGCCCTTGAGGTGGTAAGTGTTGTCGCCATCGCGCCACAAGTGCAGGTTCAGTTGGCCGCTGTCGATCATCGGCTGATGACGCTTGGCGAAGCGGCGCAGGCTGATTTCGTACAGATAAGGCAACGCAGCGATCACCTTGAACGGCTCGCTGGTCGGGATGTAGAAGTCGTTGGCGGTCTTGTCGCCGACAATGATGTCGATCTTCACGCCACGGGCCAGGGCGCGGTTGATTTCGCGGGTCACCGGCAGCGGCAGATTGAAATAGGGCGTGCAGATGGTCAGTTGCCGTTGGGCGCCGGCGATCAGTTCCAGGATCACCCGGCTCAACGGGTTGTTCTTGCCCACGCCCAGCAGCGGGCTGACCGACAACTGCCCATTGGATAGCTGCCCCGCCGTGGTGTCATAGGCTGCGTGTTTGAGGCGACTGCGCAGGTCGCCGATGTCGTTGCGCAGGCTGCGGGTCGTCGGCGGGTTCGGCAGGTCGAGGCGATGCACCGCCTTGGACGCCACCAGCCCGTGTTCCACCAGGTGCTGCATGGAGTCGGCCAGCGGCTTGCTGTGGATCAGGTGGTAACGGTCAAACCGGTACTTATCGAATTTGTGCAGGTAGACGTTGTTCAGGCTGGCACCGCTGTACAGCACCGTGTCATCGATCACAAAGCCCTTGAGGTGCAGCACGCCGAATAGCTCACGGGTTTGCACCGGCACGCCATATACCGGCACTTCACTGTCGTGGGCCTGCGTCATGGCCTGGTACCAGGCGCTGTTGCCCGGCTGCTTGCCGGCGCCGATCAGCCCGCGCTGGGCGCGCAGCCAATCGACCACCACCACGACCTCCAGCTCCGGCCGTGCGGCTTTGGCGGCATGCAAGGCGTCGTAGATCTCCTGCCCCGCTTCGTCGTGCTGCAAGTACAGCGCAACGATGTAAATACGCCGTGTGGCCTGGGCAATGTTCTCCAGCAGGCATCGGCGAAATTCGGCAGCGCCGGACAGCACGTCAATCGCGTCGGGCGTGAGTGGGAAACCGCGCAGTTTGGGCAACAGGGAGCGTTTGAAGAACGACGGCATAAGGCTCGCAAAGGGTCGAATCCGAAGAGGCCCCGAGCTTACACCATGACGATGCTCAGGTCTCGCTGTCCCAGATGGAAAAAAACAATTGACCAAGAAGAACGATCGTTCTACTGTTCGCGGCATGAATGAAATCAATAGCAGTGAAACCCGCGACATTATTCTCGACGTCACCGAGAAGTTGATCTATCGCCACGGCATCGCCGCCACCGGTATGGATTTCCTGGTGAAAACCGCCGGTGTCTCGCGAAAAAGTATCTATCGCTACTTTGCCAACAAGGACGAACTGGTGATGGCCGCGCTGCAACGCCGCGACGCGCGGTGGCTGCAGTGGCTGCGCACGGAAGTGGAACGCCGGCCCGACAGTGGCGAGCGCCTGCTCGCCGTGTTCAGCGCGCTCAAGGCCTGGTTCGGCTCGGCCGACTTTCGCGGCTGCGCCTTTATTAATACCAGCGGCGAAACCGGCGACCCGCAAAACCCGGTCCGCCTGCTGGCCAAGGCCCACAAACAGAAACTGTTCGAGTACTTGCTTGAACTGTGTAAAGCACATGGCACCCCCGACCCCGAGCGGCAGGCCGCGCACCTGCTGATCCTGATCGATGGCGCCATTACCGTTGCCCTGGTGATGGGCGATTCAACAGCGGCCGATAATGCGCAATGCATGGCGCGAACGTTATTGGGACTGTGAACCCGCAGGCTGAGCAACTTTCGTTAAAACTAATGTAGAAGGAGTCGCAGCATGTCATCCATTGAACAACCGCGTCCGCCCCTGCCGCCGTTTACCCGCGAGTCGGCGATCGAAAAAGTGCGCCTGGCCGAAGACGGCTGGAACTCACGGGATCCGCAGCGCGTATCCCTGGCCTACACCCTCGATACCCAGTGGCGCAACCGCGCCGAATTTGCCCACAACCGCGAAGAAGCCAAGGGCTTTCTGACGCGCAAATGGGCCAAGGAACTGGAGTATCGCCTGATCAAGGAATTGTGGGCGTTTACCGATAATCGCATCGCCGTGCGTTATGCCTATGAATGGCATGACGACTCCGGCAACTGGTTCCGCTCCTACGGCAACGAGAACTGGGAGTTCGACGAGCACGGCCTGATGGCCAATCGATTTGCGTGCATCAACGACATGCCGATCAAGGAAAGTGACCGCAAGTTCCACTGGCCGCTGGGCCGTCGGCCGGACGATCATCCGGGCTTGTCGGCGCTGGGCCTGTAAGCCCGCCCCGCGCAAACAGGTGGGAGTGGGCCTGGCCCGCTCCCACGTGTGGGTGGCTCATCCTTGTCAGTCCTGATTCAAACCCACCCGGTACAACACGCCGTCATCCTCATCGGTCAGTACATACAGGTAGCCATCCGGCCCTTGTCGCACATCACGGATTCGCGCCTTCAGGCCGCCGAGCAGGCGCTCCTCGTGTACCACCTTATCGCCCTCGAACTGCAAGCGAATCAACGCCTGGCTCGCCAGGGCGCCGATAAATACGTTGTGTTGCCAAGGCTTGAAGCGATCAGCGTCATAAAACGCCATGCCGCTGATACCCGGTGATTGTTCCCACACATGGTGCGGCGCCACTGTGCCCTCCACGGTCTTGCCCTTGGCCTCAGGAATCGGCGTCAGCGAATAGTTGATACCGTGGGTCGCCAGCGGCCAGCCATAGTTCTTGCCGCGCTCGATGATATTGATTTCATCGCCGCCCCGTGGACCATGTTCGTTTTCCCACAGCGTACCGCTCCATGGGTTCAATGCCAGACCTTGCGGGTTGCGCTGACCATAGGACCAGATCTCGGGGCGTACGCCTTCCTGACCCACGAAGGGGTTGTCATCCGGCACGCGTCCGTCGGGGTAGATACGCACGATCTTGCCCTGCAGTTTGTCCAGGTCCTGGGCGGTAGGCCTGTCATTATTCTCGCCGAGGGTCACGAACAGGTAACCGTCACGATCGAACGCCAGGCGCGAGCCGAAATGATTGCCGGTGGAAAGCTTGGGCTCCTGGCGCAGGATCACAGTGAAATCGGTCAGGCCACTGAGATCGGCCGCCAGGCGCCCGCGCCCCACTGCGGTGCCCGCCTTGCCGCCCTTGCCGCCGCCCTCGGCGTAAGACAGATACACCAGGCGGTCGTGTTTGAAGTCCGGTGACAACACCACATCCAACAACCCGCCCTGCCCTTTGGCCCACACTTGCGGCACGCCGCTCAAGGGCGCCGACAGCTTGCCATTGGCACTGACGACGCGCAGGTGGCCTGGGCGCTCGGTGACCAGAAAGCCTTGGCTGTCGGGCAGGAACGCCACTGCCCACGGATGATCCAGGCCTCTGGCGATCGGCGTGGCGGTGATGCTGCCTTGCTCGCTGGGGAACTGTTGCGAATCGGCGGCCTGCACCGCCGCCAACGGCATCAGGGATGTGGCGCACAACGCGGCCAGCAGGGTTTTGCGTAGCAACATAAGACGAGTCCTTACCGGCGATTGCCGTTGGCATCATAAGTGGGGGCTTTGGGTTCGGTGGCCGGGCGAGTGGGCGCGGCCTGGCGCTGGGGGTAGCGATTGCCGATGCCGCCGTTTTCCAGGGTCGGTGTGCGTTGCGTCGGCACGGTCTGGATACCGCGGGTAACCGGCGCATTGGGCTGGGTGCCCTGCATGCTGTTGGGGTTGGCACGGTGAATCGGCCCGGTGTTGGCATCGCTGCGGCCAGGCAGGTTTTGGGCGTGGGCCAATGGCATCAGCGCCAGGCCCAAAACCAGCGTTGCAACGTGACGCATGCACCTGTTCATGAGCAAACCTCTTTGAGACGAGTCGTTCGTGCTTTCGATAGCACGCTACGCCTTGGGTTCGCCTTTGGTAATTAAATTGTTTCCGCAGAGGTGTAACACGATCTGTCCGCATATCCGCCCGGCGAAACTTTTCGCGCCGCCATCGAGTCACCCGAACACAGTTTCTTCTCAAGGAATCGCACACATGCCAAGGGCAATCTGGAAAGGCGCCATCAGTTTCGGCCTGGTTCATATCCCCGTCTCACTGGTCTCGGCTACCTCCCACCAAGGCGTCGACTTCGACTGGCTGGACAAGCGCAGCATGGACCCGGTGGGTTACAAGCGCATCAACAAGACCACCGGCAAAGAAGTGACCAAGGAGAACATCGTCAAGGGCGTGGCTTACGAAAAGGGTCGTTACGTGGTGCTCAGCGAGGATGAAATCCGCTCGGCCCACCCCAAGTCGACGCAGACCATCGAGATCATCGCATTTGTCGCCAGTGACCAGATCCCCTTGCAGAACATCGACACACCGTACTTTCTGGCCCCCGACAAACGCGGCGGCAAGGTGTACGCACTGTTGCGCGAAACCCTGAAAAAAACCGGCAAGGTGGCCCTGGCCAATGTGGTGCTGCACACCAAGCAGCACTTGGCGGCGCTGATGCCGCTGGAGTCGGCGCTGGTGCTGGTACTGCTGCGCTGGCCCGCCGAAGTGCGCGGGTTGGATGAGCTGGAGTTGGGCAGCGACGTCACCAAGCCCAGCCTGGCCAAAGGTGAACTGGACATGGCCAAACGCTTGGTGGAAGACATGACGGCCGAGTGGCAACCCGAGGAGTACCGCGACAGCTTCCAGGAAAAAATCATGGCGCTGGTGGAGAAGAAAGCCAAGGCCGGCAAGATCGAAGACGTGGAGTCCCAGGAAGGCGAAGAGGAGCGCAAGTCGGCCGATGTGATCGATCTGACCGAACTGCTCAAGCGCAGCCTGGCCGGCAAGCCGTCGGCGAAGAAACCGGCGGCGAAGAAATCCTCGAAAAAAGCCTCTTGAACCTGCCATCGCCAGGAGATCCATATGGCAAAGCCGTTGAGTGAGTACAACCGCAAACGCGACTTCCAGATCACTGCCGAACCGTCGGGCACCGAGTCAGCCGCCAAGAAACGCAAGGCGTCAGCGCTGTCGTTTGTGATCCAGAAACATGACGCCCGCCACCTCCACTATGATTTTCGCCTGGAGCTGGACGGCGTTCTCAAGAGCTGGGCCGTCCCCAAGGGCCCCAGCCTGGATCCGAGCCAGAAGCGCCTGGCGGTGCACGTCGAAGATCATCCTCTGAGCTATGGCGACTTCGAAGGCAGCATCCCCGCCGGCCAGTACGGCGCCGGGGACGTCATCGTGTGGGACCGCGGTGTCTGGCAACCCCACGACGACCCGCAACAGGCGTACGCGGGCGGCAAGCTCAAATTCACCCTGGTCGGGGAAAAACTCAGCGGCGATTGGACGCTGGTGCGTACTCGCCTCAAGGGCAGCGGCGACAAGGAACAATGGTTGCTGATCAAGGAAAAAGACCCGCAGGCGCGCCCGGCCACGGAGTACGACATTGTGCAGGCCGAACCTGACAGCGTACTCAGCACCGCCTCGATCAAACCGCCGGCGAGCGCGAAACCCAAATCCAAATCGCCCGCCAAACCCAAGGCTGGGGCGAAAAAAACGACCGCCACCCATGCCATCCCCGATCAATTCACACCTCAGTTGGCCACCCTGGTTGAGCGCGCGCCCGAAGGCGATTGGCAGTACGAAATCAAGTTCGATGGCTATCGTATCCTGGCGCGTATCCGCGATGGCGAGGTACGCCTGTTTACACGCAACGGGCATGACTGGACCGAACGGTTACCACGCCAGGCCAAGGCGCTTCAGGCGCTCAAGCTCAAGGACAGCTGGCTCGACGGTGAAGTCGTCAGCCTCAACAGCGACGGGCTGCCGGATTTCCAGGCCCTGCAGAACGCCTTTGATATCGGCCGAAGCCTGGACATCATCTATTACCTGTTCGATGCGCCATTCCTGGACGGCCAGGATCAACGCGAGGCCCCGGTAGAACAAAGGCGCGCCGCGCTCAAGGCTGCGCTGGCCGGTAGCCGAAGCAAATTGCTGCGTTTTTCCGACGCCTTCGCCGCCAACCACCGGGATATTTTCGAAAGCGCCTGCGACCTGTCGCTGGAGGGGGTCATCGGCAAACGCCTGGGCAGCCCCTACGTGTCGCGACGCAGCAACGACTGGGTCAAGCTCAAATGCCGTTTGCGCCAGGAGTTTGTGATTGTCGGTTATACCCGGCCCCAAGGTTCGCGCAGCGGCTTCGGTGCGCTGTTGCTGGCGGTCAATGACGATACCGGGCTGGTGTATGCCGGGCGTGTCGGCACCGGCTTCGACCAGGCCGCATTGAAAAACATCTACGCGCAGTTAAAAACACTGGAGCGCGACAGTTCACCGCTGCGCAAGCCTTTGACCAGTGCCCAGGCCCGTGGGGTGCACTGGGTGGAACCGAGCCTCGTCGGTGAAGTGCAGTTTGCCGAATGGACCCGTGAGGGTGTGGTACGCCAGGCAGCGTTTGTTGGAATGCGCACCGACAAACCGGCCGCTCAGATCGTGCACGAAGTGCCGCGCAAGGCCCAGTCTTCGACTGCGCCAAGCGCCGACCACGGGGTGAAGATCAGTCACCCCGACCGCGTGATAGACCCGCAAAGCGGCACGCAGAAACAGCAACTGGCGCAGTTCTACAGCAGCATCAGCCAGTGGCTGATGCCGTTCCTGCATCAGCGCCCGGTGTCACTGCTGCGCGCCCCGGAAGGTATCGAAGGCGAGCAGTTCTTTCAAAAGCATTCCGAGCGCCTGGCGATTCCACATATCAAACAGCTGGACCCGGCGCTGGACCCCGGTCACGCGCGGCTGATGGAAATCGACACGGTTCAGGCCCTGATCGGTGCCGTACAGATGGGCACCATCGAACTGCATACGTGGGGCGCGACGTGGGACAAAATCGAAACCCCGGACCTGTTCGTGCTTGACCTCGACCCGGACCCGGCGTTGCCATGGAAAGCCATGCTGGAAGCGGCTCAACTGACGTTATCGGTGCTGGATGAGCTGGGGCTCGAGGCCTTCGTCAAGACCAGCGGCGGCAAGGGCCTGCACCTGGTGGTGCCGCTGGCGCGACGCGACGGTTGGGATACGGTCAAGGCGTTCGCCAAGGCCGTGGCGCAGTTCATGACCCAGCAATTGCCCGAGCGATTCACTGCCACTTCCGGGCCGAAGAACCGTGTGGGCAAGATATTTATCGATTATCTGCGCAACGCCCGCGGGGCCAGCACCGTGGCGGCCTACTCCGTGCGTGCACGGCCAGGGCTGCCGGTGTCGGTGCCCGTCAGTCGCCAGGAGCTGAAAAATCTGCGCGGGGCACAGCAATGGACCGTCGCCAATCTGTTGCAACGCCTGCAGGGAGTGAAGGCCGATCCATGGCAAGGCTATGCCAACCGACAAAAGATCACCCGCAAGATGTGGGACAAGCTAGGCGCCCGCCCACCGCAGTGAGGGGCGCCGCCGGGCGGGTCAGATCCATATGAAAATCAGCGCGAGCGCGGCGAAGATTGCCCATTTTTCCAGGTAATAACGCGTGCGGTTGCGCTTCTTCAGTTCTTTGCCGCGCAGTCGAATCTTGTACAGCCGCGCAAAGGCGCGGTTCAACCCGCCGGTCTTGTCGCCCGCGTCATTGGGCGAGCCGGCGGCGGACATGACGGTGCGGCTGAACCAGCGGTTGAACGCGGCCGCCCAGCGATACTTCATCGGCCGCTCGATATCGCAGAACAGGATGATGCGATTGTGCGCCGTGGTGTTTTCGGCGTAGTGGATGTAAGTCTCGTCGAACATGACCGGCTCGCCATCGCGCCAATAGTAGGTTTCGCCGTCCACATTGATGTAGCAACCTGGGTCGTTGGGGGTGTCCAGACCCAGGTGATAGCGGTAGGAACCGGCATACGGATCACGATGACGCACCAGCTTGGCGCCCGGCGGCAGCTCGGCGAACATCGCCGCCTTGATCGAGCCGATGCCTTGCACCAGCTCGGTGGTGCGCGGGCACAACTTCATGGCCGAAGGGTGGCTGTCGCCGTACCACTTGAGGTAGAAACGCTTCCAGCCGGACTTGAAGAACGAGTTGAAACCCACGTCATCGTGCTGCTCGGAGCGCTTGATCTCACCGGCGCGCAGCAGGTTCTGGGCCTCCTCGCGGATTTCCCGCCAGTGTTCCTGCAAGGGGCTCAGGTCGGGAAAATCGCCGGGCGCGAGATAAGGCCGACTGGGTAATTTGGAGAACAGATAAAGAAAACAGTTGATTGGCGCCAGGAAGGTCGAGTGATCGCTGAGCTGGCGACCCAGCTTGTGTCGCACACGGCCACGCAGGTGTACATACGCGATGGAGGCAACGTAAAGAGCAACAATGATGAGTTTCAAGGGATTTCGTCACACGTCAGAAGAGAACAGGCTGCTCCTGCGTGCCCACGACGGCCGAGGATTAAATAGCAGCACCTGAAATCACAATTCACATAGTCGGCACGAGCGGATGGCTGAGCAACCGGTTCGTGACCATTGGCCGTTATTTAGCCACATTTTGTAACCAAAGGTTAACTAAGAATTGTGAAAAGCTGTCAACTGGCGGTGTTGCAAGTGCGGGCTTGCCATAGGACAAGCCCTTGCGGGAGGGGCGTTACAGCGGCAGCTCGTCGTCCTTGCGCTCACGGCGGGCGAACCGGCCGTCATCAACTTGCGCATACGGCACGGCTGACCGATGAGACTGCATGAAGTGGCGAATCAGTGCGATCAGCAAGCCCAGTACCAAGCCGCCGACCAAACTCAACGCGATGACCAGGCCCTTCTTAGGCTTGATCGGAGACAGAGGCTCCTGGGCACGGCGGTCGACGGTCACCAGCTTGAGATTGCTCATGTCGATGTTCAGGTTACGCAAGCGGGCAACCTCGGCGCGCAGCGGTTCGACGTCCTGCAGAAAGATGTCCTCATTCCCACGCTTGCGCAGCACCTCGACCTCACGGTTTGTCTCCAGCATCTGAAGTTCTTTGCCGATCTCGGCGATGCGGGGGTTGGTGAAGTCATCGCTGGTGCGTTGCTGCAAGGCCACACGCTCTGCCTCAAGGGCTTCGGTGCCAAGGAAATACAGCGGAATCTTCTGGTTGTTGACTTCGGTGCGCATGACCTGGCCGGAACCACTTCGACCGGCATCAGCCATGGAAGAAGGCGTGGTCGGCGTCCGGATACCCATGGACTTGGCGATCGCGATCGCTTCCGCCAGTTCGGCCAGGCGGTTGGTGCGCTCCATTTTCATCTGCAGACGCAAGGCGCTGAGCTCATCCTGCAACTGCGCGCGCTTGAGTCGATCGGCCTCCAGCAGCTTGGCGATCTTGGACTCTTTATCGGTTTCGTAATTGGCGCGCGCGGCGTCGATCTTACCCTTGAGCTCATTGAGACGGTTGTTGACGATCACCTTGAGGTCAGCGCCCACCTGCTCGCGCTCGGCGGCGATGGCATAGTCGACGAAACCATTGAGGATCGCCACGCCGTCGATATCCGCCGGGTACTGAAGCTCCAGACGGATATAGGTGCTCAGCGAATCGGACTTTTTCGGGTCCGGCAGGATCAGGTTGACTGAGTTACGGTTGAAGTCTTCGAAACTCTGCTCAAGGCTCTGGCCCGGTTTCTGGAACGCGGCAAACAATTGTTCATGGGATTTGAAAAACCCCAGCCGTGCGTCATAGGAATCCAGCTGAGCGCCAACCTTCGACAGCGCATCGGCTGGGGGCAGCTTGTAGACTTCGGAACGGTTCAGTGCGTCCAGTTCGTTGATCGCCGCCGGGCGCAACACACTGCTGACTTCATAGGTCTTCGGCGCCAGGAACGCATAGCCCGCTCCCAGTACGCCCGCAAGAATCGTACAACCTACTACCAGCTTTTTTTGCCGCCAAATCGAGTGAAACAGTTCAAACAGGTCAATTTCGTCTGACGAGGAAGACGTGTTAAGCGGGGAAGTTCGATTCAAAATGCAAGCCACCTTAAAATTGACACTAAAAAGCCATCTCGAAGACTCGGCCAACTCGCCGAAACACAGGGACAACGCCCTGAATCCCGCCGAACGGGCCCACCAATGGCGATCTGACCACTCAGTCCGAGGAAAAATCCCACGCAGTTTGATTTCATTTCTGTTTCAGTTAAGCGAGCCATCTTTCAGAATAAACAGACGACTGCCTTATTGTTGTCACAAGAATAGTCAAAAGATCGTTAAATAGCTGCTACTGCAAGGAAATTTCTTTCGGCGTGGCTTGCGTCGAGAATCATCCTACAGACTCTCACCACTACACTTGCCAGGCATTTATTAAAAAACCCCTGTTGATGACACTCACTGCACCAAAAAGGACTTGATATGCATCCTGATCCAGACCCGGACTTTCTTGCGCTGCAAGGCGCGTGGGAGCAAACCTCCCTTGAGGACAATGGCGTACTCAACCCTGCGGATGCCCACACTGCGCCCGGTGCGATCACGACCATCAGCGGGGATTGCTTCGAAGTGAAAACCCTCGCCGGCGATGTTTTGCTGGCCGGCCGGTTCAGCCTGAACAGCCTCACCCAGCCCAAGAGCATTACCTGGGTTGACGCCATCGGCGACGACGCCGGTAAGGCGTTACCGGCCAGCTACCGCTTGGAGGGCGATGAATTCGTATTTATAGCCGCCGACGAAAACATGCCCCGCCCGACCGTGTTCAAGACCGGCCCAGGCCAGACCATGCGCACCTTCGTACGGCGACGCTGACGCGGCAGCCACGAAACTAAAGGCAGGGGCCGCGGGTCATTAACGCAATGCGCGCTCAACCGTTGAACGCCTCCTCCCGCAGACCTTGCCGTGGCCAACCCTTCCGACTTGCGCAATACCCTGAGCCTGGACAGCCTGAATTTCTTTCTGGCGGACGTACGCGACGGCCTGGGCCCGTACCTGGCGATCTACCTGCTGGCGGTGCACAAGTGGGACCCGGCCAGCATTGGCGTAGTCATGACCCTCGCCGGGATCGCCGCCCTGCTCACCCAGGGCCCGGCAGGCGCGCTGATCGATCGCACCCGCAGCAAGCGGGCGGTGATCGCGGTGGCAGCGCTGCTGGTGACCGGCAGTTGCCTGATGCTGCCCTTCGTCAGTTCGTTCAGCCTGGTGGCCCTGACCCAGGCCGCCAGCGCAGTCGCGGCCTCGGTGTTTGCGCCGGCGATCTCGGCGATTTCCTTGGGGATCACGGGGCCGCGCGCATTTACCCGGCGCACGGGGCGCAATGAAACCTTCAATCACGCCGGCAATGCCGTGGCCGCGCTGCTGGCCGGTGGCCTGGCCTACCTGTTCGGGCCCGTGGTGGTGTTCTACCTGATGGCGTTCATGGCGGTGGCCAGCATCGTCGCGGTCAGCTGCGTCTCGGCTACCGCCATCGATCACGAAGTCGCCCGTGGCTTTGATCCGGCCCATCACAGTGACCACGAACAGCCGTCCGGCATCAGCGTGTTGCTGGCGAACCGGCCGCTGCTGCTGTTCGCCGTGTGCTGCGCCCTCTTCCATCTGGCCAATGCGGCGATGCTGCCTCTGGTCAGCCAGAAGCTGTCGCAGATCAACCTGCACATGGCTACACCGTTGACGTCGGCATGCATCGTGGCCGCGCAGTTGGTCATGGTGCCGATGGCCTGGCTGGTGGGCAGCAAAGCCGATGTATGGGGGCGTAAACCGTTACTGCTGATGGGTTTCCTGATCCTGCCGCTGCGCGGTGTGTTGTACACGTTGTCCAACGACCCTTATTGGCTGGTGGCGGTGCAGATGCTCGACGGCGTCGGCGCGGGAATCTTCGGCGCGTTGTTCCCGGTGATCGTCAAGGACCTCACCCAGGGGACCGGGCGCTTTAACGTGAGCCTTGGCGCATTGTCCACGGTATTCGGCCTGGGCGCGGCATTGAGCAACAGCCTGGCGGGCTTCGTCGTACAGCAAGCCGGCTATAACGCCGCGTTCCTGACCCTGGCCGGGGTAGCGGCCGCGGCGTTGGCGCTGCTATGGCTGGCAATGCCCGAGACGCTGGAGAAACCATCTGTAGCGCGCCATACAACTGTCGCCTGACATATGCGACAATGCGCGCCAAATTCCAACACACATCCCCCATTTTCTGCTCAGCGACCGGGTTTCGCGCCTTGATGTCGCTGTTGACGCATGCCTGGCGGCACCCGCTGCCACGCGCGCAACCCATTGATAGGTAAAGTAATTGATCTCCACAGCTAACATCACCATGCAGTTCGGCGCCAAGCCGCTTTTCGAGAACGTCTCGGTCAAGTTCGGCGCCGGCAACCGTTATGGTCTGATCGGTGCCAACGGTTGCGGCAAGTCGACCTTCATGAAAATCCTCGGTGGCGATCTCGATCCGTCCGGTGGCCAGGTCATGCTCGAGCCGAACGTGCGCCTGGGTAAATTGCGCCAGGACCAGTTCGCCTACGAAGAATTCACCGTGCTGGACACCGTGATCATGGGCCACGAGGAGCTGTGGAAGGTCAAGGCCGAACGCGACCGCATCTACTCGCTGCCGGAAATGAGCGAAGAAGACGGCATGGCCGTGGCCGAGCTGGAAACCGAATTCGCCGAGATGGACGGCTACACCGCCGAATCCCGCGCCGGTGAACTGCTGCTGGGCCTGGGTATTCCCTTGGAGCAGCACTTCGGCCCGATGAGCGAAGTGTCCCCTGGCTGGAAGCTGCGCGTGCTGCTGGCCCAGGCATTGTTCTCCGATCCTGAAGTGCTGTTGCTCGACGAACCGACCAACCACCTGGACATCAACACCATCCGCTGGCTGGAAAACATCCTGACCCAGCGCTCCAGCCTGATGATCATCATCTCTCACGACCGTCACTTCCTGAACAGCGTATGCACCCACATGGCTGACCTGGACTACGGCGAGCTGCGCCTGTTCCCGGGCAACTACGACGAATACATGACCGTGGCGACCCAGTCCCGCGAGCAACTGCTGTCGGACAACGCCAAGAAGAAAGCGCAGATCTCCGAACTGCAATCGTTCGTCAGCCGCTTTTCGGCCAACGCCTCGAAAGCCAAGCAGGCCACCTCCCGTGCCAAGGCGATCGACAAGATCCAGCTGGCCGAGGTCAAGCCGTCGAGCCGTGTGAGCCCGTTCATTCGTTTCGAACAGAACAAGAAGCTGCATCGCCAGGCGGTCATCGTCGAGCGCATGGCCAAGGGCTTCGACGGCAAGCCGCTGTTCAAGGACTTCAGCTTCCAGATCGAAGCCGGCGAGCGTGTGGCGATCATCGGCCCGAACGGTATCGGCAAGACGACCCTGCTACGCACCCTGGTCAATGAACTGACGCCGGATGCAGGCAGCATCAAGTGGACCGACGCCGCAGAGCTGGGCTACTACGCCCAGGACCACGCTCACGACTTCGAAGACGATGTCACGCTGTTCGATTGGATGGGCCAGTGGACCCAAGGCGAGCAGATGATCCGTGGCACTCTGGGTCGCATGCTGTTCTCCAACGATGAAATCCAAAAGTCCGTGAAGGTGATCTCCGGTGGCGAGCAAGGCCGCATGCTGTTCGGCAAGCTGATCCTGCAAAAGCCGAACGTGCTGATCATGGACGAACCGACCAACCACTTGGACATGGAATCCATCGAAGCGCTGAACCTGGCGCTGGAGAACTACCCGGGCACGCTGATTTTCGTCAGCCACGACCGTGAGTTCGTATCGTCCCTGGCCACTCGCATCATCGAGTTGAGCGCCAACGGTGTGATCGACTTCAGCGGCACCTATGACGACTACCTGCGCAGCCAGGGTGTGGTGTTTTAAGGGCAGCGATCAGCGGTTAGCGACAAGCGGCAAGATAGAGCCCTGTCCACTGTGACGGGGCTTTTTGCATCTGATTGAGCACTATCATTAATCGTTAGGCTGCTTCCTTTTCCCCCAGGCCCTTGCCATGATGCCCTCACCGCCCGCCAGCGAACGAGTGCCCATGCCCAACGCCGCCCCCTGCTCCCTGTCGATCACGTTGCAGATCGTCTCCATCGTGTTCTACACCTTTATCGCCTTTATCTGCATCGGCCTGCCGATCGCAGTCATCCCGGGCTATGTGCACGAGCAACTGGGTTTCAGCGCAGTGGTCGCCGGGTTGACCATCGGCTCGCAGTACTTGGCGACCTTGCTCAGCCGTCCCATGGCCGGGCGCATGTCGGACAACGTCGGCACCAAGCGCGCGATTGTGATGGGGCTGTCCGGCATTCTGGTCAGTGGCGTGCTGACATTTTTCGCGACGCTGCTGGAAAGCCTGCCCAGCTTGAGCCTGGGCATTCTGATCATCGCACGGCTGTTGCTGGGCGTGGCCCAGGGGCTGATCGGCGTGGGCACCATCAGTTGGTGCATGGGCCAGGTTGGCGTCGAGCATACGGCGCGTTCGATCTCCTGGAACGGCATCGCCTCATATGGCGCCATCGCCATTGGCGCACCGCTGGGCGTGGTAATGGTCGCCGAGTACAGCTACAACAGCTTGGGGTTGGCACTCACGGTGCTGGCGGCGTTGGGCCTGGTGCTGATCCGCAACAAGCCATCGGTGCCGGTGGTACGCGGCGAACGTCTGCCGTTCTGGGCGGTGTTCGGGCGTATCGCCCCGTTCGGCACCAGCTTGTGCCTGGCGTCCATCGGCTACGGCACCCTCACCACCTTTATCACCTTGTACTACCTCAATCGCGGCTGGGTCGGCGCGGCGTATTGCCTGACGGTGTTCGGGGTGTGCTTTATTCTCGCGCGGCTGCTGTTTATCTCAGCCATCAGCCGTTTCGGCGGCTTTCGCGCGGCGATTGCATGCATGAGCATCGAGACCCTCGGGCTGACCCTGCTGTGGCTGGCGCCCAGCACCGGCGTGGCGCTGATCGGCGCCGGGCTGACCGGGCTGGGCTTGTCGCTGGTGTACCCGGCGCTGGGTGTGGAGGCGATCAAACAAGTGCCCAACAGCAGTCGCGGCGCCGGCTTGAGTGCCTATGCGGTGTTCTTCGACCTGGCCCTGGCGATTGCCGGGCCACTGATGGGCTTTGTCGCGCTGAACCTGGGCTACGGCTGGATCTTCTTCTGCGCGGCGCTGCTGTCGGTGGCGGCGCTGGGCCTGAGCGTGCTGCTCAAGCGACGCGCTTACTGATCCGCGGTCTGCAAGCCCGCACGGCTGGGCTCGCTGAGGGTATGACTGAAAAACCGCCCGGCCTCGGAAATCAGGTCGCGATGAATGCCTTCACGGTCAACCCCGTCGGCATCGGTGCACACCGCAGGCATGGCCGCCAACTGATCGCTGTCGCACGGGGCCATGAAGACGAAGTGCCCGGCCCCGGCCAGCAATTTGAAATCCGGCGGTTCCGGCAGCTTGCGTGCCAGCGCCGCGGCATTCTTGTCCACCGCCACCAGTTTGTCGCCGTCGCCACTGTAGAGCAGCACCGGCACATGCACGTCCGCCAGGGTATGACGACCGAACATCAGGCTCAGGGGCGCCATCAGCATTAATGCGTGGATGCGAGAGTCGGCCTGGGGTTGCAGATCGTCGCGGTCCACCACCAGCTCGCCCTTGGTGGTGCAGGCGTCGCGGTCTTCGGGGCGCTCCTGGCAATAGCGGCGCAGGCGGTCGAAATCCGGCTTGGCCCCGGCCAGGATCAATGCGGTCTCGCCGCCGGCCGAGTAACCGATCACACCGACCTGGTCGACATCCACGAACGGTGACAGCATCGGGTCGCTCAATGTGGCGGTGATCGCTTCGGAAATCTGAATCGGACGCCCATACAGGTTGCTCACGGTGCCCAGGCGGCTGTGATCCTTATAGTTGTCGCCGGGGTGCAGAACCGCCACCACCACAAAGCCTTTGCGTGCCAGGGACGTCGCCAGGTCATGCAGGGCCAGCGGCGTACCGGTATTGCCGTGGGACAGCATCAGCATCGGGAAACGTCCGATGGCGATTTTGGAGTCTTCGGTAGCGGCGACATGGTACGCACCGACCTGGGTACTGTGCTCCAGACCGGTGGAGGGGTAGAACGCGATGGCCTTCATCGGCTGCAGGTCGAGCGGGTCGAGAAAACTCATGCGATGAAAACCCACACTCCAATGGGGGTGCGGTGCGGGCGCGGCCTGCACTGAAACCAGGCCGCCGAGCAGGGAAAGAACCATAACAGCACAAAGACGCATCATGGGGATGTCCACCTTTGCTGCGTGAGAACCGACATGTCGAATAAAAGTCCAGGCATTGAACCCACGCTTGCACAAGCCGGGCCACATTTTAATGACAGCGGGCAAACGAAAAAACTCCGTACTCCGATCGCGTTCAGGCGAGCAGAATACAGAGTTTAGGCGCCCGGTTTCGGATTGAAACCGAGGCGAGGGGAAATTTACACAAGCCTTACGCGGCGGCGAACAAATGTTCGTTGATGAGTACGTTGGCGTCGCTCAGGGCTTTGCTGCGCACTTCGTCACCGTAGGCCAGGCCTTCGGCGCGTACGAACTCAATGTCGGTGATGCCAAGGAAGCCCAGTACCAGCCGCAGGTAGCCTTCATGGGCCGCGCCAGAGGTTTGTCCGGCGTGCAAACCACCGGCCGTGGAGACGATGATGACTTTCTTGTCGCCGCACAGGCCTTCAGGGCCGGCTTCGGTGTAGCGGAAGGTCTGACCGGCCACCGCGATGCGGTCGATCCAGGCCTTGAGCTGGCTCGGGATGGTGAAGTTGTACATCGGCGCGCCGATCACCAGCGCGTCGGCGGCGAGGAATTCAGCCAGCGACGAAGCGCTCAGCTCGGCCTCGTGCTTTTGCGCGGCGTCGCGCAGTTCCTCGGCGGTGCCCAAGGCACCCAGGGTGGCGCCGGAGAAATGGTTGATGCCCTCGCTGGCCAGGTCGCGGTAAGTCACCTGCACGCCTGGCTCGGCGGCTTGCCACGCACGCACCACGGCGGCGCTGAGCGCACGGGAAGCCGAGTTGTCACCCAGAATGCTGGAATCGATATGCAACAGTTTCATGGCCATGCTCCAAATGAGATCAGGAATGTCGATCAGATGGTGCTAAGGCTACGCATCAAACCAATAGCCGATAAGACGCCTGAAATGCGATAGTTTGTCCCACTGACAGGACAATAGGCCACGCATGCAAGACCTGAACGATCTTTACTACTTTGCCAAAGTCGTCGAAGCCGGCGGCTTTGCCGCAGCCGGGCGGTTGCTGGGCATTCCCAAGTCGCGCCTGTCGCGGCGCATCGCCGAGCTGGAAGAGCGCCTCGGCGCACGCCTGCTGCAACGCACCACGCGGCAACTGACCCTCACCGCCGTCGGCGAACGTTACCTGCGCCACTGCCAGGCGATGCTGCTGGAAGCGGAGGCGGCCGACGAGGCCGTGGCCAGCATGTCCAGCCAGCCTCGGGGGCGCCTGCGCGTCAGTTGCCCGGTGGGGTTGGCGCAGCACATCCTGCCGGACCTGGTGGCGGGCTTTCTCGCCGCTCACCCCCAGGTGCAACTGGAGATGACCCTGGTCAACCGCCGCGTCGACCTGGTCGCCGAAGGCATCGATGTGGCCCTGCGTGTGCGCGAACTGGGCGATGAAGACCCACTGCTGGTGACCAAGCGCCTGCGCGCCGCACAGACAGCGCTGGTGGCCAGCCCGAGCTTCCTGCACGGTCGGTCGATCACCACCCTTGACGACCTCAAGCAACTGCCGATCCTCGGCGCGCTGGAGGCCGACCGCATGGTGCATCAACGCCTGCTTGACCCGCAGGGCAACGCTCACGACCTGGTGATGGAGGCGCGCCTGGGCATTGATGATTTTGTCGTGCGCAAGGCCAGCGCGATCATGGGCGTGGGCTTTACTGTGTTGCCCATGATGTACTGCGAAGAGGAGCTTGCCAGTGGCCGGCTGGTGCAATTGCTGCCGGAGTGGTCACTGCCGGGGGGCTGGCTGCAGGCGGTGTACCCGCACCGACGTGGCGTGCTGCCGGCGATTCGCGCGTGGATCGACTACCTGGAAGAAGGTTTCAAAAGCTGTGGAGATCGCCTGTTATGAGCCTGACTGAAACACAAGTCGCACATTTCTGCCTGGGCCTGCCCGGCGCGCGGGAAGATTACAAATGGGGTGGCGTGCGGGTGTTTTCGATTGCCGGCAACAAGATGTTCGCCCTGCAGAACCTGCGCGGCGACTCGCTGGCATTCAAGGTGGACCAGGACCTGTTTCTCGGCCATGTCGACCGTCCGGGTATTCACCCCGCGCCGTACCTGGCGCGCGCCCACTGGATCATCATGAATACGCCCTACCCGCTGGGCGACGATGAACTGCGCGGCCTGTTGCAACGCTCTCACCAACTGGTGGTCAGCAGGTTGCCCAAGCGCACGCAGATCGGGTTGAAGCTAGAGGATTGAGCCCAGGGTACCGCCCAGGAACAGCTGATCGAGCCAGAACACCTGGTGCAGCAGCACAATCACCCAGAACAGCACCTGGTAAGACACCTTACGCGTCTTGTGCCGGAACACTTGCTGAGCGATTAACGCGCCAGGCCAGCCGCCCGCCAGCTCGACGGCGTGCAGGACGTTTTCGGGGGTGCGCCAGCTGTCGGTGCGGGCTTTGCGTTTATCGCTCCAGTACAAGAAAAACGCCACCACGCTGACCACGCCATACGCCACCAGCGGCAACACGGTCTCGCCGCGATACCACAGCAGGCCCGCGCCCAGCAGCGGCGCCGCGCACAGCAGTACAAAGACCAGCGCCTTGAGGCGGGGATGCTGGATCGTCATGCCTTGGCGGCCGCCCAGTCGATCCAGCCGAACTGCCAGGTCGCCAGGATCAGCAGGCCGAACGCGATCCGGTACCAGGCGAACACCGCGTAGCTATGGCTGGCAATGAACTTGAGCAGGCCCTTGACCGCGATCATCGCGAAAATGAATGAGGTGACGAAGCCGATGGCGAATACCGGCAGGTCAGCCGGCTGGAACAGGTCGCGGTACTTGTAGCCCGAGTACACCGCCGCGCCCACCATGGTCGGCATGGCCAGGAAGAACGAAAACTCGGTGGCGGTCTTGCGCGACAGGCCGAACAACAGGCCGCCGATAATGGTTGCGCCGGAGCGCGAGGTGCCGGGAATCATCGCCAGGCACTGGGCAAACCCCACCTTCAGTGCATCCTTCCAGGTGATGTCATCCACTGTTTCGGCGTGCACTTCATGCTGGCGGCGCTCGGCCCACAGCATGATCAAACCACCCACTACCAACGCGGCGGCGACAGTGATCGGGTTGAACAGGTAATGGTGAATGGCATCGGCGAAAATCACCCCCAGCACCACCGCCGGCAAAAACGCGATCAGCAGGTTGGCGGTGAAACGCCGGGCCTTGGGTTGGGTTGGAAGGCCGGTGACCACATCGAAAATCTTGCCGCGAAACTCCCACACCACCGCGAGAATGGCGCCCAGCTGGATGATGATATTGAAAGCGTTGAAACGGTCGCCGGTGAAATCCAGCAAATCGGCCACGATGATCTGGTGGCCGGTGCTGGAGATCGGCAGGAACTCGGTGAGCCCCTCGACGACGCCCAGAATAAGTGCCTGTATGGCGGTCCAAAAATCCATGCTTCCCCCAAAGGTCATGCTTGGCGCATGCCCGGTTAGTCTTTTAATGGTTCACTGACGACGAGCGCGCTGAAGGCCCGGCGTTGACCATGGTCAATGCCGGTCTGCAAAAATTCTGTGAAAAATCAGGCAGTACTCAGGTTTTTCGATTTCAGGCCGAAAGCCTATCAGACAAGGCGTAAAAGTCGATGAAACGCCACAATTATAAAAAAGCCGGAGTGACAGGACGATGAACAGTTTGCGCAATATGTCGATCAGCCGGCGGCTTTGGCTGATCCTGATAGTCGCCGTGCTGATGCTGTTGGCTTTGGGTTTGCTGATGCTCAAGCAGATTCATGACGACCTTTACCAGGCCAAGCGCCTGCAGACCCAGCACGTGGTACAGACCGCCAGTGGGATCCTGGCGTTTTATCACGGCCTGGAAACCACCGGCGCGATGACCCGCGAAGCCGCGCAGAAACAGGCCCTCAGCGCCGTACGGGGGCTGCGCTACGACCACGACGACTATTTCTGGATCAACGACCTCACGCCCGTGATGGTGATGCACCCGGCCAACCCCAAGCTCGACGGCCAGAACCTCTCGGCCATCCGCGACCCCGACGGTTTTGCCGTGTTCAACGAATTCGTGGCCCTGGCCAAGGCCAAGGGCGCCGGTATCGTCAACTATCGTTGGCCCAAGCCTGGGGCCGAAGCGCCGGTGGCCAAGACTTCGTATATCCAATTGTTCGAACCCTGGGGCTGGATTATCGGCTCCGGTGTGTATGTGGACGACGTGCAGGCCGAGTTCAACGGGCAGGTGTGGAAAGCCTCGATGATCGGCCTGGTGATCGCGCTGGTGATGGCCCTGCTGGTGACACTGATCGCCCGCAGCATCGTGCAGCCGTTGCAGGCTGCGGTGAACGCCATGGGCAATATCGCCAGCGGCGAAAGCGACCTGACCCGCAGCCTCGACACCCACGGGCGCGACGAAGTCACTCAACTGTCCCAGCACTTCAACAGCTTTACCGCCAAGCTGCGCCAGGTGGTCAGCCAGTTGCAGGCGTGCGCCAATGCCTTGGGCCAGTCGTCCCAGGAGTTGGGCAATAACGCCAGCCAGGCCCATGACCGCAGCCAGCAGCAGTCCCAGCAGATGGAACTGGTGGCCACCGCCATCAATGAAGTCACCTATGGCGTGCAGGACGTGGCCAAGAATGCCGAACACGCCGCCAGCGAAATGCGCGACGCCCAGGCCCAGGCGCAGCAGGGCCAGGTCAATATCGATGGCAGCCTGCAACGCATCGATCAGCTCTCCACCACCATCAGCCAGGCCGTGGACGTGATCCGCACCTTGTCCAGTGAAAGCACGCAGATCGGCGGCGTATTGGAAGTGATCCGCTCCATTGCCGACCAGACCAACCTGCTGGCGCTCAACGCCGCGATTGAAGCCGCGCGCGCCGGCGAGCAAGGCCGTGGCTTCGCCGTGGTGGCCGATGAAGTGCGCCTGCTGGCCCAGCGCACACAAAAATCCACCGCCGAGATCCAGGTGATGATTGAACGCCTGCAAGGTCATTCCGAAGCGGCGGTGAAGGTCATCAGCGACAGCCACAGCGCCTCGCAACTGACCATCGAACAGGCCGGTCTGGCGGGTGAAAGCCTGAACGCGATCGGCCAGGCGCTGCGCAACCTCAACGGTCTTAATGCATCTATCGCCAGTGCGACCTTGCAACAATCCCATGTCGTGGAGGACATCAACCAGAACGTCACCCAGGCGGCCAGTCTGTCCCATAGCACCGCCCTGGCGGCGGAACAGTCGAGTGTGGCCAGTGCCCAATTGCGCGGTCTGAGTGAACAACTCGACGGGCTGCTGCGTCAGTTCAAGGTCTAGCGCTACCCGCTGCGGGAGGGACGCGCGCCCTCCCCGGCGGCCTCTGAGTGTTTTGTAGATTCCCTCCCTCTGGTTACAATCCCCGCCTCTTTTACTCTCCCAAGGAACCGCCATGTCCGGGCTTGAACTATTCGCCTTTGCGCTGGGGGTGATCGCCGTCTGGCTGACGGTCAAGCAGAACCCCTGGTGCTGGCCCATCGGGCTGGTGATGGTGCTGCTCTCCACCTGGCTGTTCTACGAGGTGAAGCTGTATTCCGACATGCTGCTGCAGGTGGTCTACGCCGCGCTGCAAGTGTATGGCTGGTGGCAATGGACCCGCGCCGGCGAAGTCAAGCAAGGCCGCCTGGTGACTCGCCTGGGCGTGCCGGCCGTCCTGGCCAGCCTGGCGCTGGGCGCGGTTGGCAGCCTGTTGCTCGGCGCGGCAATGGCGCACTGGACCGACGCCGCGCAACCCTGGCTCGACGCCGCGCTCACCGGTTTTAGCCTGGTGGCGCAGGTATGGATGGCGCAGAAACGCGTGCAATGCTGGCCGTTGTGGATTTGCGTGGATGTGATCTTTGTCGGGCTGTTCCTCTACAAAGGCATGCACCTCATTGCCGCGCTGTATGCGCTGTTCACCGTGATCGCCGTGCAAGGCTGGCGCGAGTGGCGCGCCGATCCGGCGTTGCGCACATGAAGGTGGTGGTATTGGCCGGCCCGGAATCCAGCGGCAAAAGCTGGCTGGCGGCGCAATTGCAGGCGCAGTTCGGCGGGTTGATGGTCGGCGAGTACGTGCGGTATTTCATCGACCATCACCAACGCGATACCTGCCTGGCAGACATCCCGGCCATTGCCCGCGGCCAATTGGCCTGGGAAGACGCCGCCCGCGCCGAGCGCCCGGATCTGCTGATCCTCGACACCCACCTGCTGACCAACCGGCTATGGAGCCAGACCTTGTTCGGCGACTGTCCCGCCTGGCTTGAAGATGAGCTGCTGGCCCGTCACTACGACCTGCATCTGTTGCTGTCGCCCGACGATGTGGAATGGACCGCCGACGGCCAGCGCTGCCAGCCTTGCCTGGCGGACCGCCAGGCGTTTTTCCAGGCGGGCCTGGACTGGCTGCACCAGCATCAACAGCCCACCGTGGTGATCGGCGGCGATTGGGAGGAACGCCGGCAAGCGGCGTTCGCGGCGGTGGGAAAACTGCTCAACCAGCCTCTGTAACAGCGAACACGCCGACAGAGGCTGGGCGTGGATCAGTAGCCCAAGGACAACCCGGTATTACGACGCGGGTCATTGGCCCCATAGAACCGGTTGTTGCCCACCGGCTTGCCGCCCAGCGAAGGCGCGCCCACCAGGATCGCCGCCAAGTGGTTGGCGTCCTGCGGACCTGCGAACTTATGGCCCCAGCTCTCGAGGATTTTCTGGGTATCCGGGCTCACCGCAAACGTCTCCAGGTTGGTCGTCTCGGGCATCCACTGTTGGTGGAAGCGCGGCGCGTCCACCGCTTCCTGGATATTCATTTTGTAGTCGATCACGTTGAGGATCGTCAGCAACGTCGCGGTGATGATGCGGCTGCCGCCCGGCGTGCCCACCACCATCACGGCCTTGCCATCCTTGGTCACGATGGTCGGGCTCATGGATGACAGCGGCGCCTTGCCCGGTGCGATCGCATTGGCTTCGCCCTGCACCAGACCGTACATGTTCGGCACGCCGACCTTGACGGTGAAATCGTCCATTTCGTCATTGAGAATGACACCGGTCTTGCTTGCCATCACGCCGGCACCGAACCAGTCGTTAAGGGTGTAAGTGACCGAGACCGCATTGCCCCACTTGTCGACGATGGAATAGTGGGTGGTGTTATTGCCTTCATGGGGCGCCACACCGGGCTTGATCGCCTGGGAGTCGCCAGCCTTTTGCGGCTCGATGGCGGCGCGCAGCTTGGCGGCGTAGTCCTTGTCCAGCAGATGGTCGATGGGGTTTTGTACGAAATCCGGATCGCCCAGGTAGCTGTTGCGGTCCACGTAGGCGTGACGCATCGCTTCGATCTGGTAGTGCAGGCCCTGGGCCGAGTGGTAGCCCAGGTCGGCCATCGGGTAGCCTTCGAGGATGTTCATGATCTGGCAGATCACCACCCCACCGGAGCTGGGTGGCGGCGCCGAGACCACGTGGTAGCCGCGATAGTCGCATTCGATGGGCGCCAGTTCGCGGGTCTTGTACTTGTCCAGGTCGGCCTGGGTGATGATGCCCTTGCCGGCCTGGCTGGAATCCACCAATGCCTTGGCGACCCAGCCTTTATAGAAACCGTCGCTGCCTCTGGCGGAGATTTCCTTGAGGGTCCTGGCCAGGTCTTTCTGCACCAGTTTCTGACCGACCTGCAGCGGCTGGCCGTTATGCAGGAAGATCCCGCGCAGGTCTTTGTCTTTTGCGAACTCGCCGGTGGCGGTGTGCAGCAGGTCAATATCGCCTTGCTCCAGGGCGAAGCCGTTTTCCGCCAGTTTGATCGCCGGGGCAATGACCTGGGCACGCTTGAGGGTGCCATATTTGCTCAAGGCCAACTCCATGCCGGAGACCGTACCAGGTACGCCGACCGCCAAATGGCCTTTGGCGCTCAGGCCCTCCACGACATTGCCGTCCTTGTCCAGGTACATATCGGCGGTGGCCGCCAGCGGCGCTTTTTCGCGGAAATCGAGGAAGGTCTTGCGGCCGTCGGCCAGTTGCACGGTCATGAAACCGCCGCCGCCCAGGTTGCCGGCGGCCGGGTACACCACCGCCAGCGCATAGCCCACGGCCACCGCCGCATCCACTGCGTTACCGCCGGCTTTAAGCACATCCACGCCCACGTGGGTGGCCAGATGCTGGGCCGTGACCACCATGCCGTTTTCACCGGCCACCGGGGCCTGGGACGCGGCGTGCACGCCGCTGACCGTCAACACCAGGGCAGTGGCAATCAATGTGCGGCTGAAGGGTTGGTATTTCATCCATGGCTACTCGGGTGATTGAGATGCACCAAAATAGCCCGACTCAGATCCCAGCCCCAGCGCAATGGCGTTTTTATTACAGAACTTGTCGGTCACGGGACGAAGCCATCAATATGCCTGCATCTTGCAAAGCGCGGCCCCGCTGCTGGCATCTGGCAGTTATCCCGTTAGAATCAGCTCCCCTGCCCTTTGAGACGAGCCGCCCATGAGCTTTGATTTCGACACGATCCACTCCCGCCTCGGCACCGGCAGCACCAAGTGGAGCCGTTACCCGGAAGACGTGTTGCCGATGTGGATCGCCGACATGGACATCGCCGCGCCGCCGGCGGTGCTGCAAGCCCTGCGCGAGCGTCTCGACCAGCAGATCCTCGGCTACAGCGTGGCCGGCCCGCAGGTGCGCCAGGCCATCGTCGACGAATTGTGGGCCAAGTACGCCTGGCGCGTGCTGCCCGAAGAACTGCTGTTCCTGCCCGGCGTCGAACCTGGCTTCAATATGGCGCTGCACGCCTTTGTGCAGCCCGGCCAAGCGGTGGTGTTGCAAACCCCCAACTACCGGCCGATTCGTCTGGCGCCGGGCCACTGGAACCTGCCACGCATCGAAGTGCCGTTTGCATTCGAAAACGGTGAATACCTGACCCCGTTGCCCGCGATGCGTCAGGCACTGAATGGCGCGGGAGCGCTGCTGCTGAGCAACCCGCACAACCCCATCGGCAAAGTATTCCCACGCGAAGAACTGCTGGCCGTGGCGAACGCCTGCCTGGACAACGGTGCATTGATCATCAGCGACGAAATCCACGCCGAACTGTGCTTCGATGGCCGCCGCCACATCCCTACCGCCAGCTTGAGCCCGGCCATCGCACAGCGCACGATTACGCTGATGTCGGCGAGCAAGGCCTATAACGTCGCGGGCCTGAAAACCTGCTTTGCGGTGATCCAGAACGCCGAGATCCGCGAGCGTTTCAACAACGCGCGCTGCGGCATGGTCGACAGCGTCAGCCCCTTGGGCCTGGAAGCGACCCGCGCCGCTTACAGCCAATGCGGCGAGTGGCTCGACGCGCTGCTCGCGTACCTGCAGGCCAACCGCGACTATCTGATGACGGCGGTGCGCAGCCGCTTACCCGGCGTGGTGATGCATGCGCCGCAAGGTACCTTCCTGGCCTGGCTGGATTGCAGCGCTCTGGGCCTGGAAGATCCGCAGCAATTCTTCCTGGAACAGGCTAAGGTCGGTTTGAGCGCAGGCATTGAGTTTGGTGATGACAGCCAACAATTCGTGCGCCTGAATTTCGGCTGCCCACGGGCGATGCTGGAAGAAGGCCTGCAACGCATGGAGCGGGCGCTGCGCGAACGCTGAGAAACGAACCGTGGGAGCGCCGCTCCCACGGTCGGGCCGTCTAGAGTTTGGCGATGGACACTTCGGTGGACTTCACAAAGGCAATCACTTCACTGCCCACTTTCAATTCCAGGTCGCGCACCGAGCGGGTGGTGATGACCGAGGTGACAATACCGGACGCGGTCTGCACGTCGATTTCCGACACCACCTCCCCTAACAGGATTTCCTTGATCACACCCTTGAACTGGTTGCGCACGTTGATCGCTTTGATGGTCATGTCGGCTTTCCTGATGGCTGTTGGGTAATCCGCACGAATGCGCAGGGTCCCAACATGCGCCACGCCTTGATATATGAAAAGGAATAAATAACTATTTATTTATTCCTTTAGGAAATATACGCCTTCCAGGTATCAAGGCTTACGCGTTTGCCCCGGCAGCTGTCAGCGTTACCCAATAGCGCGTGCGCGCGTGCACCTCAAAACCCAAGGTCGAGGCCAGCAAACCCAGGACGCTGTCAGTGTCGTCCAACCGAAAACTCCCGGTAACGCGCAGCGTTTCAAGGCTGGGGTCCCAGCGCAGCACGCCGGGACGGTAGCGTTCAAGCTCGCGCAAAAAATCTCCCAGGGCTTGGTTCTGCGCGGTCAGCACGCCGTCGCGCCAGCCCAGTTGCAATACGTCGAACGGCAGCGATGCGCCCAGACCGGTGGCATTCAATAGCGCTTGCTGGCCACCCCGCAGCGTGGACACCTGCCCGTTCGCATCACGCACCTGCACCGCGCCTTTGAGCACCGAGACGCGGCAGCCGGCGGCCAGTTGCCGCACGCAGACGTCGGCCTGGCTGACCCGCAGTTGCCCGTAACGGGTGTAAACCGTCATTGCAGCCGCACCAGGCACGTTCAGCGCCAGCTCGCCGTCAACCAGGGTGATGTGTCGCTGTGCCAGGTCCACATCCACTGCCGTGGCGGTATTGAGTTGCAGGCTGGCGCCATCAGCCAATGGCAGGCGTTGGCGTTCGCCGGTGGCGGTGCGCACATCGGCGCGCCAGGCTTCGAGAGGTAACTGACGGCTGATCAGCCACGCCGTGGGCACCAGGGCGGCCACTCCCAACGCACGCTTGAGCACCGCGCGCCGCCCTGGCTGCGGGCGGTCAAGGCTGGCCATCGCCAGGGCCGGGGGCAAGTTACTGAAGCGCTGGCGCAAGGTCTGGGCTTTTTGCCAGGTCTGCTCGTGCTGGGGATGGCTGTCGCGCCAATGTTGCAGCGCGGCATGATCGCGCTCGGTGGCCGCGCCGGACTCCAGCAGCGCCAGCCACTGCGCCGCTGCGCGCGCTACGTCTCGGCTCACAGCGCCACCAGCAGACAATGTTCGTAGGCCTGAGCCATGTAGCGTTTGACGGTGCGCTCGGACACATCAAGGCGTTCGGCGATCTCGCGATAACCCAGGCCTTCCAATTGACTCCACAGAAAGGCACGGCGCACGAGCACCGGCAAACCGTCGAGCAGTTCATCCAGCGCCTGCAGGGTTTCCAGCAGCAGCCAGCGCTGTTCGGGCGACGGCACGTTGGCTTCGGGCAAGGTGGACAGGGCATTCAGGTAGGCCTGTTCGAGGCTGCGCCGCTGATGGAAATTGACCAGCAAACGCTTGCCTACCGTCACCAGGTACGCGCGTGGTTCGTGCACCTGCGCAATCGGCTGGGCACTGGCCAACACCCGCAGAAATGTATCCTGGCTCAGGTCCGCCGCATCCCAGGCGTTGCCCAGCCGCCGGCGCAGCCAGTTTTCCAGCCAACTGCGGTGGTCACGGTACAAGCTCGACAGCGTCGGTTCGGGGGCGTGCGTAGGGACAACGGCATCATTCATGGCAAGCAACCTGCGCGGCGCGAGTGAGTCTCAAATGAGATTCATTCTATTTAATATCGCGCAGCTATACCACGAACTTTTCCTACATGCTTCTGTAAAAGCTTGCCACGGGTTTTACGTGCGAGATAACCGGTCCGGTTTTGCGCATTCAGGCAACTCGCTGCGGTTTCATTAGAAGCCGCGCTTGCGCAACCACTGCAAAAAGCCTTTTTTTACCGGCACCACCGGCGCTTCCTGGGTCAGGGCCTGGGCGGCGTGTACGCGGAAATCCAGCAGGGTTTTCATCGCGTCGCCGATATCGTGTCGGGCATCCAGACACGGGGTCAGGTATTCCTTCTCGATGCGGTACAGGGTGCAGAAGGTTTTGGCGGTGAAATCCGCCAGGGTTGCCTCGTCGGACAGGATGCCCGCCTCGCCGATCACCTCGCCCGGGCCCATGCGCCCGGCCTCGAACTTGTGCCCGCCCTTGGTGAGCATCACCGACACCACGCCGGACTCGACGATAAACAAATGGTCGCTGACCTCGCCCGCCGGCAGGATCATCTCGCCGGCGCGGTAGGTGCTCAGGGTCATGTTCTGGCTGAAGGTTTCCTTTTCTTCCTGGCGCAGGGTGGAAAAAATCGTCGAGCTGTCCAACAGCGCCCGTGCGCGGGAAGTCACCACCGGGGCCGCGCTTTCGGAGGCCGACAACAGACTCACGCCCGCCGCCTGCAGGTGGCGGAAAGCCAGGTCATACAGCTGATTGCGCACCTCACGTTTGAGCGGCATCGCCGGCACGAACCCGCTGATCTCGTATTCCACCCCGCCACTGGCGGACGTTTTGAACGCCACGCTGGGCGCCGGCTTGGCCAGCAGCGGACGACAGCCCTGCATGGCGCGCTCCAACGCTTCGATCACCGTTTGCGGGCGCGCATGGGGGCTGACCTGCAGGCTGACCGCCAGCCCGAACATATCCGCCGGGCGCGAGAAATTGATGATCTTGGCCTTGGCCGCCAGGGAATTGGGGATCACCGCCATGCTGCCCTGGGAAGTTTGCAGCCGAGTGGCGCGCCAGTCGATATCGGTGACGCGGCCTTCGGTGCCGTCGATGGAGATCCAGTCATCCAGTTGGTAGGGCTTGGTGGTATTGAGCACGATCCCGGAAAACACGTCGCTCAAAGTGCTTTGCAGCGCCAGGCCGACAATGATCGCCACCGCGCCGGACGTGGCGAGCACGCCTTTGACCGGCAGATCGAGCACATAGGCCATGGCGGCGATAATTGCGATGAGGAAAATCACCGCGCCCATCAAATCCTGCAACAACCGCCCGGTATGACCGACCCGCTGCATCATCAACGCGCCCAGCAGCACGGTGAGCGTGCGCGCCGCGAACAGCCACCAGCCGATCTGCAACGCCGTGGCAGCCAGATGCAGCGCCGTGTCATCGGCATAGGGGGCCAACTGCATAGGGTTCATGCCGTCGTTGAACAGCACGGCGCTGAACACCGCAAAAATGACCAAGCGCGCCGCCAACTTCCAGTTGGCCAGGTTGGGAGAAATAAGGCGCCACACGGCGATGTCAATCAGGATCAGCGCCAAAGCGCACAGCATCGGGTGGTCAGCGATAAACGAGGGCATCCAGGCGACTCCAGGGCGAATGACGGGAAGATCGCATGAAATGAGCCTATCGGAAACAAATTGTGTCGTGACGCCCCCTCGGGGTTATGCACCAAAAAACCCCATCGGTGGTGAACGAGCTTGCCTCGCACAAGGCCGGTTCATTCACCACAAAAAAGGGGCCGCTCACATCCGCCCGAACTTGCCGGATTGAAAATCCGCAAAGGCCTGATGAATCTCCTGCTCGGTGTTCATCACAAACGGTCCATGCCCCACGATGGGCTCATCGATCGGCTCGCCGCTGAGCAGCAATACCTTGGCGTCGTCATTGGACTCCAAGGTTAATTGGTGCCCATCACGCTCGAACAACGCCAATTGCCCTTGGCGCGCGACTTCCTCGCCATTGATCAACAGCGTTCCGCGCAGGATCACCAGGGCAGTGTTACGCCCGGCATGCAGGTCCAGGGTCACCGGTTTGCCGGGATTGAGCCGCAGATCCCACACATCAATGGCTATAAACGTGCGCGCAGGCCCCTTGGCACCGGCGAACTCACCGGCGATCAAACGCAGTTGCCCGGCGTCGTCGGCCAGAGGCAGCACCGGGATATCGGCGTCGACGATGGTTTGGTAACCCGCCTCGGCCATCTTGTCCTTGGCCGGCAGGTTGACCCACAGCTGCACCATCTCCAGCGCACCGCCGCGGCGAGCAAACGCTGGGGAATGAAACTCCTCATGCAGGATGCCCTTGGCCGCCGTCATCCATTGCACATCACCTGGGCCGATAGTGCCGCCGGCTCCGGTGGAGTCGCGGTGCTCGACTTCACCGTCGTAAACGATGGTCACGGTTTCAAACCCGCGATGGGGGTGCTGGCCCACACCACGACGCTGTTCGGTCGGGGTGAATTGCGCCGGGCCGGCGTGGTCCAGCAGCAGGAATGGGCTGATGTGCTTGCCCATCGAGTCGTAGGAAAACAGCGTACGCACCGGAAAGCCATCGCCCACCCAGTGGCCGCGAGGGCTGGTGTAGATGCCGATTAATTTTTTCATGATGTACCTCCAAAGTGGGTACACCATACGGCCGACGGCACATTAGCACTAGACGGCAAACCTGGCCTGGATTGTCCTATGTATAGGACAGTTCCGCCGGCAGACGCGCGCGCAGCAGGTAAAACCCCAACCCCGCCAGGATCGCAGAACCGGCCTGGATCATGATCATCGGCGTCGCGCTGCCGTCGTGCAGGTGGCTCAACAACAGGCCGCTGCAGGTCGCTCCGAACATCTGCGCAAACCCCATCAGCCCTGCTGCCAGGCCGGCGCGGTGAGCATTGGGCATCACCGCGCCGGTGACCGCGCCCGGCAGCACCAGACCGCCGCCGAGGGTGGCGAGGGCTATCGGAATATCCAGCCCCAGCACCGACAAGCCGAACACTTGATAGATCACCAGCGCCGACACCCCACCCAGCGCCACCAGCGTCACGCCCCTGGTCACAATGCGCTGGGCCCCCAGGCGCATGATATTGCGTCGGGTATAGGTGGAGCCGACGATCAACATCGACACGATCAGGCCGAAATTGATGCCGTACGCCAGACTGCTGAAACCCAGCAGATTGATAAACACCGCCGACGAACCGGCGATTACCGCAAACATCGCGCCGTAGGTGCACGCCAGTGCCACCGCGTAGGCCCGGTAGGGTCGGTCTTTGAGCAGATTCAGGTATTGCCCGCCAAGGGTGCGCCAGTGGCCGGCCCTGGGGTCCAGGGCGTGATTGCTCTCGCGGAAAAACAGCAGCGCCAGCAGCCACACGACGCTGCCCATCACCGCCGCGAACAGGATCGGTGCGCGCCAGCCCGCATAGTTGATCAGCAGCCCACCGACCATCGGCGCCACCACGATCGCGTAGAGCATGCCGATCATGGTCAACGCCAGTGCCGGCCCCGCCTCGGCCCTCCACACGTCCCGCACCACCGTGCGCGCCAGCACCAATGCCGCGCAGGCACCCAGGCCTTGCATGACGCGGGCGGCAATGAACTGCTGGATGTCGTTGACCAGCAACATCGACAGGGTCGCCAACCCATACAGCGCCAGGCCGCCAAGCAAAACCGGACGCCGGCCGACACGGTCCGACAACGGCCCGAATATCAACTGCCCCAGGCCAAACGCCGCGACAAACGCCGACAGTGCCATCAACGCCGAGCCCGTCGGCGCCACCAGCGCATGCTCGATCGCGCCCAATCCGGGAATGATCAATTGGGTCGAGACTTCCCCCAGCGCCGTGAGGGCCACCAGTAAAAACAGCAGGCTGCGCGATGGGACCGGGGCGTTTGTCATAGGGGATATCCGGGGCTGGATTAATTTATATTTCGACCATAATATGGGCAAAAAATTATGTCCATCATTTTTTGCCCGTTGGTTACTCCGGAGCCCGCCATGCCCCTTCTCCCCATGCGTCTGCTGACACCCCTGGCGCTGCTGACCGTTCTCAGCGGCTGCAACAGCCAGGCCGACACCCCCACCGCCGCGCCTGTGCGCCCGGTGCTCGCCGCCAAGGTCGAAGCCGCCGGCACCCAGCAAAGCGCCTACACCGGCGTGGTCGCCGCTCGCACCGAGAGCGACCTGGGCTTTCGCGTTGGCGGCAAGGTGATCGAGCGCAAGGTCGATCCAGGCCAGCACGTGTCCCGTGGCGATACCTTGCTGGTACTGGATGTGGGCGACTTCGAACTGGCCCTGCGTTCGGCAAAAAACCGTGTCAACGCCGCCCAGGCCCAATTGCGCCAGCGCCGTGACGATGCCAACCGCTACCAGCGCCTGGCCAGCACCGGGGCCGTGTCGCGGCAGATCTTCGATCAGTCGGCGACCAACCTGCACGTTGCCGAAGCCGAACTGGCAGCGGCGCAATCCGACGCCAGCCAGATCGAAAACCGTCGCGCCTACTCGGTGCTCAAGGCCGACGGCGACGGCATCATCACCGACGTGCGTGCAGACCGCGGCCAGGTCGTCGCCGAAGGCCAGATCGTGGTGCGGCTGGCCCATGACGGCGCGCGTGAAGCCGTCGTCAACCTGCCGGAAAACAACCGCGAGCTGGCCGCGCAGAAAGCCCTGGCCTTCCCGTTCGGCGCACCGGACCAGACCGTGACCGCTACCCTGCGTGAGCTGTCCGCCAGTGCCGACCCCACCACCCGCACCTACCGCGCCCGCTATGTGCTGCAGGGCGCCGTCGAGCGCTTCGCCCTCGGCTCGACCATCACCGTGCGCCTGCAAGGTAACGGTCAGACCCAGCAGACCCGCGTCCCCATCGGCGCGCTGTACGACGCCGGGCATGGCACCGGCGTGTGGGTGATCGGTGCCGAAAACCGCCTCAGCTTCGCCCCGGTCACCGTGGCCAGCCTCGGCCAGGAAGACGCTTTGCTCGCCGGCGGCGTCAGTCCGGGCCAGGTGGTCGTTGCGTTAGGCGCGCACTTATTGCACAGCGGCGACACCGTGCGCCTGCTGCCCGCCCAGGCGCTGGCTCTCAACCGTAAACAGGACAACTGAACATGCGCGGCATCAACCTCTCCGAACTGGCGGTCAAGCACCGCGCCGTCACGCTGTTTCTTATCCTGGCGATCCTCGCGGCAGGCGTCTTCTCCTTCGGCAAACTGGGGCGCGCCGAAGACCCGTCATTCACCGTGAAGGTGATGACCATCACCGCCGCCTGGCCCGGCGCCACCGCCCGGGAAATGCAGGAACAAGTCGCTGATCGTCTGGAAAAACGCCTGCAGGAACTGGACTACTACGACCGCGTCGAGACCATCGCTCAGCCGGGTTTCGTGTCGATGCGCATGACATTCCTGGAATCCACACGGCCCGGTGAAATCCAGGATTTGTTTTACCAGACGCGCAAAAAGCTCAGCGACGAAGCCACTCGCCTGCCCAATGGCGTGATCGGGCCGTTCTTCAATGACGAATATTCAGACGTGTACTTTGCGCTGTACGCCCTGGAAGCCGAGCACCTGCCCCACCGCCAGCAGGTACAGATGGCCGAGGATCTGCGCCAGAATCTGCTTACCGTGCCGGGGGTGAAGAAGGTCAATATCCTCGGTGAACAGGCGCAGCGGATCTTTGTGGAGTTTTCCTACGAGCGCTTGGCAACCCTGGGTATCACGCCGGCGCAGATCTTTGCCGCCCTCGCCGCGCAGAACGCGGTGGCGCCGTCGGGTTTTGTCGAGACCGCCGGCGCCCGTGCGTATATCCGCATCGACGGCGCCTTCGACAGCCTTTCGCTGATCGAAAACGTGCCGTTGGTCGCCAATGGTCGCGTGCTGCGCATCGCCGACGTGGCCAGCGTCAGCCGTGGCTACGAAGACCCACCCAGCTACCGCATCCGTCATCAGGGCGACCCGGCGCTGATGCTGGGCGTAATCATGCAGAAAAAATGGAACGGCCTGGAGTTGGATAAAAGCCTGCAGGCCGAGGAAGCGCGGATCCAGGCCGACCTGCCCCAGGGCGTGAATTTTGCCAAGGTGTCCGACCAGGCAAAAAACATCAGCCTGGCGGTGAACGAGTTCATGCTCAAATTCTTCGTCGCGCTGGCGGTGGTGATGGTCATCAGCCTGCTGGCCCTGGGTTTTCGCGTCGGGCTGGTGGTGGCGGCGGCGGTACCGCTGACACTGTCGATTGTTTTCGTGATCATGCTGGTCACCGGGCGCGAATTCGACCGCATTACCCTCGGCGCACTGATTATCTCCCTGGGTCTGCTGGTGGACGACGCAATCATTGCCATCGAGATGATGGTGGTCAAACTTGAAGAAGGCTTTGACCGCATCCACGCCGCCACCTTCGCCTGGAGCTCCACGGCGGCGCCGATGCTGACCGGCACGCTGGTGACCATCATCGGTTTCCTGCCGGTGGGGTTTGCGCGTTCCGGCGCCGGGGAATATGCCGGCAATATCTTCTGGATCGTCGGCTTCGCCCTGATCGCTTCATGGCTGGTGGCAGTGGTGTTCACGCCCTACCTGGGGGTGAAACTGCTGCCGGCGATCAAACCGGTGCCCGGCGGCCATGACGCCATCTACGCCGGCCGCTATTACCAGAGGCTGCGCAATCTGGTCGAGACCTGCGTGCGCCGGCGCTGGCTGGTCACCGGGCTGGTGGTCGCGGCCTTTGTACTGTGCGTGCTGGGCATGGCCGTGGTGAAAAAACAATTTTTCCCCAACTCCGACCGTTCCGAGTTGATCCTGGAGGTGTACATGCCGCCGGGCAGCGCCTTTAAAAGCACCGAGGCGGTCGCCGCGCAATTGGAAAAAGCGCTGTTGCAGGAGCCGCAGACCCGCATGGTCGACACTTATGTGGGCGGCGGCGCGCCTCGGTTCTTTCTGTCATTGAACCCGGAAATGCCCGACCCGGCGTTCGCCAAACTGATCGTGCAAACCCCCGACTCCCACGCACGCGACGCGTTGAAACTGCGCATGCGCGAGCGTATTGCGGCCGGCGAATTCCCGGCGGCGCGGGTGCGCGTCACCCAATTGCTGTTCGGCCCTCCCGTACCGTTCCCGGTGGTGTTTCGCGTGTCCGGCCCGGATGCGGATGTGCTGCGCGGCGTAGCCGAAGATGTGCGCAACGTCGTCGCCGCCAACCGGCTGACCCACGACGCGTTCCTTGATTGGGGCGAGCGCACCAGCGGTTATCGCCTGGTCCTGGACCAGGATCGCCTGCGCCTGCTGGGCTTTACGCCTGACGAGGTCAAGTCCCAGCTCAACGCGCTGCTCAGCGGTAACCCGATCACCGAAGTGCGCGAGGGCAACCGCACCGTGTCGGTGGTGGCCCGTGCCCAGGGCAGCCAGCGAGAAAACCTCGGCAACCTCAACAATATGACCCTGACCAACAGCGCCGGCACGGCGGTGCCGCTGGCCCAGGTGGGGCACTTGCAGGCAGTGATGGAGGACCCGATCCTCAAGCGCCGCAACCGCGCCAATACCGTGGAAGTGCGCGCCGACATCGTCGACGGCGTCCAACCGCCGGACGTGGAAATGGCCGTGTACAAAGACCTGCAACCGCTGATCGCGCAGTTGCCCACGGGCTATCGCATCGAAATCGGCGGCCCGGTGGAAGAAAGTGCCAAGGCCAACGTGGCCCTGGCCGCGCTCTTCCCGATCATGATCCTGCTGACGCTCACGGTGATCATGTTTCAGGTCCGCTCGTTCGGCGTGATGCTCATGGTTTTCGCCACCGCGCCGCTGGGCTTGATTGGCGCGGTGCCGACTTTGCTGCTGTTCAACCAGCCGTTTGGGTTCAACGCCATCCTCGGGCTGATCGGCATCGGCGGGATACTGATGCGCAACACCCTGATCTTCACCGACCAGATCCGCCAGAACCAGGACCACGGCATGGCCATCCGCGAGGCGATCATCGAAGCCACCGTACGCCGCGCCCGGCCGGTGGTGCTGACCGCGCTTGCAGCGGCGCTGGCGTTTATCCCGCTGACGCTCTCGGTGTTCTGGTCTTCCCTGGCCTACGTGCTGATCGGCGGGGTGCTGGTGGGCACCGTGTTGACGCTGCTGTTTCTGCCGGCGCTGTGCAGCCTGGTGCTGGGGCGGGAGAAGACCAAGGTTGTCGAAACGTCCCACATAACCGCCGGATAAGCTCTACTCCTCTGCACTAAGAACCGCTGCAAAGTCCCTCGCCTGATCACACAGTGCGAGGGATTGCAGATGGTTTGTTTCGTGATGGCCCTGGTTGTTGGGGCCGTGTCTTGATTCCGGTCATTGCCAGCGTTGTCCTGGCACCCATGGATGCCAAAGCACCGGACATCGAACGCGTTTTGCGTGATTTTCGCGATTGCCTGAACACCTTTGATAAATGGGCCGACAGCTTCTGGAGCGTTTCGGCGCTTGAGGTCGAGCAGATCTTTAAAGTGGGGGAAGACGTTGCGCTGATCGCACCGGCTTCGTCCAGAAAACCCAACGCGGTTGTTGCCCGGTGTGATGCCCAGGGCTCGTTGACCCTGGTGCACCTGTTTGAAAGCACCCGCTTCGTGCCAATCGGCAACACCCCGGTGATGCTGCAAGCCTTGGCCGCGGATGGCAGCGCGATGGGCACGCCCATTCATCACACCATCGGCCCCAGCGGCATTCTGGAACTCAAGGACTGCACCCGCGACCAGACTTACCAGATCACTTTTTATCCCAACGTTTCCACAGATCATCTCAAGGCGCTGTACGCGTCTTATCAATCGGTGATCTCAGGGCTGGAAACGGACCTGCGCGATGAGTGGGCGAAGACCTTCAAACCCCAATGGGACGATTTTGCCAACGCCACTTCGCTCGAACGCAGCGCCATGCAAGGCGGGGCGTTTTCAAGTGGCTTGGCCAAGGCGCTATACAACCTGTGGGACAACGTTACGCAGCTGTATGACCTGCTATCGGATCTCAAGGCCAACAGCGAAAAGCTGTTGGCGTACATCTCCCAAGCCGAACTCGATGAGCTGCTGGCGCTGGGCAGCGACGCGATTGCCAACGGGTTGCTGCTGCTCAGTGATGAACCGCTGCTGTTTATCTACTTGTCGGCGATGGTCAGTTGGATGCGCCTGCTGCCGCCGCCCGAGATGTACGAACTGGCAGGCGAGATTACCGGTGAGGTGCTGATCAATCTGCTGTTGATCTGGGCGACGGCAGGCACAGGCGTGGTACTGCGCCTGGGGGCTCAGACGCTGAGCACCATCAAGTCCGCACGGGCAAGGGGCTTGTTGGAATTGCTTGCCAGTCACCTTAAGGGGCCGGGGCTAGAACCCCATGTCACAGCGGCCCGGCCATTGCTGCTGGGCAGCGCGGCGACGCCGATCAAGGAGGTGCCGGTGGGGCCGCTGAAGGTTTGGGACCAATGGGTTTCCAACCCGGTGATAGCGGCGCGCGACAAGACGCAGAGGACGGTGTTGGTGCGGCAGGAGCCTGTAGACGACACGCCGCTCGTGGCGACCAATCCTAAGGGCGATGCGGCGGTTTCTTCGGATAAGACCGTTACTAACGGCTGCCCGGTGTCGATGGTTACCGGGGAGGAACTGCTGACCCTGACCGATGGCACGTTGGACGGGATTTTGCCGTTTGAATGGACGCGACTGTATCGCACCAGTGCGGTGGAAGTGGATGTCGGGTTGGGGTTTGGCTGGAGCCATGCGTTGGCGCAGCGGCTTTGTGTGTCGGGCGATTCGGTGGTGTGGACGGATCATGAGAACCGGTCGATCACCCTGCCCTTGCCCACGGTTGCTCGACCTGCAATCACCAATAGCTTGGCCGAAGCGGCGATCTATTTAGGCTCATCACCGGATGAATTGGTGCTGGCGCAGGCGTCACGGTTTTATCACTTTCGCGATGGCGCATTGGTCTCGATCAGCGATGCGTATGACAACCGCCTGCGTATTGCTCGGGATTTTTCCGGGCGCATCGAGCGGGTGGATAACGGGGTGGGTCGCTCGTTGTTTCTGCGCTACTCGTCCGGTCGCATCGCCGCGGTGGACTACCAGGTCCAGCGCGCCAAGGAGCATGAACCTTACGAATGGATCACCGAGCAGAACGTTGTTTCCTACGCCTATGACGACCTGGGCCGACTGGTTTCGGCGACCAATGCCGTCGGTGAAAGCGAGGTGTACCGCTACGACGAGCAGCACGTCATTGTGGAGCGCGGCCTGGCCGGTGGGGCGAGTTTCTTCTGGGCGTGGGAACGCTCCGGCAAGGCCGCCCGCTGCGTGCGGCACTGGGCCAGTTTCTCGCAGATGGACACGCGGTATGTGTGGGGCGATGACGGCCAGGTCACGGTGCACAACGCCGATGGCAGCCAGGAAGTGTATGTCCACGATGACCGCGCACGCCTGGTGCAACGTATCGATCCCGATGGCGCGCAGCACTTCAAATCCTACGACGAAAAAGGCCGGCTGACAGTCGAGCAGGACCCGCTGGGGGCGGTGACGGCGTATCAGTACGACGAAGCCGGACGCTTGGTGGCGTTGTTTCCTGGGGATGATGAGCCAACAACCTACGAGCATGACAACGGTTTCGTACGGGTGGTGCGCCGGGGTGAGGCGGTTTGGAAGTACGAGCGCAATGACCAGGGCGATGTCACCCGTAGGATTGATCCCGATGGGCATGTCACGGATTACAGCTACAACAAATACGGACAACTGACCGGGGTTTGGTACCCCGACCACAGCTGCCATCGCTTGGTGTGGAATGAACGCGGGCAACTGGTTGAAGAGCAGTTGCCGAACGGTGGCAGTAAGCGCTATCGCTATGACGACCTGGGCCGCGAAGTGGCCCGCGAGGATGAATTCGGCGCGCTGACCCAGTATCAGTGGGACAGCGTGGGTCGATTGGTTCGCGTGGTGCTGCCCGGTGGGGCGTGTCGGGAATACAGCTACAACCCCTACGGAAAAATCACCGCCGAACGCGATGAACTCGGCCACGTCACCCGCTACGACTACGCCGACGGCCTGCACCTGATCAGCCGCCGCCTCAACGCCGATGGCACTCAGGTCAACTACCGCTACGACAACGTGCGGTTGTTGCTGACCGAAATCGAAAACGAAGTCGGCGAAACCTACCAACTCGACTACCACCCCAACGGCCTGATCCGGCAGGAAACCGGCTTCGACGGCCAACGCACCGCGTACACCTACGACCTCAACGGCCACCTGCAGGAAAAGACCGAACACGGCGACGACGGCAGTCAGCGCATTACCCGTTATGCGCGCGACCACGCCGGTCGCCTCGTACGAAAAACCCTGCCCGATGGCAACAAGGTCGATTACACCTACGACCGCCAAGGCAATCTCCTCAGCGTCAACGACGGTCACTGGGCGTTGGCCTACGAATACGACCGCCAAAACCGCCTCATCGCCGAACACCAGGGCTGGGGCACCCTGCGCTACGGCTACGACGCCTGCGGCCAGCTCAAACATTTGCGCCTGCCGGACAACAACCGCGTGGTGTTCAACCACGACAAGGGCGGGCATCTCGCCACCGTCGAACTCAACGGCAAACCGCTGACCTCACACCTGTTCAGCAAAGGCCGCGAATATCAGCGCCAACAAGGCCAACTGCTCAGCCACTACCACTACGACGACCAGCAGCGCCTGCACGCCCACGCCGTCACCCACCAGACCCACCCGCTCTACCAGCGCCAATACGACTACGACCAAGCCGGCAACCTCACCCGCCTGCTCGACACCCGCAAAGGCGAACACCACTACCGCTACGACCCGCTCCAACGCCTGACCCGCGCCGATCATTCCCACGACGTACAGGAGCGTTTCGCCCACAACCCGGCCGGCAACCTGCTGATGCAAAACCGCCCCGGCCCCGACATCGTCGCCGGCAACCGCCTGATGATCCAGGGCGACCGCCACTACACCTACGACGCCTTCGGCAACCTGATCCAGGAACGGCGTGGCAAGGCCCATCAACTCGTCACCGAATACCGTTATGACAGCCAGCACCGGCTGATCGAAATCGCCCAGCCTAACGGCCAAACCGCCAGCTACCGATACGACCCGTTTGGGCGACGCATCAGTAAGACAGTCGATGGCATAACGACAGAGTTTTTCTGGCAAGGCGACAAGCTGATTGCCGAACACCAGGCCGACCGCCATCGCAGTTACCTCTACGAACCCGACAGCTTTCGGCCGTTGGCGCTTTTAGAAGGCTTCGGCCCCAAAGAGACAAAACCCTACCACTACCAACTCGACCACCTCGGTACACCCCAGGAACTCACCACCCCCGAGGGCGATATCGTCTGGTCCGCCCACTACCGCGCCTACGGCGAAATCGCCCGCCTCGACGTAGGCAAACTCGACAACCCGCTGCGCTTCCAGGGCCAATACTTCGACAAAGAAAGCGGTCTGCATTACAACCGCCATCGCTACTACAATCCGGATATCGGCCGCTACCTGACGCCGGACCCGGTGAAGTTGGCGGGTGGGATTAATGGGTATCGGTATGTGCCTAATCCGACGGGATGGGTGGATCCGCTGGGGTTGAACTCTTGTCCCGGTGCGCAAGGTTGCAATCCAACCTCTGCAGCTCAAAACTCTGCGGAAAGAGTCAATCACAGAGAACCAGACTTACCGAAACTGACACGCCTGGAGCGACAGGCGAGGATTGATGAGCTTGCAGAGTCAAACATGCACCGACAGTTATCGAAACTGGAGACTTCAATTCCCGGAGCACACTTCTTAGAAAAACACGGAGCTCAGACATCATTAGAATCCCAGCTTGATCGTGTAGAAACAGCTAGGAACCCCAGCACCGGCGAAATCGAGATCTTCGAAAGAGGTAGAAGAGCGGGACAGCCTAGACTTCCAAGCGCAGCTACGCACTTCCTTAGCCATAGAGATCAATTCAATGCAATAGAACGAGCAATTTTAATATTCAACCTAAATGGCAGAGCGACATCCCCAAGACCGATGGACATGGGAAAAATTGTCGGCGAGGGCTATAAGAGAGAGGGTCTTGAATATGGAGAGCAGTCAAAAGCCATTGTACATTTAAACAGAGAAGGAAAACCAATCACTGCTTATACGGAGTTTGAACAATGAAAAACAAACCAGATCTACAGATACTACAAGGACTGTTATTTACTTACTGCATAGAAAACACAACAAATTTAGAGCGAGAAAAAATCATTGTATCAAAAAACGTAAACGACGAAACGGAACTTTCAGAACTTTTTAATACTTTAACCAAGCCAGAATTCTTATCATACAAAGAAGATGAGCAGCTTTGGTTCATAGAAACTATCAAGCATTATTTATCAACAGATCAAGACTTTGAATCTGTTTTCCACTTGTTCGACACTTACTTCAACGACGACATAATCGACAAGAGGAGCTTCATGAAAACATTACTTAACTGCCTTATTAGTTACCAAAAAGAAGCTGCGCTAAAAGTTTGAAAACGGCGTTGAAGTTGATCTTATAAACCAACACCGCCCTTGCTGATAAGCCGCATTCACCGGTAGCGAGCTTGCTCGCTACGCAGGGCAAGCCTGTTCCACAGCGCCTACGGCGAAATCGTCCGCCTCGACGTAGGCAACCTCGACAACCCCCTGCGCTTCCAGGGCCAATACTTCGACAAAGAAAGCGGTCTGCATTACAACCGCCATCGCTACTACAATCCGGATATTGGTCGCTACCTCCCGCCGGACAGGGTGAAGTTGGCGGGTGGGATTAACGCCTACCAATACGTGCCTAACCCTACCGGGTGGGTGGATCCGCTGGGGCTAAGCCCATGCCCTGGTGAAGATAAATGCAAGCCGAACAGCAATGCTGACAACTATTTTATAAAAACTACTGTCGACAAAAGAACACCGCTAAGCCAAATCAGCACAAACAATGCGCCTGTAATGGGCTACCACAAGGAAATTTATGCTAACAAACCTATTAAGCCGGAAGAAACCACTCAAAAATGGGAAAAGTTTCTAGGGCCTGGGCCACATTCAAACATCCACCCAAGAACGGGCACCCCTGATAGTGACAGAATAGTTTCTAGCGACGCGGAAAGAAGTATTCGCTACGGCGCTCATGAGATGAACAGTAAGCCGAGCAAACATCACTATCATGAGGAAGCGTGGACGCTAGAGCTTAAAAGCAACACAATGAACGTGGATAACACAGTTGTCAGAGTCCCACTATCGAAGAAGTGAAATGAAAATACATATTACCGAAGCATTTTCTGTGAAAGGCACTTTATATGTGAAATTCCAATCGCCATCTGGAAATGCCACTGCGCTATGGAGCGGAAACGCTCCAGAGAACAATGAAATTCTGGATGTGGAATTCGATCTGGATGATGTTTTTTCCTGGGGGAAGAACATCAAGCTTTCGAACAAGAAAACACCACATATCACCACTCTAAATGGCGTCACCCAAATAACGGCTGAGATGATTAAAAATCAGGGTGAAGAATGTGCAGCATTAAAAATCAACGACTCAATCATCCTTATTGACCTTGAGAAACCGATAGCTGAAAAAACAGGTTGGGTTCAAGTGAGCACAGCAAGAATCCGGCTCTACCCCACGAGTATCTGAACGATACTTGAGTTCACACCACCACTATCTATCTCCAAACATAGGCGACAGCGCTTAAAACCACGTTTAGGGCTGCTACGCAGCCCAACGCAGGGCAAGCCTGCTCACCACAAAAAAGCTCAACTGTAGGTGTCAGCGGGCCTAACGTCCGGTCACCGCTTCGCCAGCTCCATAATCATTCGACTCAACAAATAAACGCGCGGCACCACGCTCTCCACCTCCGCATATTCCTCCGGGGTATGGATATTGCCGCCGACAATACCAAACCCATCCAGCGTCGGCGTTCCCACCCCGGCGGACAGGCTGGCGTCCGCCGCGCCGCCACTGCCTTCAATGGTCAACTTTTTACCCAACTCCCCATAAATCCCCTGGGCTATCGCCACTAATTTGTCCGACTCCGGCGTCTGCGGCATGGGCGGCAGGCCGCGTTTGAGAGTGGTGGTGACTTCGGTTTCCGGGATCAGTTTGTCGGCCGATACTCGCGCGAGGTCTTTTTCAATACGGTCGAATTCCTCCGGCAGCGCCGCGCGTACATCCGCCTTGGCCATGGCGTGATCGGGGATGACGTTGGTGCGGTCGCCGGCCTGGAGCACGGTAAAGTTGATGGTGGTTTTCTTTTCGGCATCCCCAAGTTTGCCCAGTTGCAGGACCTGGTGCGCGGCTTCCATGGCGGCGTTGCGGCCCAATTCCGGGGCGACGCCGGCATGGGCGGCCTTGCCCTTGACGTCGACCAGCGCCGTGGCGCTGCCTTTGCGCCATACCACCAGGCCATCGGCCGGGCGGCCGGGTTCGAGGTTCAAGGTGACGTCGTGGGTCTTGGCGGTGGTGCGGATCAGTTCCGACGCTATGTCCGAGCCGGTCTCTTCGCTGGCGTCGAGCAGGAAAGTGATCTGCGCATAGTCCTTGAAGCCCTGGTTTTTCAGGACTTTGAGCGCATAGATACCGGCGACAATACCGCCCTTATCATCCATCACCCCAGGGCCATAGGCGCGACCGTCCTTGATATGGAACGGGCGCTCGGCCGCCGAGCCCTCCTTGAACACCGTGTCCATGTGCGCCATCAGCAGGATTTTGGCCTTGCCAGTCCCCTTGAGAGTCGCAATCACATGGCTGCTGTCGGCGGCGGCATCCGGCACCCGCTCAATGTTGAAGCCCAGTTGCTTGAGCTCTTCGACCGCAATGTCGCTGACGTGGGTCAGGCCCGGGCCATAGCCTGAACCGGAATCGATATTGACCAGGCGCTCCAGCAGTCGCAGGGCCTCGGCCTTGTATTGTGCGGCGTCCGCGTGGATCGGCTTATAAAGTTCGGCGCTGTAGGCAGGTACGGCGAAGGACATAGCCAGGGTGGCCGCCAGGAGGGTGCGCGGGAAGTTGAAATGCATGAACCGATCCTTGTTTGTTGTTGAAGGGTGCAAGCCACACCCTACCCCACTAGACCGACCGCAACCAACTCCCCTGCGCCGCGCTGACTCGGTTACGCCCGGTGTTCTTGGCCTGGTACAACGCCAGGTCAGCGTCGTTGAGCCAACTGATGGAGTCGGCATGCCCTGGCTGATACGGCGCCAGGCCGATACTCAGGCTCGCGCGCAATGTAGGGTCCTGGGCGTAGGCCAATGCGTTGAAGCGGTCGCGCAAGGCATCCATGACCTCGGTGGCGCGGTTGAGCGGCATGTCCGGCAGGATCACGCAGAACTCGTCGCCGCCATAGCGCCCGGCCTGGTCGGTGATGCGCAGGTTCTGGCGCAGCACTTTGCTGAGCTGGCGCAACACGATGTCACCGGTGACGTGGCCGTAGGTGTCATTGATAAGCTTGAAGTGATCGATGTCGATCAGGGCAATCGCCGCCCCTCGCTGCTCGGCACGGCAGCGCTGGAACTCGATCTCCAACTGATCTTTCCACGCCCCGTGGTTGAGCAGCCCGGAGAGGCTGTCGGTGCGGCTCAAGGCCAGCAACTCGCGCTTGTGTCGGGACAGGCTCTGGGCCTGGCGATAGCAGATCCAGCCAAGTACCAGCGGGTACACCATCAGAATCGGCAGGCAGGCATACAACTGCGCCTGGGTGGTAACAGCAATGAACGCCGGCGCAATCAACCACCACGCCGCAGCGACGCCCAAGGCCTGTGCGCACCAGCCGGCAAATACGAAACGCGGCCCGCCGATGGACACGTTATTCATCGACATCATCGACAGCACGGTGACACTGGGCAGCGGATTGAAGTGCATGGCGCCGACCCAGAAACCGCCGCAGAACGAATCGAACAGCAGGTGACGACGCTCACTGCGCAGGGTCTGGCTGGCGCGAAGGGTCAATTGGAAGGACAGATGGGGCCAGACAAATGCATTGATCAGCATCCAGGCCCACACCCACGCAGGCGGGTTAAGGGGGTACATGGCGAACACCACGCACACAACGCCCAAGGCCATTCCGAAGGCGCGAGTCTTGTGAAGGCGAATGGCGAGCGGAAGTCCTTTTCCTCCGATGGCGGGCATGATGAGGACAATCCTGGAGGAATGCCTGGAGTCTATCAGGGCACCGGCAAATTGCCACTACTGCTGACAGGGACGTTGCTCAGTGGGAAAAACCCCGCGCCAACATCAGCGCCACCCCCAGCAGCAGCACGGCCGTGGCACGCTGCAACAGCACGCGGCGCTTGGGGTTTTCCAGCACGTGTTTGATGCGCTGGCCAAAGTAGCAATACAAGCAGCCGCTGGCGAACTGCAACAGCAGGAACGTCAGCCCCAGTATGGCGATATCCGTCGCCGAACTGTGCTCCCCTGCCCCGGCGAACTGCGGGAACACCGCGCTGAACATGATGATGGTCTTGGGGTTGGAAAACCCGGTGAGCAACCCTTTGCCGAACAGGCTGCGCGAGCCTTCCACGGCGCCGGCCTTGTCGATGGACACGCCGCTGCTGGTCCACTGTTTATAAGCCAGGTACAGAATGTAGGCCACGCCGACGAACTGGATGGTCTGGGTGATGGCGAGGTTGCCCTTGATCAGTTCCGAGAAGCCCACGGCAAAGATCAATATCGAAATCAGGTAAGACACACTGGCGCCGATCTGCGCCGGGATCGAGCTGCGCAGGCCGTCCTTCAAGCCCAGGCTCAACAGCAGCAGGGTCATGGGGCCGGGGCTGAACGTCATGGTGGCGCAAAACAACAGAAAGTAGAGAAACGAAGAGAGCGTTAATGCGCTTGTCATGGTCCTGGACCTTGGCTAGGGAGAAGCAACAGCAAAGGGGCGGACCGTTCAGCGCCCGCCCCGGGACTTATCAAGCCACCGCGATTTCGGTGGTCAGGGACTCGCGGTACATCACCGCCAGCTCAGCCAGGGCCGCCTTGGCGCTCTGGTTGCGGGTTTCGAAGGCCACCAGGCCCTTCCAGTTGGTTTCGACGACGGCTTGCATCACGTCGGCGTAGTCACAGTTGCCGTCATGAATACCGAAATGCTGGTCTTGCACGCCGTTGTTGTTGCTGAAGGAAATCCCCTTGATCAAGTGGTGATATTTGCGCACCACCTCGGCCGGCAGACCGTTCTCGATGTTGGCGTGGCCGGCATCGAGAAAGAAGAACACGTTGGGATGAGCCTGCAGACGTTCGAACACGAACGCGTATTCCGCTTCATGGGTAAAGATGTAGTGGAATGGCCGGTAGTTGACATAGTTGGACAGGTTTTCCAGGTAGATATCCACGCCCTTGGCCTCGGCATATCGCGCCAACTCCTGCACCGACTGCAGGTAGTGCTCCAGCGCAACCTTTTTGGCCTTGAGCACCATCTTCGGCTCGACGATACAGCCACCGTGGATAATCAGCGGCGCGCCGAGGCGGCTGGCGATGTCGATCTCCTGCTTGACGTACGCCACCGCCGCCACGCGGAACGCCTGCACATCGCTGCCCAGCGGAGCCTTGAAGTTACCGTGGAACACCGGTTTTACCCCGCTGGCCTGGATCTGTTCCTGCATGCTGACAATGCGCGCCTCGGTCCAGTCGTCGACCATTTCGCCGAACAGGCTGCCGTCGATGTACCAGTGGGTGCAGCCGCCTTCAACGGCGGTCTGCAGGCCTTGCTCGGCGCTCAGGTATTTCTGGTGGGCGACGCCGGTGCAGAACGGTACGGCACCCGTGATCAGTTTACTTTCCATGGAGCGATTCCTTTCGTTGATGGAGGGTCAGGCGTGAGCGGGGAGTTCGATGGCCATGAAATCGGCCTTGGTCACGCCGCAGTCCGGGCATGTCCAGTCTTCGGGCACCTCTTCCCAAGGGGTGCCCGCCGGGATTCCGTCCTCCGGAATGCCCAATGCTTCTACGTACATGAAGCCACAGGGTGCGCACATATAAGTCGTCATAAGAAATGCAGAATCCATTGCTCACTTGTAGGGAAAATCGCCATATCCGGGCGAGATGGCGCGCAGTCTAGGGGAGTGGCATTGCGCAAGGCAGGTAAAGTGATGCCTAATCCGACCTAACTTCACCGGTAAAACCACCGGCAAAGACAAGGAAGGTTTATGTTCGTATCCGCCATCGCCTTTGTGGAAGGCACGCCGAAGGTGCAGCAGATTGTCGAGGCGTTCAGCCAGGCCATCGAAAACGGCGAGTGGGCACCGGGCAGCAAACTGCCCTCTGTGCGCGAGTTGACCCATATCCTGGGCGTGAGCAAATTCACCCTCAACGAAGCCCTCGACCGCCTGCGCGGCCGCAACCTGCTGACCTCCAGCCAGGGCCGCGGCTACTTCGTGGCGATGGACAGTGCGCGACCGGCGTCGGCCACCTGGGTCGACCTGCTGCCTCAGGACCTGCTCAGCGTACTGCGCCGCCCCTTGGTCACCGCCAGCGGCGAACTGCGCCCCGGCGGCGGCCACCTGCCCGAAGCCTGGCTGAACGGCGAGGCCATTCGCCAGGCCATGCGCAGCGTAGTGCGCGCGCCGTCGCTGCGGATTGCCGGGCTGGGCACGCCGGCAGGCCTGCTGCCGCTGCGCCAGGCCCTGCAACACAAGTTGCACGGTGAAGGCCTGTCGGTGCCGGTCGAGCAGATCATCACCACGCCCAACACCGTGCAGGGCCTGGACATGCTCATGCGCCTGCTGGCGCGCCCCGGCGACACGGTATTGCTGGACGCGCCGTGCTACTTCAACTTTCACGCCAACCTGGCGCTGCATGGGGTCAAGGTGGTAACCATCCAGCGTCGCCCGGACGGTTTCGACTTTACCGCCCTCGAACAGTTGCTGGCCGAACACCGCCCCAGCCTGTACCTGACCACCAGCGTGCTGCATAACCCCACCGGTCATTCGTTCAGCCCGAGCCAAGCGTTCCGTCTGCTGCAACTGACCCAGCATTACCACTGCCATATCGTCGAAGACGACCTCTACGGCGACCTGCACCCCAACCCACCGCCCCGCCTGGCGACCCTCGCCGGCCTCGGACAGGTGACTTACCTGTCGGGGTTCTCCAAGATCCTCAGCGCCAACACCCGCGTCAGCTACGTGGTGGCCGCGCCGCAATTGGCGGCCAACCTGACCAATATGAAGCTGATGAGCGGCGGCGTGACCTCGGAGCTGTTAGAGCAGATCGTCTATCGCATGCTCAGTGAAGGCAGCTACGCCAAGCATCGCAAACGCATGGTCCAGCGGCTGATGGAGGCCGGCGGCCGTGTGGAGCAATGGCTCAGGCGCTGCGGCTGCGAACTGCCGATGCCCTACGAGGGCGGCATGTTCATCTGGGCACGCCTGCCGGCGGGCGTAAACGGCGAACTGCTGGCCCAGGAAGCCTTGAAACGCAGCATGGTGCTGGCGCCGGGCGCGCTGTTCGGCTACGACCCCGCCCACCGCGATTCGATGCGTTTCAACGTGGCCCACAGCGACGAACCGCGCGTGCAACGGGTCTTCGAGGCCTTGCTGCGCAGCGGAGCCGGCAAGGCCGGGGATTGATCGCGCCGAGACGGTTTTTGCTTCACCGTGTATCCATCCGGCGACAGATACACTGCAATACAAAGCGTACAAGGCAACGCGGATGACAGTCGCTAGACTGCGCCCCAACGAGCATTCAACGAGGAAGGCAGCATGGATCATGTCGATCACATCCTGATTGTCGATGACGACCGGGAGATCCGTGAACTGGTGGGCAATTACCTGAAAAAGAACGGCATGCGCACCACCGTGGTCGCCGATGGCCGGCAGATGCGCAGCTTTCTGGAGACCACTCCCGTGGACCTGATCGTGCTGGACATCATGATGCCCGGCGACGATGGCCTGCAGCTGTGCCGCGAATTGCGGGTGGGCAAGCACAAAACTACGCCGGTGCTGATGCTGACCGCGCGCAACGACGAGACCGACCGCATCATCGGCCTGGAAATGGGCGCCGACGACTACCTGGTCAAGCCCTTTGCCGCCCGAGAGCTGCTGGCACGCATTAATGCGGTGCTGCGCCGCACGCGGATGCTGCCGCCCAACCTGGTGGTCAGCGAGACCGGGCGGCTGATCCGCTTCGGCCGCTGGCGCCTGGACACCACCGCGCGCCACCTGCTCGACGATGACGATACGCTGGTGGCCTTGAGTGGCGCCGAGTACCGCCTGCTGCGCGTGTTCCTCGACCATCCCCAACGCGTGCTCAATCGCGACCAGTTGCTCAACCTGACCCAGGGCCGTGACGCCGACCTGTTCGATCGCTCCATCGACCTGCTGGTCAGTCGCCTGCGCCAACGCCTGCTGGATGACGCCCGTGAGTCGGCGTATATCAAGACCGTGCGCAGCGAAGGCTACGTGTTCTCGCTGCCGGTCAAAATCCTCGAGGCCGACCAATGAGCTGGCGGCTGGGCTGGCCCCGCACCCTGGCGTCGCAACTGTCACTGATCTTCCTGATCAGCCTGGTGTGCGCCCATGGATTATCGTTCAGTGCGCAGTTCTACGAGCGCTACATCAGCGCGCGCACGGCGATGCTGGGCAACCTGGAAAACGATGTGGCCACCTCGGTGGCGATTCTCGACCGTTTGCCCGCCGATGAGCGCGCCAGCTGGCTGCCCCGCTTGAACCGGCAGAATTACCGCTACCTGCTCAACGCCGGCGAACCAGGCCAGCCCTTCTCAAGCGATAACATGCCCATGGCCGCCACCTCGATTGCCGAGACGCTGGGTTCGCATTACACGCTGACGTTTCGAAATATCCCCGGGGCGCGGCCGCACTTCCAGGCGCACCTGACCCTGGCGGACGGCAGCCCGGTCACTGTTGATGTGCGTCCCGCCGCCGTCCCCGTGGCCTATTGGCTGCCCGTGGTGCTGGTACTGCAGCTGGCGCTGTTGTTGGGTTGTACGGGGTTCGCGGTGCGCCTGGCGATCCGCCCGCTCGCGCGCCTGGCCCGCGCAGTGGAAACCCTGGACCCCAACGCCCACCCCACGCCCCTGGACGAAAAAGGCCCCACCGAAGTGGCCCATGCCGCAGCGGCGTTCAACCACATGCAACAACGCATCGCCGACTACCTCAAGGAACGCATGCAGATCCTCGCGGCGATTTCCCACGACCTGCAAACGCCGATTACCCGCATGAAGCTGCGCGCCGAGTTCATGGAAGACTCCACCGACCGCGACAAACTGTGGAACGACCTGGGGGAAATGGAGCACCTGGTGCGCGAAGGCGTGGCCTACGCGCGCAGCGTCCACGGCGCCAGCGAGACCAGCCAGCGCATCGACCTGGACGCCTTTCTCGACAGCCTGGTGTTCGACTACCAGGACATGCACAAACAGGTCGCCCTCAGCGGCAAGAGCGCGGCGGTGCTCGACACCCGCCCCCACGCGCTGCGCCGGATACTGGTGAACCTGGTGGACAACGCCCTCAAATTCGCCGGTTCCGCCCACGTGCAAGTCGCGGCCATGGCTGACGGCGAACTGTCGATCAAGGTGCTGGATGATGGACCGGGCATCGCCGAAGACGAACTGCCGCGGGTGCTGCAGCCCTTCTACCGGGTCGAAAGCTCGCGCAATCGCGGCACCGGCGGCACAGGTCTGGGCCTGGCGATCGCGCAGCAGTTGGCCGTGGCAATCGGTGGCTCGCTGACCTTGAGCAACCGCTCGCAGGGCGGGCTCTGTGCCGAGGTCAGGCTGCACGCGCAGGGTGCGACGACGTAACCGGCCTGCTGCGTTGACCAACCTTGTTACACACCATATAGTGTGCCCACTAACAATGCAGACCACTACATAGTGTGAGACGTCGGTGTTTACTGACCACACTCTGCGCACTATTTCAATGCCTTGATGCCTGCAAATCACCTATTTTTTTGGACGGGGTTCACACCCCGTCAGAACAGACCTTGAAGGAATATTTCGATGCTGAGTTGGGATGAAGTCGACAACGAAGACACCGGCACAGCGGTGATCAAAGGCGCCAACGCCGGCCACGCCACCGAAGCCAACATGGACCGCCTCGACGGTGCCGGCGCCGCCGCCGCCATCGAAGCCCGCGCCGTCACCGCCAGTGACTCCGCCGCCATCGTGCGCGCCAAGGCCGCCCTGGACAAACTCGACGTCGCCGAAGGCCTCGCCGAACTCGAAGGCGCCTCCGCCCGCGTCGCCGTCGACGAAAAGCGCATGATCAACTGCCGCGCCGACCTCAACCAACTCGTGCCCTTCAAGTACGACTGGGCCTGGCAAAAGTACCTCGACGGCTGCGCCAACCACTGGATGCCGCAAGAGGTCAACATGACCGCCGACATCGCCCTGTGGAAAAACCCCGAAGGCCTCACCGACGACGAACGCCGCATCGTCATGCGCAACCTCGGCTTCTTCTCTACCGCCGACTCCCTGGTCGCCAACAACCTGGTGCTGGCCGTGTACCGTCTGATCACCAACCCGGAGTGCCGCCAGTACATCCTGCGCCAGGCCTTCGAAGAAGCGATCCACACCCACGCCTACCAGTACTGCATCGAATCGTTGGCCATGGATGAAGGCGAGATCTTCAACATGTACCACGAGATTCCATCCGTCGCGAAGAAAGCGGCCTGGGGCCTGAAGTACACCCGCTCGATCTCCGATCCGAAGTTCGAAACCGGCACCGTCGACACCGACAAGGAGCTGCTGCGTAACCTGGTCGCCTACTACTGCGTACTGGAAGGCATCTTCTTCTACTGCGGCTTCACCCAGATTTTGTCCATGGGCCGCCGCAACAAAATGACCGGCGTGGCGGAGCAGTTCCAGTACATCCTGCGTGATGAGTCGATGCATCTGAACTTCGGTATCGACGTGATCAACCAGATCAAAATCGAAAACCCGCATTTGTGGGATGCCGAGATGAAGGAAGAAGCGACCCAGATGATCCTGCAGGGGACGCAGCTGGAGATCGAATACGCGCGCGACACGATGCCTCGCGGTGTTCTCGGCATGAACGCGGCGATGATGGAGGATTACCTCAAGTTCATCGCGAATCGTCGCCTGTCGCAGATTGGTCTTAAAGAAGAGTATCCAGGCACGACCAACCCGTTCCCGTGGATGAGCGAGATCATGGACTTGAAGAAAGAGAAAAACTTCTTCGAAACCCGCGTGATCGAGTACCAGACCGGCGGCGCGCTGAGCTGGGATTGATTGAGACGGCCCCTTCGGGGGCCGTGTTGTTTACTTGCCGATATCTTTTATGCCCAATCACACCATCAAGACCCCCTGCGTCGGCCTGTGCTCCACCGTATACGGCGACCTGGTCTGCAGGGGCTGCAAGCGGTATCACCATGAAGTGATCCAGTGGAACGGCTACACCGCCGGAGAAAAGCAGGCGGTGTGGCAACGCCTGGAGCAGTTGCTGGTGCAGGTGATGGCCAGCAAGCTCGAAGTGTTCGACGTCGAGCGCTTGCGCCAGCAGTTGCAGGACCGCCAGATCCGTTTCATGCCGCACCAGTCGCCGTATTGCTGGGCGTATCAATTGATCGCGCGTGGCGCACGAGTAATCTCCAGGCTGGACGCCTACGGCCTGGCGCTGCTGCCGGAGTTTCGCGAGCGCCATCTGGCGGACTTGCGCGATGCCATCGACCGAGAGTTTTTCCTGCTGTCCGAGGCCCATTACCAGCGGTATATCGCACCGAGCTTCCTGAAAGACGCATTTGGGCCCGCCCTGATTGCCGCGTTGTAACCCCTGGGTTCAAACAGGTGCCCGTCGGTTCATACCGCTCAATCCCCTGCTTGTGGTTAAAATGCCGCCCGCTCAATGACCTGATGCTCAACGATGACCCCTGACGCACTTGCCACTCTGCACACCCATCTGCTCACCGCACTGGCTGATCCGCCCAGTGAAACCCGGCGTCTGTTCCACGGCCGAGGCCGTTGCTGGCCGGGCCTGGAGCAATTGACCGTGGACTGGTTGCAAGGCGTGGTGCTGGTGGCGCTGTTCAAAGCGCCGGAACCGGCAGATCTGGAGGCATTGAAAAGCATGCTGCTGGACATCGACTGGGCACACGCGGGTGCGCACACCGTCGCCCTGCAGCACCGCTACCTGCCACAAAGCACCACCGAATGGCTGGTGGGGCAAGCGATCGATGAGCTGATCATTACCGAGGGCGGCCTGCGTTACCTGATCGATCTGGGTAAAAAACAGAACACCGGTCTGTTTCTCGATATGCGCTACGGGCGCAACTGGGTGCGCGAACAGGCCAGGGGCCAGCGGGTACTCAACCTGTTTGCCTACACCTGCGGCTTTTCCGTGGCGGCCATCGAAGGTGGCGCCGAGCAGGTAGTGAACCTGGACATGGCGCGCGGCGCCCTGAGCCGCGGCCGCGATAACCATCGGCTTAACGGCCATGATCTGAGCAAGGTCACGTTCCTTGGGCACGATCTGTTCAAATCCTGGGCCAAGGTGATCAACAGCGGCCCTTATGACCTGGTGATCATCGACCCACCGTCGTTCCAGAGGGGCAGTTTCCTGCTGACCAAGGACTATCAACGCGTGCTGCGCCGCCTGCCGGACTTGCTCGCCGCCCATGGCACGGTGCTGGCGTGCATGAACGACCCGGCACTCGGCGAAGATTTCCTGATCGACGGCGTGACACGCGAGGCGCCGGGTCTGCGCTTCGTACAGCGTCTGGAAAACCCGCCCGAATTTCCCGATATCGATGCGCAAAGTGGTCTGAAAGCCCTGGTGTTTCGCCAGGACTGATGCCGAAAAGTCCTACGCTTGCTACCCTAAGCGATACGCCGGGCGGTGAACCTTATCCCCCCCTACCCGGTCGATACCTGCATTCCCCGGCCAGACCCGACGGCGTCACGTTGTCGGCTGCCCCGTTCCACCTTTGGAGAACCGCCCGTGATATCGACCCTGCATGTAGCCAGAATCAAAGCCTGGGGCGCCCACGGCTTTACCGCCACCGGTGTGGTCCTGGCCTTCCTCGCCACCCTGGCCCTGCTGGAAAACTCGCCCAAGGCCTGCCTGCTGTGGCTCGGCCTGGCACTGGTGGTGGACGGCGTCGACGGTTCCCTGGCGCGCCGCCTCAATGTCAGCACGGTGCTGCCCAGCTTCGACGGTTCGGTGCTGGACCTGGTGATCGATTACCTCACCTATGTGTTCATCCCCGCCCTGTTTATCTACCGCTACATCGATCTGCCGGACTTTACTCACCTGTTTACCGTGTCGGTGATCCTGGTGTCGTCATTGTTCTGCTTCTGCAACGTCAATATGAAAAGCAAGGACAACTATTTCGTCGGCTTCCCCGCCGCCTGGAATGTGGTGGCCCTGTGCGTGTACATCATCCAGCCGGACGCCTGGGTGACCTTGCTGACGGTCATCGGCCTGGCCCTGCTGACCGTCACGCCGATGAAGTTTTTGCACCCGTTTCGGGTCAAGCGCTTTATGCCGATCAATATCGCGGTGACCACCATCTGGTTGCTGTGCAGCTTTTTGATGGTCGTGGATTATCCCAACACCAATCCGTGGACATTCGGCCTGTGGTCGCTGATGTCGGCATACTTTCTGGGGATTTGCATCTGGCGCACCGCGCTGGAGTGGCTGGGCACCCACAAATAGCCAAATAGGTGGGAGAGTACTTGCCCCCGATGGCGATGTGTCAGTCAGCTTATCTGTCACTGATACACCGCAATCGGGGGCAAGCCCCTCCCACAGTTGGTTCTGCATACATTCGGCAGGTAAGATGGCGACCTTCCGCATAGCGCCCTGCCAACCATAAGCCCTGCCCATGCCCTTCGAACTCAGCGTTGACCTCACCACCCTCGCCATTCTTGCCGTTGTGGCCTTTATTGCCGGATTCATCGACGCCATCGCCGGCGGCGGCGGGCTATTGACCACCCCGGCGCTGCTCACCGCCGGCATGCCGCCGCACCTGGTGCTGGGCACCAACAAGCTCAGTTCCACGTTCGGCTCGGCCACCGCCAGCTTCACCTTCTATCGTCGCAAGCTGTTCCACCCGCGCCAGTGGGTGCACGCCATCGTCGGTACGCTGGTCGGCGCGCTTGCCGGGGCGGTGGTCGCCCATTACCTGCCGGCCGAGACCCTGAACAAAATGCTCCCGGTCATCGTATTCGCCTGCGGTCTGTACCTGCTGTTCGGCGGCACGCCCAAGGCACCGCTGGAAGCCGACGCACCGATCAAGAAGAAATGGCAGGCCACCCAAGGCTTCGGCCTGGGTTTCTACGATGGTGTAGCAGGCCCGGGGACCGGCGCGTTCTGGACCGTCAGCACCCTGCTGCTGCACCCCATCGACCTGGTCAAAGCCAGCGGCGTGGCCCGCAGCATGAACTTCGTCAGCAACGCGGCAGCGCTGTCGGTGTTTATCTTCAACGGTTCGGTGGACTGGATAGTCGGGCTGGCGATGGGGATCTCGGTGATGGGGGGTGCCTTCTTTGGCGCTCGCAGCGCAATCAGCGGCGGCGCCAAATTCATTCGTCCGGTGTTTATCACCGTGGTCCTCGGCCTGACCGTGCGCCTAGCCTGGCAGCACTGGTTCAGCGTGGCCTAAGCGGCGCGCCACATAGAGATCGATCAGGTAGCGCGCAATCGAGCGTGACGCCGGCAACGGCGGCAGGTCATGGATGTTGAACCACTGTGCGTCTTCGATCTCGTCGGCCTGGGGCACGATATCGCCACCGGCGTATTCGGCATGAAAGCCCAGCATCATCGAATGCGGGAACGGCCAGCATTGGCTGCCCACATACTGAATATTCCTGACTTCCACCTGCACCTCTTCGCGCACCTCGCGGATCAGGCAGTCTTCGGCCGACTCGCCCGGCTCGGCAAATCCGGCCAACGTGCTGTAGACCCCGGTCACAAAACGCGGCGAACGTGCCAGTAAAATCTCGTCGCCACGGGTCACCAGCACAATCATGCTCGGCGAGATGCGCGGGTAACTGCGCAGGTCGCACGCCTGGCAATACATCGCGCGTTCGCGCGGCACCTGCGCCATGGCTTGGCCGCAGCTGCCGCAAAAGCGATGTTCGCGGGCCCAGGTGCCGATCTGCGCGGCATAGCCCAGGACCTTGTAGAGCGTGTGATCGCCCTGCAGCATAAAGCCGCGCAAGCCCTGCCAACTGCAACCCGGCACCTCGCCGGCCGAGTTGAGCTCAAGCAGGTACACCGGCTCGCCGTCGAGGTGGCCGATGCCGTGTTCGGCGAACACCGACAGGTCCTGGCGCTTGAGCCATTCCCGGGGGAACAGCGGGCCATTGGCGTCATGCAAAAAGCCCTCGCGGCTGCGGGCGACGGCCCAGCCGCCGGGGGCGTCGTTGTCCAGCAGCGTTGTGGTAATCCAGCCTGGGGTCATGTTTATCAATCCACGAATTCGGGTGTCTGCTTGCTCATGTGAGCCGCGATGGCCACACGCAGGTCGTTGGATTGCAACATAGCCGAGTTCCAGGTGGCAACGTATTCCAGGCCATCATTGATCGTGTGGTCACGCATGTAGCTGATCATCGCCTTGGTGCCGGTCACGGCGATCGGCGACTTGGCCGCGATGTCACGGGCCATTTCCAGCACGCCGGCCAACAGGCTCTGGTGATCGGCATACACACGGTTGACCAGGCCAATACTGCGCGCCTCTTCGGCGCCGAACATGCGCCCGGTATAGGCCAGTTCGCGCAGCATGCCGTCGCCGATAATGCGCGGCAGCCGTTGCAAAGTGCCGACGTCGGCAGCCATGCCGATATCGATTTCCTTGATGGAAAACTGCGCGTCCTCGGCGGCGTAGCGCATGTCGCAGGCGCTGATCAGGTCGATGGCGCCGCCGATGCAATAGCCCTGGATCGCCGCCAGCACCGGCTTGCGGCAGGTGTCCACGGCGTTGAACGAGGCTTGCAGCTCAAGGATCTTGCGCCGCAGCAGGCGCGCGTTGCGGCCCACATCCTTGCCCAGGTCATTGGCCACCGAGGCCAGCATCATCAAGTCGATGCCGGAGGAGAAATGTTTGCCGGCGCCGCTGAGTACCACGGCGCGCACGGCGTCGGTGTCGTCGATCCATTGGAAAATGTCGATGATCTCGGTCCAGAACGCGGCGTTCATCGCGTTGATCTTTTCCGGGCGGTTGATCTGCACATGGGCAACGTTGTCGTGGAGTTCGACGACGAAGGCTTGGTATTCGGACATGGCCATGATCCCTGACTGACGGGTGAGAAGGCCCAGACTATAACAAGGCTGCGCGACGGCGCATCGGCCAAATGCGGGACTGGTCGCCGGGATCGAAAAGACGCTGGATAAAACCTCGCGCACGCGCCATCCTTCGCGCTTTAAGCCGCGCAGTGCGCGGCGCTCGACGTTTGAAGGATATGCCCATGCACGCCCAGCCCCTCGCCCCCGCCGATTTCGAAGCCCTCGAAGACACCCTGCTCAGGTACGGCGATGACCATTCGGTATTGAACGTGGCCGAACTCGACGGCTACTTCACCGCCCTGGTCTCCGGCCCGGCGCCGGTGGCCATCGACGAGTGGTTCCCGGCGATCTGGGGCGGCCAGAACCCCAAGTGGGAAAGCGCCGACCAAGCGCAGCAGTTTCTGGACCTGTGCGTGCGCCACCTCAACACCCTGGCGGCCCAACTGGCCGGCGACGCCCGGAGCTTTACGCCGCGCTTCGACGAAACCGAGCATCGGGCCCAGACGGTGACCCTGGCCGAAGAATGGTGCTTCGGCTACCTGCGTGGCGCCGCCATCGGTAACTGGCCACCCCTGCCGACGGAACAGGCGGCGAACCTGGAAAAAATCTCCTGGTGCGCCGAGCAGGACAACTTCGAATTGCCCGCCGACCTGGATATCCCGGCCCACCAGCAGCGCGCCAGCGAGATCGAACCGGCGGCGCGGGCGCTGCATGATTACTGGTCGAGCCAGCGCTAAGCCTCGACAGCACGGCATCAATACCCGATTATTCGGGTCCGCCCCGTCGGCCACTCCGTGCCACCTTGCCTTGAATCAGGAGCCTTGTACCTTGAGTTCGCAGAAAACCGTGACCGTTACGCCACCCAACGCCCCGCTCATCGGCAAGGTCGCGCCCCCCGGCTCCAAATCCATTACCAACCGCGCGCTGCTGCTGGCGGCCCTGGCCAAGGGCACCAGCCGCTTGAGCGGCGCGCTGAAAAGCGACGACACCCGCCACATGTCGGTGGCCCTGCGCCAGATGGGCGTGACCATCGACGAGCCGGACGACACCACGTTCGTGGTCACCGGCCAGGGCAAGCTGCAGTTGCCGACACAACCGCTGTTTCTCGGCAACGCCGGCACCGCCATGCGCTTTCTCACCGCCGCGGTGGCCACCGTACAGGGCACCGTGGTGCTTGATGGCGACGATTACATGCGCAAGCGCCCGATCGGCCCGCTGCTGGCCACCCTCGGCCGGAACGGCATCCAGGTCGACAGCCCGACGGGTTGCCCACCGGTTACCGTGCATGGCCGTGGCAAGGTGCAGGCCAAGCGCTTCGAGATCGACGGCGGGCTGTCCAGCCAATACGTATCGGCCCTGCTGATGCTTGCCGCCTGCGGTGAAGCGCCGATTGAAGTGGCACTGACCGGCAAGGACATCGGCGCCCGCGGCTATGTGGACCTGACCCTGGATTGCATGCGCGCCTTCGGTGCGCAGGTTGACGCTGTCGACGACACCACCTGGCGCGTCGCGCCAACGGGCTACACCGCCCATGACTACCTGATCGAACCGGACGCTTCCGCCGCCACCTACCTGTGGGCCGCCGAAGCGCTGACCGCTGGCCGCATCGACATTGGCGTGGCCGCCCAGGCTTTCACCCAACCGGATGCCAAGGCGCAGGCGCTGATCGCCCAGTTCCCTGATATGCAGGCCACCGTGGTGGGCTCGCAGATGCAGGACGCGATCCCGACCCTGGCAGTGCTGGCGGCGTTCAACAACACCCCGGTGCGCTTTACCGAATTGGCCAATCTGCGGGTCAAGGAATGTGACCGGGTACAGGCGCTGCACGACGGCCTGAATGAAATCCGCCCGGGCCTGGCGACCATCGAAGGCGACGACCTGCTGGTGGCCAGTGACCCGGCGTTAGCCGGCACCGCCTGCTCGGCGCTGATCGACACCCACGCCGATCACCGCATCGCCATGTGCTTTGCCCTGGCCGGGTTGAAGGTGACGGGCATTCGCATCCAGAACCCGGACTGCGTGGCCAAGACCTATCCCGACTACTGGAAGGCCCTGAGCAGCCTGGGTGTCGCGCTGACCTATTGAGCCCGGCGCGCCGGAATGGGGAGGACTGAACATGAACATTCGCCAACCCTGCCCACCCGGCGCCTGCGTATGCGAGCGCGAGCAATTGCTGCAAGCGCCCGACGCCGACTTACGCATCCTCGGCCTCACCCGCCAGGAAGAAAAACGCCTGCTTGAACGTCTGGAAAACCTGCAGAACCTGCAGGACCTGGAGCGCATGCAGCAACGCATGTACGAACTGCTGGGCATCCGCGTGCACGTCGCGCCGGGCCATACCGAAGTCAAGAGCATGCGCGGCATTCAGATTGTCATCGACGACCTGCCCGGCCTGTGCCGCAAAACCCGGCAGGCCATTCCGGCGGCGATTCGCCGGGGCATGGAAAAACGTCCGGAGATTGCCTATCGCTTGCTGGACGCCCACGACCTGTTTCGCGACGGGTAAATCAACCTGCCACCGTCTCGGCCTTGAACAGGCCCTGGCCCACGGTTCTCGCGGTGCTCAAATGGGCCTCTGCGCTGCCGCTTTCCGAGTCCAGTAGCAGTTCGGATGTGAGCACCTTCGCGCCACAGTAATCAAAGATGCCGTAGTCAATCTGCGTGTGCATCGATTGGGCATAACCATGCCGTTCGAACGCGCTGAAGTCCGCCGCGCCAAGCGCCAGCAGGTGCACCTGTAAATGCCCGAGTTTTTTCATGACCGGGGTGTCCGGGCCGTAGTCGATGGCCCAACCGTTGACGAACACGCGGTCAATCCAACCCTTGAGCAGGCCGGGCATCGACCACCAATAAATGGGAAACACCAGAACCAACGCATCGGCGCGGTCGATGCGGGCTTGCTCGGCCAGCACATCGGCCGGTGGTGCGGCGCGCTCGCGGTGCACCCGATGGTCGGCGGCGCTGTAACGGGGGTCGAAGCCCTCAGCGGCGAGGTCGGCGATTTCAGCGGTGTGACCCGATAGGCGCAGGCCATCGGCTACCTGGGCGGCGATGCTGTGAGTCAGGGATTGCGGGTCGTGATGGGCAACAACGATCAGTGCGTGCATGACATTCACTCCGGTTCGGTTTAGGCTCTGGGCTTAAGTTACGAACAGTAAGTTACTTTTGGTATATAAGCATGTCAAGCCACGATTCCCCTGCACCCCGCCGTCGTCTGTCCCGCGAAGATCGCCTGCAGCAATTACTGGAGGTGGCCTGGCAACTGGTGCGCGATGAAGGCACCGATGCCCTGACCCTGGGCCGTGTGGCAGAGTTGGCCGGCGTCACCAAGCCGGTGGTCTATGACCATTTCGTCACCCGCGCGGGGTTGTTGGCGGCGCTGTACGAAGACTTCGACGGGCGCCAGAACCAGGCTTTCGTCGACGCACTCGACGCCAGCGAGGCCACCCTGGAAGGCCGCGCAGGTGTGATTGCCTCGTCCTACGTCGATTGCGTGTTACTGCAGGGCCGTGAGATCCCGGGCGTGATCGCGGCGTTGAGCAGCTCCCCGGAACTGGAAACCCTCAAGCGCAAGTACGAAGCGATCTTCCTCGACAAGTGCCGCGATGTCCTGACGCCCTTCGCCCCCTCCGGCACGGTGTCTCAAGCCGGCTTGAGGGCAATGCTCGGGGCGGCCGAGGCGTTGTCCCACGCAGCGGCCAACGGCGAGATCAGCCGCGAAGAGGCGCAACAGGAATTGCAGGCCAGCATTTCAGCCATGGTCAATCGCCCGCGCCCGTGACGAACACCTGCACCTTGCGCGCCAGTTGATCCAGGTGCCGGTCGCGCTGGCGCTCCGCGTCGACCATGGCGCGTTTGCCGTGCCGTTGCAGCAGGTAGGTGTGAATCTGTTGCACTTCCAGCGAGCGGTAAATCGCGGCCACGTCCAGCACGCCCATCAACCCGTCGGTGCCGTAGTGGCGCGTGTTCATCAGCACCTGGGTGTCGCGCGCACCGCGTACCTGAAAGCCCATGGCCTGGAAGGCCGGCACCTTTTCCACGGAGCAGGCCAGTTCCGCATGGGGATAGCGCCCCAGCACGTCCTGCATCATGGCGCGCCCTACCCCGTGGCGCCGCGACCCGGCCTGCACGGCCATAAAGGGAATGCCGCAGGCCTCGGGGTCATCCTTGACCGGTAGACACAACAGAAACCCGATCACCTGTTCCGGGTCCTCGGCATCCGTCGCCACCACCAGCTCGACCGCGATGCCCTTCTCACCGTTCAACGCCTCCAGGTACAGGTGCACCTCGTAGCCGATGGCGTACTGATAAATGTTGTACAGCAGGTTGCTGGGCGGCAGCGCGACGCTGCTGATGTCGGTGAGGTTGTCCACCACCATCTGCAGGATCTGGCCGTTGATGGGTTCGGGGCACGGTGCGGTGTAACGGGTGAGGCTGAACATGCACATTCCTGGGGGTCGGGCTTCAAGGCAGTGGCGATTGTACCTGTTACGCCGGGGTCATGGTCCGCACACCTCACGCAGGCAGCCGCGCAGCCAGCGATGGGCCGGGTCCGCGTCCAGCCGTGGATGCCAGAGCATGGCCACGCTGAAGGTGGGCAGGCTCAGCGGCAGGTCAAAGCAGAACAGCTCGCTGCGATGGGCGATGTAGCGTTCGGGGACGCTGGCAATCAGGTCGGTGTCGCGCGCCAGGGCGATGGCGGTGGCGAATCCAGCGACGATGGTGTGGATCTGCCGCGTAACGCCCAGGGCTTGCAGCGCATCGTCGATCTGGCCGCGGTCCTGGCCTCGGCGGGAGACATACAGGTGTTGGCCGTCGGCGTAGCGCTGCAGGCTGACTGCGCCGCGACTGAGGGGATGGCCGCTGCGCACCACGCCGACCAGGCGATCGCGGAACAGTGCCTGGGTCAACAGCTCGGGGCCGGCGTCGGCGTCGACCACGCCGATGTCCAGGTCCACACGGGCGTCGCGCAGCGGCGCGGTGTCCTTGTCGGTTTTATTCAGCAGGCGCAGGCGCACACGGGGTGCCTCCAGGGCCATGCGGGCAAGCAACGCGGCGCCGAAACACGCGACGAACTCCTCACTGGTGCGCAACGTAAAGGTGCGCTCGACCTGGGCCATGTCCACCGCCCGTGCCGGACGCAAGGCCGCCTGGGCGTCCTGCACCAGCCGGCCGACCTGCTCGCGCAACGCCAGCGCATGGGGGGTCGGCACCAGGCCCCGACCGGCGCGCACCAGCAACGGGTCGCCCGTGGTGTGCCGCAGGCGCGCCAACGCACGGCTCATGGCCGAAGGGCTCAAGCGCAGGCGCTTGGCCGCGCGTTCGACGCTGCCTTCGGCCAGCAGCACATCCAGGGTGATCAGCAGGTTCAAATCGGGCATCAGCACTCCCCAACAGGCGTTTTGTGCAGGTATTCAATGCAATCCCTGCGTCTTCCGCCATGGTAGGTCAGGCCGTAGAGTTGCGACAGTCACAATCATTAAGGAATCCCCCCATGCACGCTTCTTCGCGCGGCGCTCTGGTCAGCCTGGGCCTGGCCATGCTGCTGGCCTCGCTGGGCACCAGCATCGCCAATGTCGGCCTGCCGACGCTGGCACAGACCTTCAACGCAGCGTTCCCGGCAGTGCAATGGGTGGTGCTGGCGTACCTGCTGGGCATCACGGCGGTCATCGTCAGTGCGGGTCATTTGGGTGATCGCCTGGGTCGGCGCCGGGTGTTGATCGCCGGGTTGCTGCTGTTCGCGGTGGCGAGCGCAGTGTGCAGTGTCGCCCCGTCGTTGAACGGTTTGATTACCGCGCGCGTGCTGCAAGGCCTCGGCGCGGCAAGCATGATGGCGATGGCCATGGGCCTGGTGGGCGATACCGTGCCCAAAGAGCATATGGGCCGAGTCATGGGGCTGCTCGGCACCCTGTCGGCACTCGGTACGGCGATGGGTCCCAGTGTCGGCGGCCTGCTGCTCAGCCTGTGGGGGTGGCGCGCGTTGTTTGGGGTGGGCACGCCACTGGGGCTATTGGCTGCCGCCCTGGCCTGGCACTATCTGCCGGTGGATCTGCCGCACGCACGCGCGCCCGGCAGCTTGTGGTCACCCTTGAAAGCCGCGTCATTACGCGCCGGCCTGGCCATGAGCGCGCTGGTGTCGGCGGTGATCATGGCCACCTTTGTGGTCGGTCCGTTCTATTTATCCCGTGGGCTGGGCCTCGCGCCTGAATGGATGGGCCTGGCGATGGCCGTCGGACCGGGTGTCGCCGCGCTCACCGGCGTACCCGCCGGGCGCCTGACCGACCGCCTGGGCAGCCGGCGCGTCACACTGATCGGGCTGAGCACACTGCTGGGCGGCGCGCTGCTGTTGTCCCTGGCGTCGGGGCTGATGGCCTATCTGGGAGCGCTGGTGATGCTGACCTGCGGCTACAGCCTGTTCCAGGCCGCCAATAACACCGCCGTCATGAGCAACGTGGACGCCGCCCGCCGTGGCACGGTCTCGGGCTTGCTCAACCTGTCACGCAACCTGGGCCTGATTCTCGGCACGTCAGCCTTGGGCGCGGTATTCGCCTGGGCCAGCCCGGACGTCATCCACGCCACACCTGCATCTGTCACCCACGGCCTGCACATCACCTTCCGCGTCGCGGTGGGCCTGATCGTCCTGGCCGCTGCGATGGCAGTTTGCCGCATTGCCACTTTGAATACCCCGCTGAACACCCGTTGAGGCAAAAAAACAAAAAAGGCGTTGCGCCAGACCGGGTTACATCGCGCATCATGGGCACTTTCAAGCTCAAGGGTAACGTCCATGCGCGTTCTGTCATTGATGATGGGTCTTACGACGCTGGCCGCCACTACGGTGTTCTGCGCCAGCGCGATGGCGAATGAAGAAAGTCAGTTGGTACAACAGATCAACGCCTACCGCAGCCAGGTGCAGCGCTGCGGCGACCAGGGCTCCCAGGAATTGCCGCCGCTGACCAGCGACACGCGCCTGGTGCTGCCGGCCAACAGCGCCGGCGATCTGCAGCAGGCGCTGGCCCGGGCCGCGTACCCGATGGTGAACGTACAGGCCATCAGCCTGTCCGGTCCCAAGGACGCGGCAGCGGCCATGAAGGCGGTGAGCGAGAGCTTCTGCCGTGTGGTGCTAGACCCGCAATACGTCGATATCGGCGTGAGCAACACAGGCCAGGACTGGCGCATCGTGCTGGCCCGCCCATTGCTGTCCAGCGGCCGAGGCGACTGGCAGACCGAGGGTAAGCAAGTGCTCAGCCTGATCAACGCCGCCCGCGCGCAGCCGCACCAGTGCGGTACGCAAGCCTTTACCGCCACCACCGCGCTGACCTGGAATGACAACCTGGCGGGCGCGGCCAACAGCCATACGCGCAATATGGCCAACGGTAATTTCTTCGATCACCTGGACCACGATGGCCGTACCCCCGGCGACCGTGCCGAACTGGCCGGCTATACCGCCAAAACGGTCGGCGAAAACATCGCCGCCGGCCTCGACACGCCGCGCAAGGTGGTAGACGGCTGGCTTGCCAGCCCCGGCCACTGTGCCAATCTGATGAACCCGCAATTTCGCGAGCTGGGCGCCGCGTACGCCATGGACCCGAAGAGCGATGCAGGCATCTATTGGACGGCGCTGTTCGGCACACAACAATAGAGGGCGGTCGGCAACCCTCGCCTTTTAAAACCAACAGAGCATCAAAATGCCATCTCGTGGATAATCCGCTGAACTGGCGGCGGCCATTCGGGTCTGTAGCTTGGCTGCCTGGCCTATCCAAGTAACTAACGAGCGTGGCAAACAAGGTGTTACCCCAATGATGAATTGGCTGCAAAGCAGCAGCGACATGGCTGAACAGGTTCGTCAGCATGATTGGGCAAGTACGCCCCTGGGGCCGTTGGAGCAGTGGCCGGATGTTTTGAAGACCACCGTGGCGCTGTGTTTCGCGTCGAGCTTTCCCCAGGCGATCGTCTGGGGGCCGCAACTGATCACGCTCTACAATGACGCCTTCATTCCGATCCTAGGCAACAAGCCCTATGCCCTCGGCCGCCCGTTCAGTGAAATCTGGAGCGAGGTCTGGGACGAGGTCAGTCATATCGCCAGCGCGGCCTTCGAAGGCCATGCGACCTACATCGAAAACTTCCCGCTGATGATCGAGCGCGGCCCGGCGCCGGAACAGGCGTACTTCACGTTCTGCTACAGCCCGATACGCGACCCTCAGGGCAAGGTGGTCGGCATGCTCGACACCGTGACCGAAACCACCGCCACGGTGTTCCTCGCGCGTCGCCTGGCGCTGCTGGACGCCATCGGCAGCGCGGTAACCAACGCCAACGACGCCCAGGCGATCATGACCACCACCACCCGCCTGGTGGCTGAACATTTGCAGGTGAGCAACTGCGCCTACGCCGACATGGACGACGATGAAGACGGCTTTACCATCCGCGACAATTGGACCGCCCCCGGTTCGCCGAGCATTGTCGGCCGTTACAGCCTTGCGGCATTCGGCGAGCGCGCGGTCAAGTGCCTGCGCGCCGGTGAGCCGCTGGTGATCCATAACAATCTGCGCGAACTGCCGCCCCATGAAGCCGCGCAATTCCAGGCACTGGGCTTGACCGCCACCATCTGCATGCCGCTGATCCGCAACGGTCGCCTGAGCGCGCTGATGGCCGTTCACGACAAAACGGCGCGGCCGTGGTCGCAGTACGACCTGGCCGTGCTGCGCGAAGTCACCGAGCGCTCCTGGGCACATATCGAGCGCGTGCGCGCCGACGCCGATGTGCGCGCCGGCCTGGCCGCCTATGCCGAACTCAATACCACTCTGGAACAGCGTGTCGAAGAGCGCACCCTGGCGTTGGCCCAGGCCGAAGCGGCACTTCGCCAGTCGCAAAAGCTGGAGGCCATCGGCCAGTTGACCGGCGGCGTGGCCCACGACTTCAACAACCTGCTGACCATCATTCGCTCCTCGGTGGACTTTCTGCGCCAACCGGGCTTGTCCGAAGAGCGCCGCCAGCGCTACATGGGCGCGGTCTCCGATACCGTCGAACGCGCCAGCAAGTTGACCAGCCAGTTGCTCGCTTTCGCAAGGCGCCAGCCGCTGAACCCGGAAGTCTTCGACGTCGGCCAGCGCGTGCAGAATATCGGCGAGATGCTCGAGAGCGTCACCGGTGCACGTATTCAAGTGCGCGTCGAGCTGCCGACGCAGCCCTGTTTTGCACGGATCGACCCAAGCCAGTTCGAAACCGCATTGATCAATATCGCCCTCAATGCGCGGGACGCCATGGACGGCCAGGGCACGCTGACCCTGCGCGTCACCGGCCAACGCCCGCTGCCGCGCATCCGTGGCGATGCCGGCTCGCGCCAGGCGCATATCGCTATCGCACTGGCCGACACCGGCCCCGGCATTGCCAGCGACACCATCGAGCGTATCTTCGAGCCGTTTTTCACCACCAAGGCTGTCGGCAAAGGCACAGGGCTGGGGCTCTCCCAAGTGTTCGGTTTCGCCAAACAGTCGGGAGGCAATATCGACGTGGCCAGCACCCTGGGCCAGGGCTCGGTGTTCACCCTGTACCTGCCGCAGGTCGAAGCTCAGGCGTCGGTCCACCCCGGCCGGACTGACGAACCGGCACCGGCCCATGACACCGCGCACTGCCGTGTGTTGATCGTGGAAGACAATCTTGAGGTCGGACGCTTCGCCAGCCAGATCCTGCAGGACCTGGGCTACCAGACAACGTGGGCCACCGATGCCGAACAGGCGTTGACCCTGGCCGGCCAGGACGCGAACGCATTCGATGCGATTTTCTCGGATGTGGTGATGCCCGGCATGACCGGCGTAGCCATGGCCAAGGTGTTGCGCCAACGCCGCGCCGATCTGCCGGTGGTGCTCACCTCGGGCTACAGCGAAGAACTGGCGGAAAACGGCTATGAGGGATTTGAGTTCCTGCCCAAGCCCTACTCGGCCGATCAGGTCTCTCGCGTGCTGATCAAGGCCATGCTCAGGGATTGAGCGCCCTACTCCGCCACCGCGACCTGGTTGCGGCCCAAAGCCTTGGCGCGGTACAGCGCTTTATCTGCGGTATTCATCAGCCCGTGCAGGTCCTGCTGCCCAGGGTGGGTGGACGCCACACCGAGGCTGGCCGACAGGCCCTTGACCGGCTCGGCGGCCATGCCGGCGATGGACGCAATCAACTGCTCGGCGATAGCGCGCGCCGTCTCCAGCGAAGTGTTGGGCAGTAGCACCGCAAATTCCTCGCCGCCCAGACGCCCGTACACGTCGGCCTGCCGGAACGAGGTGCTGATCACTGCGCCGATCTGGCGCAGCACCTGGTCGCCGGCCTGGTGGCCGGCCTGGTGGCCGTAGGTGTCGTTGATCTGTTTGAAATGGTCCATGTCGAGCATCAGCGCGCACAGCGGCTGCTGGTGATGTCGACACTGTGCGTACAACGCCTGGGCACGCTCGAAAAACGCCCGGCGATTCATCAGCCCGGTCAGTTCGTCGGTCTGTGCGGCACGAGTGGATATGCTATGGGCCCGTTCCATCTGCCGCGTCAGGCGGAAAGCCTTCTCCAAGGCGTCGGACAGCTTGCGGGTGGCGCTGAATACAAAAGTGGAGAACACCAGCACCGCAATCGCGACGCCGACCTGCATCGACGACGGCTGCAGCAACAGCCACACCGTGCAGGGCATCAGCACGAGGCTGATGGAGACCACCGTCATGTAGCGATACGCCGAATAACAGGACACCGCAGCCACCGACATGCCCACGGTGAACAGCATGACCAGCACCTGGGACAGGCGGTCATCGGTGGGTATCAGCGCAAACGCACCGCCGCCCCAGATCCCCGCAGAAAGCACCAGCGTGATCCAATAGCGCCGTTCCCAGCGCGCCGGCAGGCGCTCGCTGTTGGGGCAGCGAAACCACTCCATGAACATCAGGATGCGCAACAGCGATGAAACGCCCAGGGCCGCCAGCCAGACCAGCATGATGGGTTGATCCAGGCGGTCCCAGCACAACCAGCACAGCATCGCCGCCGCCAGATAGCTGCCGAATATCGCCGCGAATGACTGCCGGAACAGCTGGTGCAGGCGGTCGGCCCGCACTTGCTGCTCGATGCGCTCATCCTGATCCTGCCCGTGTCCAAGGCCATTCATGAAATACGCCTGATTCCGTTGCCGCGACAAAGGCGCCATTGTGGCACCCTGCCAGCAACGCGGACAACAGAATCCCGCACCGCAGAGCCTTTAACTCGGCTCGGGCCGCAGAATCAGCACCCCCAGTGGCGGCAGATTCAACGACAGCGAAACGGGCTGACCATGGCGCGGCTCGTCGACGGTGAACACTTCGCCACCATTGCCGAAATTGGAACCGGCGTACATATCCGCGTCACTGTTGATCACCTCGCTCCAGCACCCGGCAAACGGCACGCCCACGGCATAGTGCTCGCGAGGCACCGGCGTGAAGTTGGCCACCACCAACACCGGTTTGCCGTCCTTGCTCCAGCGCAGCCAGGCGTAGACGCTGTTGATCGCATCGTCGCCGATCAGCCACTGGAAACCTTGCGGCGCGTCGTCCTGCTCGTGCAGGGCCGGCTCCTGGCGGTACAGGCGATTCAAGTCGCCCACCAGCTTTTGCACACCCTGGTGTTCCTGGTATTGCAGCAGGTACCAGTCCAGTTGCTGGTCATGGTTCCACTCGCGCCACTGGCCGAATTCGCAGCCCATGAACAGCAACTTCTTACCCGGATGCATCCACATGAACGCCAGGTAGGCGCGCAGATTGGCAAATTTCTGCCAGCGGTCGCCGGGCATCTTGTCGATCAGCGAATGCTTGCCATGGACCACTTCGTCATGGGAGATCGGCAGGATGAAACGCTCGGACCAGGCATACACCAGACCGAAACTCAGCTCGTTGTGATGATGGGCACGGTATACCGGGTCCTGCTGGATGTAGTGCAGCGAGTCGTGCATCCAGCCCATGTTCCATTTGTAATTGAAGCCCAGGCCGCCTTGCTGGGTCGGCTGGCTGACGCCAGGCCAGGCCGTGGACTCCTCGGCGATCACCAGGGCTCCCGGCGCTTCCAGCGCAACCACGTCGTTCAAGTGGCGCAGGAAGTCGATGGCCTCCAGGTTCTCGCGCCCGCCATGCCGGTTGGGCACCCACTCGCCGGCTTTGCGCGAATAGTCGCGATACAGCATCGATGCCACCGCATCCACGCGCAGACCATCGACGTGGAAGTGTTTGAGCCAGTGCAGCGCCGACGCCAGCATAAAGCCGTGCACTTCGGTGCGGCCCAGGTTGTAGATCAGCGTGTCCCAATCCTGGTGGAAGCCTTCGAGCGGGTTGGCGTATTCGTACAGCGCGGTGCCGTCAAATTGCGCCAGGCCGTGGGTGTCGGTCGGAAAATGCGCCGGCACCCAATCAAGGATCACACCGATATCAGCCCGGTGGCAGGCATCGACGAAGTAAGCGAAATCTTCCGGCGAGCCGAAGCGCGCGCTGGGCGCGAACTGCGACAGGGCTTGATAGCCCCAGGACCCGCCAAACGGGTGTTCCATGATCGGCATCAGCTCGATATGGGTGAAGCCCAGTTGCTGAACATAGGGAATCAAACGCTCCGACAGTTCCCGCCAGCCGTACTGTCGGGCCACTTCACCGGCCTCGTCCAATTCGCACTGCCAGGAGCCGACGTGCAATTCATAGATCGACAAGGGCGCGCTGGACTTTTGCTTGTCGGCACGCGCCTGCATCCAGTCGTGGTCCTGCCAGTCCACTTGCAGCGGCGCGGCAACTTTCGAGGCGGTGTCCGGCGGCAGTTGGGTCGCCAGCGCCACAGGGTCGGCCTTGAGGGGCAAAATACCGTGGGCACCGAGAATCTCGTATTTGTAGGCGGCACCCGGCTGCAGGCGTGGGATGAAGATCTCCCACACGCCGGAAGGATGACGCAGGCGCATCGGATGACGGCGTCCGTCCCAGATATTGAAGTCACCCACCACCGACACACGCCGGGCATTCGGTGCCCACACGGCAAAGCGCACGCCCTGCACGCCGTCGACGCTGGTGACCTGTGCACCCAGGCAGTTGCCCAGGTCGCGGTGATTACCCTCGGCAAACAGATACAGGTCCATTTCCCCCAGCAGCAATTGGCTGAAGCTGTAGGGGTCTTCGGTGATCTGCTCGCCGCCGGCCCACTGAATTTTCAATAAGTATGGCTGACGAGTAGAGAAGTGCCCGACAAACAGCCCAGGCACCTGAGTCGCGTCAAGGCTGCCGAGCGTTTCGCCACCGTCGCGGCTCAGCACCTGCACACTCAATGCCTCCGGCAGGAATGCACGGATAAATTGGCCACCCTGCTCATCGTCATGGGGCCCGAGAATCGAAAACGGGTCGTGGTGCTCGGCGCGCACCAGCGCTTCGACGTCCTTGGACGCCGGCATTGCAGTCAACTTTGGCTGCAGCGGTTCTTTATGTGTATAGCTCATGACGTCTCCCCACCGCGTGCAGTTTTCCATATAGGTATAAGCCCGCTCAACAGGCTGTGCAGCCCTTGCAGAGGCACGGGCAACCAGGTCGGGCGGTTTTCCGCTTCGTAAGCCACTTCATACGCGGCCTTCTCCAGGCTGAACAAAGTCAGCGCGGCGTCCTGGCCGTTGGCATCCTGCCAGTCATGCGCCAGTGTAGACGTAGCCTGCTGATAAGCCTGGATAAATGCCTGACGCGCCTCCTTCACATAGCGCTCGGTCACACGCTGGCGTGCCTGATCGGCCTGGGCCGAATGGTCGACGCCTTGCAGATTCAAAGCCATCGCCGCCGCGTAATCGAAGGAGCGCAGCACACCGCTGACATCTTTGTACGGGCTGTGCTTGCCCCGTCGCTCATGCAGCGGTCGCGCCGGTTCGCCTTCGAAGTCGATCAAATAGGCATCGCCCTTCACCACCAGTACCTGGCCGAGGTGCAGATCGCCATGGACGCGAATGCGCAAGCCGCCCAAGGTGGCCTTCGCCAGGCTGTTCACGTGCGTGGCGATGGCTTTTTTCTGCGCCAGCAATTCACTGACCAGTGCCTGATCGGCAGGGTTCAATTGGTTTTGATGCAGTTCGAGCAGTTGCAGCGCGCGACTGATCTGCGCCCCGACATCCTTGGCCCAGGCCTGGGTGTCCTTAACGCTGGTGACTTCGGGCTTGAAGTCTTTATGGGTGGTAGTGGCGCCGAGCACTTGATGCATTTCGCCCAGGCGCTGGCCGAGCAGTGCGGCAAAATCCTCCAGTTCGCCCAAGGCGTTGTAGTGCTGCTCCTGCTCGGAAAGGGCCTCGGCCAGTTCGTCACGGATCGCGCGTTCCAGATTGTTCTGGGTCCACGTCCAGGCGTCGCCCTGATTGCTTAGATAGCCCTGGGCGATCATCAGCAGGTTGTCCTGGCCGTCGCTGTCGTGACGCACCATGGCGCCCATCAACGGCGAAATATTCGCGTAACCGGCTTCGGTCAGGTACGCGCTCATCTCAAGCTCCGGGTGCACCCCGGCGCTGACTTTGCGGATTAACTTGAGCACCAGGCTCTCGCCTACCACCACCGAACTGTTGGACTGCTCGGCAGACAAGTAGCGCACCGGCGACTCATCGTTCAGTTGCAGCGCGCCCAAGTGTTGCGTCGCGTCGAACCGCAACTCGCCGTCATTGCAGGCCAGCCGCGTGCCGGCTTGCAGGCCCTGGATCACCGCGCGAACAAAATGCTCAAGGCTGAACGCGTCGGTCACCAGCCCCACTTGGCGGGCTCGACGTACGCGGGCCATGGCCAGTTGCTGCGGCAAGGCGCTGGTGAATTGGTCTTCACCGAGGAAGCCCAACGGCAATTGATAACGGCTGACCTGGCCGCCGGCACTGACTTCCAGCTCGCTCAGCAACACCGGATGCTCGGCATCGCCAAATCGCACGCCGTAGGCAATGCGTACGCTGTCGATCGCCGTGTCCTTACCGGCAAACCAGCGCCGTTTGGGCAGCCAGGCCGGCAATGAGGTCTGTTCCAGGGTGGTGCGGCAAGGTTCTTCGAGCAGTTCTTCCATGCGTTTTTTCAATACCAATGTGGTGAAGTCGGGCATGCTCTGCGCCGGTTCCACATGCCAACTGGGCATCTGGTTTTCCGCGGCGAGCACAAACCAATAAAACCCGTAGGGCGCCAGGGTCAGCAGGAAATTCAGCTGGCCGATGGGCGGGAACGCGTTGCCGCCGAGCATCTCTACCGGGACCATGCCGGCAAATGCCGACAGGTCCAGCTCGGCCGCCTGGGCGCTGCGCGACACGTTGGCCACGCACAGGATGATCTCCGTGCGGCCATCGGCGCCGGTGTATTCGCGGGTGTAGGCCAGGATGCGGCGGTTGGCCGGCGAGAGCATTTTGAGGCTGCCGCGACCGAACGCCTTGGACTGCTTGCGTACCGCCAGCATGCGCCGGGTCCAGTTCAGAAGGGAGTGCGGGTCCTGGGTCTGGGTTTCGACGTTGACCGACAAATAACCGTAGAGCGGGTCCATGATCGGCGGCAACACCAGGCTGGCCGGGTCGGCGCGGGAGAAGCCGCCGTTACGGTCGATGGACCATTGCATCGGCGTGCGTACGCCATCGCGGTCGCCCAGATAGATGTTGTCGCCCATGCCGATTTCATCGCCGTAATACAGGGTGGGCGTGCCCGGCATCGACAGCAGCAGGCTGTTAAGCAATTCGACCCGGCGGCGGTCACGCTCCAGCAAGGGCGCCAGGCGTCGACGAATGCCCAGGTTGATCCGCGCGCGACGGTCGGCGGCATAGTAGTTCCACAGGTAGTCGCGCTCCTTGTCCGTCACCATTTCAAGGGTCAGTTCATCGTGGTTACGCAGGAAGATCGCCCACTGGCAATTGGCGGGAATTTCCGGGGTCTGGCGCAAAATATCGGTGATAGGGAAACGATCTTCCTGGGCCAGCGCCATGTACATGCGCGGCATCAACGGGAAGTGGAAGGCCATGTGGCATTCGTCGCCGTCGTCGCCCTTTTTGTCGCCGAAATACAGCTGGGTGTCTTCCGGCCACTGGTTGGCTTCGGCCAGCAGCATGCGGTCGGGGTAATTGGCGTCGATCTCGGCGCGGATCTGCTTGAGCACCCCGTGGGTTTCTTCAAGGTTCTCGTTATTGGTGCCATCGCGCTCGATCAGGTATGGAATGGCGTCCAGGCGCAGGCCGTCGATGCCCATGTCCAGCCAATAGCGCATCACTTCAAGCACCGCTTTCATCACGTGCGGATTGTCGAAGTTGAGGTCGGGCTGGTGGGAATAGAAGCGGTGCCAGAAGTACTGGCCGGCGACCGGGTCCCAGGTCCAGTTGGACTTTTCGGTATCGAGGAAGATGATGCGGGTGCCGTCGTATTTCTGGTCGTCATCGGACCACACGTAGAAGTCCCGTGCGGCCGAACCGGGCTTGGCCTTGCGCGCCCGCTGGAACCAGGGGTGCTGATCGGAGGTGTGGTTGATCACCAATTCGGTGATCACCCGCAGGCCGCGTTTGTGCGCTTCGGCGATAAAGCGCTTGGCGTCGGCCATGGTGCCGTAGTCACTGTGCACACCGCGGTAGTCGGCAATGTCGTAGCCATCGTCGCGGCGCGGCGATGGATAAAACGGCAGCAACCAAATGGTGTTCACGCCCAGATCGGCGATGTAGTCGAGTTTGGCGATCAAGCCTGGAAAATCGCCGATCCCGTCATTGTTGGAATCGAAAAAAGATTTTACGTGCACCTGATAGATCACCGCGTCCTTGTACCAGAGCGGGTCTTTGATAAAGGTGGCAGCCTTGGGTTTCTTCGCCATTGGAAACTCCTGAAACACTCGATAAATCTTGCAGGCTCAATATGGAAGGGGCTTGCCCCTTCCCACATCAGGTGGTGATGCGCCAGATCCCGAACGGCATCTGCGGTTCCAGGCGCGTCCACTGAGTCTTGCCATACCAGGTCCAACGATGGCCGTTCATCAAGTCTTCGCCTTGGGTCTGGGCATCATCCGGCAGGCCCATCTCCCACAATGGCAGTTCGAAATGGGCTTCCTGGGCGTTATAAGGGTCGAGGTTGACCGCCACCAGAATGAAGTTACTGCCGTCCTCGCTGCGCTTGCCGAAGTACAGGATGTTGTCGTTCCACGCGTTATAGATCTTCAAGCCCAAGTGCGTGTGCAGCGCCGGGTTCTGGCGACGGATGCGATTGAGCTGGGCAATCTCGGCAATGATGTTGCCGGGCGCGGTGAAGTCCCGTGGTCGGATCTCGTATTTCTCCGAGTCCAGGTATTCCTCTTTGCCCGGCACCGGCGCGGCTTCGCACAGTTCGAAACCCGAATACATGCCCCACAGGCCGGAGCCCATGGTCGCCAGCGCTGCACGGATCAGAAAACCCGGGCGCCCGGACTGGTGCAGGAACGCGGGGTTGATATCCGGCGTGTTGACGAAAAAGTTCGGCCGGTAGCACTCGCGCCACGGCGACTGATTGAGCTGAGTGAAATATTCGCTCAACTCGGCCTTGGTGTTGCGCCAGGTGAAATAGGTGTAGCTCTGGGAGTAACCCACCTTGCCCAGGCGCGCCATCATTGCCGGCGTGGTAAACGCTTCCGCCAGGAAGATCACGTCGGGGTACTTGGACCGCACATCGCTGATCAGCCACTGCCAGAACGGCAGCGGTTTGGTGTGGGGATTGTCGACGCGAAAGGTCTTCACGCCCTCTTCCACCCAACCCACGACGATATCGCGCAATTCGGTCCACAACCCCGGAATCGCATCGGCGGCATAAAAGTCGACGTTGACGATGTCCTGATACTTCTTCGGCGGGTTCTCGGCATATTTGATCGTGCCGTCCGGGCGCCAGTTGAACCAGCCTGGATGCTCCTTGAGCCACGGGTGGTCCTGGGAGCACTGGATGGCGAAGTCCAGAGCGATTTCCAGGCCGTGATCGGCGGCGGCCTTGACCAGGCGGCGGAAGTCTTCACGGCTGCCCAACTGCGGATGGATGGCCTCGTGACCGCCCTCCTCGCTGCCGATGGCGTAAGGGCTGCCGGGATCGTCCGGGCCGGCGGTGAGTGAGTTGTTCCTGCCTTTGCGGTGGCTGCGCCCGATCGGGTGGATCGGCGGGAAGTACAGCACGTCGAAGCCCATGTCGTGGATCATCGACAGGCGCGAGTGCACGTCATTGAACGTGCCGTGACGCGCTGGATCGTCGGTGATCGAGCGCGGAAACAGCTCATACCAGCTGGCAAATTGCGCGCGTTCACGTTCGACGTCAATCGGGTAGACCGTGCCGATGCTCAAGTAAGCGCGGTGGTCGGCCTGGGTCATCAGGTGTGCACTGTCTTCGTGCAGAAACAACGCAACTTGCTCGGTTTCCAGCAAACCGGAAAGTTCATGGTGCAGCAGCATCAGGCGATCGCGCAGTTCGTTGTCGCTGCGCTCGGCGGCCTGCTGCACCAGGCTGCGGCCTTCCTGCAGCTCCAGGCTCACCGGCACGCCGGCTTCGTGCTTCTTGCGCAACTCGTAGCAAAAGCTGGCGTAGGTATCGATCCAGGCTTCGATGCAGTATTCATGGGGCCCCTGTTGGGCCACCGTGAACGCGCCTTCCCAGCCATTGTTACCGACGTCGGTCATCACCACGCTATGCCAGCTCTCGTCACGCAGCGGGCGCCAGCGGATCAGCACGGCCAGCTTGTCATGACCGTCGGCAAAGACTTTGCTGGTCACGTGAATGCGCTGGCCGACCACGGCCTTGACCGCGAACTCGCCACCGTCAATCACGGGGCTGGTGCTTTCGATCGCGATCCTGGGCAATAACAAAGCCTGGGACAGCGGCAATACGGCAGTGTCTGGAACCTGTGTTTCAGCAGTCATCGAGCATCTTCCCCTTACGCCCAGTGGACGCTCTTTGCTAGATCCGAATCCAATACGCCAGCACTCTCCCTGAGCGTTGGCGCATTAGGTCCGAGCCTGCGCCTGCATTAAAAGTTCAGGTGGATGTGCCGCCATTGGGCGGGAATCAAATCGCCCGTGCGGATGTCCACCGGTAGAGCAAAGCACAAAGGAGGCCACACCGATGACGATCCCGATCCCGGCTGAAACGCCCGACCCGAATATCGATAACCCGACCCTGCCGCCTACTGAACCGGAGCCGATCCCCGAGCAGGAACCGCCTGAAAACCCTCCACCGCCCATGCAGGAGCCACCTGCCCCCCATCCTGGCGTGGTTGTCAGTCCTTCTCGAAGCGCTTGACGATCATCGGCACCACGCTGAATACCGCCAGCGCCAGCAACGTACTCAACACCGCTGTCGCTTCGCGCCCCATGCCCGCCGCCACGCCGATGGCGGCGGTCATCCACAGCCCGGCCGCGGTGGTCAGGCCCTTGACTTGCTGGCCTGCCTCGTCCTCCTTGCCTTTGAGAATGGTACCGGCGCCCAGGAATCCGATCCCGGCAATCACCCCTTGCACGACCCGACTCATGGCATCGGCCTGGTTGCCGGACATCTGTGGCACCAGCACAAACAGTGCCGCGCCCAACGCCACCAGCATATGGGTGCGCACCCCGGCAGCCTTGCCCTTGTGCTCGCGCTCAAACCCCAGAATGCCGCCCAGGAGCGCGGCGATCAGCAAGCGCACGGTGATCTGGGTCACTTGCCGCGCATCGCCGATATCGGCGAACTCAGCCTGCAGGGTCACCCACACTTCATCCCACCAAGCGTCCATACACCTTTCCTTTCTAATTATGGGTAAAGGATGGACAGCGGCGACCACCAGTCAGTTGCCGGGAACGTCGGGCACGTGCCGACGCCCTAACGGCTGAATGTCTATGAAAGGAGAACGCCATGCCTGTCCGTATCGATAACCAGACGTGTTTTTTCAAGGTCAATGACGAAGGTCGCGAATACAGCCTGCCGGCCGCGGAAGTAACGGTAAGCACCGACATGCCCCGCGCCATGTCGTATGTGGATGTAGGTGCCGAGCGCGTCTACATCACCGAACAGGAGGCCGCCGCTCTTACGGTGGCCGGCGCAATCGATGGGCGCCAGCACAAAAAGGTCACTGAATCGGGATCGGCGATTTGATTGATCTGTATCAACGCGCAGTGCAACCGACTGCACCCTGATAGCCCTGGGGTGCAGCACACTGACGCAGGCCTGCGCCTGCAGAGCATCTGATCCGCTTTTTATCGTTCCAGCTGAGTCTGTTCTGCAAACGGCTTGCCGCGCATAGTCCATTGGCCTGATGGAGGCTGATGAGCGAACGACCATGAGCGAACGAATCCCTACCGTGGAAATGTTTGAGCCTGTGCACCCAAAGAAGGTCAAGGCCAAATCCAGCGACACCCTGATCCATACCCGCAGCTTCACCGGGCTGTTCCGCACCTTGCGCGTGTTCGGTGCCGGCTTTCTGTTCGTGGCCTTCTTCGGCACCGTGTGGCTGAACTGGAGCGGCCGGCAAGCCGTGCTATGGGACCTGGCGCAAAGCAAGTTCCACATTTTCGGTGCGACGTTCTGGCCCCAGGACTTCATCCTCTTATCGGCGCTGTTGATCATCTGTGCCTTCGGCCTGTTTGCCATTACGGTCTTCGCCGGGCGCGTCTGGTGCGGCTACACCTGCCCGCAAAGCTCGTTCACCTGGCTGTTCATGTGGTGCGAAAAAGTCACCGAGGGCGAGCGCAACCAGCGCATCAAGCTGCAAGCGGCGCCCTGGAGCCTGAACAAACTGGCGCGGCGCTCGGCCAAGCACACGTTGTGGCTGGGCATCAGTGTGCTGACCGGTCTGACCTTTGTCGGTTATTTCACCCCCATCCGCCCGCTGGCGACGGAACTGCTGACCTGGCAGATGGGCGGCGTCAGCCTGTTCTGGGTACTGTTCTTTACCGCCGCGACCTACCTCAACGCCGGCTGGCTGCGTGAAGCGGTGTGCATGCACATGTGCCCCTACGCGCGTTTCCAGAGTGTGATGTTCGATAAAGACACCCTCACCATCTCTTACGACGCCGCGCGTGGCGAGCAGCGCGGCCCGCGTAAACGCGAGGCCAGGCCGGCCGACCTCGGCCTGGGCGATTGCATCGACTGCCAGCTGTGCGTTCAGGTGTGCCCCACCGGCATCGACATCCGCGACGGCCTGCAAATGGAATGCATCGGCTGCGCGGCCTGCGTCGACGCCTGCGATTCGATCATGGACAAGATGGGCTATGCGCGCGGCCTGGTGCGGTACACCAGCGAACATCAACTGCAGGGCGGCAAGACACACCTGCTACGCCCTCGCCTGATCGGCTACAGTGCCGTGCTGCTGGTGATGATCGCCGCGCTGGTGGTGGCCCTGATGCAACGGCCGATGGTGTCGCTGGACGTGACCAAGGACCGTGGCCTGTTCCGCGAAAACAGCCAGGGCCTGATTGAAAACATCTACAGTCTCAAGGTCATCAACAAGACCCAGCAGCGCCAGCAATACCGGGTGGAGCTGGTGGAAGCCGACGGTTTCCAACTGCAAGGCAAGACCGAACTGAGCCTGGCGCCGGGGGAGATCGTCGATGTGCCGGTGTCGGTCACACTGCTGGCGGACAAGCCGGCGAGCAGTTCGCAGACGCTGCGCTTCAAGGTGACGGATGTGGATGAGCCGTGGGTCTACAGCGCGGCTGAAAGCCGCTTCGTGGCGCCGCTCAACCGCTGAGCGCGCGGTATCGAAAAATGATGATGATCCAATGTGGGATCTGCACTCATATAAAAAACATAAGTTTAAGGCCCCCATGAAACGCTACGAAAAATTCGCCGACGACATCGCCGAACTGATCCGCTCCGGTGTCCTGGGGCCTGGCCAGCGCGTGCCGTCGGTGCGTTATGCCAGCCAGACGTACGGCGTCAGTCCCTCTACGGTGTTCCAGGCTTATTACCTGCTGGAGCGCCGTGGACTGATCCGCGCCCGTCCGCGTTCCGGGTATTTCGTCAATACCCACGCACCGCGCCCGTTTTCCGAGCCGGTGGTGAGCGAGCAGGTGCATGAATCCACCGAGGTGGATGTGAGCGAACTGGTGTTCTCGGTGCTCGACTCGATCAAAGACCCCAACACCGTGCCCTTCGGTTCGGCGTTTCCCAGCCCGATGCTGTTCCCGTTACCGCGCCTGGCCCGCTCCCTGGCCAGCGCCAGCCGGGAGATGGACCCGCGCCTGGTGGTTACCGACATGTCGCCGGGCAACCCGCAATTGCGTCGGCAGATTGCCCTGCGCTATATGGTCGGCGGCCTGATGCTGCCCATGGAAGAACTGCTGATCACCAACGGCGCCCTCGAAGCGCTGAACCTGTGCCTGCAGGCCGTGACCGAGCCGGGCGACCTGGTGGCCATCGAAGCACCGGCGTTCTATGCCTGCCTGCAGGTTCTGGAGCGTTTGAAGCTCAAGGCGGTGGAGATCCCGGTGCACCCGCGCGACGGCATCGATCTCAATGCCCTGGCGCAAAGCCTTGCGCGCTACCCGATCAAGGCGTGCTGGAGCATGACCAGTTTCCAGAACCCCATGGGCGCCACCCTGCCCGAAACCAAAAAACAAGCGCTGGTGGAACTGCTGCGCAGCCACCAGGTGCCGTTGATCGAAGACGATGTGTACGCCGAGTTGTACTACGGCCAGCACGCGCCCAAGCCGGCCAAGGCCTTCGACACCGAAGGCCTGGTGATGCACTGCGGCTCCTTCGCCAAGAGCCTCGCGCCGGGGTATCGGGTGGGATGGGTTGCCGCCGGGCGCTATGCGCAGAAAGTCGAGCGTTTGAAGCTGATGACCTCACTGTGCCCATCGATGCCGGCGCAGGCGGCGATAGCCGACTACCTGCAACACGGCGGCTACGACCGGCACCTGCGCAAATTGCGCTATGCCCTGGAGGAACAGCAAAGCGCCATGCTCGCTGCCATCGGCCGCTACTTCCCGGCACAAACCCGCGTCAGCCAACCGGCCGGTGGTTACTTCCTGTGGCTGGAACTGCCGGAACAGATCGACTCGTTAAAACTGTTCCAGATGGCATTGGCCCAAGGCATCAGCATCGCGCCGGGGCCGATCTTCTCCGCAACCCAGCGCTTCAGGAATTGCATCCGCTTGAATTACGGCAGCCCCTGGACAGAAGCGTCGGAAAAAGCGATGGAGACGCTGGGGAGGATTGCGCGGTCGTTTTGACTGGAACCGAAGCGTCAGCCGGGACACGATCATCGATCGGCACAGAGGATTATCGAGCAAAGCCCGGACCTGCCGCGCTTTCTGGAAAGCCGTGATCATTACCCGCTGGCCGACGCGCTCAAGTGGCAGATCAACGGTTTCTTCAATGCGGGCTACGGCATCCGACTAAAATCCGAAGCCAGCCTGCTCAGCGAGTTTTCCAGTAAAGGTTATGCCGCGCTGCGTTATGTGTGGATATGAGCGCATTGGTAGCATCCTGGTCGGCTGTGAGGCCGCCATCGGCGGCATAGATATTCTTAAAGGCTGACAAATAACTTTGTGATAGCGGGCTTGTTGTGGTGAGCAGGTTTTCTGTGGTGAGCGGGCTTGCCCCGCGCTGGGCTGCGAAGCGGCCCTATCTCAGGCGATGTGGTTTAGCTGACACACCGAGTTGCCTGGGTTTGGGGCCGCTTCGCAGCCCAGCGCGGGGCAAGCCCGCTCACCACAACAAGCGCCTCACCACAGAAAGCCTGCCCACCACCAGAACCTCATTTTCCAAGGCTATGTTTTTACCGAAGATGTGCAGCCACCAACCCTAACCACGATGCGAAGCGAGCCGCTCTTGCTTTTGACCTCAGGCGCCCCGCTAACCAGGCTGGCCGGATTACGGGCACACCCAGCCTGAGCGAGGTGCCGAGTGGGGCGAAGCGTTTTTGAGACCCCCTCAGCCCAGGTTTTTGTCAGGCGCCGCGGCGTCTTCGGCACGGCGAATATCGGCCATGAAACCGTCTGCCGGCAGCGGATGGCCCAGTAAGTAGCCTTGCAGGGAGTTACAGCCCAGGCGCGTCAGAAAATCCTGCTGCCGGTCGGTTTCCACACCTTCGGCCACGATCCGCAGCCCCAAGGCCTGGCCGAGGGCGACGATGGCCGAGACGATGGCGGCGTCGTCGCTGTCGTGTTCCAGATCACGCACAAAGCCCCGGTCGATCTTCAGCTCGTTGGCCGGCAGGCGCTTGAGGTACATCAGGCTGGAATAGCCGGTGCCGAAGTCATCAATCGACAGGTCGACACCCATGTCGGATAGCTGCTGCAACACGTTCATGCTCGCGTCGGCATCGCTCATGGCGGTGGTTTCGGTGATTTCCAGGGTCAGGCTGTTAGGCGGCAACTGATGGCGTTCAAGCGCGGCAGCGACGCTGTCGACCAGCCCGGCATGGCAAAACTGCAACGCGGACAAGTTCACCGCAATGCGCCACTCTTCATAACCCTGCACGTACCACACGCGCATCTGGCGGCAGGCTTCGTTCAGCACCCATTCGCCGATGGGAATGATCAGCCCGGTTTTTTCCGCCAGGTCGATAAACGTCGCGGGCATCAACAGACCCTGTTGCGGATGCTCCCAGCGCAACAAGGCTTCGGCGCCCACCGCAATGCCGCTGGCGGCATCGAACTTGGGCTGGTAATACAAGCGAAACTGCTGCTGCTCCACGGCATTGCGCAGGTCCTGCAACAGCTGCAGTTGTTTGCGCGCATTGGTGTTCATCGACACATCGAAAAAGCTATAGCCGTTCTTGCCCAGCCCCTTGGCGTGGTACATCGCCGCGTCGGCATTCATCAACAGGTCCTGCGGGGTACCGCCGTTGCCGGGGAACAACGCGATACCGACACTGGCAGAGATTTTCAGTTCGTGTTCGGCCACCTGGAACGCGCGGTTGATCAATTGCACCTGGCGCTCGGCAAGACCGAGGGCGTCGTCCGGCTGGCTGAGTTGCACCAGCAGTACAAACTCGTCACCGCCAATGCGCGCCAGGGTGTCGTGGCTGCGCAAGTCCTCGCGCAGGCGCAGGCCCACCTCGCGCAGCAATTGGTCGCCCAGATGATGACCAAAGGCATCGTTGACCGGCTTGAAGCCATCCAGGTCGATAAACATCAGCGCAAAGCAACCGCCTTGTTCCTCCACCGCCTGCATGGCCTGTTGAATGCGATCGGCGAGCAGGCTGCGATTGGGCAGACCGGTCAGCATGTCGTGCAGGGCCAGGTGGGTCAGCTCCTGGTTGGCCTGGGTCAGGGACGTGGCGAGCACGGCGGTGCGCGCTTCCAGGCGGGCGTCGAGCAATGAAGTCAGCAAGGCGATGGCAAGCACCGCCAGGGTGGTGACAAGCACCAGGTTGTCCAGGCCGTTGCCGCTCAGACCGTCCAGCGCGGCGGCGCAGTAGCTGTCATCGGCAAAACTGGCCGCCGCCATCCCGGTGTAATGCATGCCGACGATCGCCACGCCCATCACCACTGCGGCACCACCGCGCAGCAGGCGCACATGGGGGGTGTTGCGCCGCAGGTTGAACGCGATCAGCAGGGCCGCGCCCGAGGCCGCCACCGCAATCAGCAGCGAAGCGCCGAACAAGGTCGGGTCGTAGTCGATGCCTGGGGTCATGCGCATCGCCGCCATGCCGGTGTAATGCATGCAACTGATGCCGGCGCCCATCACCAGCGCGCCGAACAGCAATTGCCAGGCGGGTAAACGGGCCTGGCTGACCAGCCACAGGGCGAAGCCACTGGACAGCACCGCGATCAACAGCGACCACGCAGTGATACCGACGTCGAACCCCAGGGCGAACGGCAAACGCAGCGCCAACATGCCGATAAAGTGCATCGACCACACCCCTACCCCCATCGCCAGCGCTCCGCCGGCCATCCACAGGTAGACAGCGCGCCCCTGGGCGGTGGCGATGCGGCCGGACAGGTCGAGTGCCGTGTAGGAAGCCAGGATCGCAACGAACAGCGAGATCACGACCAGCGAAGGGGAATAGCTACCGATAAGCATGACGAGTCTCGCGGGCGACGAGCTGGAACGCCCGTACCGAGTGGCAAAGCGGCGGATTGTAGCGATAAATATTCGGCGACAGTTGAATAATTATCACAAGGCCATCATGGGCTTTTTGACGTCAATCCGCCGGCTCAAAAACGCCCGTGCGCGGCCTTGTGTATCCAGCTGTCCGCGATAGCAAGCGCGAGTGCTGCGGCTTAATCCTTGGCATCGATCGGCGTCTGCCCATCCCAGCCGCCCCCCAGTGCGGCAATCAATTGCACGCTGGCCACCAGGCGCGACTGCAGCAAGGTCAACACACTGCGTTCGTTACTCAGAGCGGTAGCCTGTACGGTGACCACGTCCAGGTAAGCGATCAGCCCGGCCTTGTACTGGTTCTGGGTCAGGCGCAATGACTCGCGTGCCGCCTCCAGCGCTTCGTTGCTGACCACGGCTTCGTCCTCCAGCACCTTGAGTTGAACCATGTAGTTCTCCACTTCGCGGAAGCCATCCAGCACGGTCTGACGGTACTTGGCCACGGTTTCGTCATAGGATGCCACGGTGCGGTCGACTTCCGCCGAGCGCTGGCCACCGTCGAACAGGGTCATGGCCAGTTTCGGCCCCACCGACCAGAAGCGGTTGGGCAGGCTGATCCAGTCGGCATAGGTACTGCTGGAATAGCCACCGGCCAGGCTCAGGGTCAGGTCCGGATAATAGGCCGCCTTGGCCACACCGATATTGGCGTTGGCGGCGATCACCGCGCGTTCGGCCGAGGCGATGTCCGGGCGGCGTTCGAGTAACTGCGACGGCAGGCCGACCGGGATCTGCGGCAACTGCGGAATGTCCTTGCTCACGGCCAGGTTGAAGTTGGCCGGCGCCTCGCCGATCAGTACCGCGATGGCATTTTCCAGCTGAGCGCGCTGCCAGATCAGGTCGATCAGGCTGGCCTGGGTTGTCTTGAGCTGTGTCTGTGCCTGGGCCACCGCTTCTTTGCCCGAGACTCCGGCGCGGTACTGGTTCTCGGTCATTTGCAGGGAGCGCTGATAGGTGTCGAGGGTTGCCTGCAGCAGCCGCGTCTGTTCATCCATCACGCGCAGTTGCAGGTAGCTTTGCACCAGTTCCGATTGCTGGCTCAGGCGCATCGCGGCCAGGTCCGCCGAGCTGGCTTCGGCGCTGGCCTCGTTGGCCTCCAGGCCACGGCGCAACTTGCCCCAGACATCCGCCTCCCAGCTCACGCCCAACTGCGCGTTGAGGGTGTCGCGGATGCCACTGCTGGAGCTGCTGAGGCTGGCACTGCTGCTGCCGGTGCCCTGGCTGGCGCGGGTCTTGCCCACGCTGAGGTCGACGCTGGGGTAGAACGCGCCGCGTGAGCTGCGCACCAATGCCTGGGCCTGGCGAAAGCGCGCCTCGGCCTGGGCCACGGTCTGGTTGGCATTGTTCAGGCGCGCGACCAGGTCATTGAGCTGACGGTCGCCATACAATTCCCACCAGGCGCCACGGGCCAGTGAGTCGCTTGGCGTGGCCTGGCGCCAGCCTTGCGCTTGCTTGAACTGCGCGGGTTCGATGACCTGCGGGCGCTGATAATCCGGGCCGATGGCGCAGGCGCTGAGCAACAGACCGCAGAGTGCCGCTGCCAACAGCTTTTTCGGGGCGAGGGATGAATCGGTCATAGCGCAGTGTCCAGGGCAGCATCGGTCCGTACGCCGCGCCAGGCATTGAAGCGGTGGCGCGCGCGGTCGAGGTAAAGGTAAACCACCGGGGTGGTGTAAAGGGTCAGGATCTGGCTGAACACCAGGCCGCCAATGATGGTCAAGCCCAGGGGCTGACGCATTTCCGCGCCGTCGCCGGCGCCGAGCAGCAGCGGCAAGGCGCCGAGGATGGCGGCCAGGGTGGTCATCAGGATCGGCCGCAGACGCAGCAGGCAAGCGCTGCGGATCGACTCGAGCGGGCTCATGCCGTCATGGCGTTCCAACTGCAGCGCCAGGTCGATCATCAGGATCGCGTTTTTCTTCACCACTCCGATCAGCAGGAACAGGCCCAGCAATGAGATCAGGCTGAACTCGCCACCCAGCAGGTAGATCGACAGCAATGCACCGACACCGGCCGAGGGCAACGTCGACAGGATCGTCAATGGGTGGATATAGCTCTCGTAGAGAATCCCCAGCACCAGGTACACCGCCACCAGCGCGCCGAGGATCATGAACGGCTGGCCCTTCTGCGTCGCCGCAAAGGCATCGGCGGTACCGGCCATCTTGGCGATCACATCCTCCGGCAGGCCAACCTTGGCAATCGCCCGTTCGATGGCGGCTGTGCCCTGCTCCACCGTGAACCCGGGAGCGATGTCGAAAGCAATATTTTCCGAGGCGAACTGGCCTTCATGGCTGACGCGGTCGTCCGCCAGGCTGTTCTCGTAATGGGCGATGGTCGACAACGGCACCCGTGCGCCGTCGGCGGTAATGACCTGCACCTGGTTCAGGGTGATCGGGTCCTGAGCATATTTGGGATTGACCTCCATCACCACCTGGTACTGGTTGAGGCTGTCGTAGATCGTGGAAATCTGCCGCTGGCTGTAGGCGTTGTTCAGCACCCCCGTGACCATGTTCATGTCGATGCCCAGGCGCTTGGCCTGGTCGCGATCGACCACCAGCGTCACCTGCGCCGCCCCCCGGCCTTCGCGGGCGTCGATGGCGGTCAATTCCGGCAGCTCGCGCAGCGCGCCAACCACTTTCGGGTACCACAGGCGCAGCGCGGCCAGGTCACCGCTTTGCAGGATGTAGGAATACTGGGCGCTGGTCTGGTCGCGACTGCCGCCGAACTGCAGGTCCTGGTCGGCCATCAGAAACAGGCGCCCGCCCGGCACCGGCGGCACGTTCTTGCGCAGCCGCTCGATCACCGCCTGGGCCGAGACCTTGCGCTCTTTGATGGGTTTGAGCCGCACCAGCATCACGGCGTTGTTGGTGCCGTTGTTGCCACCGATAAAGCCGGCCACGCTGAGCACTGCGGGGTCCTTGAGCACGGCCTGGCGAAAGATTTCCATCTTCGGTTGCATCACGCTGAACGACAGGCCGTCGTCGCCGCGCACAAAGCCGATCAACTGCCCGGTGTCCTGCTGCGGCATAAAGGTTTTCGGCACCACGATGTACAGCGCCACATTGACGCCGATGGTCAGCAACAGGCTGAGCAAGGTCAGGCGCCGATGGCGCAGCACCCAGTCCAGGCTGCGGGCGTAGCCGGCGACCATGCGCTCGTTGATCCTGTGGCTCCACCGCTGCAGACCGGTCATATGGCCTTTGACGTGGGGCCTGAGCCAGCGCGCGCAGAGCATCGGCGTCAGGGTCAGCGACACCACCAGCGACACAATGATCGCCGCCGACAGGGTGATGGAAAACTCGCGGAACAGGTTAGTGACGATCCCGCCCATAAACAGGATCGACAGGAACACCGCCACCAGCGACACGTTCATCGACAACAGCGTAAACCCGACTTCCTGGGCGCCCAGATAGGCCGCCTTCATCGGCGGCACGCCGTCATCGATATGCCGGGAGATGTTCTCCAGCACCACAATGGCATCGTCCACCACCAGACCGGTGGCCAGGATCAACGCCATCAACGAAAAGTTGTTCAACGAGAACCCGTACAGGTACATCACCGCGAACGTGCCCACCAGCGATACCGGCACCGCCAGGGTCGGGATCAGCGAAGCGCGGAAATTGCCGAGGAACAGGTACACCACAAGAATCACCAGCCCCACCGCGATCAGCAGGGTCATCTCCGCTTCGTGCAGGGTGGCGGTGATCACGGGCGAGCGGTCCATGGCCAGGCTGAGCTTGACGCTGGAGGGCAGCACCGCCTGCAGCGCCGGCAATTGCGCCTTGATCTGGCGCACGGTCTCGATAATGTTGGCCCCGGACTGGCGGTTGATCACCAGCAAAACGGCCGCATCGTTGTTGAAGAAACCACTGTTGTAGCGGTCTTCCACGCCGTCGCTGATCCTGGCCACATCCCCCAGGCGCAAAGCCGCGCCGTTCTGGTAGCGAATCAGCAGCGGCTCGTAGTCCTTGGCCTTTTCCAGCTGGTCATTGGCTTGGATCTGCCAGTTGCGTTCGCTGTCTTCCAGCGAGCCCTTGGGCCGGCGCTGGTTGGCATTGGCGATGGTGTTGCGCACATCGTCCAGGGCCACGCCGTACTGGTCGAGGGCCTTGGGTTCCAGTTCGATGCGCACCGCCGGCAAGGAGCTGCCGCCGATCTGCACCTCGCCCACCCCCGGCACCTGGGACAGGCTCTGGGACAGGATGGTGGACGCCAGGTCGTACAGCTGGCCCTTCTGCAATACGTCCGAGGTCAGCGACAGCACCATGATCGGCGCCTGGGACGGGTTGATCTTCTTGTAGGTGGGCATGCTGCGCATGCCGCTGGGCAGCAGGTTGCGCGAGGCGTTGATGGCCGCCTGCACTTCCCGCGCCGCGCCGTTGATGTCGCGGTCGGAGTCGAACGCCAGAATCACCCGGGTCGAGCCCTGGCTGGAACTGCTGCTCATGGTGGTGATGCCGGCAATCGAGCCGAAGGAGCGCTCCAGCGGCGTGGCTACGGTGGACGCCATGACCTCGGGGCTGGCGCCGGGCAGGCTGGCCGACACCACGATCACCGGGAAGTCGATCTGCGGCAACGGCGACACCGGCAGCAGGTTGAAGCTCACCCCGCCGAGCAACATGATCGCCAGGCTCAGCAGCATGGTCGCTACCGGCCGGCGAATGAACGGTCCGGACAGGTTCATGGGGGGGAGCTCCAAGCGGCAAGTTTCAAGCTACCTGCAAAAGACGTAGGCTGCCCCTGCCGTTCCCTTGCAGCGTGCCGCTTGCCGCTTGCCACTGCTTTCGCCACGCCCATCACACCACGTCCTCAATGTCGGTCTTGCGCCAGCGGCGTCCCAACCGATCGAAATACAGGTAGATCACCGGCGTGGTGAACAGCGTCAACACCTGGCTCACCAGCAGCCCGCCGACCATCACCAGGCCCAGGGGCTGGCGCAGCTCCGCACCGGAACCGCTGGCCAGCATCAACGGCACGGCGCCGAACAGCGCGGCCAGGGTGGTCATCAGGATCGGTCGGAAACGCAGCAGCGCGGCCTGATAAATCGCGGTCTGCGGGTCGAGGCCCTGGTTGCGTTCGGCGTCGAGGGCGAAGTCGATCATCATGATCGCGTTCTTTTTGACGATACCGATCAGCAGGATGATGCCGATTATCGCGATCATGCCCAGGTCATTACCACTGAGCAGCAACGCCAGCAAAGCCCCCACCGCCGCCGAGGGCAAGGTGGACAGGATGGTGATCGGATGGATATAGCTCTCGTAGAGCACGCCCAGCACGATGTACATGGTGACCACCGCCGCCAGGATCAGCAGCAAGGTACTCGACAGCGAGGCTTCGAACGCCTGGGCCGCGCCCTGGAACTGGGTCTGCACGCCCACCGGCATGCCAATGTCTTTCTGCGTCTGGTTGATCAGCTCCACGCCCTTGCCCAGCGCCACGCCGGCCGCCAGGTTGAATGACATCATCACCGCCGGGAACTGGCCGATGTGCGCCACGGCCAACTGGGCCTGGCGCTGCTCCACCTTGGCCAGGCTCGACAGGCGCACCTGGCCGCCGTCGGTGGTTTTTACGTAGATCTGGTTCAGCGCGTCCGGGCCGAGGGTTTCGCCGGACTGGGCCTGCAGCACCACGCGGTACTGGCTGGCCTGGGTGTAGATGGTCGAGATCTGCCGCTGGCCGAAGGCGTCGTACAGCGCATCGGTGATGGTCGAAACGCTGACGCCCAGGCGCGAGGCCGCGTCGCGGTCGATCACCAGGTACACCTGCAGGCCTTTGTCCTGCAGGTCGCTGGCCACGTCGGTGAGTTCCGGCAACTGGCTGAGGGCGTGCACCAGCTTGTCGCTCCACAGCGCCAGCAGCTCGGCGTCCGGCGACGACATGCTGAACTGGTACTGGGTGCGGCTCACGCGGTCTTCAATGGTCAGGTCCTGCACCGGCTGCATAAACAGGCGAATGCCCACCAACTGGTCGATCTGCGACTGCAGGCGGGTAATCACCTGGGCAGCGCTGAGGTCGCGCTGGCCATGGGCCTTGAGGTTGATCAGCAGGCGGCCGCTGTTGAGGGTGGCGTTGTCGCCGTCCACACCGATATAGGACGACAGGCTTTGCACCGCCGGGTCGGCGAGGATGATTTTGGCCAACTCCTGCTGGCGCTGGCTCATCGCCGCAAAGGAGATCGACTGCGGCGCTTCGGAAATACCCTGGATCACCCCGGTGTCCTGCACCGGAAAAAAGCCCTTGGGCACCACCAGGTACAGCACCAAGGTCAGGCCGAGGGTGGCGATGGCGACCAGCAGGGTCAGCGGTTGGCGCTTGAGCACCCATTGCAACTTGCGCCCGTAGCCTTCGATCAACCAGTCGATCCAGGCGCCACTGGCTTTATAGAAACGGCCCTGTTCTTCTTCCTTGGGCTCACGCTTGAGCAGACGCGCGCACATCATCGGCGTCAGGGTCAGGGATACCACCAGGGAAATCAGGATCGCCACCGCCAGGGTGATGGCGAACTCGCGGAACAACCGCCCGACCACATCGGCCATGAACAGCAGCGGGATCAGCACCGCAATCAACGACAGCGTCAGGGAAATCAGGGTGAAACCGATCTGCTTGGCGCCCTTGAGCGCGGCAGCCAGCGGCGTTTCGCCCTCTTCGATATAGCGGGAAATGTTTTCCAGCATCACGATAGCATCGTCCACCACAAAGCCGGTGGCGATGGTCAGGGCCATCAGCGTCAGGTTGTTGATGGAAAACCCGGCCAGGTACATCACGCCAAACGTACCGACCAACGACAGCGGCACCGCAATGGACGGGATGATCGTGGCGCTGAACCGGCGCAGAAACAGGAATGTCACCATCACCACCAGGGCAATGGCGATCAGCAGCTCGTGCTGCACGTCCTTGACCGATGCGCGGATGGTCTGGGTGCGGTCGGTAAGCACGGTGACTTCCAGGCCGGCCGGCAGGTTGTCGGTAATGCTCGGCAGCAGTGCCTTGATACGGTCGACCACCTCGATCACGTTGGCGCCCGGCTGGCGCTGGATATTGAGCAGCACGGCCTGGTTCAGGTTGGCCCAGGCGGCCAGGCGTTCGTTCTCGGCGCCGTCGACAATCTGCGCGACGTCCTTAAGACGCAGCGGCGCGCCGTTGTTGTAGGCCAGGATCAGTTCGGCGTATTGCTGGGGCGAGACCAACTGGTCGTTGGCATCGAGCATCGAGACCCGCGTAGGGCCATCGAAGTTGCCTTTGGGCTGGTTGACGTTGGACGCCGCGATCAAGGTGCGCACGTCCGACAGGTTCAAGCCGTTGGCCGCCAGGGCTTCGGGGTTGACCTTGATGCGCACCGCCTGGCGCTGGCCGCCGGCGATGCTGACCATGCCGACGCCGCTGATCTGCGCGATTTTCTGCGCCATGCGCGTATCGACCAGGTCATTGAGCTTGGGCAGCAGCATGGTCTTGGAGGTGATCGCCAGGGTCAGCACCGGGGTGTCCGCCGGGTTGACCTTGTTGTACACCGGCGGCGCCGGCAGGTCCTTGGGCAGCAGGTTGGTGGCGGCGTTGATCGCGGCCTGCACCTGTTGCTCGGCCACGTCCATATTGATGTCGAGGTTGAAGCGCAGGGTCAGCACCGAGGCGCCGCCGGAGCTGGTGGAAGCCATCTGGGTCAGGCCGGGCATCTGCCCGAACTGGCGTTCCAGGGGGGCGGTGACCGCGCTGGTCATCACATCAGGGCTGGCGCCGGGGTACAGGGTCATCACGCGGATGGTCGGGTAATCCACCTGCGGCAAGGCCGACACGGGCAGCAAGCGGTACGCGATGATGCCGGCCAGGACAATGGCCAGCATGCTCAGAGTGGTCGCGACCGGGCGAAGGATAAACAGCCGCGACAGGTTCATGAACCGACCTTTTGCGCCTTGCCGGCGGTGTCGCCGGTCTCCCCTTTGGCCGCGGGCTTGCCCTGCAGGTGTTGAGTTGGCGTGGTCGGTACTTCGCTGCTGTCATTGACCACTTCGACCTCACTGCCATCCTTGAGGCGGTCGGTGCCTTCCAGCACCACCCGGTCGCCGGCGACCAGGCCTTGCTTGATCACGGTGTTGTCGCCGTCGGTGTCGCCCACTACCAGCGGCTGGACCTTGACCTTCTTGTCGCCATCAAGCTTGTAGACGAAGGTGCCGTTGTTGCCGAACTGAATGGCCGCCGAGGGTGCCAGCACCACGTTGTGCAAGGTGTCGGCCAGCAGGTGCACATTCACGAACTGGTTGGGGAACAGCGCCTGGTCCTTGTTATCGAAGCGTGCCTTGAATTTCAGGGTGCCGGTGGTGACATCGATCTGGTTATCCAGGCTTTGCAGCACGCCGGTGGCCTGAATCTTCGCGTCGCCACGGTCCCAGGCTTCCACGGGCAGCTTATTGCCGGCGTGGTAACGGGCCAGGACCGTGTCCAGGGTATTTTCCGGCAGGGTGAAGGCCACGCTGATCGGCTGGGTCTGGGTGATCACAGCCAGCGCGGTGGTGTCGTTGGCCGCTACCAGGTTGCCCACGTCAAGCTGTCGCAGGCCTACGCGGCCACTGATGGGCGCGCGGATCCTGGTGAATTCGAGGTTGAGCTTGGCGTCATCCACCGCACCCTGGTTGGTCTTGACCGTGCCCTGGTATTGCAGGACCAGCGCTTCGGCGGTGTCCAGGGTCTGTTTGGCGATGCTGTCCTGGGCATACAGGTCGCGATAGCGCTGCACGTCGACCTGGGCGTTCTTCAACTGGGCCTGGTTCTGCAACAACGTGCCCTGGGCCTGGAGCAATGCGTTCTGGTAGCTGCGCGGGTCGATCTCGGCGAGCAGGTCGCCGGCCTTGACCATCTGCCCTTCTTCAAAGGCTATTTTTACCAACTCCCCGCCCACGCGGCTGCGCACGTTGATGGTGTTGAGCGCCGTGACCGTGCCCAGCGCCTTGTAGTACACCGGGAATTCCCCCAACACCGCCGGCGCCACGCGCACCGGCACCGGGCCGGTAGAGCCGCCGAAGCCCGGGCGCGCCATGCCGGTTTTGCCGGTGTGCCCGGCCGGTGCGTCTTTATGGGCCGCGCCGCCTGGCCAGAATTTCCAGCACAGGCCGGCGATAACCAGCAACACGAGCAGGCCGAACAGCCAGCGACGGGAACGACGGGGGGAGGATTGCATTGAGTGGTCAACCATTGGGCGCGAGAGCTTCTTCTTTGGGAGGCTGAAAGATAAGCACTGGGGCGCATTTAGAAAAGCGCCTTTACCGGCTATTTACCTTGGGCTTACAACGTCTGACTTCAGCAGCTCAGTTCAACAGCAATTTGAGCTAAGCACCTGAAGCGCAAATAAAAACGGCCTGGACTAGGCCAGGCCGCAATCATGTATCAAGCGTGTTACCGCCAAGCGACAGCAATGCGCCGAAACAGTTACTTCAAAACAGCCAGGGCTGCTTCGTAGTTCGGCTCCTGGCCGATTTCCGCTACCAGCTCGCTGTGCAGCACGGTGTCGTTCTCGTCCAGCACGACGACCGCGCGGGCGGTCAGGCCTTTGAGCGGGCCGTCAGCAATGGACACGCCGTAATCAACCGCGAAATCCGAATCACGGAAATCCGACAGGCTCTTGACGTTTTCCAGGCCTTCGGCGCCGCAGAAGCGTGCCTGGGCAAATGGCAGGTCGGTGGAGATGCACAGTACCACGGCGTTGTTCAGTGCATTCGCCTGGGCGTTGAACTTGCGCACCGAAGTGGCGCAGGTCGGGGTGTCGACGCTTGGGAAGATGTTCAGCACTTTGCGCTTGCCGGCAAAGGTCGCCAGGGTTGCGTCCGACAGATCGCCGGCGGTCAGGGTGAAGTCGTGGGCCTTGGCGCCAACTTGCGGCAGTTCGCCTTCAACCTGGACGGGGTTGCCTTTGAGGGTGACTTGAGCCATGAACAGAATCCTTATGCTGAGTTTGGGTTAAACGAATTCGAGAGGCCGAAGTTAACCACAAAGTACGGTGACCACCTACCGCCGGACACAAATTGTCATGTCGTCGGTTGTGGTTTAATTGCGCGCCTTTCGCCCTGCCCTGCAAGGAAACCGTTGTCGATGAAGTCGCCTGCTACCCGAGTCCTGGTCATTGGTTACGTCTGGCCGGAGCCGCGCTCCTCGGCTGCGGGCGGGCATATGATGCAGATCCTCGAAACTTTTCTGACGCAAGGTTGGGACATCACCTTCAGCAGCCCCGCCGCACTCGGCGAGCACAAGGCCGACCTGTCGGCGCTGGGCATCGCCGAATGCGCCATCGAGCTCAATAACAGCAGTTTCGATGACTTTGTCCGCGAACTGGCCCCGGATATCGTGCTGTTCGACCGTTTCATGATGGAGGAGCAGTTCGGCTGGCGCGTCGAAAAGCACTGCCCGAACGCCCTGCGCGTGCTCGAGACATCCGACCTGCAGAGCCTGCGCGACGCTCGCCATCAGCGCCTGAAGGCGCGCCTCAAGGCCGAGCCCGACAGCGATGACTTTGCCGACCTGTTCGCCCCGGCCCTGGCCGAGGAGTTCCAGCACATGGCCGACACCGACCTGGCCAAGCGCGAAATTGCCGCGATCTACCGATGCGACATCAGCCTGATGATCTCCGACGTGGAAATCCGCCTGCTCACCGAGCAGTTCAAGGTGCCGGCCACCCTGCTCCACTGGTGCCCGCTGATGCTCGAGCCGCCGAGCGAGCCGTTCACGCCGTTTGAAGACCGCGCGCACTTTCTCAGCATCGGTAACTTTCGCCACGCCCCCAACTGGGACGCGGTGCTATGGATGAAGAACAGCCTGTGGCCGCTGATCCGTCAGCATCTGCCGGGCGCCCAGTTACATATTTATGGCTCCTACACCCCGCCCAAGGCCACTGCCCTGCACAACCCGGCACAGGGCTTTCATGTCATGAACTGGGCTGAAGATGCGCTGCAAGTCATGAGCGCTGCGCGCATTTGCCTGGCGCCGCTGCGCTTTGGCGCGGGCATCAAGGGCAAGCTGGTCGATGCCATGCTGTGTGGCACGCCAAACGTGACCACGCCGATCGGCGCCGAAGCCATGGGCGACGAGCAACCATGGCCGGGAGCCATCGCCACAGATGCCAATGCACTGGCCATCGCTGCCGTAGCCCTGTATCAAGACCGCGGGCGCTGGAATCGGGCGCAGAACGACGGCCGCAACCTGATTGCCCGCCGTTACGATCAGGCGGTCCATGGCCCGGCACTGATCGAATGCCTGCAACAATGCCGCCACCACCTCGCGGCCCATCGCCGCGACAACTTCACCGGCAGCATGCTGCGCCACCACGCGCATAAAAGTACTCAGTACATGGCACAGTGGATCGAGGCGAAAAACCGCAACGTGTAAACACAGACGTTGGCGACGTGGTGCACAAGGGGCATTATCCTACGCAGCGACCACAATAAAGCGACGGCAGCATGACCCGAGCAACGCGCATCACCGACCCTTCCTACGAGCTGATGGACGATCACAACGGTCTGTCCATCATCTATCGCCAGCATGGTTTCCCCTGCCCGCTGGTGCGCTGGCATTTCCACAAGGAATACGAACTGCACCTGATCGTCGCCAGCTCCGGCAAGGTGTTTATCGGCGACTATATCGGCAACTTCTACCCCGAGAGCCTGTTCCTCACCGGCCCCAACCTGCCCCACAACTGGATCAGCCAAGTGGAGGAAGACGAAGTGGTGCCCAAGCGCGACATGCTGGTGAACTTCACCGATGAACTGCTTGAACAGGGCAGCCATATTTTCGCCGAACTCAAAAACCTCGCGCCGCTGCTGGAGCGCGCGCAGTCGGGTATTGAGTTTCGCTGCAAGCACACCATCGCCCAGGCCATGGCCTTGATGCAGCGCATCGAGGACGCCCAGGGCATGGCGCGCCTGGGGCATTTCTTTATCCTGTTGGACGTATTGAGCGCGTGTGACGACTACCAACTGCTGTCCGGTGTGACCGCACCGCAAACGGCCGACGAACACAGCATCGACCGCACCAACCGCGCGGTGGACTACATTTTTGCCCACTACGCACGGGAGTTGCCGCTCGAAGAAGTCGCCGAGCACCTGGGCATGAAACCCACCTACTTCTCCCGGGTGTTCAAACAGGCCACCGGGCGTACGTTTATCGAATTCGTCAATCGGCTGCGCATCAGCAAGTCCTGCGAGCTGCTGGCCGATGGCGATAAGGCCGTGACGGATGTGTGCTTTGAGTCCGGCTTCAATAACATCTCCAACTTCAACCGACGCTTTCAACAGCTCAAGGGCATGACCCCGTCCCATTACCGGCGACTGGCGGTACAACGCTTGACCGAGCAGAACCTGGCCTGAGGGTGACCGTTCACTGGCTGATATTAAAGGTTAAGTACTGCACTGATCGTTCCCACGCTCCCGCGTGGGAATGCAGCCCGTGACGCTCCGCGTCGCCTGTGCGCGGTAGCCTGAGCTTGCGGCGCTGGGCGGGACGCGGAGCGTCCCAGGAGGCGTTACCACGCGGAGCGTGGGAACGATCATGCTGAGTGCAAAAAAGTATCAGTCCCAGTGTTCCCAAGGATTTGTCACACCGCCAATTGAAGGCTGTAATCAACGCACACTCTTCCTGACTCCCTGTAGGAAGACACAACAACAATAACTGTCCTTCTGCAGCCCCCAGGGCGCGGAAATGGAGTGCGCGATGAAGTTCACAGCAAAAGCACTGCTTGTCTCCACCTGCATGACCCTCAGCGCCGTCAGCTTCGGCGCGCAGACCCTGACCATTGCCACCGTCAATAACAGCGACATGATCCGCATGCAGAAGCTCTCGAAAACGTTCGAAGCCGAGCATCCGGAAATCAAGCTGAACTGGGTGGTGCTCGAAGAAAACGTGCTGCGCCAGCGTCTGACTACCGACATTGCCACCCAGGGCGGGCAGTTCGATGTGTTGACCATCGGCATGTACGAAGCCGCACTCTGGGGCGCCAAGGGCTGGCTGGAGCCGATGAAGGACTTGCCGGCGTCCTACGACCTGGACGATGTGTTCCCTTCGGTGCGTGACGGGTTGTCTGTCAAGGGTTCGCTGTATGCCCTGCCGTTCTACGCCGAAAGCTCGATCACCTACTACCGCACCGACCTGTTTAAGGACGCCGGGCTGACCATGCCCGAGCACCCGACCTGGAGCCAGATCGGCGAATTCGCCGGCAAACTCACCGACAAGAGCAAAGAGCAATACGGTCTGTGCCTGCGCGGCAAAGCCGGTTGGGGCGAGAACATGGCACTGATCACCACCTTGGCCAATGGCTACGGTGCGCGCTGGTTCGATGAAAAATGGCAGCCTGAATTCAATGGCCCGGAATGGAAGAACGCGCTGAACTTCTACGTCGACAACATGAAGAAATCCGGCCCGCCAGGGGCTTCCAGCAACGGTTTCAACGAAAACCTGGCGCTGTTCAACAGCGGCAAGTGTGCGATCTGGGTGGATGCCAGCGTCGCCGGCTCGTTCGTCACCGACAAGAGCCAAAGCAAAGTGTCCGAGCACGTCGGCTTCACTTTCGCGCCCCATGAAACCACCGATAAGGGCACCTCGTGGCTGTACTCCTGGAGCCTGGCGATCCCGACCAGTTCCAAGGCCAAAGACGCCGCCAAGGTGTTCACCAGTTGGGCGACATCCAAGGAATACAGCCAGTTGGTGGCCAAGACCGACGGCATTGCCAACGTACCGCCAGGTACGCGCAAGTCGACCTACAGCGATGAGTACATGAAGGCTGCGCCGTTCGCCAAGGTCACGCTGGAATCGTTGAAAGTCGCCGATCCGACCAAGCCGACGCTCAAGCCGGTGCCGTATATCGGGATCCAGTTGGTGACCATTCCCGAGTTCCAGGCGATCGGTACCCAGGTCGGTAAGTTCTTCTCCGGTGCGCTGACCGGTCAGCAGACGGTTGATGCAGCATTGACTGCGGCGCAGACCACCACCGAGCGGGAAATGAAGCGGGCCGGTTACCCTAAATAACCTGAGCCTCACCACAGTCAACTGTGGGAGGGGGCTTGCCCCTCCTGCATTGACCGCACTCCGATCCTTGCTCCGCACTGGCCTTGATTACCATGAAAACACCTGCCAAAAACCGCCTGGCCAACCCCGGCTGGTTTCTCGTCAGCCCCTCGGTGGCCCTCTTGCTGCTGTGGATGATCGTGCCGCTGGGCATGACCCTGTACTTTTCGCTGATCCGCTACAACCTGCTCTACCCCGGCGAGAACGAATTCGTCGGGCTGGAAAACTTCACCTATTTCATCACCGACTCCGGCTTCCTGCCCGGCGCCACCAACACGTTGTTGCTGGTCGGCAGCGTGCTGTTGATCAGCGTGGTGTTCGGCGTGTTGATCAGTGCGCTGCTGGAGGCCAGTGAGTTCTTCGGTCGCGGCCTGGTGCGGGTGCTGCTGATTTCACCGTTTTTCATCATGCCCACGGTCGGCGCGCTGATCTGGAAAAACCTGATTTTCCACCCGGTGTCGGGGGTGCTCGCCGCCGTGTGGAAACTGTTCGGCGCCGAGCCGGTGGACTGGCTGGCGCATTACCCGCTGCTGTCGATCATCATCATTGTGTCGTGGCAATGGCTGCCCTTCGCGATCCTGCTGCTGATGACCGCCATGCAGTCCCTCGATCAGGAACAAAAGGAAGCCGCGCGCCTGGACGGTGCCGGCGCCATCGCGATTTTCTGGCACCTGACCCTGCCGCACCTGGCGCGTCCGATTGCCGTGGTGGTGATGATCGAGACCATTTTCCTGCTCTCGGTGTTCGCTGAAATCTTCACCACCACCAACGGTGGTCCGGGCTACGCCTCGACCAACCTCGCCTACCTGATCTACAACCAGGCGCTGGTGCAGTTCGACGTGGGCATGGCCTCGGCCGGCGGCTTGATCGCCGTGGTCATCGCCAATATCGCGGCGATCATCCTGGTGCGGATGATCGGCAAAAACCTGACTGACAAGCCTTGAGGGCCGCGCCATGACGCTTCAACAATCCCGTCGCCTGCAAAGCCTGCTGCTCGGCACGCTGGCCTGGGCCATCGCGATCGTGATTTTCTTCCCGATCTTCTGGATGGTGCTCACCAGCTTCAAGACCGAAATCGACGCCTTCGCCACGCCGCCGCAGTTCATCTTCACGCCGACCCTGGAGAACTACCTGCACATCAACGAGCGCAGCAACTACTTCAGCTACGCGTGGAACTCGGTGTTGATTTCCTTCAGCGCCACCGCGCTGTGCCTGCTGATCTCGGTGCCGGCGGCCTACTCCATGGCGTTCTACGAAACCCAGCGCACCAAGCGCACGTTGCTGTGGATGCTGTCCACCAAGATGCTGCCACCGGTGGGCGTGCTGATGCCGATCTACCTGCTGGCCAAGAGTTTCGGCCTGTTGGACACGCGCCTGGCGCTGATCGTGATCTACACCCTGATCAACCTGCCGATCGTAGTATGGATGGTGTACACCTACTTCAAAGACATTCCCAAGGACATCCTCGAAGCCGCGCGCCTGGACGGCGCAACCCTGTGGCAGGAGATGGTCCGCGTGCTGCTGCCGATCGCCAAGGGCGGCCTGGCGTCCACCGTGCTGCTGTCGCTGATCCTGTGCTGGAACGAAGCGTTCTGGTCGTTGAACCTGACCTCATCGAATGCTGCGCCATTGACCGCCCTGATCGCCTCTTACTCCAGCCCCGAAGGCTTGTTCTGGGCCAAATTGTCCGCCGTCTCGACCCTGGCCTGCGCGCCGATCCTGATCTTTGGCTGGATCAGCCAGAAACAGCTGGTGCGCGGCCTGTCCTTCGGCGCGGTTAAATAATAATTCCTAGCGGAGGCCCATCATGGCCAACCTGAAAATCAAGAATCTGCAAAAAGGCTTCGAAGGCTTCTCGATCATCAAGGGCATCGACCTGGAAGTGAACGACAAGGAGTTTGTGGTCTTCGTCGGTCCGTCGGGCTGCGGTAAATCCACGCTGCTGCGCCTGATCGCCGGCCTGGAGGAAGTCAGCGACGGCACCATCGAACTGGACGGGCGCGACATCACCGAAGTAACCCCGGCCAAGCGCGACCTGGCCATGGTGTTCCAGACCTATGCGCTGTACCCGCACATGAGCGTGCGCAAGAACATGTCGTTTGCCCTCGACCTGGCCGGCGTCGATAAAAAGCTGGTGGACAGCAAGGTCAGCGAAGCGGCGCGCATCCTCGAACTGGGCCCGCTGTTGGAGCGCAAGCCTAAGCAGCTGTCCGGCGGCCAGCGCCAGCGCGTGGCCATCGGCCGGGCGATTGTGCGCAACCCCAAGATCTTTTTGTTCGACGAACCGCTGTCCAACCTGGACGCCGCCCTGCGCGTGCAGATGCGCCTGGAGCTGGCGCGCCTGCATAAAGAGCTGCAGGCGACCATGATCTACGTGACCCACGACCAGGTCGAAGCGATGACCCTGGCGGACAAAGTCGTGGTGCTCAACAGCGGCCGCATCGAACAGGTCGGCTCGCCGCTGGAGCTATATCACCAGCCGGCCAACCTGTTTGTGGCCGGGTTTCTGGGCACGCCGAAGATGGGGTTTCTCAAGGGCAAGGTCAGCCGGGTGAGTGGTCAGGACTGTGATGTGCAGTTGGACGCCGGCACCCTGGTGACCCTGCCGTTGAGCGGCGCCAGCCTGAGCGTCGGCAGCGCGGTGACCCTGGGCATTCGGCCGGAACACCTGGAAATCGCCACGCCGGGGCAAACCAGCCTGACGGTGACGGCCGACGTCGGCGAGCGCCTGGGCAGTGACACGTTCTGTCACGTCATCACCGCCAATGGCGAGCCGCTGACCATGCGCATCCGTGGCGATATGGCCAGCCAATACGGCGAGACGCTGCAATTGCACCTGGACCCGACGCACTGCCACCTGTTCGATACCGATGGCAACGCCGTGGCCCGCCCACTGCGCGCCGCCGCCTGATTTCGCGAGTATTACGCTATGAAGCTGAATAAACAGAACCTTACCCAGCTGGCGCCGGAAGTCCGAGTGCCGGCCTACGCCATCGCCAGCACCTCCCAGGGCATCGCCCATATCGGCGTCGGCGGCTTTCATCGCGCGCACCAGGCGTACTACACCGATGCGCTGATGAACACCGGCGAAGGCCTGGACTGGAGCATCTGCGGCGTCGGCCTGCGCGCCGAGGACCGCAGGGCCCGCGACGACCTGGCCGGCCAGGATTATCTGTTCACCCTGTATGAGCTGGGCGACACCGACGACACCGAAGTGCGCGTGATCGGTTCGATCAGCGACATGCTGCTGGCCGAAGACAGCCCCCAGGCGCTGATCGACAAACTGGCCGAGCCCGCGATCCGCATCGTCTCGCTGACCATCACCGAAGGCGGCTACTGCATCGACGACAGCAACGGCGAGTTCATGGCCCATCTGCCGCAGATCCAGCACGACCTGGCGCATCCCGCCGCGCCGAAAACCGTGTTCGGGTTTATCTGCGCCGCACTCACCCAGCGGCGTGCCGCCGGCATCCCGGCGTTTACCGTGATGTCCTGCGATAACCTGCCGCACAACGGCGCCGTCACCCGCAAGGCGCTGCTGGCCTTCGCCGCCCTGCGCGATACCGAACTGCATGACTGGATCGCGGCCAACGTAAGCTTCCCGAACGCCATGGTCGATCGCATCACACCCATGACCAGCACCGCGCACCGTCTGCAACTGCACGACGAACACGCTATCGACGATGCGTGGCCGGTGGTGTGCGAGCCGTTTGTGCAATGGGTGCTGGAAGACAAATTCGTCAATGGCCGACCGGCCTGGGAAAAAGTCGGCGTGCAGTTCACCGACGACGTCACGCCTTACGAAGAAATGAAGATCGGCCTGCTCAACGGCAGCCACCTGGCCCTGACCTATTTGGGTTTTCTCAAGGGCTATCGGTTTGTCCACGAAACCATGAACGACCCGTTATTCGTGGCCTATATGCGCGCCTATATGGACCTGGACGTCACGCCGAATCTCGCGCCGGTGCCAGGCATCGATCTGACCCAGTACAAGCAGACCCTGGTCGATCGCTTCTCCAACCAGGCCATCGCCGACCAGTTGGAACGGGTGTGTTCGGATGGCTCGTCGAAGTTTCCCAAGTTCACCGTGCCGACCGTCAACCGCTTGATTGCCGATGGCCGCGAGACCGAGCGCGCGGCCCTGGTGGTAGCCGCCTGGGCCCTGTATCTCAAAGGTGTGGATGAGAACGGCGCGCGCTACAACATTCCCGATCCGCGTGCGGCGTTCTGTCAGAGCCTGGTGACTGACGATGCGCTGATCAGCCGGCGCCTGCTTGGGGTGGAAGAGATTTTCGGCGCGGCTATTCCCAATTCGCCTGCGTTTGTGGCAGCGTTTGAGCGGTGTTTTGTCAGCTTGCGCGATAACGGCGTGACCAAAACCCTGCAGCAGTTACTGAAGAAACCGGCTTAGAAATGTGGGATGGGCAAGCCCCCTCCCATATTGGGATAGCATTTAACGTCCAACAATAATGCTGAGCACACCCTCATGACCCAGCAAAACCTGTTCCTCGGCATCGATTGCGGTACCCAGGGCACCAAAGCCATCGTCCTCGACGCGTCCAGCGGCCAGGTCCTGGGCCTTGGCGCTGCGCCCCATACCCTGATCAGCGGTGCCAACGGCCGTCGCGAACAGCACACTCAGGAATGGCTGGATGCGTTCACTGCGGCCACCCATCGTGCCCTGCAACAAGCCGGTGTCGACGGCCAGGCCATCCTCGGCATTGGCGTATCCGGCCAGCAGCACGGCCTGGTGCTGCTGGATGAGCACGGCCAGGTACTGCGCCCGGCCAAGCTGTGGTGCGACACCGAGACGACCGCCGAGAATGACCGCCTGCTGGCGCACCTCGGCGGCGAGCGTGGTTCGCTGGAACGCCTGGGCGTGGCGATCGCACCGGGCTACACCGTCTCCAAACTGTTGTGGACGCGCGAACAGCACCCGGAGCTCTTCGCCCGCATCGCCCATATCCTGCTGCCCCACGATTACCTCAACTACTGGCTCACCGGCCGCGCCGTCGCCGAGTATGGCGATGCGTCGGGCACCGGTTACTTCAATGTGCGCCGCCGTGAGTGGGATGTGGAGCTGCTTCGGCACATCGACCCGAGCGGCCGCCTGGACCAGGCGCTGCCGCCGTTGATCGAGGCCGATCAAAGCGTCGGCACGATCCTGCCGGCCATCGCCGAGCGGTTGGGCATCAACCCCCATGCCGTGGTCTCCAGCGGCGGCGGCGACAATATGATGGGCGCCATCGGCACCGGCAATATTGCGCCGGGGGTGATTACCATGAGCCTGGGCTCGTCCGGCACCGTATATGCCTTTGCCGAGCAGCCCAACGTCAGCCCGCAGGCTTCGGTGGCGACGTTCTGTTCTTCCAGCGGCGGCTGGTTGCCGTTGATCTGCACCATGAACCTGACCAACGCCACCGGCGTGATCCGCGAGCTGTTCGAGCTGGACCTGCCTGCCTTCAATGCCTTGGTCGAACGCGCGCCCATCGGCGCCGACGGTGTGAGCATGCTGCCGTTTCTCAACGGCGAACGCGTACCCGCCCTGCCCCACGCCAGCGGCAGCCTGCATGGCCTGACCATGACCAACCTGACCCGCGCCAACCTGTGCCGAGCGGTGGTCGAGGGCACGACCTTCGGCCTGCGCTACGGGCTCGACCTGCTGCGCCAGACCGGCCTGCAAAGCCAGAGCATCCGCTTGATCGGCGGCGGCTCGAAAAGCCCGGTGTGGCGCCAGATGGTCGCGGATATCATGCACACCGAAGTGATCTGCACCGAACAAAGCGAGGCCGCCGCCCTCGGCGCAGCCATCCAAGCGGCGTGGAGCCAGACCGGCGAATCCCTGGCCAGCCTCTGCGACAGATGCGTGAGCGTCGACCCGGCCAGCCGTACCGTGCCGGTGGCGGCCCATGTCAGCGCCTATCAACAGGCTTACGAGCGCTATCAGCAACTCGTGGCAACCCTTTAAGAGCGAGCGATTATGTATCTGGTGTGTGGTGAAGCGCTGTTCGATTTCTTCAGCGAGGAAGATGCCAGCGGCAAGGCGTCGAAGGTCAATTACAAGGCAATTGCCGGTGGGTCGCCGTTCAACGTAGCCGTGGGCCTGCGCCGCCTGGGCATCGACGCAGCGCTGTTCGGCGGGTTGTCCAGCGATTTCCTCGGTCGGCGCCTGCTGCAGGTGCTGCGGGACGAAGGCGTCAGCGAGGATTACCTGGTGGAGTTCGCCGCGCCGACCACCCTGGCGATGGTCGCCGTGGGTGCCAACGGCTCGCCGCAGTACAGTTTTCGCGGCGACGGCTGCGCCGACCGGCAATTGCAGCCAAGCCATTTACCGCAACTGGGCGACAATGTGCGTGGATTGCATGTGGGGTCATTCTCGCTGGTCGTGCAACCGATCGGCGACACCCTGCTGAGCCTGGTCAAGCGCGAAAGCGGCCAGCGTCTGATCAGCCTCGACCCCAATGTACGGCTCAACCCCCAGCCGGATATCCAACTATGGCGCGACCGCGTCGCCGAACTGGTCAAGCATGTCGACCTGATCAAGGTCAGTGACGAAGACCTGCATCTGCTCTATCCCGGCCAATCGCCGGAAAGCGTCCTGCAAGGCTGGTTGCAGCACCGTTGTCAGTTGGTGTTCCTGACCCGCGGCGGCGATGGCGCCACTGTGTTCAGTCGCCAGCATGGCAGCTGGTCGCAACCGGCGCTGGACATTGTGATGGCCGACACTGTGGGCGCCGGCGATACCTTCCAGGCAGCATTGATTGCCTGGCTGACCGAGCATCACCTGGATTCGGTGCACGGCCTGCAACAGCTGAGCCGCGCACAGATCGACGCCATGCTGGGCTTTGCCATTCGCGCATCCGCGCTGACCTGCACCAAGACCGGCCCCGACCTGCCGTATCGCCAGCAGTTGGGCTGAACATCCGCATTCGACTGTGAATCCGGGGTTCTGCGATCCACGGATTTGCAACGTAGAGGGCCTGGAGTTAATCCAGGCCCGAGGTTTTCATGCTGCCCGCTCGCCCGCCGACCTAGTAGTAATAGCCGCGTGCGCCTGCTCTTTGCAACGTGGGCTGGTGGAGTTGTTCCAGGTCCTTACGTAACCCGATCACCAACTCGCAGATGGCTCGACTGCTGACGAGGTCTTGCGCCTTGATCCCTTTGACCTCCAGGTCGACCCGATCACGGTTGCTGTCGTCGTAGACCTTGATCGTCAACGAAGCGTCTTCGGCTTTGGTGCACTCGCACCGCCTGGGCAGGAAACTTCCTTCAATAATGCTGCGTAATTCAAGTTCCGAAAACATGGCCAACCTCTCCTTTTTTCAATAGCCAACAGATTGTTGTCGTTATGCCAGGCATAAGCCTGCGGCGTCTTACCGGCCTTGGAAGACGCCATCACTGTGCAAGCGTACTTGGCAAAACAGCTTCGCGTTGTAACCTTTCCTCATAAGCAGGCCAGGGTTTTATATAACTAAAATTTGAACTTCCTGGGGCCGTTTAAAACGTCGGCGAATAGGCACGATTAAACGTTTAACCCAGCGGCCGCAGTCGTCCGCCGGGGCTTTCAGCAACATATCGAAACTATTCATCAGCGCGCAGATCGTTTCTGCGCGGCTTTACGCTAATATACGAAACGTATACGCTGCGTATATCCAACCGCACAGTGAATCCCATGGGCATCGTTAAGATCACCGATCAACTGCACGAACAATTACGCCTGGCCAGCGCAACGATGGACCGCTCCATCAACGCCCAGGCCGAGTTCTGGATCAAGGTCGGCCTGCTCGCCGAACTGAACCCCACCCTGAGCTACAACGACCTGATCAACAAACTGCTGCTGGACAAACCTGAGCTGATCCGGGGGCGCAGCTGATGATCAAGACCGCCGCTCAACTGGCCGTGATGCGTGAATCCGGTCGGCTGCTGGCCCAGGTGTTCGACATGCTCGACGGCTGCGTCGCCGCCGGCTGCTCGACCCTGGAGCTGGACACGGCCGTCGAAGCCTTCATCCGCAACGACCTGCAGGCCCGCCCTGCCAGCCTCGGCCAGTACGACTATCCGTTCTGCATCAACACCTCGATCAACGAGGTGGTCTGCCATGGCATGCCCAGCGCCAGGGATGTGCTCAAGGACGGTGACATCATCAACATCGACATCACCCTGGAAAAAGGTGGCTTTATCGCCGACGCCAGCAAGATGTATATGGTCGGCACTGTCGCGCCCAAAGCCCGGCGCCTGGTGGAGACGACCTTCGAGGCGATGTGGGCCGGTATCCGCCAGGTCAAGCCCGGTGCGCGCCTGGGCGATATCGGTCACGCCATTCAGAGCCATGCCCAGGCCAATGGCTACAGCGTGGTGCGCGAATACTGCGGCCATGGCATCGGCCGGCAAATGCACGAAGAACCGCAGATCCTGCACTTCGGCCGCCCCGGCACCGGGCTGGAGCTGCGTGAAGGCATGGTGTTCACCATCGAACCGATGCTTAACCAGGGCAGCGCCAAGGTGCGCAGTCTCAAGGATGGCTGGACGGTGGTGACCAGGGACAACAGCCTGTCGGCCCAATGGGAACACACCGTGGCGGTGACAGCGGACGGCTACGAAGTCCTGACCCTCCAGCGATCGTCCATCCCATAACCGGTGGCACGCTCGTTACCAGACCTGGCCCTGGCGTTTCAACTCCAGACGCCGCACGAACTCCTCCAGCACCAGGCTGTAGAGATCGTCTTGTAGATAGGCATCCTCGATGCCGGCGTCCAGGTTGGGGTTGTCGTTCACCTCGATCACCACGACTTTGTCGCCAGACTGCTTGAGGTCGACACCGTAGAGACCGTCGCCGATCAGGTTGGCGGTCTTCACCGCCAGGTCCACCACCGCCTTGGGTGCTTCGTGTACCGCCAGCGTGCGGCATTCACCGTTGATCGCTGCGCCGATGGCCTTGTGGTTGTAGATCTGCCAATGGCCCTTGGACATAAAGTACTGGCAGGCAAAGATCGGTTTGCGGTTGAGCACGCCGATACGCCAGTCGTACTCGGTGTAGAAAAACTCCTGGGCCAGCAGCAGCACCGAATGCTCGAACAGTTCAGCAGTGGCCTTGAGCAGCGCGGCCTGGCTCTCGACCTTGATGACACCGCGCGAAAAACAGCCGTCGGGGATCTTCAACACCAACGGAAACCCCAGGCGTTCGCCGACCCGTTCAAAATCCTGCGGTCGCTCCTTGTACAGAATCTCGGTAGCGGGCATGCCCAATTGGTGGCTGTTGAGCAGGTCGGTAAGGTAGACCTTGTTGGTGCAGCGCAAGATCGACGTCGGGTCGTCCATCACCACCAGCCCTTCGCTTTCAGCTTTCTTGGCGAAACGGTAGGTATGGTTGTCGACGCTGGTGGTCTCGCGGATCAATAAGGCGTCGTATTCGGCCAGGCGCGCGTAATCCTTGCGCTCGATCAGTTCCACGTCGATGCCCAGGCCCCTGCCCACTCGGATGAAGTTGTTCAGGGCTTGGGCGTTGGACGGCGGCAACTGTTCATGGGGATCGTGCAGGATCGCCAGATCATACCGGGCCAGGCGCCGCGAACGCGGCTGGCGCCAAATCCTGCGGCTGAAGTTGTCGAGGGCATGGGCGAAATGATCTTCCTGATCGTCGCGCAACTTATGCAATACACCAGACTTCACCCCAACGATATGCCAGCCGTTGTGCTTTTTGAACTCAACTAAGAGGATTGGACAGGGGAACGCTTCAAATAACTGGCGGGCCAATTCCTGTAACGCCTCAATCGGCGTTCGGCCGAAATAAAGCGTCAGCGTAAAACCCTCGGTACTACTGTAAAGATGATGGCTCAGGGTTTTATCGAGCACTCTGTCCAGATCATCCAACGCCAAGCCATACAGTGACTTTCTGGCCAGTTCGCTGATGGTGCGCACGGAAGGAATCACTTTGTGCCCACGCGCTTCGGCCAGCAACGAACAATAGTAGCCATGCCCCAGATACTTGTAGCTGCGGCACAGGTTGATGACCTGCACACGTTTGCCCGTCTCGTTCTGGCGCGTCTGTTCCAGGTATTCCTGGGCGGTGATCATCTCTTCGCTGGGCAAGTAAGACGCCCAATCTTCCTTGCGCTCCACAATAATCACGACTTGACTCGCGGCTTTCGGCACTTGTGCAAAATAACGAGGGGAAGTGATTGTCGCCGCGCAGCTTTGCTCGGATACTTCACGCCAATGACTGTGTACCGCCGACATAATATTTGATCCGCTTTAGAGAACTGGACCTTTTCTATTAAGCACGATCTTTTTGAGAAGTCCCGTTTCATTACGCAACTTTTACGGTGGTTATATGACCCTTTGCTTTCGCATTGCAACGCTCGATGACATACCTGCACTAACAGCGTTGGAACAACAATGTTTTACCGGCGACCGGCTGTCGCCCCGCAGTTTTCGCTGGATGGTCCGTCGCGCCAATGGCCAATTATGGCTGGCGGAACGTGACGCCCAATTGCAAGGGTACGCGCTGGTGCTGCTGCGTCGCGGCAGTGCCGTGGCGCGGCTGTATTCCATCGCTATTGCCGAGCCCGCACGAGGGTTGGGCTTGGGTGCGCAGTTGTTAGCGCGGATCGAAGCCTGCGGCGTGCAACACCGCTGCACCCGACTGCGGCTGGAGGTGCGCACGGACAACCTCGGCGCGCTGGCCCTGTATGAACGCAGGGGCTATCGACGGCTTGCGTGCACGCCGGACTATTACGAGGACAACTGCGCGGCGTTGCGGCTGGAGAAGGTGCTTGCCGCGCAGTGATTAGCGCGCTCGCCGCTGGTCGTCACGCCACCTGCCTGACCCCCGCCTTGGCCTCCAGTTCGCGCACCAGCGGCAATACACGCTTGCCGAAATACTCCACTTCTTCCTGAAAGTGCAGGAACCCCGCCAGCACCAGGTCCACGCCCACGGCCTTAAGGGCGACGATGCGTTCGGCGATCTGTTGCGGCGTGCCGATCAGGTTGGTCTTGAAGCCGTCGTTGTACTGCACCAGGTCTTCAAAGCTGGATTTGGCCCAGTTGCCCTCGCCTTCGGGCGAGGCTTTGCCCGCTTGCCGGGCCGCGTCACCGAAGGCGTTCACGGCTTGCAGGTCGGCCTTGTCGATGATTTCCGCCAGCACGGCGCGGGCCTGCTCCTCGGTGTCGCGGGCGATCACAAAGGCGTTCACTCCGATTTTGACCGAATGGTTGTTGGCCGATGCCTTGGCGCGAATATCGTCGACCTGGGCCTTGATGCCTTCCAGGGTGTTGCCGTTGGTGAAGTACCAGTCCGACACCCGCGCCGCCATGTCCCGCGCTGCCCGCGAGCTGCCGCCCTGGAACACTTCCGGCTGGCCCAGAGGCTTAGGCTTGAGGGTGTAGTTGTTGAATCGGTAGAAATCGCCCTTGAAGGTGAAATTGTCCTGGGTCCAGATGCCCTTGAGGGCTTGAATGAATTCTTCGGAGCGGCGATAGCGCTCATCGTGCTCCAGCCAAGGCTCGCCGATGGCCTGGAACTCGCCCTTGAACCAACCGCTGACGATATTGACCGCGATACGGCCGTTGGTGAGCTGGTCGATGGTTGCCAGTTGCTTGGCCGCCAACGCCGGCTGCCAAGGACCCGGCAGGATCGCGGCGATCACCTTGAGCCGGGTGGTGGCGGCCAGCAGGGCATGGCTGAACGCCACGGATTCATGCTGGCTCTCGGCGCCGTAGCCGGCGGTAAAGCGGATCTGGGTCAGGCCATACTCGAAGCCCGCCGCCTCGGCCAGTTGCGCCAGCTTACGGTTGTAGTCGATCCCCCAGTCGGTGCGCTGCGCAATCTTGCTGACCACCAACCCACCGCTGACGTTGGGCACCCAATAGGCAAATTTCACGGCTTGCTGACTCATCGAACGGCACCTCGTACCAAGGAATGTACCGAGGGGTTGAGCAGCAAGTGTGCCAGCCCAGGCAAACGCCCGTGCCAGGCCGTCTGCGCGGGTCATTCAACCCGACGATCGCCTGGCCGCAACTGTCGCGGTTGAGGCCGTTTTGTCGAATCGCTGTTGCCGGAACAACAGCAGAGCGCCCCGCTCCCCCATAAACAGTGGGCTCGGCGCCCGGCACGGACTGTGCAAACACACGAGCCACCGATCACTGCCCAGGAACCGTTCCATGACCGAACACCACGTCATCAACCCGCTTTCCATCGGCGTCGACTACGCCTCCCTGGCCGCGCGCTTTCGCCCGACTTTCCAACGCATCGCCGAGGGCGCGCCGGAACGGGAACACACCCGCACCCTGCCTCACGCGCCGATCCAATGGTTGAAGGAAGCCGGCTTCGGCGCCGTGCGCGTGCCGGTGGAGTACGGCGGCGGCGGTGCCTCGCTGCCACAGTTATTCGCGCTGCTGATCGAGCTGGCAGAGGCCGACTCCAACGTGCCCCAAGCCCTGCGCGGGCACTTCGCCTTTGCCGAGGACCGCCTGAATGCCGCGCCCGGTGCTGGCCGTGACCTGTGGTTCAAGCGCTTCGTCGACGGTGAGATCGTCGGCTGCGCCTGGACTGAAATTGGCAGCGTCGCCATCGGCGATGTGGTAACCCAGGTCACGCCGAACGGTGATCAGTGGACGCTCAACGGCGAAAAGTTCTACAGCACCGGGAGCATTTTCGCTGATTGGATCGACGTGTACGCCCAACGCAGCGACACCGGCGGCGACGTGATTGCCGCCACCCGCGCGCGCCAGCCCGGAGTGGTACACAGCGATGACTGGGACGGTTTTGGCCAACGCACCACCGGCAGCGGTACTTCGCGCTTTACCGATGCCGTGGTGGAAGCCGAAAACGTCATCGACTTTGCCACCCGTTTCAAGTACCAGACCGCGTTTTATCAGCTGGTGCTACTGGCCAGCCTCGCCGGGATCGGCCGCGCGGCGCTCAAGGACGTGGCACACCACGTGCGCAGTCGCAAGCGCATCTACAGCCATGGCAATGCCGCCCATGTGAGCCAGGACGCACAGATCCAACAAGTGGTAGGCGAAGTCGCCGCGCTGGTATATGCCGCCGAAGCCAGCGCGTTGAAGGCCGCAGAGCCGGCGCAGCGGGCGTATCTGGCGCGGTTCGGTGCGGATGAAGCGGCCGAGCGCGAGGCAAATGTGGCGGCCGAAATCGAATCGGCCACGGCGCAGGTGGTGGTGTCGGAATTGATTCAGCGGGCCACCAGCGAACTGTTCAATGCGCTGGGAGCCTCGGATGTGCGTCAGGGCAAGGGTTTGGACCGGCATTGGCGTAACGCGCGGACCGTGTCCTCTCACAACCCGGTGATCTACAAGGCGCGGATTGTGGGGGACTGGGTGATCAATGGCACCGAACCGCCGTTCGTTTGGCAGATCGGCAATGGCCCGGCGAAAAGCTAAAGCGGGGGAACCCTGTGGGAGGGGTTTGCCCCCTCCCACCTCAGAACGCCAACTTGTAACCGACGGCCATCAACATGACCGCCAGGCAGGGACGCAATACACCGTCCGGGATCTTGCCGGTCATGTGGCTGCCGATGTAAATCCCCGGCAACGAGCCCATCAACAGAAACCCCAACAGGTGCCAGTCCATATTGCCCATGCCGGCATGGCCAAGGCCCGCCACCAGGGTCAGCGGCACGGCGTGGGCGATTTCGGTGCCCACCAGGCGGCGCGTGGCCAGGAACGGATAGAGGATAAACAGCGCCACGGTACCCAGGGCGCCGGCGCCGATGGACGTCAAGGCAACCATGGTGCCGAGGATCGCGCCGGTGAGCACCGTCAAGGCATTCAGGTTGCGCGGGTTCATGTGGTAGCTGTCGCCCGCGTGACGCTGAGCGAAGGCCAACAGGGTTTTCTTGAACAGGATCGCCAGCGCAGTCAGCAGCAGCACCACACCGAGGGCCTGCTTGATCACCGCGTTCATCGCGCTGGGGTCGGTGTGCAGGGTAGCCAGGAACCACAGGGTCAGCAGCACGGCGGGCACGCTGCCGAGGGTCAGCCAGCCGGTGATGGTCCAGTCGATGTTTTTGTTCCTGCTGTGCACCAGCACGCCACCGGATTTGGTGATGGCGGCGTACAGCAGGTCGGTGCCCACGGCGGTGGCCGGGTTGATGCCGAACCACAACAGAATCGGCGTCATCAACGAGCCGCCACCGACGCCGGTCATGCCGACGATAAAACCCACGATCAGGCCGGCAATGACGAAACCAACGTTACCCACTTCCATTAACAGCTACCTGCGGCCATATAAATTTCTGGCCGCAGGATAGCGATTTTTCTTATAACCACTTATATCAATATGATCTGACTTTATGCCTTTTAAGCCAGCCGCCGACACAGGTAGGCCTGCGTCTGGTAGGGAAACGCTACGGTCTCACGCCCGCGCAGGTCGGGATGGGTGTCGATCAGGGTGCGCAGTTGCGCGGTGACGCTGGCTTTTTGCGGGTCCGGCAGCGCCGCAATGAAGCTCACCGAGAGGAAACGATCGATGATCACTTCCTGGGGGCTGCCTACGTGCTGGTAGGCAAAACAGGTCAGTTCGGGCATGGAAAAATAATCGCCGCGCAAGGCATCACGCCAGTGGCCGGTGTGGAACCGTGGAGTGTCGCCTTCATAAGGCGTGATGATCTCGGTGATCGCCGCCACCCAGTCCACCGACTCGTCGCGCACATTCCACACCAGGCCCAGGCGCCCATCGGGCTTGAGTACACGGTGAATTTGCGCCAATGCCGCCTGTGTGGCGAACCAGTGGAAGGCCTGCGCGCACACGACGACGTCGGCACTCGCGGTGTCCAGGGGCATGGCGTCGGCGGTACCGGAAACCAGACGTACACCGGGCAATGCCTTGAGCAGTTGCTCGCCCATCTGCGACACGGGTTCTACGGCGATAAGCGTCGGCGCCAGGCTGCTGAGCAACCGCGTGAACTTGCCGGTGCCGGCGCCCAGGTCGACCACCGTCGACTGGCTGGTAACCCCCAGCGTCTCGCTGAGCCAGCCCGTGAGCTGGCGGGGGTAATCCGGACGCCCCTGGGCGTAGGTGGCGGCCTGGGTTGAGAAACCTAGTTGAGCAGACGCGTGAACGGCAGTCATGGCCAATCTCTCCTCGGGTAAAACGGGGCCACAGTATGCTCTTTTGCTCACCTGCCTGCAGGCCGATCAGCTCGCGCTGCTGGGCAACCACACCCGAAACCGCGCGCCGCCCAGCGGTGACGCCTGCGCCGTGAGCGTGCCGCCCTGGGCCTCCAGCGCGCGCCGACTGATGGCCAGGCCCAGGCCGAAGCCGCCGGTGGCGCGGTCGCGGCTACGGTCGAGACGGTAGAACGGTTCGAAGATACGCTCTCGCTGGTCCAGCGGAATGCCGATGCCGTCATCGTCCACCCAGATTTCGCAGCCCTTGGGGCACACCTTGACGCCCACCTGGATGCGTGTTTCGCAATAGCGCGTGGCGTTGCGCAACAGATTCTGCAACGCGCGGGCGGTGAGGCGCGGGTCAAGGCTGAAACGCTCGATGGCGCAGTCGAGCACCACGTCGATGACAATTTCGGGGTTTTCCAGTTCGTCGTCGACGCTGCCCAGCACGCTGTCGATAAATTCATCGAGCACCACGTCCACCCGCTCCGGCAACTGCGCCGGGTTCTGCAGGCGGCTGTAGGACAGCAGTTCCAGCACCAGCTCATCCAGCTCGCGAATATGCGCCACCAGGCCGTGCAGACGCTCGCGACTGGCTGGGGGCAGGTCTTCGGAAAGCGCCAGGGCCAGGCCGAAATCCAGACGCGTGAGCGGCGTGCGCAGTTCGTGGGAGACCGCGTTGAGCAGATCGCGCTGCTGATTGAGCAGGTGCTCGATGTCGTCGGCCATGGTGTCGAACACCGCCGCCAGGCTGCCGATACTGGAATGGGCGGGAACGCCCGTGCGCTCCGTCAGGTTACCCTGGCCCAACTGCGCGGCGGTGCTTTTCAAGCGTTCCAGATCGCGCCAGTGCGGGCGCAACCAGGCCAGCAGGCACACCAGCAGCGCCGCGACGATCAGCACGTTGATCGCCCAATACAGCAGGTTCATGTCCAGCGGGTCCGGCGGGACGGTCAGCTTGACCACGAACTGATCGTTGATCGGCGAGCTGATCTCTTCCATCCAGCCCCACTCGCCCAGGCGCACCACCGGTCTGCCCTGCTCCAGCAAACGCGCTTCTTCCGGGGTATAGCTCGCGTCCTGGCGCAGCAGCAATTGCACGCTCAGCGGGGCGAAGTCACGCCCCAGTTGCTCGGTCACCTGGGACCAGCGCTCCACCGGTGCACGCTGGTACTGCTTGACGATCAGGTGCTGCTGGCCGCGGGTCTGCTCGATGTTGTAGTTCAGGTAACGGTGTTCGAACAGCTGGATCACCAGCTTGGGAATCAGGTAGATCGCGGCGCTATAGGTGACGATGGTGATCAGGAAGAGGCGAATCAGCACGCGCAGCATGGTTCAGCATTCCCACTCGGAACGGCTGAACAGGTAGCCCTTGCCCCACACCGTTTTGATCTTGCGGGCTTCGCCGGCATGGTCGTCGAACTTGCGCCGCAGCTTGGAGATGGCCACGTCCACCGAGCGGTCGGTGCCGTTGAACTCGATACCGCGCAGGCGTTGCAGGATCTGGTCGCGGCTGAGCACTTCGCCGGCGTGCCGCGCCAGCACCACCAGCAGGTTGTATTCGCCGCTGGACAGCTCCACCGCCTGGTCGCGCCAGGTCACGGTGCGCTCCGACAGGTCGATGCACAGGTTGCCCATCAGGATTTGATCGTTGGCCACCTGAGGCTCGGACAAACTGCTGCGGCGCAGCAAGGTACGCACCCGCGCCAGCAGCACGCGGGGTTCGCAGGGTTTGGTGACGTAGTCATCGGCGCCCATTTCCAGGCCCAGCACCTGGTCGTGGCTGTCGTCGCGCGCGGTGAGCATCAGGATCGGCAGGCAGGCCGAATCGGCGCGCAGCAGGCGGCACACCTGCAGGCCGTCGAGCCCCGGCAGCATCAGGTCGAGAATCACCAGGTCCGGCGGATCGCGGCGCGCGCGTTCTTGCACCAGGTCGCCACGGCTGAGCACGTTGACGTGGTAGCCGTTGCGTTCCAGGTAGCTGGCGATCAGCTCGGATAGTGCGGCGTCGTCTTCCACCAGAAGGATGTTGGGCATGAAGGTGTTTCCAAAAAATGCAGTGATGTGTCGTACACAAACCCACTTTGGGAGAAGGCTTTCCCCCTCCCACGTTGGATCTTCAATGTTTGCAGGATTGTGCAAGGATATACGCCCTCGGCGCCCCGCGCGCCGCACCTTACATTTCTTCACAGACGACCTACACAGCTTCACAGCACCACGGCGCAGGTGCCTTTAGGATGCGCCAGTCATTATTGGGATAAGAGCATGTCGAAGAATCTGTTTGCGCCGTTTTGCCTGCTGGCCCTGACGCTGGCCCTGAGTGCCTGTGACCAGTCGGCCGACGAAACGCCGGAAATGCCCGTGGCCAAAGTGCGCATCGAAACCCTTGAGGCCAAACCCCTGTCCATCAGCAGCGAATTGAGCGGGCGCATTGCCGCGCCGCGCATCGCCGAAGTGCGCGCGCGGGTGGCCGGCGTGGTGATGCAACAGGTGTTCAAGGAAGGCCACGACGTCAAACAGGGCGACGTGTTGTTTCGCATTGACCCGGCCCCCTTCAAGGCCGACCTGGACAGCGCCAAGGCCAACCTAAGCAAGGCCGAGGCCAATGCGTTCCAGGCGCGCCTGCAGGAACAGCGCTACAGCCAGTTGGTGGAAGGCAACGCCATCAGTGGCCAGGACTACGACAACGCGCGCGCCGCCGTACGCCAGACCCAAGCCGAAGTCGCCGCCAACAAAGCCGCCGTCGAGCGCGCCAGGCTCAACCTGGGCTACGCCACCGTGACCGCACCGATTTCCGGACGCATCGGCCGCGCGCTGGTCACCGAAGGCGCATTGGTCGGCCAGAACGAAGCCACGCCACTGGCGATCATCCAGCAACTGGACCCGATTCACGCCGACCTCACCCAATCCACCCGTGAGCTGAACGACCTGCGCCGCGCCTTTCGCGCCGGCAGCCTGAAGCAGGTCGGCCAGGACCAGGCCAAGGCCACGTTGATCCTGGATGACGGCAGCCTCTACCCGCTGCCGGGCAAACTACTGTTCGCTGAAATCAGCGTCGACCCGGGCACCGGGCAGATCATCCTGCGCAGCGAGTTCCCCAACCCGGACCTGGACCTGCTGCCCGGCAGCTTCGTGCGGGTGCGCCTGGAACAGGCCGTGGATACCCAAGGCCTGAGCGTGCCGCAGCGCGCCATCACCCGCGACAGCGCCGGCATCCCCATGGTACTGCTGCTGGACGCCGAGCAGACCGTAAGCCAGCAACCGGTGGAACTGGGCGCGGTGGTCGGCGATCGCTGGGTGGTCAGCCATGGCCTCAAACCCGGTGACCGCATCATCGTGGAAGGCCTGCAGCACGCGCGGCCCGGTGAGAAAGTCCAAGTGGACGACAGCCCGGCCAAGCTGGCCAAGAAGGATTCCTGAGCATGCCGCAGTTTTTCATCGACCGCCCGGTCTTCGCCTGGGTGGTGGCCCTGTTCATTCTGCTCGCCGGCCTGCTGGCCATCCCGCAATTGCCGGTGGCCCAATACCCCAACGTTGCGCCGCCGAAAGTGGAAATTTACGCGGTGTACCCCGGTGCCTCGGCGCAGACCCTGGATGAGAGCGTGGTGAGCCTGATCGAACAGGAACTCAACGGCGCCGATCACCTGTTGTATTTCGAATCCCAGAGCAGCCTGGGTTCGGCGACGATCACCGCCACCTTCCAACCCGGCACCAACCCGGAAATGGCCCAGGTGGATGTGCAGAACCGCCTCAAGGCCGTGGAGCCGCGCTTGCCCCAGGCCGTGACGCAACAGGGTCTGCAGGTGGAAAAAGTCTCCGCGGGCTTCCTGCTGCTGGTGACCCTCACCTCCAACGACGGCAAGCTCGATGACGTCGCGCTCAGCGATTACCTGGCGCGCAACGTGATGAACGAACTCAAGCGCCTGGACGGGGTGGGCAAGGCCCAACTGTACGGCGCCGAGCGCGCCATGCGCATCTGGATCGACCCGCAGAAGCTGATCGGCTTCAACCTGACCCCGGCCGACGTGAACGCCGCCATCGCCGCGCAGAACGCCCAAGTCTCGGCCGGCAGTATCGGCGACTTGCCGGGCACCAACACCCAGGAAATCACCGCTGCGATCCTGGTCAAAGGCCAGTTGTCGAACCCGGCGGAATTCGCCGACATCGTGCTCAAGGCCAACCCTGACGGCTCCACCGTGCGCATCGGAGATGTGGCGCGGGTGGAAATCGGCAGCCAGGAATACCAGTTTTCCACGCGCCTGAACGGCAAACCCTCCACCGCCGTCAGCGTGCAGTTGGCACCGGGCGCCAATGCGCTGAACACCGCAACCCTGGTGCGGGCGAAGATGGACGAGCTGTCGCGGTACTTCCCGGCGAACGTGGAATACAAGATCCCGTACGACACCTCGCCTTTCGTCAAAGTCTCGATCACCAAGGTGGTCTACACCCTGCTGGAGGCCATGGCGCTGGTGTTCGCGGTGATGTTCCTGTTCCTGCAGAACGTGCGCTACACCCTGATCCCGACCCTGGTGGTGCCGATTGCGCTGATGGGCACCTTCGCCACCATGTTGCTGCTGGGCTTCTCGATCAACGTGCTGACCATGTTCGGCATGGTGCTGGCCATCGGCATCCTGGTGGACGACGCCATCGTGGTGGTGGAGAACGTCGAACGGATCATGGTCACCGAGGGCCTGTCGCCCAAGGAAGCGACGCGCAAGGCCATGGGCCAGATCACCGGCGCGATCATCGGCATTACCCTGGTGCTGGTGGCGGTGTTCCTGCCGATGGCGTTCATGGCTGGGTCCGTGGGGGTGATCTACCAGCAGTTCTCACTGTCGATGGCCACCTCGATCCTGTTCTCGGCGTTTCTTGCCCTGACCTTGACCCCGGCGCTGTGCGCCACATTGCTCAAGCCGATCGCCAAGGGCGAGCACCACGCCAAGGGCGGCTTCTTCGGCTGGTTCAACCAGCGCTTCGAGCGCCTCACCGAGCGCTATGCCGGTTGGGTGGCTTATGCGCTCAAGCGCAGCGGCCGTTATCTGCTGATCTACCTGGTGCTGCTGGTGGGCATGGGCGTGCTGTTCGTGCGCCTGCCCGCCTCGTTCCTGCCGGTGGAGGACCAGGGCTACACCATCACCGATATCCAACTGCCGCCGGGGGCCAGCAAGAACCGCACGGTGCAGGTGGCCGAGCAGATCGAAGCGCATAACGCCGGCGAGCCGGGGGTGGGCGATACCACCATGATCATGGGTTTCAGTTTCTCCGGTTCGGGGCAGAACGCGGCACTGGCGTTTACCACGCTCAAGGACTGGTCGCAGCGCGGCAGCGACGATTCCGCCGCTTCGATTGCCGAGCGCGCCAATGGCGCCTTCAGCGAGCTCAAGGACGCAATCGCCTACGCGGTGCTGCCGCCGCCGGTGGATGGCCTGGGCACGTCCAGTGGTTTCGAGTTCCGCCTGCAGGATCGCGGGGGCGTCGGCCATGCCGCATTGATGGCGGCGCGCACCGAACTGCTGGCCCTGGCGGAGAAAAGCCCGATCCTGGCCAATGTGCGCGAAAGCGCCCTGGCCGAGGCGCCCCAGGTGCAGTTGGAGGTCGACCGCAAGCAGGCCAACGCGCTGGGCGTATCCTTCGCCGAGGTGGGCAATGTGCTGTCGTCGGCGATTGGCTCGGCCTATGTCAACGACTTCCCCAACCAGGGCCGCATGCAGCGCGTGGTGGTGCAGGCCGAAGGCGACCGGCGCAGCCAGGTCGAGGACCTGCTGAAGATCCATGTGCGCAACGAATCCGGCAAGATGGTGCCGCTGTCGGCCTTCGTACAAGCCAAGTGGACCCAGGGCCCGGCGCAACTGACGCGCTACAACGGCTATCCGGCCATCGCCATTTCCGGCGAGGCGGCACCGGGCTACAGCACCGGCGAGGCAATGACGGAAATCCAGCGCCTGGTCAGCCAATTGCCGGCGGGCCTGGGTCAGGAATGGACCGGGCTGTCGCTGCAGGAACGCCTGTCCGGCTCACAGGCTCCGATACTGCTGGGGCTGTCGCTGCTGATCGTGTTCCTGTGCCTGGCGGCGCTGTATGAAAGCTGGTCGATCCCGACCTCGGTATTGCTGGTAGTGCCGCTGGGCGTGCTCGGCGCGGTGCTGGCGGTGAGCTTGCGCGGTATGCCCAACGATGTGTTTTTCAAGGTGGGCCTGATCACCATCATCGGCCTGTCGGCGAAGAACGCGATCCTGATCATCGAGTTCGCCAAGGACCTGTATGACCAGGGCGAAGACCTGATCGATGCCACCCTCAAGGCGGCGCGGTTGCGGTTGCGGCCGATCATCATGACCTCGCTGGCGTTCATCCTTGGCGTGGTGCCGCTGGCCATTGCCACCGGGGCCAGCTCGGCGAGCCAGCAGGCGATTGGTACCGGGGTAATCGGCGGGATGGTCACCGCGACCTTGGCGGTGGTGTTTGTACCGGTGTTCTTTGTGGTGGTGATGAAGCTGGTGCGCAAGCGCAGTCGCTGACTGTCAGCTTCAAGCGGCCAGCCGGAGCACCCTTGCTTCAACTTGCCGCTTGAAGCTTGCAGCCTGCAGCTGCTCAACCTATGTTGCTCACTATTCCCCCGAATCGTGAGCGCCATGCCCTTCCTTGCCCGCACCCATCCGCGTCTCTCCGCCGCCGCCGTCCTTGGCCTTGCGGTGGGTATCCTGGCGCCGTCCGGAACCGTCACCGGCAAAATTCTGATCGGCTGGAATGCCGGCGTCTGGACCTACCTGCTGCTGATGCTGTGGCTGACGCGCCGGGCCAAGGCCGAGGACGTCAAGCGCATCGCCGAAGTCGAAGACGAGAATGCCGGGCTGGTGCTGTTCACGGTGTGCATCGCCGCCATCGCGAGCCTGGCCACCATCACCTTCGAGCTGGTGGGCAGCAAAGACCTGGCAACCTCGGCACGCCTGCTGCACTACGGTTTTACCGGCTTGACGGTGATCGGTTCGTGGCTGTTGATCGGGGTGATTTTCAGCGTGCACTACGCTCGCCTGTATTACACCTGGACCGGCAAGGAACCGGCGTTGCGCTTTGCCGAGGGCCTGCTCACACCCAACTATTGGGACTTTCTGTACTTCTCCTTCACCATCGGCGTGGCCGTGCAGACCTCCGACGTGGGCGTGGCGACCCGTGGTATGCGCAAGGTGGTGTTGGGACAATCGCTGATCGGGTTTCTGTTCAACACCGCGATCCTGGGTTTCTCGATCAACATCGCCGCCGGCCTGTTCGGCTAGGCTGCACAAACCTTCTAGACGCCCATGCCGCACGGGCCGCTAATACCGTTTTACACACCGTCGAGGGGGTTATGACCGCGCACAATTGGATCGACCTGTCCCAGGACACCGACACCGGCATCGAAACGCTGCGCGCGCATTTCGAAGGCCACGCCTACGACCCCCACTGGCATGACAGCTACCTGATCGGCGTGACCGAGCAAGGCGTGCAGCAATTCAATTGCCGCCGCACCCGCCACGACAGCGTGCCCGGCCAGGTGTTCCTGGTGGAGCCCGGCGAGCTGCATGACGGCGACGCGCCGACCGCCGACGGTTTTACCTATCACATGCTCTACCTCGACCCGCATTGGCTGACACGGGAAGTGAGCACCGTATTCGAAGAGGCACCGGTCGACAGCCAGCTGAGTTTCGTCAGCACCCTGGCCGACGACCCACGCCTGGCTTTCGCCACCAGCCAAGCGTTCCAGACCCTGCACCGCGGCGAGTTGCGCATCGTACGCCAGCGCGCCATGGACCAATTGCTCGAACGCCTCACCGGACACCTTCACTGGCGCACACGCTACGGCGACGATCCGCGCCTGCCGCAGGTGGCCCACAAGGCTCGGGAATACCTGCATGCGCACCTGCATCACGACGTGGGCATGCACGAACTGGCGCTGGCCTGCGGCGTCGACCGCTTTCGCTTGAGCCGCGCCTTCAAAAGCGCGTTCGGCCTGCCGCCCCATGCCTACCTGGTGCAACTGCGCCTGGCCCGTGCCCGGCATTTACTGGCCAAGGGCGAACAACCCGCCGATGTGGCGATTGCCCTGGGCTTCGCCGACCAGAGCCACATGGGCCGCTGGTTTATGCGCGCCTATGGCCTGACCCCCGCCGCCTACCGCAGGCGCTGCTCAAATCTTCCAGACAGATAACCCGGCGGCTTGTGAAGATCGACTCCATCGATTGGTTTACCGGAGTCACCCGCCATGTTGTCCACTTTGCTGCCGTTCATGCTGTTCGCTTTCGTGGCTTCGATCACCCCCGGCCCTACCAATATCCTGGTGCTCAGCAACAGCGCGCGGTATGGCTTCAAGGCCGCGTTGCCGATCATTTTCGGCGCGGGCGCCGGCGCGGCGGGCATCGTGTTGCTGGTGGGCTCGGGCGTGGGCGAGTCTCTGGTTCGGCTGCCCAGGGTGCAACTGGCGATGCAATGGGCCGGGGTGGCTTGGCTGAGCTATCTGGCCTGGCAGATTTACCGCACGCCCGCCCAGGCCATCGGTGTGCGCTCGACGCAAAAACGCCTCGGTCTGGCCGGCGCCGCCAGCCTGCAATTGGTCAACCCCAAGACCTGGATGATGGCACTGGCGGTAGTCAGCGTATTTGCCGGCAATGGTGCCGATCGCCAGCACCAGGTGCTGTCCCTGTCGCTGGTGTTCTTCCTGATTGCCCTGCCTTGCCTGGGTGCCTGGGCACTGCTGGGTGCCGGATCCAACCGGGTCTTGCGCTCATCGACGGCAGTACAGCGTTTCAACCGGTGCATGGCCCTCCTCTTGCTGGGGTCGACTTGGCTGAGCGTACTGATCTGAAGATGAAAAAAAGGGGAAGCCGAAGCTTCCCCTGTTGAAGTGAACGAGCGCCTTAGAAATCGTAGCGCACGCCGAAGTTGACACCCCATGGCTGGTCGATCTTCTTGCCTTTGCTGGTTTCGAAGTCCGCATGCAGCTTGAGGTTCTTGGAGACCGACATAGCCACACCGGCCGCCATTTCGATACGCGAACCCGACAGATCGTTGTTGAAGCTCTGATCGTTGATGAACACCTTGTTGCTCTGGTCGAACTCATGGGCAACGGCCGTACGCAGGTACGGCTGCAACACACCGCCGCTTTCCAGCTGAATGTCCATACCAGCGGTTACGCCGACCTTACCGACCACGGAACTGGAACGGTCGCCCTTGGCCTGCAGACCGTTGGACAGCTCATAGCTCTGCGCCTGAGTAATCGTCGCCGCCAATTGGCCGTAAGGTTCAACGAAGAAATCGTTGTCCAGCTTGATGTGGCGACCGACCTCCGCCGAAGCACCTACCGCATTCTGCGCGTAGCTGCCCTTGGCCTTCTTGCCATCGCTCATGGTCACATCGACATCGTTGTGCAAGCGGTTGAGCTTGGCGACGGCATCGAAATACAGACCGCTCTCGTCATCCAGCCAAGTGGCGTAGGCCCCCAGATAGTAGCTCTTGACCTCGCCTTTGCTGCCACGGGTGAGGCTCAGGTCCGAGGAGCTGTGACCGGCCATCACACCCGCCAGCCACTGGCCGTCGCCGCTGGACAACGGCGCATCGGCACCGATGGTGAAACCCTTTTGCGTTTGCGAATAGCCGGCGCCGTTCTTGTTCGCGGCCACTTCGTGCTTGTTGCCATAGCTGCGCATCCACAGGCCGTTGTTCTTGCCTTCGCTGAAACGCAGTTCCCCCATGCGAGTACGCAGGATGGACGACTCGCCGTATAACACGGTCGGCGCGCTGTTGAACAAGGCCAGTACCGAATGGGCGCTGGTGCTGGTGCCTTTGCGCGTCGGGTCCAGCAACCAGTCGGTGCCATCCTTCTGCAAACCATAGGCGTAGGCGCCGATATCCACGGTATCGCCCACCAGGGAGAAGTGTGCGTCACCACCCTCGGTGTGCACCACCTTGATCTGCTCGCCACTGGCCAGCTCCGAACCGGTGGCGTTCAGCAACAGGCTATGGTTGCCTTCGGCACGGCCTTCCACATTGAGGAAGTCCGTCTGGTGAGTGGAGAAGTCGGTGTGCATGACGAAGGTGCCATTGCCTTCCAGGCTCTTCACGTCCAGTTGGTAGAATTCATCCGGCGCGCCGAAGTGCACGGCACCGCCGCCCATCTTCAAGGCCTCGACAGTACTGTCACCCACCAGCACCCACTGCGAAGCAGTATTCACGCTCAGCTCGGCCACGTTTTTCAGCTGGCCGGTGAGCGACGAACCGTTGTTGAGTTGCAACGTGGCGGTGCTGCCTTCTTCGACCATTACATCGCCGATCAGATGGCTGAAGTCGACGTTCATGTTGGCGGTGGACCCACCGGTGACTTCCAGGATATTACCGTTGCCGCCGGTAAGGGTCGAACCGTTGCGCACCTGGATATCGGCCTTAGTCCCGGCCCTTGCGAGGATCGCCGCGCCATTCGTGCCTTGGACGCTGGAACCCTCCAGTATCAGCGTGCTGTCCAGCACGCCGGAGGAGCCGTCAATGCCCATTTGCACACCATTTGCCCCTCCCACAATGTGGCTTTGGGTGGCGAAGGCTTGTCCGCTCATCAGTGAAACACCAACGCCATTGGCGTTCGTCGCCTCGATGCGAGAGCCGGTAAAATCCAGCACGCTGTAAGCGCTGGCACTCGCGCCGCGATTGGTGCCGGTGATGGTGCTATTGACCACTTTGATATTGGAGCCATCGATCCCGCCCAAGGAGCGTCCAGCCATCAAAGCAGTACCGTTGCTATGAATGACATTACTGTCGCTGATCAACACGTTGCTGCCGCCGACAGCATGAACAGCAGCGTTGGCCGTGCTGCGAGCGATGACGTCGGAGCCGCTGATGCGGACCTGCGAATCAGTCGCAGTAATATCTTGGGTAGAACTGCCCGGCGTGACCGTCAATGTAGCGGATCGAGCGCGAATATCCTTGGTGACAGCACCCTCGACCGTCAGACCGGAACCTGGGAGTAATTCAAAACGATCCGGTGCGGGACCTGGGCGGACATACTCGTCAGGCCCGGTGACCACTCGGGCTTCGGCTGCATGAGCCATAACCATGAGCAGGGTGACAGCCTTGACTCTCAGTGCGAGACTCAAGGGCGAAGGTTTGAAATTGAATACGGATGACATGTAACGAACCTCTGGGTTGGCATTCCATTACGGAAGAAACTGGCCGGTTCCAAAGTGCGTGGGACCCTGCCAATCGAGCGCCGCCAAAGTTATCCAGAGTGGTTACCACTTTATGTAGGACTAATCCCAAGTGCCTGCATTAATGGGTCACATGGCAAGTAATCCTGACCAAGGGATGCCCAGCGTCCAAAGATCGTTATAAAAAACGCCAAAGGGAAGCCGTGCCTCCCTTTGGCGACAACTGAGACCCCTACGGTGCCGGCACGGGGAGTCCGTCGCAGAAAGTCCCGTTAGTCCCGCCTACTAGATGGCCACGCACCAGCGGTGTGGCTTCACTGGAAGTGACCAGTTCGCCATGCAACATAATGGTGTAGTGAACCCTGGCTGATCCGTCGGTCCGGTTAGCTCTAGTGGGTTGAATCGGTTTGAAGCGTGTGAAGTAGTCCTCCAGTTTGACCTCGAATCCACCGGTCAACATGGCTTGCGTCAGCGGCGGCGAGTCCTTGAATCCATAGACTGCAGTGACTTCGTCCGCACCCATGTCATCCCGGTAACCTCGCCAATGCACCCTGACAATCATGTTCAAGGTGAAATGCTCTGAGGCCGGGACATAAACTACGATATTGCCCAGTGCGGGCCTGAAGCTGGTGCAATTGACAATTCCATTTCCGCCGCCTACCAGGTTACGAATAGTTGGAGCAAGGAGTGAAATGATGTTGGCCGTGACCTCTACTGGGGTTGTGGGCGAATATTGCCTGTTCGAAGTGCCTGTCGAGCCGATGGTGTAATGCACCCTCTTCGTTCCATTGCTATGATCGGCAATGATGTTCCACGGAATGTGCAGCGTTACCTCCTGAGATGCCGTACCGCTGGGTACGAACAGGGTGTCAGCCAATACGCCCTCGTAATAGAGATAGATCGTGAAGGGACTGGCGTCGGGCGTGGGGGGAGTGTCCCACAGCGTTATATGTACATTGGCTGGCCGGTTTGCGTGCTCAGGCGTCAGCTCATTATCCGCACCCTCAACACCTGTTGCATCTTCGCCTCTGACCACTGCCGGGTTCAAATTAGGGTTGATCAGGCTCGGCTCGTCCGGATTGGTCGGCCCCACCACGAAGAGGTCCAGATTCGTCATCGCGGTCAACAGCGCATTGTGGCTGACTGAACGACGTTTGACGACGTAGGAAACGGTCATCTCCAATTCCCCTTCCGTCGCTCCATAAATCTGAAGCAGGGTTGGATAGTCAGCATGTACCTGCACCGGAAAGGCATTGCTGCCCAGCGGCACATCGGGCAGCGTTCGTGAGCCCAAAGAGGTTGTCAAGGTCACACTGAGAATGTCACCGTCAATTCCTCGCAGAAAGTTGTCGTAGGCCGGTATACGAATGATCGCGCCATTGAGTTGCGCGGCGTCGTTACGATCAATCAGTTGATCGCCGGGTACCGCCAAATCGACAGTGGGCGCCTTGAAGTTAGTTGGCGCAGGAAACAGCCCCACATCAAAAACAAACTGGGACGACAGTCTCGCAGGGTTTCCCGCCGCGTCGTACAACTCGTAGCGCAAACTGCGCAATCCATCTTCACTGCCTTGGACAACCGACAATGGCAAGGGGATTGTCAAATTGACAGGAAGCACCCATTTCGGATCGCTACTGCCAGCGGTAGGCAGATAGGGTGTATCCGAATTGTTGTAGTACAACAAGACATAGTCACCGTCTGCCCGCCCGTTTGCCACATAATCAGGCACAGAAAACAGCGCGGTTTCATTAAGCAACCCTTGAAAATACGCCAAGGTGGCAGGCGTCGGCAAATCTGCCGGAGGCAGCGGCGCGGGGATCGGCCCCACGTGGCTGTAATAAGGACCCGCAAGGTCAACGATCAGCGGCTGAGATAACGATTCACTGGTATTACCGACGTTGTCAACGAATACGCTGTATAGCAAGAGGTGAACGCCAGGTGGCCGCCGCGCCAGTGCAATATTGACCGGCACACCGGTTGCCGGGGGGGAGGACACCGTAAATGTCGTGAATGGGTCGGCCGGTCGAGGGTCATCCAGTGGCCACATCCACACACTCACAGTGTCCGGGAAACTTGGGTCCGTACTGAAATCATCCCAACGAGGAATTAAAAATTCCATGGTTTCTTTGAGCGCGGTATTGCGATTGATTAAACCGGGAAACCCCGACACCTGGCCCTCGTAGGAACCATCGGGCAAGGCATTCAATTGAGGGGCTGCTCGACGACGAGTTTCAAAGCAACGGATAAGTTCCAGCGTTTTCTTTTCCATCATTATTCTCCAGCGTTGGTTAACTAACACAGCGTTCTCAAGGCGTGCGACAGCACACGATTGAACATCGCAACTGCCTCACCGGTGGGGCGATTTACTTTAAACAAACAGCTGATTACAACGTTATTACCAGATCGGAATGAGCCTCTAGTTGTTCTTAGCCTCAACGCGGGTCGGGTCTCCGTCGTTTGAGCACTGAATCTCATCGCCTGCCTGGCAATACCCGCCCGCAGGATAGTTGAGATCGATACGGATACGTCTAGGCAATGATTCACCAATGAGTGCACCGCCACGCCTTACTTGGAACCAAACTTGCGCGGTACCGTGGTCGCGCATTGGAACCACTTTTTCTTCATAGGGCTGAACAAGGAAATGCAAGCCACTCTCCAATTGTTCCAACGTGAAGAATGTCTGGTTTTCGGCGTATCTGGACTCATCAATAACCGGCGGTTCCCATCCATTATTAGGGAAGCCTTCCCACAACAGCCTCACCACATCGTTAAGCTCAAATCGCGGATCGGGCAAGACATGCCAGCCAACGCCATCGAAAATTTCAGGCTTGGAACAGCACGCCAATTTAGCGGCGGGGCCCACCAACGAGTGTTTAAGCACGGGGGCGTTAAATTGAAGCAGCGCCCCCGTGTTGACATTCACCAACGTATTGGAAGAGCGCTGATCATTAACCCCGTTGCTGGTGGTGTAATGCACCGGCAAGGCCGGGTTAATGACGCCTTCCATTACGGCCCAGGGAATCACGCTGGAAAACACCAGCTGCCCTTCTACATCCCCAAATTGTACGGTGTAGGTAGCGACCGGCCCTGCCCCATTCCAAAAGAACCGAAGAATCTGTCCGGGCTCGGGGTTCTCATAAAGCAGCACACGAGCGCGTGCGCCTGCCGGGTTGTCAAGATGGTTGACAACGTTCTGAGTGTTGGAGGTTAACCCCCACACTTGCGCGATGGGCAACTCCGGATTAAGCAGTGCCGGCGCATTGGCATGGTCCTGCCCGGCGACAGTCAGGTTTACATTCACCAGAATATTGAAGGACGGAAACGGTGGCAGCACGCCACGGATGATTTCATAGCGGACCGGAATCGTTTCGGCGATTAATACGGCAGTCAGGGGGCCGCGCAAGACACTCCACGGTATCTCGACGTCACAGGGAAAACCGTTGACTGGTTGCACGGCGGTGGGGCGGCCTTTCCAATACACGATGACATGATCCGTGGGCGCCCAGCCGGTGTAAGCACGTATCCTGACAAACACTCCGGCCCTGGCGTCTTCGCGATTGATCAGTAAGTCGTCGTAGCGAGGCGGGACAATTTGCGGCAAAGGCAAGTTACCCGGCAGTGGGGTCAATGCCAATTGAAACGGTAGACCCGCACTGCGGTCGCTGAAGTTGCCGGCCCTATCAAAAATCCGGAAGAAAATGTACGCGGCACCGTTACTCAGTGTGCGAAACACATCGGCAGGCAACACAGCGATCAAGGGATCAGTGCTGGAGACCAGCTCATACGTACCGTCCTCCCCCGCAATGGGAGGATTGGCTAAGTTCGACAGATAAAAATGAACGACGTCGCCGTCATCCCGCCCCGTATAAACAGGGACTTCAAACGCTACTTGCGGATTATTGCTCAAGTAGTCCTCATCCATGACGGGTGAAGGTGTTACAACAAACTCCAGGTGATCCGCCGGGTTCAGCAACTGCGGGGCGTTCATATCGACTGTCAGTGTTCGTTTGGGATCGAGAACAGTCTCTCCACCAAATGAATCAGTGACTGAGTAGTACAATTCAACCGGGCCAGACTGCGCACGCAGCACTACTAACGGTATGAACATCTCGTGCTCGGCAGGGAACGGCGGCGGCGAGTTGACGACTAGATCGTCGGAATAAACCACCACACCGGCCCTCGCCCAAAAGAGCTTGAGAATATGGGGTGTGTCCAACGGCTCAGGGGGCGGCGCCCACATTGGGATCAACACTCGAAGCGGCGCAAGCATCAGCCCCGCCGGTATCAAGCCAGTGGGATCCGCAGGGTTAACACCGGGAATGCGTATCGGGAGCAGGCTCAGCACCCCGGGAAGCGCTGAATCATCGGTCTTGGTGCCAGGAATGTGTGTGCGAGACATGACGACTCCCTCAATGATGCGGCAGGTTGCAACGTGAGGAAATTAAATACTCAACGACGCGCCTGCGAAACTGTCAGAAATAACAGGTGGCGCGGCCACTCGTCGGAATGGCGTGTCTGGGCCAAACCATCATTTCCTTGACGACCTGCGTTATAACGTGTTCCATGAAACCGGTTTCAGCCGCCGCTTATATGAAGCTTCCCAATAATAAAGGCCGTCTCACGTGACCACTTTTTCCGCCGCCCAGCGCAGCCGCGTGACCATGCTCGACGTTGCCCGCCACGCCGGCGTGTCCAAGGCCAGCGTCTCGCGTTTCATCGGTGAAGACCGCGCCCTGCTCTCGGATGCCATTGCCCAGCGCATCGAGCAGGCCATCGACCAACTCGGCTACCGCCCCAACCAGATGGCGCGAGGCCTCAAACGTGGCCGCACCCGTCTGATCGGCATGCTGGTGGCCGATATCCGCAACCCCTATTCCATCGCCGTGATGCACGGCGTCGAAACCGCCTGCCGCCAGCACGGCTACAGCCTGGTGGTGTGCAACACCGACCGCGACGACGAGCAGGAGCGCCAGCACCTGGCGGCACTGCGCTCGTACAACATCGAAGGCCTGATCGTGAACACCCTCGGCCATCACCTCGACCAACTGCTGGAACTGCAACGGGAAATGCCCCTGGTGCTGGTGGACCGCAAAGTCGAGCCGCTGCGCAGCGACCTGGTGGGCCTGGATAACCCGGCAGCGGTACGCATGGCCGTGCACCATCTGGAGCAACAGGGCTACCGCGAGCTGCTGCTGATCAGCGAAGCCACTGACGGCACCAGCTCGCGCCTGGAGCGCCTGGCCAGTTTCAAGGCCGAGATCGCCCGCCGCCCGGCATTGAACGGCGCCGTGCTGGAACTGGACGACGCGCTTGAAGCCCATCTGGGCAATTTTCTTTCCACCCCCGGCCCCAAGGCGCTGTTCTGTGCCAACGGCGTCGCCGCGCTGGCCTGCACCCGCGCGCTCAAGGCATTGGGGTGCGACCTGTTCGGCGATGTCGGCCTGATCGCCCTGGATGACTTGGACTGGTACCCGCTGGTAGGCAATGGCATCACCGCCCTCGCCCAACCCACCGAGGCCATCGGCGCCAGTGCGTTCGACTGTCTGCTCAAGCGCCTGCGCGGCGACACCGAGCCGACCCGCACCCTGGATTTCCTGCCCCAACTCGTCATCCGAGGCTCCACCACGCGCCGCCAGGAATGACCGTTTTTTTGAACAAAAATGAAACCGGTTTCAGAGGTACAAAAACAATGCACAAATACCCCGTTTCCATCAGCCTTTCCAGCTACGGCGCCGATCTGGTCCGCCAACAGGGCCAGTTGAGTTTTGTCCAATTACTGGCACAGGCCGGCGCCCGGCGCATCGAATGGCGTGAAGAACTGCTGACCGTTGAGCAACCCGCCGAGCTGGCTGATGCGGTGGCCGCAGAAGGCCTGGAAGCCGTGTTCTCATCGCCGTTGGAGCTATGGGTCGCCGGCCGCGCCCAGCCGAATACCCAATTGAGCGCCACGCTGGACCGCGCCCAGGCCTTCGGCGCGCGCTGGCTGAAAGTCTCCCTGGGCTACTTCACCGACACCAATGACCTGCAAAGCCTGCACGCCCTGCTCAACCGACACCCGGTGCAATTGCTGGTGGAAAACGACCAGACCCTGCACGGCGGCCGTATCGAACCCATGCAACGTTTTTTCAGCGAAGTCGAACGCCTGGGCCTGCCGATCAAAATGACCTTCGACATCGGCAACTGGCAATGGCAGGACCAGTCCGCGCTCACCGCCGCGCGCCTGTTGGGCCGCCACGTGGACTACCTGCACTGCAAGGCCGTGGCCCGTCGCGCGGACGGCAAACTGGTGGCGCTGCCGCCGGGTGCCACCGACCTGCATCTGTGGGAACAACTGCTCACCCATATGACTCAAGGGATTACACGGGCAGTGGAATTCCCGCTGCAGGGCGACGACCTGCTCGATGTCACCGCACGCCAGGTCGCCAGCCTCGCCGTGCTTGGTCAACCTGGCGCGGAGAACACCCATGTCTGAGATCGATGTGCTGTCGTTTGGAGAAACCATGGCGATGTTCGTCGCCGAGCAGACCGGCGATCTGGCGCAGGTCCGCCAGTTCCACAAACGCATCGCCGGGGCCGACAGCAACGTCGCCATCGGCTTGTCGCGGCTGGGCTTCAACGTGGCCTGGCTGAGCCGGGTGGGCGATGATTCCCTGGGCCGCTTTGTGGTGGATACCCTCAGCCACGAAGGCCTGGACTGTCGGCACGTCGCCGTCGACCCGCTGCACCCCACCGGGTTTCAATTCAAATCCCGCGAAGAAGCCGGTGCCGATCCCCAGGTGGAATATTTCCGCAAGGGCTCAGCCGCCAGCCATCTGTCCGTCGCCGACATCAGCCCTGCGCTGCTGCAGGCCCGCCATCTGCACGCCACTGGCATTCCGCCGGCGTTATCGCCAGCCACCGGCGAGCTGTCCCGCGCGCTGATGACGCAAATGCGCCAAGCCGGGCGCAGCGTGTCGTTCGATCCCAACCTGCGCCCGTCGCTGTGGGCCAGCCAGGCGCAGATGATTGCCGAGATCAACGCCCTCGCCGGTCTGGCCGACTGGGTTTTGCCGGGCCTGGGCGAAGGTCGCTTGCTCACCGGTTTCGATGATCCGGCCGACATAGCCGCGTTCTACCTCGACCAGGGCGCCGAAGCCGTGGCGATCAAGCTCGGCGCGGACGGGGCCTATTACCGCACACAGCTGGACCAGGGCTTTATCGCCGCCGTGCCGGTGGAGAACGTCGTCGACACCGTAGGCGCCGGCGACGGCTTTGCCGTGGGCATGATCAGTGCCCTGCTGGAAAAACTCAGCTTTCCCGAAGCCGTGCGTCGCGGTAATTGGGTCGGCAGCCGCGCCGTGCAGAGTCGCGGCGACATGGAAGGCCTGCCCACCCGCGCCGACCTGCTCGGCCGATCCGTCGCCTGACCCCCAACGACCTGTTGCCACAACTACAACAAGCTCAGGAGCAAGCCCATGGAAACCGTGAAACTCGCCACCCGCCGCTGGTGGTACATCATGCCTATCGTGTTTATCACCTACAGTCTGGCGTACCTGGATCGTGCCAACTATGGCTTCGCCGCCGCCTCCGGGATGGCCGAAGACCTGATGATCACCCCCGGCATGTCGTCGTTGCTGGGGGCACTGTTCTTCCTCGGCTACTTTTTCTTCCAGGTGCCGGGGGCGATCTACGCGCAAAAGCGCAGCGTCAAGAAACTGATTTTTGTCAGCCTGATCCTGTGGGGCGGTCTCGCCACCCTCACCGGCGTGGTGTCCAACGCCTATATGCTGATCGCCATCCGCTTTCTACTCGGCGTGGTGGAAGCCGCGGTGATGCCGGCGATGCTGGTGTACCTGTGCCACTGGTTTACCCGCGCCGAACGCTCGCGGGCCAACACCTTCCTGATCCTCGGCAACCCGGTGACCATGTTGTGGATGTCGGTGGTTTCGGGCTATCTGGTGCAGCATTTCAGCTGGCGCTGGATGTTTATCATCGAGGGCCTGCCGGCGGTGCTGTGGGCGTTTATCTGGTGGAAGCTGGCCGATGAACGTCCCAAGGACGCCACCTGGTTGAGCGACGGGCAAAAGCAGGAACTGGAAACCGCCCTGGCCGCCGAACAGGTCGGCATCAAGGCGGTGAAGAACTACGCCGAAGCCTTCCGCTCGCCCAAGGTAATCATTCTGGCCTTGCAGTTCTTTTGCTGGAGCATCGGGGTGTACGGCTTTGTGCTGTGGCTGCCGTCGATCCTCAAAAAAGGCCTGCAGATGGACATGGTCGAGGCCGGCTGGCTGTCGGCATTGCCTTACCTGGCGGCGGTGATCGGCATGCTGGTGGTGAGCTGGGGGTCGGACAAGCTGCAAAAACGCAAACGCTTTGTGTGGCCGCCACTGCTGATCGCTTCCATCGCGTTCTATGCCTCCTACGTGCTCGGCGCCGAACATTTCTGGTGGTCCTACACCCTGTTGGTGATTGCCGGGGCGTGCATGTACGCGCCATACGGTCCGTTCTTCGCCATCGTGCCGGAAATCCTGCCGGCCAATGTTGCCGGCGGCGCCATGGCGCTGATCAACAGCATGGGCGCCCTCGGCTCGTTCGGCGGCTCATACCTGGTGGGTTACCTCAACAGCAGCACCGGTTCGCCGGGCGCTTCGTACCTGTTGATGAGCGGCGCGCTGCTGCTGTCGGTGGTGCTGACGATTTTCCTCAAGCCCGGCGCCAGCGACCGTGAACGCGCGCCGCTGCCAACCCTTGAATTGAAGGTGAAAGCCCAATGAAAAAGTCTGTGGTGCTGTATAAAAAACTCTCCGCGCCGTTGATGGCGCGCCTGCACGAGCAGGTGGACGTGACCCTGATCGAAGCTCTGGATGACACCGGCCTGGCCAAGCTGCGCGACGCCCTGCCGAGCGCCCACGGCCTGCTGGGCGCCAGCCTGCGCCTGGACGCGCACTTGCTGGACCTGGCGCCGCAGCTGGAGGCGGTGGCGAGCGTCTCGGTGGGGGTCGACAACTACGACATCGACTACCTCACCCGGCGCGGCATCCTGCTCAGCAACACCCCGGACGTGCTTACCGAAACCACCGCCGACACCGGTTTCGCGCTGATCCTGGCCACCGCGCGCCGTGTGGTGGAACTGGCCGATATGGTTCGCGCAGGGCAATGGCACAAGAACATTGGCCCGGCGCATTTCGGCAGCGATGTGCACGGCAAGACCCTGGGCATCATCGGCATGGGCCGCATCGGCGAAGCCCTGGCCCAACGCGGGCATTTCGGCTTCGGCATGCCGGTGCTCTACCACAGCCACTCGCCCAAGCCACGGGTCGAGGAGCGCTTCGGCGCGCAGTACCGCAGTCTCGAAGACTTGCTGCAACAGGCCGATTTCGTCTGCCTGACCCTGCCGCTGACCGCCGAGACCGAAAAGCTGATCGGCGCCGAGCAGTTTGCGCTGATGGGCCCGGACACGATCTTTATCAACATTTCCCGCGGCAAAGTGGTGGATGAAGCGGCGCTGGTCGAGGCGTTGCAGCAACGCACGATCCGCGCGGCGGGGCTGGATGTGTTCGAAAAGGAACCGCTGGATCACAGCTCGCCGCTGCTGCGGTTGAACAACGTGGTGGCCACGCCCCACATCGGCTCGGCGACCCATGAAACGCGCGAGGCCATGGCCAAATGTGCGGTGGATAACCTGCTGGCGGCTTTGGCGGGCCAGACGCCGAAGAACCTGGTCAACCCGGCCGCCTTTAAGCAATAGGCACACTGAAGGCAAACACCGATCAGCTTTGATGAGAGGGGGTGTAGAGCCCCCTCCCACCGGGCAGGGTCAGATCACAAACTTGGCCACCATCGCGTTCAAGTCCACCGCCAGGCGCGACAGTTCATGGCTGGCGGCGCTGGTCTGGTTGGCGCCGGAGGTGGACTGGGACGCCAGGTCGCGGATATTGACCAGGTTGCGGTCCACTTCGCGGGACACTTGAGCCTGTTCTTCCGAGGCGCTGGCGATTACCAGGTTGCGTTCGTTGATCAGGCTGATGGACTGGGTGATCTGCTCCAGCGCCACGCCGGCGGCGCGCGCCATTTCCAATGTGTCCTGGGTGCGCTGGTTGCTCTGCTGCATCGATTGCACGGCCTCGCCGGTACCGTTCTGGATGCCGGCGACCATTTTTTCGATTTCCTGGGTCGACTGCGCGGTGCGATGGGCCAGCGCCCGCACTTCGTCGGCCACCACCGCAAAACCGCGCCCGGCTTCACCGGCGCGTGCCGCTTCGATGGCGGCGTTGAGCGCCAGCAGGTTGGTCTGCTCGGCAATCGCGCGGATCACGTCGAGCACCTTACCAATGTCACGCCCCTGGGTGGCCAGGCCCTCGATCATGGCGGCAGTGCTTTGCACGTCGTGGGTCATGGTCTGGATCGCGTCGACGGTCTGCACTACACGGTCGCGGCCTTCACGCGCAGCCTGGTTGGACTGGTGCGAGGCTTCGGAGGTGGACACCGCGTTGCGCGCCACTTCTTCCACCGCTGCGGTCATCTCGTTGACCGCCGTGGCGGCCTGATCGATTTCGTCGTTCTGTTGCTGCAAGCCGCGAGACGCTTCCTCGGTAACCGCGCTCAACTCTTCGGCCGCCGACGCCAGTTGAGTGGCCGAGCCGGCGATATGGCGGATGGTCTGGCGCAGGTTGGTCTGCATGGTCGACAAGGCGCCGAGCAAACGTGCCGGCTCATCCTTGCCGTCGTCCTCGATTACGCTGCTGAGGTTGCCGCCGGCAATAGTCTCGGCCATCTGCACGGCTTTGCGCAGCGGCGTGACGATGCTGCGGGTCAGCAGCCAGGCCAGCAATACCGTCAGCAGCGCGGCGGCGACCGAGACCACCACGATCCCGGTGATCGCGCTGGTGTAGCTCTGGCCTGCCACGTCATTGGCTTGCTTGGCCGCGGCGCCATTGAGCGCAATCAACTTGTTCAACTGCTCGCCCATCTGGTCGGTGCCGTCCTTGATCCGGGTGTTGATCAGGGTGCGCATCTCATCAATCTTGCCGTCCCTGGACAGGCTGAGCATGTCGGCCTGGGCCTTGAGGTAGTTGTCCAGGGTGGTCACGAAGGTCTTGTACAGCGCCGCCTCTTCCGGGCCGGCGGGCAAGGCCGCGTAACCGGCCTGGGCAGTCTTTGCTTTATCGACCAGCACACCGATGCGGGTTTCGGCTTCTTTCAGCGCGGCGGGATCACGGTTGACCAGCACGCGAAACGACAATATGCGCATGCGCAACACATTTTCAGTCACCTGCCCAAGGTACGTGACGCTGGGCAGCTGATTGCTGTTCATATCCACCGAAGCCTGGCGAATCAGGCTCATGCGATTGGCCGCGAACCCGCCCAGCACCACGACCAGCAGCGCGATGAAGGCGAAACCCAGCGAAGCGCGAGGAGCGATATTCAAATGACGAAGCGACATAGAAGAGTTCCCGAATAGAGTGTCTGCGCGCATCCGTGCCGCAAAACGATCAGTCAGCGTCAACGCGCTGCCCTGAGCCTGGTCACCACTGTTGTTTTTGATAGGTGGGCCTATAAGCAGTATCGGCAAGGATCGGGATTTTATGCAGGGCACTTATAAATATTTTTTTACACTTCTGACGACCAGCGCTTTCTGGCATCCTGCGCCTCCCTTCTCCGACCCCGGGCCCCTACTTTGTCTGACGCTCAAGCCCCCCGCCCCCGCTATAAATCCGACCTGATCTACGGCCTGGAAGACCGTCCGCACTTCAGCGCGGCACTCTTTGCTGCGTTGCAGCATGTGCTGGCCAGTTTTGTCGGCATCATCACCCCGACCCTGATCGTCGGTGGCGTGCTTGGCCTGGAAAGCGAAGTGCCGTACCTGGTCAGCATGGCGCTGTTCGTCTCGGGCCTGGGCACCTTTGTACAGGCGCGCCGGTTCGGCCCCATCGGTTCGGGCCTGTTGTGCCTGCAGGGCACCAGCTTTTCGTTTATCAGCGTGATCCTCAGTGCCGGCTTCATGGTCAAGGCCCGCGGCGGCGGCACCGATGAAATCCTCTCGACGATCTTCGGCATCTGCTTCTTCGCGGCGTTTATCGAAGTGGTGCTCAGCCAGTTCATCGGCAAATTGCGCAAACTCATCACCCCGGTGGTGACCGGCACCATCATCACCTTGATGGGCCTGTCGTTGATCAAAGTGGCGGTCACCGACATGGCCGGCGGTTTCGGTGCCAGCGACCTCGGCGCGGCCGGCAATATGGGCCTGGCGGCGCTGGTGTTGCTGACTATCGTAGTGCTCAACCGCTTCAATAACCCGTTCCTGCGCCTGGGTTCGATCGTGATCGGGCTGACCCTGGGCTTTGTGGTGGCCTGGTGGATGGGCCGCGTCGACATGGCGGCGCTGCCCCAGGTGCCGTTGATCAGCGTGCCGGTGCCGTTCAAGTACGGGTTTTCGTTCGACTGGGTGGCGTTTATTCCGGTGGCGGTGATCTTCCTGATTTCACCGTTGGAAGCCGCCGGCGACCTGACCGCCAACTCGATGATTTCCCAGCAGCCGGTCAAGGGCTCGCTGTATATCAAGCGCATCAAGTCCGGCCTGCTGGCCGACGGCCTCAACTCGGCGATGGCCGCCACGTTCAACAGCTTGCCGATGGTGACCTTCGCCCAGAACAACGGCGTGATCCAGCTGACCGGCGTGGCCAGCCGCTATGTGGCGTACTTCATCGCCGGCTTGCTGGTGTTGCTGGGGCTGTTCCCGATGATCGGCGCGGTGCTGCAACTGATGCCCAAACCGGTACTGGGCGGCGCCACGCTGATCATGTTCGGCACCGTGGCCGTGGCCGGCATCAAGATCCTCGCCGAAGCCGGTCTGCACCGGCGCAACGTGCTGATCGTGGCGATTTCCCTGGGCATGGGCCTGGGCGTCGCGGCCGTGCCGGAAGTGCTGCGAGAGCTGCCCAAGGCGCTGCATAACATCTTCGAGTCGCCAATCACTGTAGGAGCGTTCTGTGCCATCCTGCTGAACATTTTCCTGCCCGAAGAGTTCATAGAGCTGGAAGAGGATGAATTCGATCCGGAGTCCTCGACCCTCAAGGTGATGCAAGACCCGGACATCACGAAATAGGAGCCCCCCACATGCGCAAGCTCATGGTGCTATCGCTGCTGCTGCTGACCCTGAGCGCCTGCGCGCTGTTCCCGAACCGCGACCCGGTGAACATCAACGTGGTAGGTATCGAACCGCTGCAAAGCCAGGATCTGGAAGTGCGCTTCGCCGTCAAACTGCGGGTACAGAACCCCAACGAAACGGCGATCGACTACAACGGCGTGGCTCTCGACCTGGAAGTCAACGGCCGGCCGCTGGCCTCCGGCGTGAGCGACCAGGTCGGCAGCATCCCTCGCTTCTCCGAGACCGTTCTGACGGTGCCGGTGAGCGTTTCGGCATTTTCGGTGCTGCGTCAGACCCTGGGCCTGAGCCAGACCCAGAGTTTGAACAACCTGCCCTATGTGCTGCGGGGCAAACTGGCCGGCGGACTGTTCGGCACCATGCGTTTCGTTGACCGAGGCACGTTGGATATGCCTGACAGCGCGACGTGGTAAGCCGGTGCAACCGACCGATACCGCCATCGGGGGCAAGCCCTCCCCAACCTTCCCGCCAACGCTTCAGTCCGTGATAGAGCGCACGCCTGGCTTGGCGCGCTCATCCACCACCAGTTCGAACACATCCGGCCGTGCGTAATGCCCCACCACGTCGTAGTCATATCGCGCGCGCACCAGGTCGTCGGTATCGATCCGTGCCGTCAGCAATCCCGCTTCGCCCACCAGCGGACCGGCCAGGATGTCGCCCATGGGGCCGACGATCACGCTGCCGCCTGCGATCAACGGGCGGTCTGAAGGCCAGTTGGCAATCTCCACGCCGAGGGCGGCGGGTGACGCCTGCACCTGGCAGGCGCTGACCACGAAGCAGCGGCCTTCATGGGCCACATGGCGCATGCTCACCTGCCACATCTCGCGCTCGTCCACGGTCGGTGCGCACCAGACCTCTACGCCCTTGGCATACATCGCGGTGCGCAGCAGCGGCATCATGTTTTCCCAGCACACCGCGCCGCCAATACGGCCCACGGCCGCGTCGATCACCGGCAAGGTGGAACCGTCGCCCTTGCCCCAGATCAACCGCTCGGTGCCGGTGGGCATCAACTTGCGGTGCTTGGCAACGAGGCCGCCGGCGGGTTCGAAATACAGCACAGTGCAATACAATGTGTTGCCGCTGCGCTCGATCACTCCCAGCACGAGGCTGGCGCCGGTGCGCGCCGCCAAACCGGCCAGGGCTTCAGTTTCCGCGCCCGGTACGTCGATGGCGTTGGCGAAGTAGCGGGCAAAGGCTTCGCGGCCCTCGGGCAGGCGATAGCCCAATTGGGTGCCGAACCCTTCGCCCTTGGGATAGCCCCCGAGCAGCGCCTCGGGCATTACCACCAATTGCGCGCCACTGCGGCGGATCGCGTCTTCATAGCCAAGGATTTGCTCAAGGGTGTCGGCCTTGCCGCCTGGCAGGGAACCGATTTGCAGGGCGGCGACGGTAGAAATGGGCATGACGTTCACTCCGATAAGTGGGCTTGGGGTTGCCCATTCTCCCGCCAGCCCCAATCATGAATAAAGCCCACCTCAGTACTGAATGATATGAGCCAGATGAATATCGCCCAGGTCGACCTGAATCTGTTGAAAACCTTCGAAGCCCTGCACGATGAGTCCAGCGCCAGCCGCGCGGCGTTGCGCCTGGGCGTGACGCAATCGGCCATCAGTGCGGGACTGCGGCGCCTGCGCGACGTGTATGGCGACCCACTGTTCGTGCGCACCGGCCGTGGCCTGGCGCCCACCTTGCGCGCCAACCAGTTAAAGCCGGTGATCAGTGAAGCACTGGACCGCTGCCGCCAGAGCCTGGCGATGGTCGACCCGGTACACCCGCAGTATCAGGGGCGCTCCGTGGTGGTAGGCCTGTCCGATGACTTTGAGATTGCCTATGGCCGGCGGCTGATGGTGCAGATTGCACAGCGTTTGCCGCAGTTGCGCGTGATCTTTCGCCAGACCCACAGCCAGATCGTCGCCGGCGCCCTGCTCGACCGCACGCTGGACCTGGCGATTACCGCCGGCGGGTTCGCCCAGGGCCGGTTGAGTCGACAGGTGCTGGGAGAAGGCGATTACCGTTGCCTGGTGGACGCCGGCAGCCTGGCGCCGGGCCAGGAAACGATCAGCCTGGAGCAGTTCGTCAGCCGCGAGCACGTGCTGGTGTCGTCCGGAGGGTTTATCGGGATTACCGACGAAGGGCTGGCAGCGCAGGGATTGAGCCGCCACGTATGCGCATCGACCAGCCACTTCGCCGCCCTGCCGTTTTTACTCAAGGGCAGCCAGGCGGTGGCGACCATTCCCGGGCATGCGGCCCAGGCGATCGCCCAGATGACTGGGCTGCGCGTACTGCGCTGCCCGCTGGCGCTGCCGCGCTACCCCGTGGAGCTGGGGTGGCGCACCCAGGCTCAGCTCGATCCGCTGTTGCTCAAGGTGCGCGAGGCGATTGTGGCGAGCTTTACTTCGCCGCCGCCATGAGTTTGTTGACTTCGCTGCGCACCATGTTGGAAAACTCCGGCGGCGACATGCCGTCCAGTTCCGCGCGGACCCACTCGGCCCATTTGCCCTTGCGCTTGGCGCGCTCGCCGAACAGTCGCGCGGCTTCGCCCTTGGCCTTGCCCAGGTTGGTTTGCCACAGGTCATAGAGGCGCGACTTTTCATCTTCCAGCTCGGCGCGCTCGGCGAGGGTTTTGTTGGCGAGATTGAAGCTCATGTTGAATTACCTGCTGCACAAATAGGCGACATCTTACACCGACAGTCGCTATTTCAAGATCCGGATTTCGCCCGGTCCCCGCCACCGGCAAAAAAACTGCAACTTTTGCGGCGGTCGGGGACTCCATTGTTCACTGCCACATTCACTTGCAAGGAGTCACCCCATGGCCCGCAAAACCGCTGCCCAAACCGCCGCCGATCAAATCAAGGACCAAGCCTTCAGCGAACTCGCTTCGCTGATCGAAGAGTCCGACAAGCTGCTCAAGAGCAGCGCCAGCCTCGTTGGCGAAGAAGGCGAGACTCTGCGCGAGCAGGTCGCCCTCAAACTCAAGCAAGCCATGGACTCCGTGACCAGCGTGCGCGAGCGCAGCAAACCCGTGGTCGATGCGACCGAGACCTACATCGGTGGCCACCCGTGGCAGACCGTGGCTATCTCGGCAGGCTTCGGCCTGGTGGTTGGCCTGTTGCTGGGTCGCCGCAACTAAACGGCTTCTGCGTCGCCGCTGCCTGTCGGCGGTGACGCGGTTTCAACTGGCCCAATCGCGCAACTGATTCAACGCATCCAATTCCACCACGATCCCCTCCTCCAGCGACTTCGCCCGTGTGCGATGACGTCGATCCCCCGGCAACCGCCTTAGCCCCACCGCATGCATCTGCCGCACCAATTCCTGGCTGCGCTCGGCGAAGCTTTGCCCTGCGGTCTTGCTTGGATCGATCACGATCAGCAACTGCCCGGTCCACGGCGTGCGCGCGCCTGGATGGTCAGCCCAATTGAATTCGAATGAAAAGTGCCCACCGGTCAGAGCCGCCGCCAGCAGTTCGACCATCATCGACAACGCCGACCCCTTGTGGCCGCCGAACGGCAACAGCGCGCCGCCCTCGAGCACCGCCCTGGGATCGGTGGTGGGCTGACCGAGGCTGTCCACGCCCATGCCCGGCGGCAGGCGCTCGCCCTTGCGCGCGGCGATCTGCACATCGCCATGGGCAATCGCACTGGTAGCCAGGTCGAACACGATCGGTGGCCCATCCGCGCGCGGTGCGGCGAAGGCAATGGGGTTGGTGCCGAACAGCGGACGGTCGGCGCCATGGGGCACCACGCAGGTCATGCTGTTGACCACGCTCAGCGCCACCAGCCCTTCTTCGGCGAAGGGTTCGACATCCGGCCACAGCGCGGCGAAGTGATGGGAATTATGTATCGCCAGCAACGCAATCCCCGCGCTGCGCGCCTTGGTCACCAGCACATCGCGCGCCGCCGCCAGGGCCGGTTGGGCAAAGCCATTGCCGGCATCCACGCGGACAAAGCCGCTCGCCACATCGGTCACCACCGGCAGCGCCTGGCCGTCGACCCAGCCGCTGGCGAGCGTGCTGAGGTAACCGGGGATACGGAAAATGCCATGGCTGTGCGCACCGTCGCGCTCGGCGCTGGCGCAGTTATGGGCCAGGGTCGCCGCTACCTGCGGCGAGGTGCCGTGCTTGACGAAGACCGCATGCAGCAGCCCCACGAGTTCGTCGAAACCGATAAGCGCGCTGGCATTGTCAACTGTCGGGGACTGGGCAGACATCTGTAGCTCCGATTTTATAATTGGAAGAGACAACAAGGATCCAGATCGTCGATTAAACAACGCGCCCCGTGCCCGCTGTCAACGGCCGCCCCCAGTTATCTACCGCCAGCCGCGCCGCGCCGCCGCATACCGTGGCGCCTCCTACCGCCGCATTGCTGGAGAGCGCACCATGGCGCACGTCACACCGCCGTATTTTTTCGATGAATTCCTGGGTCCGGTCAAACGCAGGGAACCTACGCCAAGGGAGCGTGCGCTGGGGTTGACGCTCAAGGATCTGGATTGGTTGCACACGCTGTACTACGCCAGTCATGACGCGCGCATGGACGCCAGGATCCACGGTTTCCCCATGCGCGTAGAACGGTTGCTGATCACTCCTGCGGGCCAACCCGCCCTGCCGCTGGCCGGCGCGTTCGTGATGAGCCCGACGCCCGACGCTGGCAAGGCGGTGCTCTACACCCCCTATGGCGGCCTGGAAGTGTTCGACAACCACGCCGCGCTGCTCGCTGACGTGACAGCGCGCCTGCGCCAACCGGAGCAGCGCACTGACCTGCTGCAATTCGTGTCCCTGGGCGATCAGAAGGCACTCTCGACCTCCACACGCCTGACGCTGACAACCGCCGTGATCCCGGGCGCCGTGATGCCGGATCAGCAGCAAGCCATCCACGCCGCGCAAGTGCACAATGTGATCGCCATGCTGGGTGAGCTGCGCAAGCTGCCAGACTTGCCTGACATGCTCGACAAACTGCTCGGTATCATGGCCCGCCCGTACTTCCCTGATGTGGAACAACGTGATACACGGGTGGATTTCTTCAGCCGTGCGTCGCCGGAAGAAGACAGCCGCTGGGTCGACTCGGTGCCACTGCGCGAGGCGCTGTTGCGCTTTTACGCCCGGCACGCCTGGCCCGCCGACCAAACCCACACCTATACCAACCCAGGCCGCGACTTTCGCGCCTTGACCGACGCACAGCGTGCCCAGGATCAGCAACGCTGGGACAACGTAATCGAACACACCAGCGGCATCCTTTCAAAATTGCTCAACCATCTGCTGCAGACCTTCTGGCACGAAGACTTCAACGGTGGCGGTCAGTCCCGTCTGCATTTTTGTGCACGGGTAATGAGCCAGAAATTCCGCGCCGACCTGCTGTTCAAGCATCAGGGCATGATCCTGAGCAGTGACGAGATGCAGAAACTGCGCAGCATGGCCCTTGCACAGCAGGCCGCCTCCGGCGATTTGAGCATCGAAAAGGTACGCATCCACGCCCCCTTCCAGCACTTCGTCGACCTGGCCGGCACCCTGATGATCAGCAATGCGCATGCCTACCTGTACACCCAGTCCCGGGGCCTGCAGGTGCTTGGCGACCTCAATGACCTCAAGGACACCCTCGTGTCGATGCTCAAGGCCACGGGGCATGAAGATGAGTTGCTCAACTTCCTGTCCCTGGATGAGCGCAGCCTGTTTATCGCTATGGATCAAGTGCATGTCAGCGGGCAACCCATCCTTGGCAACGTGTTCGAAGCCATGGTCGAAGATATCGTGGCCAAGCAGGCCGACAACCTGGAATACGCGCTGGGGTTGTATCGGTGCAACTCCGGCAGCGTCAACCTGGCGGCATTGCTCGACAGCGCCCTGGACGTACGCACCATGCTCGACAGCCAACTGTTGGAGCAGGACGCGGGCGGGCGCTGGTCGGTGCATCCCATCACCCAGGGCAACGGGCGCCCGACGACGGTCCAGGCTGAAAAAGCCAAGTTGCAACTGCAGCGGTTGCAGGCCGTCGAGGCGGCGCTGGTGGAGGAACAGGCCAGCCACCCGACCCTGCGCGACCTGGCGACCCAAGCATTGGAGGCCGAGCTGCGCAAAGGGCTGCTTAGCCTCAAGGCTTGCGAGGTGTACATCAACACGTACGCCTCCGCGGCGGAGGAACGCGAAGAGCGCCTGCCCCAGGCGTCATCGAGCCTGGTCGAGCACTTTATCGCACGCCTGGTGCGACAGGCCGGGCCCGTGGGCGCGTCGACGCACACCGGTGTCTACGGCCCGCGTCACCAGGGCGCTGCCTTCCAATTGCACAACCTGACGACAGTGGAAGTGGATGCGCTTATCGACCGGGCACTTGGCACTTTTGCGCAACAGACGCTGGGAGCCTTGCCTGGGATGTTAGTGAAAAATAACCTGGCCCACCTGAGTCATGGCCTGTTGCAAGGCCTGGACGGCGAAGTGCAACTGCGGGGCGTAGCGAAAAACCTGCCGCCGCGCGCGCTGGTGCTGTTGCACAGTTCGCTCCAGCCTGACGGCATGAGCCGGCTCACCCGGCATGGCCTGGACGGGTTCATACCGGATGCGTTCAGCCTTACCCTGCACCCAGACAACGGGGCCGACCTACAGGGCCTGGCCAACTGTTTTGTGCTGACCGAGCGCGGCGGCCTGGACCCGGACCATTCGGGCACGGCGGTGCTATGGACCCCCGCGCGCGGCTACGAAACCTTTGCATCCATCACCCGCCTGCGGGACATCCTGACCCTGCGCCTGCAAGATCCCCGGCAGCGCCTGCACCTGCTGGAAAACCTGCCGATATCCCAGCGCGTGCCCCACCGTTCCTGGCAGCTGGGGCCACTGCAACGGATTGACGAGCACTTGCTGCACGATCGGCAACACAGCTACAGCGACGCCACCCGCGACGAAATAGACCACCTGCTCTCGCTGCGATTGAGCCCCACGCGCTTTCAGGAGTGCGTGGACGCCCTGATCCGGCGCGCACCGCCGTCCAACTTACCCAGGGCCATCGCGATGGCGCGGGCGCTGATCAACCAGCAGGCACTCCCGGTCTGGCTGGGCATGGCGGCACCCGCCGAGCAGATTCTGCACGCCGAGCTGGTGGAGCAGTACCGCATCAGTGCCCCGGACGAGCGTGATTATCTGCATAGCGTTACGCCCCTGCGCGAACATGTATTCGACCGCCTTTCGGAATTGCTCGACGCACGTTTTCCCCGGCAAGCGCTGAACCCGAACAATGTGCTGATTCCCGGACGGGTCGAGTTGGCCGGCAACACCCAGACGCTCACGGACTTTGCGATGCGGCACTTGCCGACGTTGCGGGCCGACGATATCCGCCCCCGTTCACGCACCGGCGACCCGCTGCCAGCGACGCTGGACGGCTCCGCCATTGAGCAACTGATCCGCCAGGTGGACGTGGAAAGCTTCTATGGACAATGGCTGAACACCCACCTCAAGGGCCCTGGCGAGCAAGCGCGTACACGGCGCCAACTGTTCTGCCGGCAGTTGCCCTGGCAAGTGTTGCAATACGCCCATGAGCAAACCCTGGATGAACGCTTGTCTGCATCGGCCTGGGGGTTTATCCGACAAATCTTCGATATGCCCGACGCCCTGGCTCGCGCCACCGTGCATGGCGTGACGGCGCTGGTTCGCCCCCTCGAACTGATCGCCACACAGGGCGCCTCGCGCGTGCGGGCATTGGGCTGCTACCTGATCGGCCCGAAACCCGAGGCTACCGGGCCGCTGGTGCTGTATGCACCCTACAGCCCTGATCACCTGCTGAAGGAGTTTGCCAACGAGACGGCACTGCTCCAGGCGTTCGCCGCCCCCGGCACACTGCAGCAATGGGTGATCGGCCAATTGGAACCGGCGCATCAAGCCACGTATCGCAACTTGCTCAGTCAACAGTGGACTCAAGGTCCTTCGGAGATTCGCTTCGGCGCCAACGCCATCGCCGGTAACGTGCTTGATCAACTATTCAAGGACAATTGCGAGATGCTGCTGCGGATGCTCGGCAGCCAGTTCTCTGCGTCGGGCAAAAACTACTGGGATGCAGTGACCAGTCTGCTGACCAAGGGGATTGCCGCAGGCGTGCGTTTCATGGCGGGAAAACTGGTCTATCCGCTGACAGTGTGGCGCAGCTACGCACTGTTCAAAACCTCTGCCGAAGACCTGCAGCAGCACCGCTGGCAACACGCACTCAAGACCTTTGCCGGCGGCGTGGCCGAACTGGCGTCCCTGCGCAAGGCGCTGGACAAACTGTTTCCCGAACCGCCACCGGCCACACATCCAGTCCCGCTGGAGCAATGGCTGCAAGACGCACCGCCGGCCGCCACGACGTTTGCAGCCCTGGACATGACCGCGCCCGAGCGCACGCATCTGCATGTCTTCGAAAACCATGATGTTGCCTTGGACACACTCACGCAGAGCGCGCTGACTCAGGTCTACAGGGACAAGATCGGCGCCCGCGATTACGTACCGGTGGCGGGCAAGGTCTACTCGGTAAAACGCGCAGGCGAATACTGGCGCTTAAGCAGCGACGACCACCTGGGCCCTTATGTGCGACTCACCCCACGGGGCGAGTGGGTGTTGGACCTGGGTCTCCTCAACCCGCGCTACGGCAAGACGTTGAGCCGCTATGCAAGCCAGGCGCGCGCGTACCTGTCAGAGCGAGAGGGCATCAATATCGAAGCGGTCGGCATGCCCGCGATCAGGGCACTGTCAAGCTGGAAGGCACAGTGCATCGACGAAGCGCTGAATGTCGCGACCTATTACGCGGTGAACTGCAAGCGCAACATTCAGCACTTTGGTGGACGTCGCGACCCCGGAAGCCGGACCGGACTTTTTTTTGCCGAGCTGTTCGGCGTGCCTCACCTGACCCTCAGCCAGTTGCAGCGCATCGAGAAGCGGGTCGACGATGTGCTGGACGAATTGACCAATCACACCTTGACCAGTCCGAATTCCATGCGGTTTGTCAGCGGCAGCCATCGCCAAAACCCGCACACATCGTTCGCTTTCACGCTGCCGGACGACAGGGACCATAAAATTTATTTGGTGGAGCGCTTCTTCGACCCACGGATGGACCATTACCAACCCTATTTAACAACCCCGTTCAACCTGTCGGCCCACGCGAGGGCAACCACGTTGATTCATGAAATCACTCATATCAGGTCATCCACCGAAGACTTGGTTTACCTCGACAGCATGCGTCCGTTTGTCGATTTGATTGATGGCGACTGTCAAGGCGGGCAGACGCTGAAAACCGAACTCTGCGGGTTGCGTGCCAATGCACTTTCACTCCTGACGCCCACAGAGATGCTGTTCAAGACGCTAGACGACCTGAGCGGTGGGTATGAGGATTTCGGCAGCTCCCAGGGAACTTCCCTGCAGCGATCCAAAGTTTTGAGTACCACAGGCGTACGCACCCTGGCTGAAGCGCGCAAGGTGTTCATGACCAATGAGGACAAGCGTATCGATACGATCCTGGCCAATGCGGATTCGTTGACCTTCCTGATCAGCGAAATCGGCCGGGCGCTGGATGCGGGAGCCTGAACCGGCTCCCGGCGGGTTAATCAGTCTTTCTGGTCGCGCAGCACGTTACCCGAGGCGCCATCGATCCGCGCTTCATAAACGGAACCGTCGGACTTGCGACCTTTGACTTCCCAGTAACCGTTGTCGTCGGCTTCCGCCGCGTAGACCTCGACATAACCGGCCTTGGTCTTGGCCACTTCAATAGCCTTGTCGATGGTGATCCAGCCTGCGCCTGGCTTATCGGCCAGGGCGGCGCCGGCACCGAGCAGCGCGGAGGTTGCACACAGGGCGACGAAGGTTTTCTTCAACATAGCGTTACTCCTTTGTGGGAAATGCGGACGCGTGTCCTGAATTTTTAGGTAGCGCCAAACAAGAATAAGTTCCAATTGATGTGCAATCGCCATGATGGCTGTTCTCGCCATCTGCCTGTGGGGGTTAGAATGTGGGAAATCAGGATGCGTTAATGACCGAAAAGTCTGTTTCAGAAGCCGAATACGACACCATCACCGATGCCGCCGCGCAGTGGTGCATGCGCCTGCATGCCAGCGATTGCACACCGGCTGAACGTCAGGCTTTTCAACAATGGCATGACGCCCATCCCTTGCACGCCTTTGAATACGCCGCGATGCTGGAAATCTGGGACGTCGCCGATCACTTGCCGCGCACCGCACCCGCCGCGCCGGTATTGGCGTTCAAACCGCGCAGCCGCGTACGTCGTTATGCCGTGGCGGCAGCGCTATGCCTGGCGGCCTTGCCGCTGGCCGCGTTTACCGGGTGGCAGGCCGGGTGGCTGCCCAATTCCTATGAACGTTTCGAGGCGACCCAGGGCTTGCGTCAGGTGACCTTGAGCGATGGCAGCCAGGTAGAGCTGAATCTGGGCACCGAACTGGTCTATAGCAACTACAAGGATCAACGCCGGGTCACGCTGAAAAAAGGCGAGGCGTTTTTCAACGTCAGCCACGACAGCGCCCACCCGTTTGTAGTGCGCGCCGGCGAGGGCCAGGTGCGCGTGACGGGCACCCAGTTCAATGTGTGGAAATATGGCGATCAGGTCCGCGTGATGCTGCTCGCGGGCTCGGTGCAGATCGCCAGCGATGCCATACACGGCAGCGTGCCACTGACCCCCGGCATGCAGGCCAGCTATCAACCGGGCGATGCCACGCCGCGCGTGAGGCCGTTCAGCCCGAATGACAGCGCCCTGGCCTGGCGCCAGGGCAAGCTGATCCTCGACAACCTGGCGCTGGCCGATGCGCTGCCGCTGATCAACCGCTACCTGAGCAAACCGGTGATGCTGGCCGATGCCGGAACCGGCGCGATTCGGATCGGTGGCATTTACAACCTCAGCGAGGTCAATAACCTCATCCCCTCCCTGCCCAAGGTGCTGCCGGTCTACCTGACCCAGAACCAGGACGGCAACCCCGTACTCAACTCCATCCCGCGTAAAACCCCGAAAGGCTGAGCCCGGCCGATCCGTGCGGGCCCGTTCGCGCCCACAGTGTCCATTTTTGAAACACCTGCCTGAGCTGAAGCCCGTGTACACCGTGGGTTCATGCTTTTGTCATGCACGGTGTTACACCAGTGATACACAGGGGTGAATCGTTTGTGGGACAGCGGGCTACACACGCTTGAACGGCAGGTGTTTCAGCGCTGAGACACCGCCATGGTCGACGCGCCGCTCGATCTTCATAAGCCATTGAATATCAAAACAATTTAAAAAGCGGCACGGCATCTGCTCTATTCCCCACAGCACTGTTCAGGGTCAGTGCCGAGAATAAGGATATGCCGCCGTGAACACACTCACACAACGCTCGATAAAGGTACTGCTGACCAGCTGTGTGCTCAGCCTCGGCATCAGTGCGTCGACCTTTGCCGGTGATGGCGTGATCGTGACAAGCCGCAACGTACAGGCGCACATGTACGGTCGTGCCCCTTTCGGTAAAGACCCCTACCCCACCACGGCCAACGCCAATCCCAGTCGCGAAGTGATCAACGCCACCGGCGAACTCAGCGACCTTGATATCGGCGGCGTGAGCAGCGGTGCCAGTTTCGCCCAGGTCAATCAAAACAGCGGCGTGCTGACCGGCCCGCACGCCACCCAGAACAGCATGTCGACCCTCGGCGCGGGTTCCTCCGCCAGCCACGGCAGCGGCAGCAGCATGGGTGGGCAGATCAGCGATTCGATCCAGCGCGGCATGGCGCCCCTGAACAACATCGGCAGCATGATGGGGGGCAAGTAATGAACCGTGCCTGGCTGATCTTCGCCCTCTTGAGCAGCGCCTCGGCCCTGGCCGATAACAACGCGGTGATCGACAACAGTGGCCAGGATTATCGCGGCAACTTCTCGATCAATCAGGCCGCGGGCAACCAGCAGCAAATGGCCAATACCCGCGCGATTACGCTCGGCGGCCAGGCGACCACCGTCAATATCCAGAGAATGGACGGCCAGGTCGATCCTGCCCTGAACGCCAAGGCAACGATCCAGGGCAGCGCTTTTACCAATGGCAACGGCATGCTGGGCATCAACCAGACGGCCGGCGCCAATAACCAGACCATCAACGCCGTGCGGATCAGCGTCAATCCTGGCCCGCAGAGCATCGATGACAGCGTCCTGTTGCAACAGAACACGACGCAGTTGACCGACTCAGGTCTCACCTCCACCACTGGCAGCCGCCTGGTCGTTACCAGCGATCAGGCCTTCACAGGCAGCCGAGGAGTGATTCAGGTGAACCAGAGTGCCGGGGTGGGGAACCGAGTGGCTAACACCCTGGGCATCACTATCAAGTGAACGCTTGGTAGTACCGGCTGGACCGTACCAACACTTAAACCACACATTAGAAGCAAGGAGAAACACCATGAAACCTCAAATGGCTCTCAAACCCCTGGTTTTCGCTCTCGCCGCACTCATGGCTGCCGCCGCTCAAGCAGGTGGCTGGCACCCTGCGCCTCAACCCACCGGCACCATCGCCGCGGTGGTGACCGATGTACAAAACAGCGCAGCCAACCGCTTCGACGACACCAAGACCGACAACAATGCTTCGGCCGATAACTCGGTCAATGGCAACAGCGGTAACACCGGTGTCAACGTGCAGGCCGGCAGCGGCAACCAGGCCGACAACTCGGCGGCGATCTCCAGCGCCAAAGGCGACGCCGCCACGGTATTCGGCCTGGTCGACGTGAACCAGAACAGCCTGGGCAACGGCTTCACCAACAAAGGCACGCAGAACAACGCCTCGCTGGATAACTCGGTCAACGGTAACTCCGGCAACGTGGGTTACAACGGCCAGGCCGGCCAGGGCAACCAGGGTAAAAACAACCTGGCGATCGTCACCGCCGATGGCAAAAACATCGCGGCCGCCGCCAACACCGAGCAGAACTCGCTCGGCAACAGCTACCTCAACGCGGCCGCGACCAGCCACGGCTATGGTTATGGCCATGGCGGCAACGCGCAGTATGTGTCCAACAACGCAAGCCTCGACAACTCGGTCAACCGCAACTCCGGCAACGTGGGTGTGAACCTGCAATCGGGCTCGGGCAACCAGGGCAGCAACAGCCTGACAATCGGTCAAGGTTGCACCGTCTGCGCCAGCGGCGTGCGCTTCTGATCCAACGGGGCCTTGGCGACAAGGCCCTTTCCTATTCCAGTGTCCACCCGGCCTTCGATCATGCGCCTCGCGACCCTTTCCCTGCTGATGCTCCTCACCGGCCCGACCTGGGCAGGCACCATGGCGATTTCCGCCATGCCTGGCGGTGCAGTGATCTACAAGAAGGTCGAAAGCATTCGTGAGCGCCGCTTCGCCAACCTGGTGGAACAGAAAACCGATTTCAGCTGCGGTGCCGCGGCACTCGCCACCATCCTGCGCCAGGGTTATTGGCTGGACGTCGATGAAGACCACGTCATCAAGGGCATGCTGGTCAACGCCGACCAGAACCTGGTACGCACCCAGGGTTTTTCCATGCTCGACATGAAGCGCTACCTCGAAAGCATCGGCATGCGGGCGCGGGGCTACAAAATCTCGCCGGACACCCTGTTGACCGTGAAGATCCCGGTGGTCGTGCTGCTGGAGATCCGCGGCTACAAGCACTTCGTGGTGCTGCAGCGGGCCGACAAGGACTGGGTCTACATCGGCGATCCGGTGCTGGGGCATAAACGCTACGCCCATGACGACTTCGTCAAAGGCTGGAATGGCATCGTATTCGCCGTGCTGGGTGAGGGTTACGACAAGGCCAATGTGCTGCTCGACCCACCTGCGCCACTGACCGCCAGGAACCGTTTGAACGAGTTCCGGCCCGTGGGCGACGCTGAATTGATGGATTTCGGTTTTATCCAGAGCGACTTCTTTTAAAAGAAGCGCAATAAGGAGCCAGGACGCTCCAGGAGCAAGCGATGAACACGTCCCGCTGGCTGACGGCCTTGTGCCTGGCAGCCTCAATGCCTGCTTACGCTTCATCGGGGTTCAAGCCGATTGAACTGAAGGATTCGGAAATGGCCGACCTGCGAGGCCGCTACGTGATGCCGGGACGAATTATCAGTTTTGGCATTGTGATGAGCAGCACGTGGACCAATGCCGTGGGTGACAGCATCACCGGCAAGGCCAGCATGCAGGTCGACAAAACCACCCTTACCCCGCAGTTCTATGTGCAAACCACCGGCTCGACCGGCAGCGGCACCACCCCGTCCGCCGGCACCGGCAATGTGGTCGGCGGCGCCGGCCTGGGCAGTGGCCAGGGCGTGACGCAAAGCGTGCGGGTGGCCGGCGACGGCAACACCGCCAACAACAACGTCGGCATCACCGTCAGCCAGGACGGCCTCGCGCCGGCCAATCTGGTGCAGTCCGGGCAAGTGCTGGTGGCCGGCGGCACCGTGAGCGGTGACAGCGCGGCCGGCAAGGTGAGCGTGTCGGCCAACAACGGCGGCCTGCAAATGGCGATCCAGGCCAATCATAACCAGGGCAACAGCCTGCAGCAGATCGGCGGCGGCACGGTGCTGCAAGGCACGGTTTTGACCGGCAACACCAACTTCGTCAGCAACATGACCCAGCTCAACGTGGTGATGGGCAATAACGGGCTGAACAACCCTGCGTTGAACTGCAACCTGGACCAACTCAAGGGCCTACGCACCCTTGGTTATTGAACTACGCTGAGCCTCGACACTTACGCATCGGAAAAGGACGGCTTATTTCATGCATCGATCGTTATCGCTCCGCGCGGTAGTCTGTCTAAGTACGCTCTTACCCGCATCCGTGTTGTATGCCGCGCCGGATGCCGATATCGAAACCCTCAAACAGGAACTCCTGGAGCTCAAGCAACGTTACGAAGTGCAGCAAAAGGCCCTGGCCGTGCTCGAACAGCGCGTGCGTCAGGTCGAGGATCAACCGGCGACGCCGGCCCCCAAACGCCTGGCCAAATCCCCTGCCGACTTCCAGAAAGGCGGCACCAATGTGGCCGGTACCGGTACGGGTGCCGCGGCGGCTTCAGGCGGTGCGGGCGGAGGCAGTTCGTATGGGCAGTCCCTGAAGGACGATTCGGCGCCTGCGCAAAGCGTCAGCAACCTGTATAACGAAGCCAGCGGCTTTTTCGGCAATGGCAAGTTCAGCTTTGAAACCGGCGTCACCTACGCGCGCTACGACGCGCGCCAGTTGACCCTCAATGGCTTTCTGGCGCTGGACTCGATCTTCCTCGGCAATATCAACCTTGATCGGATCAAGTCGGACAACTGGACCCTGGACCTGACCGGGCGCTACAACGTCGACAACCGTTGGCAATTCGACGTGAACGTGCCGGTGGTGTACCGCGACTCGACGTACCAGTCGGCAGGCGCCGGCAATAACGGTACGGCGACATCCGAAGCGTCGGTGACCCGTGACCCGACCATCGGCGACGTGAATTTCGGCGTCGCCTACAAGTTCCTCGACGAAACCCCGACCCTGCCGGATGCGGTGGTGTCGTTGCGCGTCAAGGCGCCGACGGGCAAAGAACCGTTTGGCATCAAGCTCATCCAAACAGCCGGCAACGACAACCTGTTCGTGCCCGAAAGCCTGCCCACCGGCAACGGGGTGTGGTCGATCACACCGGGGATCTCCCTGGTCAAGACGTTCGACCCGGCCGTGCTGTTCGGCTCGCTGTCCTACACCCATAACTTCGAAGACTCGTTCGACGACATCAGCAGCGACGTCAACCAGAAGGTCGGCGGCAAAGTCAGCCTGGGCGACAGTTTCCAGGTCGGCATGGGCGTGGCGTTCGCGCTGAACGAGAAAATGAGTATGTCGTTCTCGGTGTCCGATCTGGTGCAGCGCAAAAGCCGGCTTAAGCCCAACGGCGGCGACTGGCAGTCGGTGGTGTCCAGCGATGCCAATGCCGGGTATTTCAACGTAGGCATGACGATTGCGGCGTCGGATAACCTGACGATCGTGCCGAACCTGGCGATCGGCATGACCGACGATGCGCCGGATTTCACCTTCAGCCTGAAATTCCCGTACTACTTCTAACCACAGCGTTCGGCACACAAGGAAAAGCCCCGCAACGATAAGGGTCGTTGCGGGGCTTTTCGGTTTACCCGCCCTAGCGGATCTGGTGTTTGTGCAGCAACCGGTAAAACGTGGGCCGGGACACACCGAGCACACGGGCAGCGACACTCAGGTTGTCGCTGTGACGGTTGAGCACATCGCACAACGCCTGGCGTTCGGCGCGGTGCTTGTAGTCTTCGAGTGTAGCCAAGGGTGGCGCGATTGCCTGCTCGCCCTGCAAACCCAGATCAACGGCTTCGATCTGCCGGCCTTCGGCGAGTACCAGCCCGCGACGTACCCGGTTGGCCAGCTCGCGCACGTTGCCCGGCCAAGGGTGCTGCCCCATTGCCGCCAAGGCGTCTTCGCTGAAACTGCGCGGGCGCCGCCCGGTTTCCTGGCTGTAGAAACGCGAAAAATGGTTGGCCAGCATCGCCACGTCACCGTGGCGCTCACGCAACGGCGCGGTTACCACCTGCAGCACATTGAGGCGGTAGTACAAGTCTTCGCGGAACGCACCCTTGGTCACGGCGGCCTCAAGATCGACGTGGGTCGCGGCCAGCACACGCACGTCCACCGGAATCGGCTGGTTGCCGCCGACGCGCTCGATATGCTTCTCCTGCAGAAAACGCAGCAGGTTGGCTTGCAGTTCCATCGGCAAGTCGCCGATTTCATCGAGGAACAATGTGCCACCGTTGGCCGCCTCGATACGCCCGATCTTGCGCTGGTGGGCGCCGGTGAACGCGCCTTTTTCGTGGCCGAACAGTTCGGATTGAATCAGGTGTTCCGCAATCGCACCGCAGTTGATCGCCACGAACGGCCTGGCATGACGCTGAGACTGGCGATGCAGGGTCTTGGCCACTAACTCTTTGCCGGTGCCGCTGTCGCCACGTATCAATACGGGCGACTCGGTGGGCGCGAGTTTGGATAACAGTTTGCGCAGCTCACGAATGGGTCGGCTGTCTCCGAGCAGTTCATGCCCCTCATCCACCGGCGTATGACCTTTACCGCGCAGGCGCGCCATACCGAACGCGCGCCCCAGGGTGACCTGTACGCGGGAGACGTCGAAGGGCAAGGTATGGAAGTCGAAAAACCACTCACATACAAAATCGCCGACGTTCTGCAAACGCAATACATCCTGGCTGAGCACGGCAATCCATTCAGTGCCGCTGCGGCCGATCAGCTCCTTGACCGCTTCAGGACGCTTCAGGTGTTCAGGCTGCAAGCGCAGCAAGCCGACATCGCAGGAGCGATCACCTACCCCTTCCAGCGCACAGCTGTCCACCTCCCACCCCGCCGTGCGCAAACCGGGCAGCAGCCCATGACAGTCATCGCACGGGTCGACCACGAGCAAACGGCGTTGAACGGCAGGCACACCCATGACTGATCCTTGGCGTCAAAAATCGTTAAAGTTATTTAGAAACAACAGTTTGTAACGACTGCTGCTAACCCTAGCAAGATCTTGACGCGAGCCTTGTATCGTTTTGCTATAAGTCGGGGCAAAAAGCCATCCTCTGGCTTCGACAAACAAAAAGTTGAAACCGGCGCACACAATCAATGCGCTTTTAAAACAGCCGCTTACATGACCTCAATCACAGAAAGTTGAAAATTGTTGCTCTAGCATGTGACCCGCACCCCGCCATCGTGCATCAGTACAAGTAACTCGCCGCCTGGCTCGCCCAACCGACGGCACTACCTGATTGGGCATTTAGAGAGAGACCCCAATGAACGCCCCGCTCCGCATCAACGAAGCTCTTTTGATCGCAGACCGTGCCTTCCAGCCCTTTCAGTGCGTGGCCTGGCACGATGGCAACGGCGCCCTCAGCCTAAGCGTCGTCGACCGCACTAATACCCACATCGGCCGCAAGCAACTTTCGTCGAGTGCCTATACCGATCCTGCACAATTGGAAAACCTGCTGTTGCAGGCTCGTGCCGAGTTGGATAAAAACGGCTACCGCTTGCAATCCTGGGCAATGCCAAAGTAATAACAGACACCCACTTGCGAGCATTGCAAACAATGCTCGCAAGTTGCGCCGTTGAAACTAAGGCCGTGGGTGCGTTTGCAGGATAAATCGCTCGAATGCTTCTGCGGCGCCCTCTTGGCTATTGCTGCCGGTTACCACATTGGCCTGGCGCTTGACGGTTTCTTCCGCCTGCCCCATGGCAATCGACAAACCGGCGACGTGAAACATCGCCGGGTCATTCCCGCCGTCGCCGATTGCCGCCGTCTGCTCCAGCGGCACACCCAGGTGTTCGGCCAAGGTTTTCAAGGCCTCGCCCTTGTTCGCCAGCATGGCCGTCACGTCCAGATACACCGGCTGTGAGCGCGATACCTGGGCCAGCCCCTCGACCTTGGGATGCAATCGCGCTTCCAGCTCCACCAATAACTGCGTATTGAGGCTGGCGGCAACGATCTTGTCGACACGGTCCAGGTACGGCTCAAAGCTTTCCACGACCTGCGGGCCATAGCCCAGCCCAGCGGTTTCGCGCGGTTCCATCGGGCCCGGCTCGCCACGGCGCAGCCAATCGCCATCGGCAAACATCCACACTTCCACGTCCGGCTCGGCCGAAAACAGCGCTAGGGCGATCAGCGCCGCCTCCGCCGGCAAATGGTGAGCCACCAGGATGCTGCCGTCCGGGTGCACCAAGGTGCCGCCATTGAAACCCGCCACCGGAACGTCGATACCGAACGTCTTGATCAGGTGCCGCATGGCTTTTGGCGGGCGCCCGCTGGCCAGGCTGAACAGTACGCCGGCCTCGCGCAGCGCACGCACCGCATCGACTGTACGCTGGCTGAGACGATGGTCGGGATGCAGCAACGTGCCATCCACGTCGCTGAGGATAAAACGGATGGGATGGATCGCGGCATCACTCATCCGAGTGTGTGCCAGGTGCGGCCATCACGGGCCAGCAGCGTGTCGGCCGCCGCCGGGCCATCTTCGCCGGCCTTGTAGGTCTGGATACCATCGTCTTCCTTCCATGCGTCGAGGAACGGCTGCACCGCGCGCCAGCCGTTCTCGATATTGTCGGCACGCTGGAACAAGGTCTGATCGCCCGTCATGCAGTCGTAGATCAGGGTTTCGTACCCGGTCGACGGCTGCATTTCGAAGAAGTCCTTGTAGGCAAAGCCCAGCTGAATGTTGGCCATATCCAGGGTCGGCCCGGGCTTTTTCGCCAACAGGTCGAACCACATGCCTTCATTGGGCTGGATCTGGATTTTCAGGTAGGTGGGCTTGACTTCGTCCACCTCGGTGTCGCGAAACTGTGCGTAGGGCGCCGGCTTGAAGCAGATCACGATTTCGGTATCGCGCACGCTCATGCGTTTGCCGGTGCGCAGGTAGAACGGCACGCCGACCCAGCGCCAGTTGTCGATCATGACCTTGAGCGCCACGAACGTCTCGGTGCTGCTGTCTGGTGCGACATTGGCCTCTTCGCGATACCCCGGCAATGCCTTGCCGCCGATTTCGCCGGCGGTGTACTGCCCGCGTACGGAGTTGGCGCGCGCGTCTTCCAGCGACCAGGGGCGCACGGCACCGATAACTTTGGCCTTTTCCTCGCGCACCGCGTCGGCACCGAACGCCGCCGGCGGTTCCATCGCCACCATCGCCAACAGCTGGAACAGGTGGTTGGGCACCATGTCGCGCAAGGTGCCGGTTTTTTCGAAGAAGTTGCCCCGTGTCTCCACGCCGACGGTTTCGGCGGCGGTGATTTGCACGTGATCGATGTAGTGGTTGTTCCAGAACGCCTCGAACAGCACGTTGGAGAAACGGCTGATCAGAATGTTCTGCACCGTCTCCTTGCCCAGGTAATGATCGATGCGATAAATCTGCTTCTCGCTCATGACCTTGAGCAGGCTGGCGTTCAACGCTTCGGCGGTGGCGAGGTCGGACCCGAAGGGTTTTTCGATCACCACGCGCCGGAAACTGTCGTCGGTTTCACTCAACAGCCCGGCGCTGCCCAGGCGCTGCACCACTTCACTGAAGAAACGCGGCGCGGTGGCCAGGTAGAACACCGCGTTGCCGGTACCGCTCTCGGCGATTTTCCTGCCGATATCGGCGTAGGTACTGTCGTCGAGAAAGTCGCCCTCAACGTAGCTGATACCCTTGGCCAACTGCGCCCACAGCTGCGGGTCGAGGGCATTGTCGACATTGCCCTTGACCTTGCTCGCCGCCTCGGTGCGGATGAAGTCTTCGAGTTTCTTGGCGAAGTCCACATCGCTGATGGCGTTGTGATCAACGCCGACGATGCGCAAGCCGTCGCCCAGCAGGCCATCGCGACTGAGGTTGTACAGCGCTGGCATGAGCAGACGCTTGACCAGGTCGCCATGGGCGCCAAACAGAAACAAGGTGGTGGGTGGAGCGGGTTCGGCCTTCAGTTTTTTGCCGTTAGCCGTCATTTTTTGGAAGTCTCCACGTGACCACCGAAGCCGAAGCGCATCGCCGACAGCATCTTGTCACCGTAGGTGCTCTGCTGGCGCGAGCGGAAACGGGCGAACAGCGAGGTGGACAGCACCGGCACCGGCACCGCCTGTTCCATGGCGGCCTCGATGGTCCAGCGGCCTTCGCCACTGTCGGCCACGGAGCCGGAATAACCGTCGAGTTTCGGGTCGGTGGCCAGTGCATCGGCGGTCAGGTCCAGCAGCCACGAAGACACCACGCTGCCACGGCGCCAGACTTCGGCGATATCGGCAACATTCAGGTCGAAGCGCTGGTCCTGCGGCAGGTTTTCCGAGTTCTTGGTCTTGAGAATGTCGAAGCCCTCGGCGAACGCCTGCATCATCCCGTATTCGATACCGTTATGGATCATCTTGACGAAATGCCCGGAGCCGGCCGGGCCTGCATGGATGTAGCCGTGCTCGGCACGCGGATCAGCGGCGGCGGAACGGTCCCTGGTGCGCGGGATATTGCCCAGGCCCGGCGCCAGGCTGGCGAAAATCGGGTCGAGGCGCTGCACGGTTTCGGTGTCGCCACCGATCATCATGCAATAACCGCGTTCCAGGCCCCAGACACCGCCGGACGTGCCCACGTCAACATAGTGCAGGCCTTTTTCCGACAGCGCCTTGGCGCGACGTACGTCATCCTTATAGTTGGTGTTGCCGCCGTCGATGATCACGTCACCGTCTTCCAGCAGCTCACTGAGTTCATTGATGGTGTTTTCGGTGGGGTCGCCTGCCGGCAACATCACCCAGACAGCACGCGGTTTCTGCAACCCGGCCACCAGGGCCTTCAGGTCGGCAACGCCGGTGGCGCCCTCTTCGCTCAAGCCTTTGACAAAGGCTTCGTTACGGTCGTAAACAACGGTGGTATGCCCATTGAGCATCAGGCGCCGTGCAATATTCCCGCCCATGCGGCCTAGTCCGATAATCCCCAGTTGCATGTGCTGATGCTCCTAACTGCTAAAAAATGTGTGACATAGTTTATAGCGCAATGAGGCTAATGAGGGTTAGTCCAGAGCGGATCCCTGTAGTTTCATGCTAAAAAAGATGCCATCGTTTCACCATCACCCCGGTAAAAGTCACACGACCACCAAAAATAAAAAAGTTCCATTGATGTGAAAAAGAATTCAGAATTGCTTCCGACTGATGCCGAGAACCTCGACTCAAGCGTTCTGGCACACCGCGACACACCGGCTATTTGCGAGGTAAGCAATGAGCACTGTACAGATGACCCGTCCTCCACAGACCCTCTACGTCACTATTCGTCGCGATGAATTGCGCCAGTTGCAGGACGAGCGTGAGCAGTTGCAGCAGGAAGTCATGCGCCTGCGCTCCCACATCATTCAGGCCCAACTGGATCAGCAAGCCGGCGCACAGCCCGCACTCTGCTGAGACCGGTCATTGCTTTGTAAGATAAAGGCTACAAAAATCTCACAAAGTTTTCACACGTCGTTCCCGATACTCCCGCCCCCAAAGGCCACCGGATACCGAAAGTGGCCTGCGTTGTGCGTGCAGCCCTGCGCGTCGACTGGAAAATTCTTGGGTTGGAGCGCCGGATGGCAATGTTCAAACGCAGCACAAAGTCTGCGAAAGGTTTCGATTGGGCCGGTCTTGGCTGGCTGTTTGTGTTTTTCTGGTACTTCTCGGGTATTACCCAACTGCTGATACAACTCAGCGGCACCTCCGGTTTCAGCGGTTTTCGTCAAGCCTTCTTCATGAGTGCACTGTGGCTCGCGCCCGTGCTGGTGTTTCCACGCCAGACCCGGGTAATGGCCGCCGTGATCGGCGTGGTGCTGTGGGCCTGCTCCATGGCCAGCCTGGGATATTTCTTTGTCTACCAGCAGGAATTTTCCCAGAGCGTCATCTTCATCATGTTCGAGTCGAACATCTCCGAAGCCGGTGAATACCTGACCCAATACTTCGCCTGGTGGATCGTGCTGGCCTTTATCGCCCACACCGCCGTGGCGATCTTCCTCTGGAGCCGGATTCGCCCGGTCTACCTGCCCCGTGCCCAGGCGCTGGTGGCGGCGACCGCGATCCTGGTGGCCGTTATCGGCTACCCGCTGGTCAAGCAGATCGCTCGCAGCGAGACGCTGGCAGAGGGCATCGACCGCTTCGAGACCCGTATCGAGCCCGCCGTGCCCTGGCAGATGATCGTCGCCTACCGCCGCTACACCGAGCAGTTGGACAACATGCAGGGCATGCTCCACAGCGCCAGCCAGATCCCGCCCCTGACCAACCTCAAGGATGCCGGCGCCGGCCAGCCTTCGACCCTGGTACTGGTGATCGGCGAATCGACCAACCGCCAGCGCATGAGCCTTTACGGCTACCCGCGCGCTACTACGCCGGAACTGGACAAACTGCGCGACCAATTGGCCGTATTCGACAACGTCATCACCCCCCGCCCCTACACCATTGAGGCGCTGCAGCAGGTGCTGACCTTCGCCGACGAAGAGAACCCCGACCTGTACCTCAAGACCCCGTCGATCGTCAGCGTGATGAAACAGGCGGGCTACAAGACCTATTGGATCACCAACCAGCAGACCATGACCAAGCGCAACACCATGCTGACGACCTTTTCCGAACAGGCCGACGAGCAGGTGTACCTCAACAACAATCGCAACCAGAACGCCCGCCAGTATGACGGTGACGTCCTGGCGCCGTTTTCCAAGGCACTGGCCGATCCGGCCGAACGCAAGTTCATTGTGGTGCACCTGCTGGGCACGCACATGAGCTACCAGTACCGCTACCCGCCGAGCTTCGACAAGTTCACCGACCGCCAAGGCGTGCCCGCCGGCGTCAGCGATGACCAGTTGCCGACCTACAACAGCTACGACAATGCGGTGCTTTACAACGACTTCGTGGTGTCCAGCCTGATCAAGGACTACGCCAAGACCGACCCCAATGGCTTCCTGCTGTACCTGTCGGACCACGGCGAAGACGTGTTCGACTCGGCGGGCCACAGCACGTTGGGCCGTAACGAGGGCAAGCCCACCGCGCCGATGTACACCATTCCATTCATGGCCTACGCGTCGCCGAAATGGCGCGAAAGCCATACCTGGGATTTTGCCGGCGACCTGCAGCGGCCCTATAGCAGCTCACAGCTGATCCACACCTGGGCCGACCTGGCCGGGTTGAGCGCCAACGAACTGGACCGCAGCAAGAGCCTGGTGAGCGACAGCTTCACCCCGCGCCCACTGCTGATTGGCGACCCGTATCAGCGCCAGCAGAAGCCGTTGATCGACTTCAGCCTGATCAAGCCGAAAAAGCCGGTGGCCACGGATGTAGTGCTGCAGGAAAAGACAGCACCGTAACAAAAAGATAACAATCATTCTCGTTTAGACCTAAAGTTCGACAGCTCCTTTCGTCTTTGAGCAATGACCTTTTCCTACCGAAGAGGCCGCAAAGACGACAAGGAGACTGCCGCGATGATCGCGCCCCTCACCCGTTCCATGTCCCTCACGCTCGGCCTCTTCAGCGTAACGCTGAGCCCCGGGTCGTTCGCCGAAACCGATGACAGCCACGCGCCACTGCAGCTGACCGCCACCCGCATCAGCGCCGACGGCCTGGGCGCCACCACCGAGCACACCGGGGCGTACACCACGGGCTCCATGAGCACCGCCACGCGCTTGAACCTGTCCGTCAAGGAAACCCCACAGTCGATCTCGGTGATCACCCGCCAGCAGATGGACGACTTCAACCTCAATACCCTGACCGATGTGCTGCGCCAGACCACCGGGATCAACGTGCAGCACAACGACTCCGATCGCGTGTCGTATTCTTCCCGTGGCTACGGCATCAACAATTTCCAGATCGACGGGATGCTCAATACGTTCGGCTTCATGAAGTCCGACGCCGACACCATCATCTACGACCGTATCGAAGTGGTGCGCGGTGCGACGGGCCTGACCACCGGAGCCGGCGATCCTTCGGCCACCGTGAACATGGTGCGCAAGCGCCCTACAGCCGATTGGCAGGCGAAAACCGGCGTCAGCGGTGCCAGTCATGACAATTACTACAGTTACCTGGACGTCGGCGGCCCGCTGGCATTCGACGGCCGGCTGCGCGGGCGCACGGTGCTGGCCTACCGCGACAGTCAGTCGTTCCGGGACAACTATGCGCTGCAGCGCTCGGTCGGCTACGGCGTTCTGGAGGGTGACCTGTCGGACGATACCGTATTGGCCGTGGGGTTTGATTACCAGGACAAACAGGTGCAAGGCACCTCCTGGGGCACCGTGCCCTACTGGAACAGCCGGGGCGACAAGGCCAGGCTGCCGCGCTCGACCAACATGGCGGCGCATTGGAGCTCCTGGCCACTGACCGACAAAACCACTTTCGCGACCCTGGATCATCGCCTGGCGGGTGACTGGCACCTGAAGGCTGCCTACACCCACCGACAAAGCGACACGGATGGCAAGGTCTACTACGGCGGCGCCGGTTTTCCCAACGACGACCGCAGCGGCATGACCGCCTGGGCCAGCCATATGCGCGGCACCTCGAGAATGGAAGCCGTTGACCTCAATCTGGCCGGCAGTTATGCGTTGCTGGGGCGCGAACATGCGCTGATGATGGGCTACGGCGAGGCGGCGCAACGGGACGTTTCGCCATTTATGCGCAGCAGCCTGGACGCGAGTTACTACACCATCGACGATTGGAAATACATGGGTGGCATTCCCAAGTTCAGCGACACCGTCACCGACCTCAAGGGCGAACACAGCAGCAAGAAGCAAAAAGCCGGCTACCTGGCCACACGCCTGAGCCTCACCGACCGCCTGCACGCTGTGCTGGGCAGCCGCTACGGCAGTTGGGAGCTGGAAAGCGCGTTGCCGACCTACGATGCCAACGATCAGCTGACGGCCAACGACAAGACACGCCAGACCCACAACGATATGTGGACGCCCTACGCCGGGCTGCTCTATGACCTCACGCCGCAGTACACGGTGTACGCGAGCTACACCGATATCTTCAAGCCCCAGAGCCTGCGCGATGCCAACAAGAAGTACCTGGAACCGGTGGTGGGCAGTAACTATGAAGTCGGCCTCAAGGGCAGCCTGCTCAACGAGCGCGTGAACCTGGCGGCTGCGTATTTCTGGAGCACCCAGGATAACGTTGCCGAACGCGACTATTCGGTGGCACCGAACCCGGTCACCGGCGAGGAGTACTACACGTCCGGCGGCAAGGGCAACAAAGTCAACGGCTTCGAACTGGAGGTGGCCGGTGAAATCATGCCGGACTGGAACCTTACAGCCGGGTACACCTACACCCACTCGGTGAACGGCGCGAGCAAACGCAACAATACCGGGCAGCCGCTGAACCTGCTGAAGCTCTCCAGCGCCTACCGGTTACCCGGCGCGTGGCGTCAACTCACCGTCGGTGGAGCAGTGAATTGGCAAAGCGATTTCTATGATTTCGGCAACCGGCCAACGGGCGAACGCGATGCCGACGGAAAGCTGATCACCACCCGCGCCAAAATGACCCAGCAGGCTTACACAGTGGTCAACCTGATGTCGCGCTACCAGGTCGACGACCATCTTTCGGCTTCGCTGAATATCAACAATCTATTTGATAAAAAATATTACGAGCGTGTCGGCTTCTATAACGGTGTTTATTGGGGAGATCCGCGCGCGGTCACGCTGGCATTGGATTGGACGCTTTAAACCAGGAAGCCTAAGTTAAGGGAAGATTAACTTCCGGCCCGCTCTACGTTAATTCCCACTTAATAAGTTACCGGCATAGTCGCCCCATGAATCTGATCATGACATGACCGGATACCGATTACTGTTAATGGGAAAACCACGATGAAATGCTCCACCCTGATATTTGCCGGCCTGATGACGCTGACCTCCGCCGCCGCCTTTGCCGAAGGCGGCTCCGAGCGTTCCAAGGCGTTCTATGACAACTTCACCTTCATTCAGCAGCAGGCTCACGGCGCTACCCAACAAACCGCGTCCGCCGATGGCAAAGACTTCAAAAAAGCAACGGTGGAACAATCCACCACCGAGCAACAACCCAAGAGTTGATTTAATCCTTAGTTAATCCGCAACACGCTCTGCCATTACGCTCCTTTGGCAACAGTGAACTTTGGCGCCATGCATTGGCGCCTTTTTTTTGCCGGAATTTAATTAAGCGATTTATTCCAGAACAGCATGCGGCCATGGGCCGGGTCGAACATGCCTGCCTCAAAGCCGAACTTGCGGTAAGCCGATTGCGCCACGTCGTTACCTTCAAGAACTTCCAGGGTGATTTTGCAGCACCCGCGCTGCCTGGCGATTTCCTCGACCTTCTGCAGCATTTTCTGACTCAATCCCAGCCCTCGAAAACCCTCCATCACCACCACGTCATGGACATTGACCAACGGCCGGCATGCGAAGGTGGAAAAACCTTCAAAACAATTGACCAGCCCCGCAGGCTCACCGCCGACAAACGCCAGCACACTGAACGCATGCGGCCGTTTGGCCAGCTCCGCCGGCAGCTGCTCCAACAGATCGCGTGGCAGGCTGTGCCCGCCACCCATGGGGCCTTCGGCGTAATGGTTAAGTACCAGGGCAATCGCCTCGGCATGCACGGCGTTGGTATAGCTGGCTTGCAGCACCAGGATGTCAGGGGTGTCCATTTCCGTCCTCGATAGCAACAACTAGGGAATCAGCTCCCTTTGAGGGCACGATTGTAAGCATGGAGTCGGCGGGAGATGAAGGAGATTAACTACAAATACCTGCGTGAAAGCGCGAAGGCTTCATGGGCACAAAGCCGTCGATGGCGGGTCGTTACGGACGGGTCCTACGGATATCAGCCGAAACGCCGCAGCTGCATTTCCTGTAAACGGCTCAGGGTGCGACGGAAGGGAAACTCCAGGTAGCCCTCGGTATACAGGCGCTCCAGCGGTACTCGGGCCTCGAGGTACAACGGCACCTTGCGGTCATAACACTCGTCCACCAAGGCGATAAAGCGGCGCACGCTGTCGTCGTGCACCGACAAAGCAGGCAGTTCGCGGTCACCGGCCAGAACGCGCTGGGCCGCGTCTTCGGTACCACGGGCAATCCGGCCCGGCCGTCGTTGCGCACTCAACTCAGGTACCTCGCCGAGCAGAATCGCCTCGAAGCGATCGCACAACAGCATAAAATCCATCGCCGCCAAGGGTTGCTCGCACAGGTCGACATAGCGGCACCAGAGCACGTGTTCGCTGGCCTGTACGGTGGCGATACTGCGATGCCCCACATCGAGCGGCCCGCGAGTCAGCGCCTGCCCTTCGGCCAATCGTTCGAATACCTCGGCGAGTACCTCGGGCTGGTTGACCCAATAGCGCTGCTGGGCAACGCCGGGGTGCAAACGGTGATCTTCACTGCCGTCCACCGCCACCACCTGCATATGCCGCTTGAGCGCCGCAATGCCCGGCAGCAGGCGTTCACGATTGAAGCCATCGGCATACAACTGATCGGGTGGCTGGTTGGAGGTGCAGACCATGACCACGCCCTGCTCAAACATGACCTGAAACAACCGGCCGAGGATTATCGCGTCGCCGATGTCACTGACGAACAACTCATCGAAGCACAGCACCCGCACTTCCCGGCTCAACTCCCGCGCCAATGCCTGCAGCGGATCCGGCGTACCGCTCAACTGGAACAAACGCTGGTGCACCCATCCCATGAAATGATGAAAGTGCTGGCGGCGCGCGGGTACGCGCAGGCTTTGATGGAACTGGTCCATTAACCAGGTTTTACCACGCCCCACCGGGCCCCACAGGTAAACGCCGCTGAGGGATGAGCGGCCCTGATGCAGAGCCTGATGACACGCTTGCAGGGCCTCGACCGCGCGGCGCTGAGCGACGTCGGTAACAAAACCCTGTTGGTGGATGGCGTGGTGGTAGGCCGCGAGCGGCGAGTCGAAAGTCATGCCCGCCAGTATGACCTACACGGAAATGTCCAGGCGTGAAATCTTACCCTGCTCGTTCAGGCGAAAGGTGTAGCGCAGCTCCAACGGGCTGCCTGGGAAATTACCCGACACCACGTTGCGCACCAGTATCTTGCCGGTGCGATGTTGCACATTGAGCACCTCGACCCTTGGCTGATAGCGGTGCGCCGTGTCTTGCATCCAGCGCGCAATGGCAGCCGTGCCGACAAGGTGCCCGCCGTCATCGAACACATTGGCATCTTCGGCAAACCATTGGGCAACGGTCGAGGTGTCGCGGGTATTGGCGGCCTCAAGATAGGCGGCGATGGCCGGGGCCAACTCGGGAAGGGACATGGCACAACTCCTTTTGGTCAATTTTGCAGGCCATGTTAAGCCGCGGTTGTGTCAGTTTTTGTCAGGAGTGAACTGGCCGCTCTCATTACTTTCCATCTGCTTGCGCCAGGCCCGCAGCCAGTCGCTGCGACGCCCTGGATAGCGTTCGCCACGGGCCTCGGCGCTGGCCACGCGGTCAGTGCGAAAGGTGCGATAGGCGCCGCGCAGTTCACACCACGCGACAATCACCCGTACCTCATTCAGAAAGCCCAGGGCCAGTGGCCAGATCAGGCGGTGGCTTTGGGTTTGGCTGGCGTCCGCATAATCAATGTGCAACTTGGCCTGGCCGCGTATCGCTTCGCGAAACACATTCAACGGCACACGGTTTTCCGGATAGCCGAAACCCGGCGGTCCCGGCAGTACGGTCGGGTTGCGTAAGGCTTCCTGGGCGGCCGGGTCCAGCACATCGGCGATCTTCGCCAGTGCGTTGGCGGCGGCGCGGCTGAGCACGTCGTCGCCGCGCTGATCCACATAACGCAACCCCAATACGATCGCCTCGGTTTCCTCGGCATTGAGCATCAGTGGCGGGAGGAACAGGCCGCTGCGCAACACATACCCTACCCCGGCTTCGCCGAAGATGGGGGCACCCAGCGCGGTCAACTCAGCGATGTCGCGGTACAACGTGCGCTCGGACACCTCCAGCTGCGCAGCCAGCACGGCAGCCGTCACCGGGCGCTTTCGGCCACGCAGGGCCTGCAATAAGGTCAATAAACGAGTGGTGCGCGACACGTTGATGACTCAGGCGGGGAAGGAAGCCGCAGCTTAGCATTTACTCCTGACAGAACATGTCAGGAGCAAATGGCTGCGGTTTTTCTGGGTCGGTGGGTGTTTTTGATAGGGCTGCTTCGCAGCGCGGCGCGAAGCGGCAACTCACCCCGCCCTTACGCCAGACTCTTGCTGACCACCTCGAACACATCGCTGGACAGACCGCCGGACGCAAGGATGCGCTCCAGTTCGGCCTTCATCAGCGCCTGGCGCGCGCTGTCGTATTTACGCCAGCGAGTCAGTGGCGCCAGTTGGCGCGAGGCGATCTGGGGGTTAAAGCCGTTCAACTGGATCACCAGGTCCGCCAGGAAGCGATAACCCGAACCGTCCGCCGCGTGGAAGTTGATCAGGTTCTGCCCGGCAAAGGCGCCGATCAGCGCCCGCACCTTGTTCGGGTTCTTGAGAGTGAACGCCGGGTGTTCCATCAACGCTTTGACCCGGGCCAGCCCGCCTGGCTGGGTGCTACCCGCCTGCACGCTGAACCACTGGTCCATGACCAGCGGGTTGTCCTTGAAGTTCTCGGCGAACACCGCCAACGCCTGGGCTTTTTCCGCTTCGAACGGAGAATTGACCAGCACTGCCAGCGCTGTCAGGCGTTCGGTCATGTTGTCACACGCCTCGAACTGCTCCAGGGTGGCCGCCAGCACTTCGGATTTGCCACTGAGCATCAGGTAGGACAACGCGATGTTCTGCAAGGCGCGTCGTGCAAAGTGCTCGGCCGACGCCACATAAGGCGTTTGCCGCGACAGTTCGCGATTGGCCTGGTAACGCAGCCACAGGGTTTCGAACACATGATCGGCCAGTTGCTTGCGTGCAAATTCGCGGGCCGCGTGAATGGCGTCCACATCGGCCACTTCGCTGATTTCCGTGAGGTAAGCTTCGCTGGGCAACGAGAGCATTTCTGCGACCATGGCCTGGTCCAGGGTTTCGTCCATCAGCACCGTGCGCAGCGCGTCGATCAGACGCTGATCCAACTGCAGCGGCTGACCGGCCTGATGCTGCCCGATCAGTTCCTGCAATACCTGCACCGAGAGTTGCTGGCCGGCATCCCAACGGTTGAAGCCGTCGCTGTCGTGCTGCATCAGGAACATCAGCTGATCGCGGCTGTAGGGGAAGCTCAGCTTCACCGGCGCCGAGAAACCACGCAGCAGCGACGGCAATGGCTGCTCGGCGATATCGACGAAGGTGAAGGTCTGTTCGGCCTGCGTCACCGACAGCACGCGAGAGGTGCCGGCGGCGGCGGCCTCACCTGCCAGGCGCAGCGGGAGGTCGGCGCCGTTGCCGTCCAGCAGGCCCAACGCCACCGGGATTACGAATGGCAGCTTTTCCATCTTGTCCGGGGTGGGTGGGCAGCTCTGGCGGAAGGTCAGGCTGTAGGTTTTGGCGGCGGCATCGTAGGACTCACTCACCGCCAGACGCGGCGTGCCGGCCTGGCTGTACCAGCGCTTGAACTGGCTGAGGTCCACGTTATTGGCGTCTTCCATGGCCTTGATGAAATCGTCGCAGGTCACGGCCTGGCCGTCATGACGTTCGAAGTACAGGTCGCTGCCCTTACGGAAACCTTCGGCGCCGAGCAAGGTGTGGATCATGCCGACCACTTCCGAGCCCTTTTCGTACACGGTCAAGGTGTAGAAGTTGGAGATCTCGATAAAGCTGTCCGGGCGCACCGCGTGAGCCATGGGGCCGGCGTCTTCGGCGAACTGATGGGTACGCAGGTAGGCCACGTCCTGGATACGCTTGACCGTCGCCGAGTTCATATCGGCGGAAAAGCCCGAGTCACGGAACACGGTAAAGCCTTCCTTGAGCGACAGCTGGAACCAGTCGCGGCAGGTCACGCGGTTGCCCGACCAGTTGTGAAAGTATTCGTGGGCGACAATCGCCTCGACCCGCTGGTGCGCGGCGTCGGTGGCGGTTTCGGCGCGGGCCAGCACGGCGCTGGAATTGAAGATATTGAGGCCTTTGTTCTCCATGGCGCCCATGTTGAAATCGTTGACCGCCACGATCATGAAGATGTCGAGGTCGTACTCGCGGCCGTAGGTTTCTTCGTCCCAGCGCATGGATTTTTTCAGGCTGGTCATGGCGTGTTGGCACTTGTCGATGTTTTCCGGCTCGACGTAGATGCGCAGCGCCACTTCCCGCCCGGTCATGGTGGTGAAGCTGTCTTCGACGCACCACAGGTCACCGGCCACCAGGGCGAAAAGGTACGCGGGCTTCTTGAACGGGTCTTCCCAGGTCGCCCAGTGGCGGCCGTCTTCACCAGGGCCGCTGGCGATCGGGTTGCCGTTGGAGAGCAGCACCGGGTAGCTGTGCTGCTCAGCGATGACCGTGGTGGTGAACCTGCTCATCACATCCGGGCGGTCAAGGTAGTAAGTGATCTTGCGAAAGCCCTCGGCTTCGCACTGGGTGCAGAACATACCGCCGGATTTGTACAGGCCTTCCAGCGCGGTGTTGGTTTCCGGGTGGATGCGCACGCTGGTGTCGACGGTGAACGTTTCACGGGTCGGCTGCAGGGTCAAGTGGCTGTCCGTCAGCTGATAGTCGGCCTCGGTCAGTTCCTTGTCACCCAGATTGACGCTCAACAGCTCCAGTTGCTGGCCATCCAGCACCAGCGGCGGCAGGCCGGCGCCACGCTCGGGGTTGCGGCGCATCACCAGCTGCGCGTGGACCAGACTGTGGTCCTCGAACAACTCGAAGGTCAGGTGCGTCTCGTCGATCAGGTAGTCCGGCGCCTGATAGTCCTTCAGGTAAATCATCTTCGGTTGTTCGGTGCGCATGGTGAGCATCCTTCTACTGATGCACGGCGAGCTGGTAGGCCGTGTACTTGCGAATATTGATAACGCCGGTGTCGAAGATCAGGTATTGGCCTTTGATCCCCAACAGCGTGCCTTCGGCAATCGGGTTCTTGTCCAGGTTGAAGCTGACGATCTTGGCCGGGTACTGCTCGACCGGATAGCGAATTTCGATCGGTTCGACGTCGGCAATGGTTTGGATGGCCTGCAGGCCAAAGCGTTCCTGCAAACCCAGCAGGCCCTCGGCGCAGGTGGCGAATAGATCGTCACGCACTTGCTTGAGGTTCACGCTGGCGGCGTCGCCCTTGAGCAATGCCCGCCAATTGGTCTTATCGGCCACCTGACTGCGAAACAAGTCTTCGACAAAACCGGACTGCTGGCGCGTGGCCACGCGCATGATCGGTAACGCTTGGCTGGCGCCCTGATCCAGCCAACGCGTCGGCAACTGGGTGGCGCGAGTGATGCCGACCTTGATCCCGGAGGAATTGGCCAGGTACACCACGTGGTCGGTCATGCAGAACTGCTCGCCCCAGCCCGGATCGCGGCAGGTGCCGGCGTCGTAATGGCAGCGCTCGGGGCTCATGATGCACAGGTCGCATTGGGCCAGTTTGGTCATGCACGGGTAGCAATAGCCCTGGCTGAAACTGGTCTTGGTCCTGCGTCCGCAATGGCTGCAATGAATGGCACCGAGGTATTCCAGGCGCACGTGGGTGCCGATCAACGGGTTGACCGGCACCTCGGTATCGCCCAGGCGAAACGCATATTGAACGGTCGGTTCACCGAGTTTCGCCGACATTTTACTGACTGCACCGCGCCCAATTTCAATCAATGGATCGCGTCCGACTTGAACAGGATGTTCGGCACGGTGGTGGACTTCGACTGGCATTCCTGCGGCCCCATGTAACCGGTGCGCTGGTCTTCCGGCAGGTTCTGGATTTCCCAGGCGATCATCGCCTGCAACGACAGCTCGCGCTGCTCGGCGGTGAGCTTGCGGCCGTCGGACCACTTGCCGATCTCCACGGCGAGCTTGAGGCTCTGGTAGATGTCCGGGGTGATGTTTTCGATCATTTCAGCAAAAGAGGACATGAAGGCTCTTCCTTTAATTAAGAGGCGTTTTACGGCGGCTGTAGAGCCCGCCCAGCAAGCCGGTAAAGCAGCCGACCACAAGCCCGCCCACATGGGCCGCGTTGGCGATTTCACCGAAGCCGATCATCGATACCAGCCCCGACAGGCACAGCACCAGCCATATCAGCATCATCGCCAGCACCCCACGGGGCAGACGATAGGTCGGGTTGGGCGACAACAGCTGATAGATCCAGCAATGCCCCAGCAGGCCATACAACACGCCGGACAACCCGCCAAACAGGCCGGGCCCGCCGTAGGCGTATTGCGCGTAGTTGGAGACCAGGCTGAATAACAGGGTCAGGCCGAGCAGGTTGATACTGCCCTGGCGCGCTTCGATGCGCCGACCGAGTTCCCAGTACCACATGCCGTTCATGGCCAGGTGCAGGATGCCGAAGTGCAGCAGCATCGGCGTGACCAGCCGCCACCACTGCCCCGACGCCAGGCTGTCGGCGAGCGGGGTGAACTGGATATATTCGCCCAGCACCCGAAATGGCAGGAAGCTCAGCCAGCTCATCGCCTGCAGGTTGTCGCCCAGCAGGGTCAACGCCCCCACCACCAGGCTGGCCAGCAGCACCAGCGCGGTCACCGGACTGCGTCGCACTTGCTGGGCAAAGCCAGGGCGCGCCACGGGCGCCTGCTCCGGAATGTCCAATTGCCGGTCCGGGTCGCCCGCCGGGAAACGTTGATACAACACGCGCACATCGTCGCTGATGCTTTCCGGCACCCACAAGACCTGCTCGCCGGCCTCTTCGCTGACGCGATGGGGCACCTGCATGCGTTGCAGCAGCTTGACGAAACCGCCGAGGTCGACGCTCAGGGGCAAGCGCAATACCGCCACGCTGCTCATTTCATCACCTGCGGCCGCTCAACATCGACCCATACGAACTTGCTCGGATCCAGGCGTGTTTCCTGGTCCAGTCGATAGGCCACCAACTTGCCGTACAGCACTGCGCTGTAGTCCAGGCAGGCCAGGTTGGGGCGAATCGGCGCCGGCTTGCCGCTGCGCCAGTAGTGGCCGACAAACAGCAACGGCTCGTCGACGCCATAGCGCAGCAGGGAATTTTTTTCATGGGGCGACAACGGCGTGCGCGCCACCGGCTCGGGCAGCGCGTCGGGCTGGAACACGATGTCGCCGTAGGTCTTGGGATCGTCTTCCCAGAACTTGGTGCGAAAGAACGAACGCGTCAGGCCGTCGCCGCCGGTCAGCGTCAGACCGCCGGGCAGGCGCATATCGGTGCCGCGCAGCAGGCGGTCGAAGGCATTGCAGGCAAAGCTGCCGGGGACGGCGGCGGCCTGCAGGAAGTGCGGATCGATGCAGCCATCCGGGAACGTGGCACGCAAAGGTTCGATGAAACTCTGATCCCAGCAGGCATGCACCACGCGAAAACGCCCGGCATCGACGAACAACGGCATGTCGTAGAACCAGCCCAGGAAGTCCTGCCAGTCGGCCGGATGCTGCTCGAACTGGGTCAGGGTTTCCTGGATCAGCCGCGCGTGCCGTGGGGTGTGCTCGCGCACGAACTGCTTGCCGCTGCCCGGCGGCGCCGGCGTGGTCCAGCCCAGGGCGTTGAACTCGTGGTTGCCCATGATGCACAGCGCCTGGCCGGCCTCGGCCATGTCGTGGACGATATGCAACGCTTCGCGGATGCGTGGGCCACGGTCGATGATATCGCCGAGGAACACCGCCATGCGCGACGGATGTCGCCAGGTGCCGGCCTGCTTGTGGTACCCCAACTGGTCGAGCAAGTGCTCAAGGGTATGAGCGCATCCGTGCACGTCTCCAATCAGGTCGTAGCTACGCGCGGGATCGAGCATCAGTCGCCTCCACCCCCCAAGCGGCTGCCCCAGCCCAACTTGGTGCGGCACACTTCGTAGTAGTTGTGATCCAGCGGGTGGATCAGGCGCAACTTCTGTGCCTTTTTGCTCACGGTGATGGTGTCACCGGGGGCGCAGGTGAAATGGTTCTGCCCGTCGCAGGAGACTTGCGGGTAGATCTGCATGTCTTTGGACACCACGATTTTCAGCTCACTGTTGCCATCGACCACAATCGGTCGGCTGGACAACATATGGGGATACATCGGCACGATCACAATGGCATCGAGCTTGGGGTGCATGATCGGGCCGCCGGCGGACAGTGCATAGGCAGTGGAGCCGGTGGGCGTGGCGACAATCAGGCCATCGGCCTTCTGGCTGCACACGAACTGACCATCGATATACAGCTCGAACTCGATCATGCGCGTGGATTTACCAGGATGCAGCACCACATCATTCAGCGCGTCGCCCTGGCCGATGGCTTCCCCGTGGCGACGCACTTCGGCTTGCAGCAGGAAGCGGTTTTCCACCAGGTAGTGGCCGTCGAGTACCTTGGCCACTTCGACTTCCAGCTCATCGGGGCGGATATCGGTGAGAAACCCCAGGCTGCCCCGGTTGATCCCCAGCACCGGCACGTTATGCCGCGCCAGCGCACGGGCCGCGCCGAGCAGGCTACCGTCGCCGCCGACCACGATCACCATGTCACAGACTTCGCCGAGCATCTTGCGTGACGAAGTCTGCAGGCCGTGGCCGGGAAGGATTTCGGCGATGGTGTCTTCGAGGATCACATGCAGGTGGCGCTCGAGCAGAAACTTCTTAAGCCGGCGGACGGTGTCCAGCACCTGGGTACTGCCCAGGCGACCGATAATGCCGATATTGCGAAATTGCTCCATGGGGCTCCTGCGGGCGTTGGGGTGTGGCAAAAAAGAAACGATTATGGGCGAAAGGTCGCGCCAGGCAAAATCCTTTGTCGCCACGGAGCCTTGATGACAACGGTTCTCAGCCCCCTTCAACGCAGTGAAAAGGCTATGCTCGGACCATGACTGTGTTCCCCGATCTGCTCAACCTGCCCCGCCTGCTGCGCCACCCCGAGGTGCGCGACCTGGCGTGGGTGATCCTCGCCCCGCCGATGCTGGCGCGCGCGCCCTGGCCGCAGCGCCACCCGCTGGCGGGCAGTGACTGGGTGCAAGCGCCGGATCGGCTCGAACACTGGCTGCACAGCCTCGACCAGGACAGCGGCGCCCTGCGGCACTGGTTGAGCCTGTCACGCACCCGACGCCTGGGGCTGTACTACGAGCGTTTGTGGCAATTCGCCGTGCAGCATGCGCCGGGCGTGGAACTGCTGGCCGCCAACCTGCCGATCCGCCGCGCCGGGCATACCCTCGGCGAGCTGGACATGCTGCTGCGCGACCGCGACGGCGTGCATCACTTGGAACTGGCGATCAAACTCTACCTCGGCCCGCAGGATGGCAACGGCCAGGACAGTGCGCAGTGGCTGGGCCCCGGCTGTCACGACCGGCTGGACCGCAAACTGGCGCACCTGGCCCAGCACCAACTGCCGATTTCGGCACGCCCGGAAAGCCGTGAAGCCTTGGCGGCGCTGGGTATTCAGGCGTTCGATGCGCATTTGTGGCTGGGCGGGTATTTGCTCTATCCCTGGCCCGGCCTGGCCGAACCACCGGCTGGCGCTCACCCTCAGCACCTGCGCGGGCGTTGGTTGCATCAGCGCGATTGGCGGGATTTTGTCGCGGTCAGCGCGCCCGGACGCTGGCAACCCCTGCCCCGCCATGCTTGGCTGGCGCCGGCGCACTACCCGGCGGACGAGGTGTGGAGCGAGGAACAGATGCAGGCCTGGCTGGCCGACCTTGATCCGATGGCGCCCGCGCAGCTGCTGGTGCGCATGGTGCAGAACGGTGAAGGTTGGGAGGAAGCCGAGCGCTTGTTTCTGGTGGCGGACCTTTGGCCGAATGTGCCGGGGGCTGGTTGATGGAGGGGGTGGTGTAGGTGAGTGCCTCATCGGGGGCAAGCCCCCTCCCACATTTGACCGAGTACACCCTTTGGAATGCTGTCGAGTGTGGGAGGGGGCTCGCCCCCGATAGCGGCGACACCGGCACTACAACTTATCGATATGCCGATAATCCAACTGCAACCCAGCCGCCAACTCCCGGGCCCGCCCCAGCCTGATCGGCCCGCGCTCGATATCCACCAGCAACCCCGCACACGCCAATAACGGCAACCCGCCGATGTCCTTGAGCCGCCCATCCGTAATCACCAACACACGCTGCTGCTCAGCCGGATACTGCTTGCGTCGCGCCATCAACCAATGCTGCGCCTCGGTCAGCGCCGCCAGCAACGGCGTTCCACCGCCGGCGCCCAACTGATCCAGCCAGCCGGTCAGGCCTTTCGCAGCTTTCAACCCCTGAACCTGCCATTTCGGCACCTGACCACTGGCGGTCAACAACGCCATGCGCGCGCGTTGCCGGTAGGCGTCGTCAAACAGCTGGGCGAGCAAGCCCTTCGCGTCGGTTAACGCACGATGCCGCCGGGTAGACGCCGACGCATCGACAATCACCAGCCACAACTCATGGGCCGAACGGCTGCGCAGATGGTAGCGCAGGTCTTCACGGGAATGCGGCCGGCCGCCGAGTAAGGTTCCGGGCCAGTTGATTGCGCCCTGCCGCGCGCTGCGCGCCTTACCCTGCCTGCCGTTGTCCAGTCGCCCTGCCTTGGGGCGGGCATCCGTCCCCGCGTCAGGTCGGGGACGGATGCCTAGGGCTTTTTTGGCCAGGCGGGCACGTCTCGGCGAGCGCCGGTGGGCAGCGCCGGTGCGGGCATATCGCCCCACTGACCTTGGGCGGGCGAGGTGTCCGAGGGTGTCGGCGACTGCCCCTGATTAGGCGGGCTGGTCGGTGCGGACGGCGCCTGGCGACGGTGGCGCAAGGCAAATTCCGCGACGGCTTCGATATCTTCCTCGGCGATCTCATCCGCGCCCCGCCACGCTGCGTGCGCCCGGGCGCCGCGCAGCCAGACCAGGTCAGCGCGCAAGCCGTCGACCCCCGCGACAAAGCAGCGCTCGGCAATCTGCGCCAGGGCGCGGTCATCCAGCGCGATACTGTCCAGCCGCGCGCGCGCCTGAGTGCAGCGCTCGCGCAACGCCGTCTGCTGTTCGGCCCACTCGGCGCAGAAGACGGCGGGGTCGTTGTCGAAATCCAGACGGCGCCGGATGATCTGCCCGCGCTCGGCAGGCAGGGTCTGCCCGCTCAACGCCACATTGAAGCCGAAGCGATCCAGCAGTTGAGGGCGCAACTCGCCCTCCTCCGGGTTCATGGTGCCGATCAGCACGAACCGCGCCGAATGGCGGTGGGAAATGCCGTCGCGCTCAATCACGTTGGTGCCGCTGGCGGCCACGTCCAGCAGCAGGTCAACCAAGTGATCGGGTAGCAAGTTGACTTCATCGACATACAGCACGCCGCCATCGGCCTTGGCCAGCACGCCCGGGGAAAACTGCGCACGGCCCTCGCCCAGCGCGGCGTCCAGGTCCAGGGTGCCCACCAGGCGCTCCTCGGTGGCCCCCAGCGGCAATGTCACGAATTGACCGCTGGCCAGCAGATCGGCCAGGCCACGGGCCAGGGTGGACTTGGCCATGCCTCGCGGGCCTTCGATCAGTACGCCGCCTATCCTGGGGTCGATGGCCGCCAGGCACAGCGCCAGTTTCAGGTCATCGGCGCCGACCACGGCGGACAGTGGAAAATGGGGAATATCGGTCATTGGCTGTCTTCTTCTATATCCAGCAACAGGTTTTCCAACGCTTCACGGTAGGCACCCGGCGCCTGCCACAGACCGCGCTGCTGGGCTTCGAGCATGCGCTCGGTCATGTCGCGCAATGCGGCGGGGTTGTGCTGCTGCACGAACGCCCGGGTGTCGGGGTCGAGCAGGTAGGCATCGGCGAGCAAGGCGTATTGATGATCGTCGATCAGCGCGGTGGTGGCGTCGAAGGCGAACAGGTTCTCCACGGTGGCCGCCATCTCGAACGCGCCTTTATAGCCGTGGCGCTTCACCCCATCGATCCACTTGGGGTTGGCGGCGCGGGCGCGGATCACCCGGTTCAGCTCTTCCTTCAGGGTGCGGATCTTCGGCAGGTCCGGCTGGCTGTGGTCGCCATGGTAGCTGGCGGCTTTGTCGCCGCTCAGGGTTTCCACGGCGGCGAGCATGCCGCCCTGGAATTGGTAATAGTCATTGGAGTCGAGCAGGTCGTGTTCGCGATTGTCCTGGTTTTGCAGCACTGCCTGCACCTGGCTCAGGCGCTGGGCAAACTGCTCACGGGCCACGGTGCCCTCGTCGGACCCGCCATACGCGTAGCCACCCCAGTTCAGGTAGACCTCGGCAAGGTCCGCGCGGCTTTGCCACAGGCGCCCGTCGATCGCGCCCTGCACACCGGCGCCGTAGGCCCCAGGCTTGGCGCCGAAGATCCGCCAGCCGGCCTGTTTCGCTGCCGCTTCGGCGTCCAGCCCGGATTGGCGCAACGCCTCGCGCTCGCTGCGCACCTTGGCGGCGAGTGGGTTCAGATCGTCCGGTTCGTCCAGGGCCGCAACGGCCTGCACCGCCGCGTCGAACAGGCGGATCAGGTTGGCGAAGGCATCGCGGAAGAACCCCGACACGCGCAAGGTCACGTCGACGCGCGGGCGGTCGAGCAGGCTGATCGGCAGGATCTCGAAGTCGTCCACCCGCTGGCTGCCGGTGGCCCAGACCGGCCGCACGCCCATCAGCGCCATGGCCTGGGCGATATCGTCACCGCCGGTGCGCATGGTCGCGGTGCCCCACACCGACAGACCGAGTTGGCGCAGGTGGTCGCCGTGATCCTGCAAATGCCGCTCCAGAATCAGGTTGGCCGACTGGAAGCCGATGCGCCAGGCCGTGGTGGTGGGCAAATTGCGCACGTCCACGCTGAAGAAATTGCGCCCGGTGGGCAACACATCCAGGCGCCCGCGACTCGGCGCGCCGCTGGGCCCGGCCGGCACGAAACGGCCGCTCAGCGCATCCAGCAAGCCGCGCATTTCCGCCGGGCCGCAGGCGTCCAGGCGTGGCGCGACGATGCTGCGCAAGTGCTCGATCACCGCGTTCACCTCTTCCCAGCCCGGTGCCTGCAGTACCTCCAGGGGCCCTTGCAGAGCCTGTTCGATCAGCCGCGCCGCATACAGCTCCAGGCGCTCGCGGGTATCGCCAGCGGTGCGCCACGGCTGCGCATCAATGCCTTGCAACAGCTCGGGACGCCGACCGGTCCACGGTTCGGCCAGGGCGCAGTCCAGTGGGTCGAAGCCCAGCGCGAATGCCTTGGCCAGTACGCGCAGCAGGCTCGATTGCGCGCCACGGCCAGCGCCGCGCGGGATGCGCAGCAAGGCCAGTAAGGTATCGATGCGCAGACGGCCCTGGGGCGATTCGCCAAAGATGTGCAAGCCGTCGCGGATCTGCGACTCCTTGAGGTCGCACAGGTAAGTGTCCAGGCGCGGCAGCCAAATCGCGGCATCGGCGTCGCCATCCAATTGCAGTTCCTGGTCGATGCGGGTTTCGCGCACCAGCTTGAGAATGTCTTTCTGCAACTCGCGGGCGCGGCGCGGGTCGAGCAGTTGCGCGTCGTAATACTCGTCCGCCAGCAGCTCCAGGTCGCGCAGCGGGCCGTAGGTTTCGGCGCGGGTCAGCGGTGGCATCAGGTGGTCGATGATCACCGCCTGGGTACGACGCTTGGCCTGGGCGCCCTCGCCCGGATCGTTGACGATAAACGGGTAGATGTTCGGCAGCGGGCCGAGCAGTGCATCCGGCCAGCAGTGTTCCGAAAGCCCCACACCCTTGCCCGGCAGCCACTCCAGGTTGCCGTGCTTACCGACATGGATCACGCCGTGGGCACCATAGGTGTGGCGCAACCAGAAATAGAACGCCAGGTAGCCATGGGGCGGCACCAGGTCCGGGTCGTGGTACACAGCGCTTGCGTCCACCTGGTAACCGCGCGCCGGCTGGATGCCGACAAAGGTCAGGCCCAGGCGCAGGCCCGCGATCATCAGGCGGCCATCGCGGCACATCGGGTCTTGCTGCGGCGCACCCCAGCGCTGCAACACGGCCTGGCGGTTGGCCTCGGGCAGGCGCAGGAACATCGCCTGGTACTCGTCCAGGCCCAGGCTCTGATGGCAAGGGCGCAGGTCCAGGCTGTCGAGGTCATTGGTGACGCCGCCGAGCAGCTCGTGAATCAGCGCGGTGCCGCTGTCGGGAAGCGCATCCGGCAGCGGATAGCCCTCGGCGTGCAGCGCCCGCAGGATATTCAGCGCCGCCGCCGGGGTGTCCAGCCCGACGCCGTTGCCGATGCGACCGTCGCGGGTCGGGTAGTTGGCCAGCACCAGGGCGATGCGTTTGTCCGCATTCGGCACCCGCGCCAGTTCGACCCAGCGCCGTGCCAGTTCGGCGACGAAATCCATGCGCTCGGGCGCGGCGCGGTAGCACACCACGTCGGACTGGCTGCGCTCGCTGCGCCAGGCCAGATCCTTGAAGCTGATCGGCCGGCTGATGATGCGCCCGTCCAGTTCCGGCAAGGCAATGTGCATGGCCAGGTCCCGCGGGCCCAGGCCTTGCTCGCTGGCCTCCCAGCCGGGCTGGTTGTCCTGGGCGCAGATGGCCTGGATCACTGGGATATTGCGGCGAAACGGGCGCAGATGCGGCGCTTCCGGGCTGGATTGGGCGAAACCGGTGGTATTGAGGATCACCGCCGCGCCGACTTCATCCAGCAAGTCCTCGACCACCGCCAGGCAGCCCGGCTCTTTCAAACTCGCCACCGCCATTGGCAACGGGTTCAGCCCCGCCGCCTGCAGGCGCTGGCAGAACACATCGATAAAGCCGGTATTGGCCGCCTGCAAATGCGAGCGATAGAACAGCACCGCCGCCACCGGCCACTCGGCGCGCCAATCCGCTTGCCAATCGCTCAACCGCGGGCTGGCGTGGCGCGGGTGATAAATCGCCGTGCGCGGCAAGGTGTGCGGCTCGGCCCAGGCATAGTCGCGGCCCAGGTAAGCACTGGCCAGGCAGCGATAGAAATCCAGCGCATTGCCCAACCCACCCTGGCGCAGGAACTGCCACAAGCGGTCGCGCTGTTCGGCGTTAACCGTGCTCAGGCCGCTGAGTTCCGGGTCCGGGCGATCATCCCCCGGCACCAGGATCAACCTCACGCCGCGCTCGGCCAGCTCCACCAGGCGCTCGACGCCGTAGCGCCAATAACCGATACCGCCGTGCAGCGAAATCAGAATCACCTTGGCGTGGCGCAGCACCTCGTCGACATACAGGTCCACCGAGGCATGGTTCTGCACCTGCATGGGGTTGGCCAGGCGCAGGCTCGGGTAATCGTCGGGCAGCTGCCGGGCCGCTTCGGCCAGCAGCGCCAGGCTGGAATCGCCGCTGCACAGGACCACCAGCTCGGCGGGCGTTTGGCCAAGGTCGGCGATATTGTCGTCCGCGACGAAACCACCGGGCTGAGTCCTGAGCAGGTGCATGGGTTAAACGCTGAGCGCGGCGCGCAGGTGCGCTTCAAGGCCCGCCGCGTCCAGGTCCTGACCGATCAGCACCAGGCGCGTGATGCGCGGTTCGTCGGCTGTCCAGGCGCGATCGAAATGCTTGTCGAAACGCGTACCCACGCCTTGGATCAACAGGCGCATCGGTTTGTTGGGAATGGCGGCAAAGCCTTTGACGCGCAGGATGCCGTGTTGCACCACCAGTTGCGTCAAGGCATCGAGCAGCAGCGCTTCGTCGGCCTGGGGCAGATCGATGGAGATGGAGTCGAACGCGTCGTGATCATGATCGTCTTCACCGTCGTGGTGGTGATCGTGATGGCTGTGACGGGCGTCGATGTGTTCCTCGGAGCCTGCGCCCAGACCGATCAGCACCTCCAAAGGCAGGCGACCGCTGCTGGCTTCGACAATCTTCACCGCCGGCGGCAGTTCTTCGGCGACTTCCAGGCGCACACGGGCCAGGTCATCGGGACTGATCAGGTCACATTTATTGAGGATCACCAGGTCGGCGCTGGCCAGTTGGTCGGCGAACAGTTCGTGCAGCGGCGATTCGTGGTCCAGGTTCGGGTCGAGCTTGCGCTGGGCGTCGACCTGATCCGGGAACGCGGCAAAAGTGCCGGCGGCCACGGCCGGGCTGTCGACCACGGTGATGACCGCATCCACCGTGCAGGCGCTGCGGATTTCCGGCCACTGGAAGGCTTGTACCAGGGGTTTTGGCAGGGCCAGGCCCGAGGTTTCGATCAGGATATGGTCGAGGTCGCCGCGACGGGCAACCAGTTCGCGCATCACCGGGAAGAATTCTTCCTGCACCGTGCAGCACAGGCAGCCGTTGGCCAGCTCGTACACGCGGCCGTTGGCTTCTTCTTCGGTGCAACCGATGGAGCACTGTTTGAGGATCTCGCCGTCGATGCCCAGCTCGCCGAACTCGTTGACGATCACCGCAATGCGACGGCCCTGGGCGTTCTCGAGCATATGGCGCAGCAAGGTCGTTTTGCCCGAGCCGAGAAAGCCGGTAACGATGGTGACGGGGAGTTTGGCCAGTGTTTTCATCGGATGCCCTTGGGGGCGGGCAGACGGGACGATGGCCCTGCGCAGGCGCGCAGCAGCAGATTTCGTCACCGGATCACCCCGCCCGGTTGAATTGAAAATCGGTGCCGAGGCAGGTCTCCTGGCTGGGGGCGTGCAGGTCTTGCGACCGGCGCCGACTGCGCCTTCCCGCCTGATGGCAGTGGCATGGCAGTCAACTGAACCCTTCACAGTTGCGGGGGCAGCCGCGGCTTTGACCGCGTTCCCTTCTTAGCTTCGGCCTGGGCCGAAGAACCTCGAGGGTGCAAGGCTACAGGGGCTGGTCGCATTTGACTACCGTCCGCCACCCATGCTCTCCTACACATCTTGTTTCGGGTGCCCTTCACAGGGTGAAACGGGAAACCGGTGATTCGCCAGGTTGATGCCTGCGTGAAAAGTCCGGTGCTGCCCCCGCAACGGTAAGCGAGCGAAGCGTCACGGCCACTGTGCTTGAGCATGGGAAGGCGACGCTTTAAGGGTTCCTGGCAGAGCCCCCTCGCAAGCCCGGAGACCGGCCCGAAAAAATCAGATAACAAACCCGCGGTGGGCGGGCGCTGTTTAAACCTTGCGAGCCCGGCTCGCGGGGTTTTCATGCGCACGTCTCCACCCCAGACACTTGAAAGGGACGCGCCATGTCGATCATCAGCAGCACCTCGCCCGCCGTCAGCGGCACCACTACCCTGAGCCAACGCCTGACCGCCGCCATCGGTGCGTCGATCCTTGGTGCATGCCTGGTGTATTTCGCCGGTTTCTCGCACATCGAGGCGGTGCACAACGCCGCCCACGATACCCGCCACAGCGCCGCGTTCCCGTGCCACTGAGGCCTGCCGAGATGATCAAGCGTATTGCGCAAACCGCGGGGTTCACCGGCCTGCTGGCCGCCTTGCTGCTGACCCTGCTGCAAAGCTTCTGGGTGGCACCGCTGATTTTGCAGGCCGAGACTTTCGAGCAGGCACCGGCAGCCCATGAACACGCCGCCGGCACCGCCGCGCACACCCACGACGCCGAAGCCTGGGAGCCGGAAGACGGCTGGCAGCGCGTGCTGTCGACCACCGCCGGCAACTTGGTGGTGGCCGTCGGTTTTGCCTTGATGCTGGCCGGTCTCTACACCCTGCGGGCCCCGACGCGCACCGCCCAGGGCCTGCTGTGGGGCCTGGCCGGTTACGCAACCTTCGTGCTGGCGCCGACCCTGGGCCTGCCGCCGGAACTGCCGGGCACCGCAGCGGCTGACCTGGCGCTGCGCCAGACCTGGTGGATCGGCACCGCCGCGTCCACCGCGGTCGGCATCGCCTTGCTGGTGTTCGGTCGCAATGTGCTGCTCAAAGTCCTGGGCGTGGCGATCCTGGCGGTGCCCCATGTGATTGGCGCGCCACAGCCGGCCGTGCATTCGATGCTGGCGCCGCAGGCGCTGGAAGCGCAGTTCAAGATCGCCTCGCAGCTGACCAACATGGTGTTCTGGCTGGCCCTGGGCCTGATCAGCGCGTGGTGGTTCCGTCGCCATGGCGACAGTCATTACGCGGCATGACCCTCGTCGCCGGCCTGGGCTGCCAGCGAGGTTGCGAGGTGCACACTCTGTTGGCGTTGCTGGATGCGGCATTGGTCGAAGCAGGCGTCGAGCGCCGCCAGCTCGCTGCACTGGCGAGTATCGATCTGAAACAGGCCGAACCAGGGCTGCTGGCGTTGGCCGCAGCCTTGAACCTGCCCTTGTTGGACTTTAACGCCCGACATCTGGCGGCGTATGAAGGGCGCCTGAGCCACAAATCTATTGTGGCTTTTGCCCATACCGGCTGTTACGGCATTGCCGAAAGCGCCGCGCTGGCGGCGGCCGAACAGATCAGCGGCGCCCCTGCCAGGCTGCTGATCACCCGCCGCAAAAATGCCCACGCCACCGTGGCATTGGCCTGCACGGGTTAAAAACCCGATAATCGCACTCCCCGATCATGAGTAATCTTCATGCTCGCCCGTTTTTTCACAGGAACGCTCCATGACCGTCTACTTTATCGGCGCCGGCCCCGGCGATCCGGAATTGATCACCGTCAAGGGCCAGCGATTGATCCGCAGTTGCCCGGTGATCATCTATGCCGGCTCGCTGGTGCCGGCCGCGGTGCTGGAGGGGCATCAGGCCTCACAGGTGGTCAACAGCGCTGAGCTGCACTTGGAACAGATCGTCGAACTGATCAAGACCGCCCACGCCAAAGGCTTCGATGTGGCGCGGGTACATTCCGGCGACCCCAGCCTGTATGGGGCAATTGGCGAGCAGATTCGCTGCTTGCGTGAGCTGGGCATCCCGTTCCAGATCGTCCCCGGTGTCACCGCCGTTGCCGCTTGCGCGGCCTTGCTGGAAGCCGAACTGACCCTGCCGGATATCGCCCAGAGCGTGATTCTGACGCGCTATGCCGACAAGACCCGCATGCCTGCCGGCGAGGAGTTCGCCAGCCTGGCGCAACATGGCACCACCATGGCGATTCATCTGGGGGTCAACCATCTGGAAAAGATCGTCGCCGAACTGCTGCCGCATTACGGCGCGGATTGCCCGATCGCCGTGGTGCATCGCGCGACCTGGCCGGATCAGGATTGGGCGGTGGGCACGCTGGGGGATATCACCGAGAAAGTCGCCGCCAAAGGTTTTCGGCGCACGGCGTTGATTGTGGTGGGCCGGGTGCTGGCCAGTGGCAGTTTCAGTGAATCCTCGTTGTATCGGGCGGGGCATGCGCACCTTTATCGACCTTGATAAATAACTTTATCAATTTGATATAAGCTTTTGATTTAATTTATTTTTATAGGGGTTTATCAGTGGGCGGCCGGGTTGCTGATCCGGCGCTATCGGGGGCAAGCCCCCTCCCACAGTTGACCGCGTTCACTGGACGCTGTGAGGTTGCTTCATGTGGGAGGGGGCTCGCCCCCGATAAGGACCTTCAGTAAACGAATATCGACGCTGACTCACCAGAATCCCAGGCAAACCTTCGCACTACCTGATCCAACTTATGAGATATATAGCGTAACCACCTGAATTTAAACCATAAAAAAACGGCGCTCACGGGGCGCCGTTTTTTTGTTTGCAGTGAACACCTTACTCAGTAGTAGGCGTTTTCTTTCTGCGTGTGGTCAGTCACGTCACGTACGCCCTTGAGCTCCGGAATGCGCTCAAGCAAGGTGCGCTCGATGCCTTCCTTCAAGGTCACGTCGGCCTGGCCGCAGCCCTGGCAGCCGCCGCCGAACTTCAACACGGCGATGCCATCCTCGACTACGTCGATCAGGCTGACCTGGCCGCCGTGGCTCGCCAGCCCTGGGTTGATTTCGGTTTGCAGGTAATAGTTGATGCGCTCGTTGACCGGGCTGTCGGCGTTGACGTTCGGCACCTTGGCGTTCGGCGCCTTGATGGTCAGCTGGCCGCCCATACGGTCGGTGGCGTAATCAACCACTGCATCGTCGAGAAACGCTTCGCTGAAGCTATCGATATACGCAGTGAAGCTTTTGAGCCCCAGGGCGGTGTCTTCAGGTTTCTCTTCGCCAGGCTTGCAGTAGGCAATGCAGGTCTCGGCGTATTGGGTGCCGGGCTGGGTGATAAAGACGCGGATGCCGATACCCGGGGTGTTCTGCTTGGACAGCAGGTCGGCCAGATAATCGTGGGCGGCGTCGGTAATGGTTATGGCAGTCATGGAAACTCCTCACAGGCTTGCCGGCAGTTTACGCCAAATCATTACAGAGTTACAAAGTCCTAGTGTTTTTGTCGGAAAAGCCCAACCGCACACGTCAGAGGTTTTGATAACGGTTCATGTCCAACACGCCCTCTTCCAATGGACTGGTCTCGTGCAGGTAGCGCGACAGGTCGTGGAAGTACTTCCAGAACTGCGGATGGCTGCGGCGCACGCCCCAGCGATCGACAATTTTCTCGAAGCTTTCGGCATCCTGGGCCTGCTCCATGCGGGAGACGAACTCCGGCACCTCCCCGGCGGGGAGATTGAATATGAAGTTCGGGTAGCTGCTCAGCACCCCAGGGTAGACCGTCAGCGTGTCCAGCCCTGGTTGATAGCGATACGCCTCGCCCAACAGGAACGCCACGTTACTGTGCGCACGGTTGCGCAACAGGCTGTAGACCTCACGTTTGCCGCCCGGTGTTTCGACGCGCAGCATCGTGGCTTCGGGCAATTGATTGATCACCTTGAGCCCTGCCGCCGGGCGTGAGGCGAGACGGCTGAGGGCCTGATCGACGTCCTGCAGCGCCGGGTCGATGCCTTCACGCGAGCAATAGGCACCGGTACACCGGTTGATCGGGTCGGGGCTGGCGTTCAAGTCACCGTAGCGGGCGAGCAGTTGTTGGGCGAAATCGCGCTTCGGATCTTTTTTATCCAGGTGCAGGCCGGTGGGTGTGTCGTCGTCGATCGCTTCGTAGTCCAGCCACAGCTTGAGCTTGCCGCTGTTCTGGTACCAATCGTCGAGGTAGTCCTCACGGGCGTCGGCCGGCATCAGACGCAGGAAGTTCTGCTCGGCGCCATTGCGGATCAGGTCGAAGTACAGACGGGTCTGGGCCTGGTGCGATACGTTGCCGAATACATCGAAATTGACTACCAGCTGGTAATAGGTGCGCTCCAGCAGCGGGTAATCGAACAGCCACATTGTCTGCGGCACCTCTCCAATCAGGCCTTTATTGACCGAGGCACTGTCGAAGTGACGAAAGATGCTCAACAACGCATTGTCATTGCCGGCCCACAGGGTCGACCAGCTGGGCGCCGGCAGGTCTGCGTAGCTGTCGCGGCGCAGCGCTTCGTATTGATTGCGCTTGTCGCGGTACTTGAGCCACAGGCTGAGCACACTGCCGACGTCATCGTTCTGCCCCGGCATGGCCAGCAACGGCGTGGCCTGGCCGCGATAACGTGCATCGGTGACGTACAGGTCATGGTCCGGGTCCTGGAACAACGCCCAGAAGTTGTCGCGGATCACGTCCGTGGCGATCTGCCCACGGCATACCGGCCCGCGAATAAACGTGCGCACGAAGTACTCGGCGTTATCCAGCATGAACTGGTAACGCGCCTTGGCCGGGATCGCCTCGAACGTTTCGAACGGGTTGGCGCGGCGACCGGGTCCGTAGCCCGGCATCGCACTGACTTGCCAATCGCTGCCGTAAAACAGCGCTTTGATTCGCGCCATTTTGGCTGCGCTGAGTGGGTAAGTGATGTGGGTCTTGTGCACGATCACGCCCTGCACCGGCCAGAGACGGTAGTAGATCCGCGTGCCCGGATCATCGTTGGGGCGACGGGTGTTGATCAGGTCAATCGGCTGGCCGCTGGGGGTACGCGAGCGCACCCATTGGAAAAAGTGCCTCGGCTCGCCACCGTCGAAATACAAATGGGCAATAAACAGGTGCTCGAACAACCAGCGCGCCACCAGGCTCTCGCGAGCGCCTGGGGCGTTAAGCAGGTTTTCCCATTGCAACACCTGCGCGGCTTCGCTGGCGCTTGGCGCCACGCCTTGCTCATCGATGCTGGCCCCGGACGCCAGCCAGCGTTGCAGTGTCTGGTATTGCGCGTCGGTCAGCCCGGTGACCGCCAGCGGCATGCCTTCGTTGGGATGCGCGCCGGCATAGGCGTCGAACTCCCCCGGCAAGGGGCACATGTTTTCGCGATTGAGGCCCAGCACTATGTCGTCCGGCAGTTTGCCGTTGGGCGTCAGCGGACTACGGCGATGACCCAGTTCCAGCATGCGCGCCATCAAGGCAGCCTGGCTGCCCTGGGCATCCAGTACCGAGCTGAACCCCTCGCGTTGCCAGGCGGCTTTACCGAAGGCGTCGTAGAACAGACGCGTCGGTTTGGTTGCCTGGCTGCGTTCGCCATCGTAGACCGGTACTTTGCTCGCACCCCGTGCCGCGCCTTCGCCGCTGCCCAGGTTCAACTGGCAGGCGGAGTCGTAACACGCATGGCAGGCCACGCACTTCTCGGTGAAAATCGGCTGGATATCGCGGGTGTAGGAGATCGCCGGTACGGGACCCTGCGCCTGGACAGTGCTGGCGAGCAAGGCCAGCACGGCCCCGACGAGTAAACGAAGTGACATGGATCGGTCCCGAATCAAGGGGTGCGCAGAAAAATTGGCGGTGATTCTACCGGGCCATGCAGCGGGGCAACATGAACGATATTCATGCAAATCCAGGCATGCTCAAAATCGGCACAGGTTTGCTATGATCCCTACCCTCCGTAATGCCTGACCAGAGTAGTCCCATGTCCGATCGTAGCGCGCGTCTGCAAGCCCTTCACCACGCCCTCAAGGAACGCATCCTGATCCTCGACGGCGGCATGGGCACGATGATTCAGAGCTATAAACTGGAAGAACACGACTACCGGGGCAAACGCTTTGCCGACTGGCCCAGCGACGTCAAGGGCAACAACGACCTGCTGGTGATCACCCGTCCGGACGTGATCGGCGGGATCGAAAAGGCTTATCTGGATGCCGGTGCCGACATCCTCGAAACCAACACCTTCAACGCCACGCGCATTTCCATGGCCGACTACGGCATGGAAGAACTGGCCTATGAACTGAACGTCGAAGGCGCGCGCCTGGCACGCAGGATTGCCGACGCCAAGACCGCCGAAAACCCGGCCAAGCCGCGTTTCGTCGCCGGCGTACTCGGCCCCACCAGCCGCACGTGCTCGCTGTCGCCCGACGTCAATAACCCCGGCTATCGCAACGTGACCTTCGATGAACTGGTGGAAAACTACACCGAGGCCACCAAGGGCCTGATCGAAGGCGGCGCCGACCTGATCCTGATCGAAACCATTTTCGACACCCTCAACGCCAAAGCCGCGATCTTCGCCGTGCAAGGCGTGTTCGAGGAGCTGAACCTTGAGCTGCCGATCATGATCTCCGGCACCATCACCGACGCCTCCGGCCGCACCCTGTCGGGGCAGACGACCGAAGCGTTCTGGAACTCGGTGGCCCATGCCAAGCCGATTTCCGTGGGCCTGAACTGCGCCCTTGGCGCCAGCGAACTGCGCCCGTACCTGGAAGAGCTGTCCAACAAGGCCAATACCCATGTGTCGGCGCACCCCAACGCCGGCCTGCCTAACGAATTCGGCGAATACGACGAGTTGCCCGCACAAACCGCCAAGGTCATCGAAGAATTCGCCCAGAGCGGCTTTCTCAATATCGTCGGCGGTTGCTGCGGCACCACGCCGGGGCATATCGAGGCCATCGCCAAGGCCGTGGCCGGTTACGCGCCGCGCGTGATCCCGGACATTCCCAAGGCCTGCCGCCTGTCCGGGCTGGAGCCGTTCACCATCGACCGCAGCTCGTTGTTCGTCAACGTCGGCGAACGCACCAACATCACCGGTTCCGCCAAGTTCGCCCGGCTGATCCGCGAGGACAACTACACCGAAGCCCTGGAAGTCGCCCTGCAGCAGGTGGAAGCCGGCGCCCAGGTGATCGACATCAACATGGACGAGGGCATGCTCGATTCGAAGAAGGCCATGGTGACCTTCCTCAATCTGATTGCCGGCGAGCCGGACATCTCCCGCGTACCGATCATGATCGACTCCTCCAAGTGGGAGGTGATCGAGGCCGGGCTCAAGTGCATCCAGGGCAAGGGCATCGTCAACTCCATCAGCATGAAGGAAGGCGTCGAGCAGTTCATTCACCACGCCAGGCTGTGCAAACGCTACGGCGCGGCGGTGGTGGTAATGGCGTTCGACGAAGCCGGCCAGGCCGACACCGAAGCGCGCAAGAAAGAAATCTGCAAACGCTCCTATGACATTCTGGTCAATGAAGTGGGTTTTCCGCCGGAAGACATCATCTTCGACCCGAACATCTTCGCGGTCGCCACCGGCATCGAGGAACACAACAACTACGCGGTCGACTTTATTAATGCCTGCGCATATATCCGCGATGAGCTGCCCTACGCGCTGACATCCGGCGGCGTGTCCAACGTATCGTTCTCGTTCCGTGGCAACAACCCGGTGCGCGAAGCGATCCATTCGGTGTTCCTGCTGCACGCGATCCGTGCGGGGCTGACCATGGGTATCGTCAACGCCGGCCAGTTGGAGATCTACGACCAGATCCCGGCCGAGCTGCGTGATGCCGTGGAAGACGTGGTGCTCAACCGCACGCCGGAGGGCACCGACGCCCTGCTCGCCATCGCCGACAAGTTCAAGGGCGACGGCAGCGTCAAGGAAGCCGAAACCGAAGAGTGGCGCGGCTGGGACGTCAACAAGCGTCTGGAGCATGCGCTGGTCAAGGGCATCACCACCCATATCGTCGAAGACACCGAGGAGTCGCGACAGTCATTCGCGCGCCCGATCGAAGTGATCGAAGGCCCGCTGATGTCGGGGATGAACATCGTTGGCGACCTGTTCGGCGCCGGCAAAATGTTCCTGCCCCAGGTGGTGAAATCCGCCCGCGTGATGAAACAGGCCGTGGCCCACTTGATCCCGTTCATCGAGCTGGAAAAAGGCGACAAGCCGGAAGCCAAAGGCAAGATCCTGATGGCTACGGTGAAGGGCGATGTGCACGATATCGGCAAGAACATCGTGGGCGTGGTGCTGGGGTGCAACGGTTATGACATCGTCGACCTCGGCGTGATGGTACCGGCGGAGAAAATCCTGCAGGTGGCCAAGGAGCAGAAATGCGACATCATCGGGCTGTCCGGCCTGATCACGCCGTCCCTGGACGAGATGGTGCACGTGGCGCGCGAGATGCAGCGCCAGGACTTCCACCTGCCGCTGATGATTGGTGGCGCCACCACCTCCAAGGCGCATACGGCGGTGAAGATCGAGCCCAAATACAGCAACGACGCGGTGATCTACGTGACCGACGCCTCGCGCGCAGTGGGCGTGGCCACGCAACTGCTGTCCAAGGAATTGAAAGCCGGCTTTGTCGAGAAGACTCGCCAGGACTACATCGAAGTGCGCGAACGCACTTCCAACCGCAGCGCGCGCACCGAGCGCCTGAGCTACGCGGCGGCCATCGCCAAGAAGCCGCAGTTCGACTGGGCCGGCTACACCCCGGTAACGCCGACCTTCACCGGCGCCAAGGTGCTGGACAATATCGACCTGAAGGTGCTGGCCGAATACATCGACTGGACGCCGTTCTTTATTTCCTGGGACCTGGCCGGCAAATTCCCGCGCATTCTCACCGATGAAGTGGTGGGCGAAGCGGCGACCGCGCTGTACGCCGATGCCCAGGCCATGCTCAACAAGCTGATCGACGAAAAACTCATCAGCGCTCGTGCAGTGTTCGGTTTCTGGCCAGCCAACCAGGTCGACGAGGATGACCTGGAAGTCTACGGCGACGATGGCCAGACGCTTGCCAAGCTGCATCACCTGCGCCAGCAAATCATCAAGACCGATGGCAAGCCGAACTTCTCCCTGGCCGACTTCGTCGCGCCCAAGAGCAGTGGCGTCACCGACTACATCGGCGGTTTTATCACCACTGCCGGCATCGGCGCCGAAGAAGTGGCCAAGGCGTACCAGGACGCGGGCGACGACTACAACTCGATCATGGTCAAGGCCCTGGCCGACCGCCTGGCCGAAGCGTGCGCCGAATGGCTGCACCAGCAGGTGCGCAAGGAACATTGGGGTTACGCCAAGGACGAACAGCTGGATAACGAAGCGCTGATCAAGGAGCAGTACAGCGGCATCCGCCCTGCCCCCGGCTACCCGGCGTGCCCGGATCACACCGAGAAGGCGCAACTGTTCCAACTGCTCGACCCCCAAGCCCGCGAAATGCAGGCCGGGCGCAGCGGCGTGTTCCTTACCGAGCACTACGCCATGTTCCCGGCGGCGGCGGTCAGCGGCTGGTACTTCGCCCACCCACAGGCGCAATACTTTGCCGTGGGCAAGATCGACAAGGATCAGGTCACCCGCTACGCCGCGCGCAAAGGCCAGGACCTGGCCGTGACCGAACGCTGGCTGGCGCCGAACCTGGGCTACGACAACTGATCCCTGGGCGTCGCGCCGGCACGTGACGGATTGTCTATGCTGTCCCTCATACACCGAGTGTGGAGGGACCTATGGACGAGCACAAACCGCCGACCTTCTGGCAGATGCTGCACAGCGTGGTGGCCGCCGCCTTCGGCGTGCAAAGCGGCAAGAATCGAGCCCGTGACTTCACCCACGGCAAGCCCAGCCATTTTGTGGTCCTGGGCATCCTGTTTACGCTGGTGTTTGCACTGACCCTGTTCGGCATCGTCAAGCTGGTGCTGCACGTGGCCGGAGTTTAACGCAGCAACGCGTCCACTCGGCTGCCGATCCGCTCGACACCGGCCTGTTACTGATGGCTGACCCAGAAAACGGCGGTGCCCACGACCAGGATAATCAGGAACAGAATGGCCCATGCATCCACGGTACTGTCGGGTTTACGGGCTTTTGTAGGATTGCTCATCGCATCGCCTCTTGTCGGTTTTATAGGTGATCGCACTAAGACTCGATGACAGTAAAGTCGATGATTGCCCGCATGACAAATAAGGGTATCGAGAGAATCCTTCGCATTAGACATTTTGGTTATTTGCATATACTCAAACATCACTTTTGCGCATAAACGCAAACTGGTATCGTGCGCCGGCTCCGTTGGGAGTGCGCGGCCGTGCGCGCAGATTTGCCGAGAACAGGACCTATATGTACGTATACGACGAATACGATCAGCGCATCATCGAGGACCGCGTCAAGCAGTTCCGTGATCAGACCCGACGCTATCTGGCAGGTGAACTGAGCGAAGAAGAGTTCCGCCCTCTGCGCCTGCAAAATGGCCTGTATGTTCAGCGCTTTGCGCCGATGCTGCGCGTGGCCGTGCCTTACGGCCAGCTGACGTCGCGCCAGACACGCATGATGGCCAGGATTGCCCGCGACTACGACAAAGGCTATGCCCACATCAGCACCCGTCAGAACGTGCAGTTCAACTGGCCGGCGCTTGAAGATGTGCCGGACATTCTGGCTGAACTGGCCACCGTGCAGATGCACGCGATCCAGACCAGCGGCAACTGCCTGCGCAACGTCACCACCGACCAATTCGCCGGGGTAGCCGCCGATGAGCTGATCGACCCGCGCCCCTGGTGTGAAATCATTCGCCAGTGGACCACCTTTCACCCCGAATTCGCCTACCTGCCGCGCAAGTTCAAGATCGCCGTCAATGGCTCGACCTCGGACCGCGCCGCTATCGAAGTTCACGATATCGGCCTGGAGCCGGTGTACAACGTCGCTGGCGAGCTGGGCTTCCGTGTCCTGGTCGGTGGCGGCCTGGGCCGTACCCCGGTGGTCGGCGCGTTTATCAACGAGTTCCTGCCGTGGCGGGATCTGTTGAGCTACCTCGACGCTATCCTGCGGGTCTACAACCGCTACGGCCGTCGCGACAACAAGTACAAAGCCCGGATCAAGATCCTGGTCAAGGCGCTGACCCCTGAGGTGTTCGCCCAGAAGGTCGAGGCCGAGATGGAACACCTGCGCGGTGGCCAGACCACCCTGACCGACGCCGAAGTGCACCGCGTCGCCAAGCATTTCGTCGACCCCGAGTACAAGGCCCTGAGCAATCAGGACGCCGAACTCGCCGCCCTCGACCAACAACACCCAGGCTTCGCCCGTTGGCGTACGCGCAACACCCTGGCGCACAAGAAGCCGGGGTATGTGGCCGTGACCCTGTCGCTCAAGCCCACCGGCGTCGCCCCGGGCGACATCACCGATAAACAGCTGGACGCGGTTGCCGACCTGGCCGAGCGCTACAGCTTCGGCCAGCTGCGCACGTCCCACGAACAGAACATCATCCTGGCGGACGTGGAGCAGAGCCAACTGTTCACCCTGTGGGGAGAGCTGCGCGAGAACGGTTTCGCCACGCCGAACATCGGCCTGTTGACCGACATCATCTGCTGCCCGGGCGGCGACTTCTGCTCCCTGGCCAACGCCAAGTCGATCCCGATCGCCGAATCGATCCAGCGCCGTTTCGACGACCTGGACTACCTGTTCGACATCGGTGAGCTGGACCTGAACATCTCCGGGTGCATGAACGCCTGCGGTCACCACCACGTCGGCCACATCGGCATTCTGGGCGTGGACAAAAAAGGCGAAGAATTCTACCAAGTGTCCCTGGGTGGCAGCGCCAGCCGCGATGCGAGCCTGGGCAAGATCCTCGGCCCGTCCTTCGCCCAGGAAGCCATGCCTGACGTGATCGGTAAACTGATCGATGTGTACATCGAACAGCGCACCGAAGATGAGCGCTTCATCGACACCTACCAGCGCATCGGCATCGACCTGTTCAAGGAGCGCGTCTATGCAGCGAATCATTAAGAACAACGAAGTCGTCGACGAAACCTGGCACCTGCTGCCCAAGGACGCGAGCTTCGACGGCATTTCCAACTGCGACGACCTGATCGTGCCGCTGGCGCTGTGGCGCGAACACGGGCATGCCCTCAAGGCCCGCGACGGCGGCCTGGGGGTGTGGCTGGACGCCGATGAAGAAGCCGAAGAGATCGGCGCGGACGTGGAGCACTTCCAGGTCATCGCCCTGAATTTCCCGGCCTTCACCGACGGGCGCAACTACTCCAACGCCCGACTGCTGCGTGATCGCTACGGTTACAAGGGCGAACTGCGGGCGATCGGCGACGTATTGCGCGACCAGTTGTTCTACCTGCACCGCTGCGGCTTCGATGCCTTCGCCTTGCGCGCCGACAAAGACCCGTACGAAGCGCTGGAAAGCCTGAAGGATTTCTCGGTGACCTACCAGGCCGCCACTGACGAGCCGCTTCCGCTGTTCCGTCGCCGCTGAGTTGGCGCACATGAAAAAGCCCTGGCATGCCAGGGCTTTTTTATCGGTTGAGTTTGATCGACGCCAGCACCTGCTTCTGCCCCATCGAGCACGGCACGCCTTCCGGCTGTGCCCGTACCGCCTCGATCACGCCCAGCAACTGCGCTTTGCTGTGCGCCAAATGCGCCTGCATTTCTTCGATCTGCTGCACCTTGCGCTGCAGCGCCTCAATCAACTCCTCGCGCTTGTACTCCCCCGGCGCCGGCATGAGCGCCTTGAGTTCCTGCAAGGTAAACCCCGCCTGTTGCGCGCTCTGTATCAACTGCAAGGTCTGCAACGCTTCCGGTGCATAGCGCCGATAGCCATTGGCCTGACGCCCCACCTGGCTGATCAGTCCTTCGGCCTCGTAAAAACGAATGCGCGAGGCGGCCAGTCCACTCTGTTTTGCCAGCTCTCCGATATTCATTGCGATACCTGCTTGACATTAAAGTTAACTTTAAGCTTAGCCTGAGGCCTCCCCCGCTCAGGAGTCAACCCATGTCACCGTTCGAACCCTTGCAACTGCCCAATGGCCAGATCATCGCCAACCGCATTGCCAAAGCCGCGATGGAAGAAAACATGGCCGACCTCAACCAAGCGCCCTCCCACGCACTCAAGCAACTGTACAAGGCCTGGGCTGACGGCGAGCCGGGCCTGTTGCTGACCGGCAACGTAATGATCGACCGCCGCGCCATGACCGGCCCCGGCGGCGTCGCGCTGGAAAACGAAGAGCACCTGGACAGCTTCCGCGAATGGGCCGAGGTGGCACGGGCCAAAGGTGTGCATTTCTGGGTTCAACTCAGCCATCCAGGCCGCCAGACCATGGCCAACCTCGGCCAGCAAGCCCTGGCGCCGTCGGCCATCGCGCTGGACCTGGGCAGTTTCTCAAAGATGTTCGCCACCCCTCGGGCCATGACCGAGGACGATATCCAGGACGTGATCCAACGCTTCGCCACCAGCGCGCGCCTGGCCGAAAAGGCCGGGTTCAGCGGCGTACAGATCCACGGCGCGCATGGCTACTTGATCAGCCAGTTTCTCTCGCCACTGAGCAACCACCGCACCGACCGCTGGGGTGGCTCCCTGGAAAACCGCGCACGCCTGCTGCTGGAAGTGATCCACGCCGTGCGCGCCAGTGTCAGCCCGTCGTTCTGCGTGGCAGTCAAGCTCAACTCGGCGGACTTCCAGCGCGGCGGCTTCGATGCGGCGGACGCACGCGCCGTGGTCGAGATGCTCAACCCGCTGCCCATCGATCTGCTCGAATTGTCCGGCGGCAGCTATGAAGCACCCGCCATGCAGGGCGACGCGCGGGACGGGCGGACCCTGGCGCGCGAAGCGTACTTTCTGGAATTTGCCAAGGAGCTGGCAAGCATCGCCACCATGCCGTTGATGGTGACGGGCGGTATTCGTCGCCTGCCCATCGTGCAGCAAGTGCTGGACAGCGGCATCGCCATGGCCGGCATCGCCACCGCGCTGACCCTGGAACCGCAATTGCTCAAGCACTGGCGCGAAGGCCGCGACCCCAACCCGCAACTCAAACCGATCCAATGGCGGCGCAAGCCGCTTGCCGCCCTCGCCACCCTGGCCGTGGTACGCGACCAGATGCGCCGCCTGAGCCGTGGTCGCCTGCCCAGGCCCAAGGTTGCGCCGTGCATGGCGCTGGTGCGCGATCAGTGGTTTATCGCTCGGCGTACCCGCCAGTACCGCGCCAGCATGACGCAATCTTCACATTAAAGGCGGAGCATTCGCCGTGATCGAACTGTCCCCTATTGATCAGCAGCTTTTAACCTCACTGACGATTGGAGTTCTTCATGGCGAAAATCAACCTGGCCCAGCAATTGGCGAGCACCCTGGAACAGGCGGGCATCAAGCGCATCTGGGGTTTGACCGGTGACAGCCTCAACGGGCTGACCGACGCGCTGCGCAGCATGGACAGCATTGAGTGGATGCATGTGCGCCACGAAGAAGTGGCCGCCTTCGCCGCCGGTGCCGAAGCGGCCGCCACCGGTGAGCTGACCGTGTGCGCCGGCAGTTGCGGGCCGGGCAACCTGCACTTGATCAATGGCTTGTTCGACTGCCATCGCAACCATGTGCCGGTACTGGCAATTGCCGCGCAGATTCCGTCGTCCGAGATCGGCCTGAATTACTTCCAGGAAACCCATCCCCAGGAGTTGTTCAAGGAATGCAGCCACTTTATCGAACTGGTCAGCAACCCTGCGCAAATGCCCCAGGTGCTGCACCGCGCCATGCGCTCGGCGATTCTCAATCGCGGCGTGGCCGTGGTGGTGATTCCGGGTGATGTGTCGCTGCTGGAAGTCGAAGACAAGCTTAAACCCTGGCCCGCCCTGCACGCGCCGCGCACCTTACCGGCGGAGCAGGACCTGCAACGCTTGGTCGAGATCCTGCAAAGCAGCCAGAAAGTCACCCTGCTGTGCGGCAGCGGCTGCGCCGGTGCCCATAACCAAGTCGTCGCCCTGGCCGACACCCTCGGCGCGCCGGTGGTGCACGCGTTGCGCGGCAAAGAGCATGTGGAGTGGGACAATCCGTTCGACGTGGGCATGACGGGCCTGATCGGCTTCAGCTCCGGTTACCACGCCATGCTCGACTGCGACACGCTGATCATGCTCGGCACCGACTTCCCGTATCGCCAGTTCTACCCCACCGACGCCACAATCATCCAGATCGACCGCGACCCCCAGGCACTCGGCCGACGCGCCACCCTTGACCTGGGCATCGCCGCCGACGTCAGTGAAACCCTGGACGCTCTGCTGCCGCGCCTGACCCGCAAGACCGACCGCAGCTTTCTCGATACGTCGCTCAAGCACTATGAAAAAGCCCGCCAGGGCCTGGACGACCTCGCGCAGCCGTCGAAAGCCAATCGGCCGATTCACCCGCAGTACGTCGCACGCCTGCTCAGCGAGCTGGCGGACGAGGATGCGATCTTCACCGCCGATGTCGGTTCGCCCACCGTGTGGGGCGCGCGCTACTTGAAGATGAATGGCAAGCGCCGCCTGATCGGCTCGTTCAACCATGGCTCCATGGCCAATGCGATGCCGCAGGCGATCGGCGCACAGGCAGCGTTCCCTGGGCGCCAGGTGATCTCGATGTCCGGCGACGGTGGCTTTGCCATGCTGATGGGGGATTTCATCTCACTGGCGCAATTGAACCTGCCGGTCAAAGTCATCGTGTTCGATAACGCGTCGCTGGGGTTTGTCGCCATGGAGATGAAGGCGGCCGGTTACCTGGAGGCCGGGACCGAACTGAAAAACCCGGATTTCGCCGCCATGTCCAATGCCATGGGCATTCTCGGCATTCGCGTGGAGCAATCCGAAGACCTGGAGCCGGCCTTGCGCCGCGCCCTGGCCCATGATGGCCCGGTGCTGGTGGATGTGGTCACCGCGACCCAGGAACTGGTGATGCCGCCAAGCATCAAGCTGGAGCAGGCCAAAGGGTTCAGCCTGTACATGCTCAAGGCGGTGATGAGTGGCCGTGGCGATGAGGTGATCGAGTTGGCGAGGACTAACTGGTTGCGCTGATCCAATACTGTGGGAGAGGGCTTACCCCTCCCACATTGGATAACGAGTACCGATTCAGGCGCTCTGTTTTTCCACCCATTTGGCGTAGGCATCAATGAATGCCTGCAAAAACGGCCTGGTTTTCTCCGACACCTTCCCCGCCTCATCGAACACACTGCCCGCGCCGCCCAGATAGGCTTCCGGCTGCTGCATGCACCATACATCAAGGAATACCAGGGACTGGCGCAGGTGGTGGTTGGCGCCGAAGCCGCCAATCGCACCCGGCGACACGCTGATGATCGCCCCCGGCTTGGCGCTCCAGGCACTTTTGCCATAAGGGCGCGAGCCAACGTCAATCGCGTTTTTCAATGGGGCCGGTACGGAACGGTTGTATTCCGGGGTCACGAACAGCACCGCGTCGGATGAACTCACCTGCTGACGGAAAGTGCTGTAGGCTGCCGGCGGTGATGCACCGTCGATGTCCTCGTTGTAGAGCGGCAGATCGCCGATTTCCACGATGTTCAACTTCAGGTTGGCGGGGGCCAGGTCGGCCAGTGCCAGCGCGACTTTGCGGTTGATGGAGTCTTTTCTCAAGCTGCCCACCAGGACGGCGATCGTGTAGACCTTGCTCATTGAAGTTTCCCGACGTTGGACTAAGGAAGTTGTAGTTATAAAGTCTTCGCCGCCTGTTCACCAGCAGCATCTGAAGTTGCCCACGGGTTTGCCTTGCGCCTTCCCGCGTAGGAAACGTCTCAAAACGCCCTACGAATAGTATTTTTTTTCGGTAGGCAAACTACCCCGCTCAATGACGGTCTACACAACCGAAAATCGAGTGTTTATCTCCAGAGGTTCTAAACAGATGGCAGCAGTACTTGTCGGACAATTCCATGCCAGAGACGCAGAAGGACGCGTGTATTCGGTGCATGAATTCCAGGAATCCACCCCGGCGCACGGCGACCTGGCTGGCTCGGCCCCTACCACCACCTACAAGCTGGCCATTGGCGATCGTGTAGAAAAACTGGAAGGCGATGAATTCAAACTGATCCAGTCGGGAACGATTCTGGTCCGCGAGTCGCAGTCCACGCCCGCCTCCTGATATCTCGCCCGTTTCTGCCTGCTCAGTCCCGGCCATTGATGGCGTTGACTGGGCTGGGCGATCAGGGCCGGCGAATCTCCGTCACTTCGGCGCCCGCCTCCCCTTCGACCTGCTTAAGGGTCACCATCAGCCGCCCTCGCTCCCCTTCGACCGTGTACGTCGAACGCTTGTAGCCCGGCGCGCCATTGGCCGGATACGCCTGTATCTGCCGCACCAAGGCAATGCCCAGCACCGCCCCCACCTGTTCGCCCACCTGCTCCTGGTCCCGAATGAAGGTTTCAAGGGCGAGGTTTTCCGGCAGGGTTTCGTCGTGGTTATTGAAGAGATAGGCAGCCACGCACCCCACGGTAACCAACACCAGGAGCTGCTTGGCCGTTATCCCGAAAAAGCGCGAGGGAATTGGCATGTGAGACCCGACCTGTTTTTGTTGTAAGTGCCGTGGGCGGCTTTGGTCATCGATGTTCAGACGCGCCATTCTAGTGGGGCCATGGCCGAACGCCATAGGTGTGAGCGACCCGCGCAGTCTTTTTTGCGCATCGAGGTCGGTGCCATTGAAACCCCACCGCGCTGCACATAGACTCCGGCGATGCGTTTACGTCATATCGAAGTGATTCAGGCCATTTTGCAGACCGGACACCTCGGCACGGCCGCCGAGTGGTTGCAACTTCCCGTGGGCGACGTGGACGCGACGCTCAAGGATGCCGAGCAGCAACTGGGCTTCATGCTGTTCGCCAGTGTGCGCGGGCGTCTGCAGGCCACGCGCGAAACCCTGGAGCTGCAGGCGCAGATCGCGCCTGTCTACGAAGCACTCGAACCGCTGCAACGCCTGGCCGGCCGCCTCAAACATCACCATGCCCCGACACTGCGCGCGCTGTGCACCCCGCCTCTGGCCAACCACCTGCTGCCGCAGAGCATCGCCCTGCTGCGCCGTCGCTTTCAAGACACGCCGTGCAACCTGTCAAGCCAGCCGACCCGCGACATTGTCAGAAGCCTGCTGTTGCACGAAGCCGACGTAGGCCTGAGCCTGCACGACCCGGAACACCCGCAGATTCTCAGTACCGTGCTGGCCCAAGGCAAGCTGCAGCTGCTGGCGCCCCATGGCTGGCTCAAGCCGAAGCAGAAATACATCGCCCTGCAAGACCTGGCCGGCCAGTCCATGATCGGCCTGGAGGGTCATGACCCGCTGAGCCGCCTGCTGGATGCCAAGCTGCAGGCGTTACGCCCGTTACCGGTGGTGCAGACACGGGTGCAGACCTACCAGATGATGCGCAGCATGGTCGAGGCGGGAGAAGGGCTGGCGATTGTCGACCCGTTCACCGCCCTTGGCGTGCGCGAGTCCGGCCTGGACGCGTGCCCGGTGTCGCCGCCGATGCCCGTCATCCTTTACTCGCTGACCCTGAAAGACGCCGCACCCTCGCCGGCATTGAACGCTTTGCTGGAAATCATCACCCACAAAGCCCAGGCACTGCTGAGCGGTACGCCCGCAGCGTAATCCCCCGCCCGCCACCGCTGTTTTCGACACACCCCCTGACAGTCAGGCGGGAACCTGATCCCCGGCTTTTCGCACACAGTCGTTGACCTCGCCGCGCTTGCTTGCAGGCGACATTCGACTACCCAGGGACGGTTTCTCGTGAACGCCATTCAACCTGCCACTCTCCCTCTTTCTCAATTGGCCCTGCCCCACCCTGAGCATCGTCCAGGCCCCCGTCCGCAAGCGCTCGGGAGTGCGACGGACACGTCGCCTGCTGACGAACTGGACAATCCGGCCGCGCTGAAAAAAGCCTTTGCCGAACGCTGCAACTGGCAGGCACTGGCGACGGTGCTGCGCGGGCTGTTGAAGGAAGCCGTCGACACCGGCCAGGGAGATCGACACCGCGATGTCGAGCAGTTGCTGAGCGGCCGTACCCTGTCGGTGTGTGAAGACTCGGATTACTACCAACAACACCCTCTGCCCCCCGCCCGCAGCGTCGTCGACCTTCGCACCTACCTCAACGGCAGCGGTTTACCCGTCCCGACCCGCATGGACGACCTGCTCGCGCTGTATCAGCTCGCGACCCGACACGCGCAGACCCATCCCCTGGGCAACTTCAGCGGCGCGCTGTCATGGCCGTTGCCCCTGAACACGCACGATCGGCAAACCATCATCGACCTGCTCGATGAACCCGGCTCAACCCTGCCCGGATTGCCATTGGCCGCGCGCAATAAAGGGGTGCTGGGTTATCTGCTGGCAGACAGCGACCTGGCGAACATTGACTTGAAGAAAACCAGCAACGCAACCGAGGCGCTGCTGGGCTCGGCGAGGGCGCAGGCGCTGGGCAAGGTCATTCAATCCAGGTTGGGTGGCATTGCGACGCCTGCCAGCGTCAACGATTACCTGCTGGCGGCCATCCAACTGAGCCTGGACCCCGAATCCCTCGGCACCCCGGCGCGCAACAGCGTCGCCGGTTTTGACCTTGGGCAACGCCAGCATTGGGGCAAACCCGCCGTCGAGGTGATCGAACGCTTGAGCCGGCACCTGGTGGTGCACGGGCGCACGACGGCGGCAGCGGCCGACCTGGCGGCCCGCGTATTGCTGGCCCGCGTCGCCCCACAGCACCTGGTCAAGGACATCCCGCCGAGCGTGACTTACGGCAGTATCCCCTGGACCCAACTGACAATCGCGGCGGCCAGGCTGGAAGCGCAGTCGCCAGGGCGCGTGCTCACGATGAGTTACAGCGAAGTGCTGGCCGCCGCCGAGTCCGTCGATGTCGATGCGGCGCTCATCCAACGCATTCAACGCGACGCGCTGAATGATTGGGCGGCGGTCAACGGCCTGTTGAATACCGACCCGCCGCCCACGGACGCGCAAATCCGACAACGCTTTATCACCAGGCAGGAGCATCTGCAGGCCACGGCCATCGCCCTTGCAACGCCTGTTCCAGAGCGCGAAGCGATGGCGCTGGAGCTGCTCAGGGCGCAGTTTCCCGGGGTCGCCGACAGCGTTTTCAAGGCCCAAAGCCTCGTCAAGGCCAGCTTGCGCGAAGGCCGGCCAGCTCGCTTCCCCGGCGAGCACTCGATGCTGGACATCGTGATGCAGGGCGACACGGTCGTGCACGACAAGGCAGAACACTGGGTCACCAACGACCCGCGGATTCCCATCCAGGCGTTCTGCGACAAGTCCGCCAGCGGCAAGCTGACCGTAGCCGATGCGTTCACCGAGCGTTACAGGCAGGCCATCGCCACCCTGGAACAAGGCCACGCGGGCCTGACCCGATACCTGATCTCGACACTGCCGCCGCAGGATCGACAAAACCTCGAGTACGGCGCACTCGAGTTCTTTCATACCCACGAATACAAGATAGGCCTGGACTTCTCGACCAAGACCCTGAGCAAACGAGGGCATACCCTCGATGTAAAAACCACGCGCAATGGCCAGGTCAATGTGTATCGCATTGACACGCGCGCCGGCACGATTACCCAACATAATTACCTGGCGACAAGGTACTCGCCGCCCTACGCCGGGCTGGAAACCAGACACGCCAGCACTTTGTATAAAACCGTGGCCTTCAAGCCGTTCGAGGATGAACACACCGAACACGCCAGAGAGGCGATCGCCGCTTCGGACACGCCACAGGTATTTGACTCGGCGCGCACCGACTACATCGCCAAGGTGTTCGCACGTTCCCTGGACCTGCATAACGACGACCTGCTCCACCATGCCAGAGGCATGAACTCCTACGACCTGAGCGCCGCCGGCGATGACGCCGTCGGCGAATTCCTACTTAACCTGATCCCACTCAGGTCGGCCACGGTCAATTTCATGCACGGCCATGTTGCCGATGGCCTGCTTGACCTTGGCCTGGATGCGATCGGCCTGGTCACCCTGGGAATCGGCAAGGCCGGCCAAGCGGGCAAGGCGTTTGCCAAAGGTGTGACAAGCGTGGCCGGCGCGACAAAAGCGGCGCGCTTCCTGGGCACGGTCGCGGCCGAGGCGCTCAACCCGTTGAGTGGCACGGGCGACCTGCTCAGGCGTACGGGGGCGCTGGTGCGCAGCGGCGCCAGCGTCGGACGGCAGGCTATCCATGCACTCAGGGGTGCCAGCGGCAGCTACGACATGCTCAAGGCGGCCGGCACGCAGCATGGCCTGGCGGCCGTAGGCAGCTACCGGGCGGGCGATCTGCACCTGGGAGGCGCAGCGGTGTTCCGCAAGGGTCAGTGGCATGCCTACGACGCAGTCAAGGGGTTGCCCTATGGCGCGCCGCTGGAGCGCTTTCAACCCGCTGTCGCGGCGACTGGCGCAGACGTCAGAGTCCTTCAATCGCCGTCACTGTTGGACTACGAGGTCAGGGTCGAGCCCGCGGGGCTGCGGGTCAAGGGCCTGCAGGCCAACGTCTACGCCGGCCCCGGCAATAAAGAGTACGTAAAAATCGACGGCAGGCTCTATCAATCCAGGCTCGAGGACGGCCAGCGCGTGATCCTGCATCCCACCGCAGGCAGCGCCTCGATTGCCGTCCGGGATTTGGGCGGCGCGGGCTGGGAACCCTCGGTCACCGCCCAGCGCCTACTCGGCGGGCAGCCGGACACGTTGCCCAAATGGAAGCTTGACCAGAACACCTAAATCGTCCCGATAGACGACATAAAAATACGCACCAATTCTGCCAATCCGTACACCCTCAACTACAACGGCATCAATCATATCGTCAGCTTCGACGGCCAGGTCGGCGCCTGGCGCGGAGGCGTCGATACGGACGGCAAAACACCCTTGTATTTCTGGCGAAGCGCAAAGAACAAGTGGCAACTGGGAACGCTCGCCAAAATGAAACAGGCCAGGCAGCTGGATGCCCATAGTTTCAGGTTTATCGACGCGCCGTCGCCGGCGGTATTGGAGGCGCCGAAAAACGTCAGAGCCATTCCCCGACAGATCCACTATTTCTGGGCCGGTGGCGATATACCTGCGGCAATGGTGAGCAACATGGCCAAAAACGCCGAGAAGATGCCTGGCTTCAGCAGCCTTGTGCACGTCGATGCCGACACCCCGGCGCAGTTTCAGGCGATCAAGCGCCGGTTGGCTGCGGATGCGCCGGGGCTCACCGTGGTAAACCTGCAGGAAGAGGGCTTTTTTCAATCTCTGCAAAACACCGACATGTATGCGTATTTCCGTCGCGGCCAAGGCAAGAACCTCGCCGCCGCGTCCGACGTAGCGCGCTATCCGATGATGAATACCTACGGTGGAATCTACCTGGACACCGATGACCTGATCCAGGGTGCGGTGGGCCTACCGGGCCTGACTGCCGGAGACTCGGACGTGATGGTCAGCCGGCCGGTGACCCATAAGCTGAGCCACTACCGACCGTTCTTCAATACCAGCAACTTCGCCACCCAAGCGGACAACCCGGTCATCGCTGAAATGATCGCCGAGATGAATCGCCGCTTTACCCTGAACAAAACCTACTTCGAGACCAGCCGCCCGACCACCACCCGGAACGCCAGCGGTACCGTCGACTACACCCCGGAGTTTCTGGCATATGAAGGCAGGATTTTTGAAACTGTCGGCCCCACGCTGTTTGACGACGTACTGAAGTCCCGACGTCCCGACATTTATGACATTGGTTTCGATGGCGTGAACAAGGAGACCCAGCAGATCAATGGCCGGCTTCAACCGGGCAAGGTGTTCGACCTGGAAAACCACATCCTTGAGTACTACGCGAGCAAAGGCATCAGCGCGCCTGAAGGGCTTCCACAGCGCATACAAGCGGCCAGGCAACACTACCTGACGTTCCGTGAGCAGCTGCAGATCAAGGTCGGTGGAGCGCATTCATGGATCGATTCGTGACTGCTCCGGGGCTTGAAGACGAGAGCGGGCTCAGCTCGCGTCCCGTTCGGTCTTGAACAACCGGTACCAGAAAATCGCCACTTCGCGGGTCTGCGGATCGATGCCGCGATAGCGCAGGTGGTCGATTCCACCCATGACATAACCGCAGCGTTCATACAGGCGGCAGGCGCCGAGGTTGTTGTTCTGGGTTTCGAGCATCATGCCTGGCAGGCTTTTCTTGCGGCTCCAGAACTGCGCGACATCCAGCAGCGCCTTGGCCACCCCGTGTCGACGCGCATGCAAGGCCACCGCCAGCTCGTCGACATGGGCAAAGCCGTTCCAATTGGTGCTCACTACAATGTGCCCTACCGGCTCGTCGTCCAGATAGGCCATGAAAATTGCACTGTCGGGAGCATCGCGGAAACTGGCGAACTCTTCCGGGTCGATGCCGTAGCACTTGCGATACGGCAGGATGCGCTCCACCGACCATTGGTCCACGCGTTTGCCCATCTCCGGTATGCCGTAGGCGCTGACCTCGAAACTGAAGTCATTGCCCCACACATACGCATCAAAACCTGCGTCGGCGACCCGCACACTGAGCCCTGGGTACTTCGGGTTCATTACAGCTTGCATAACCATCCTTAACCCTTGATGCAATCGACGGTGTAACAACGACCACTGCCGTCGTCTTCGTGTTGTAACCCGTGAACATCCGCGACAAAACCTGGGAAGCTGCTATCGAATGTTCGAGCAAAAGCCAGGTAGTCGATGATAGAACGCGTCGACTCGGTGAAACGCTCGCCCGGCATGATCAACGGAATGCCCGGCGGATAAGGCACCAGCATCACGGCTGCAACGCGCCCTGGCAAGGCATCGATGGAAACGGCCTCGACTTCGCCCCGTACCAATTGGTCGTAGGCGTCGGCCGGTTTCATGGCGATTTCCGGCAACACCGTGTACATGCGCTTGAGGTGCCTGGCCGTGGCGTTGCTGCGGTAGCAACTGTGCAGTTGATTGCAGAGGTCGCGCAACCCCAGGCCCTGATAACGCACCGGCCCCTGGGCAAATACCGAGGGCAGGCAACTGGCCAGGCTGACATTGGCGTCGTAGTTGCGCTTGAACTCCAAAAGCTCGGTGAGCAAGGTACTCCATTTGCCTTTGGTGATGCCCATGGAAAACAGCACAAGAAAGGAATACAGCCCGGTCTTCTCCACCACCAGCCCACGCTCCCAAAGGAACTTGCTGACCACCGCGGCGGGAATCCCGCAGTCGCTCAACGCACCACCGGCCGAGAGGCCGGGCATGACCAGGGTGACTTTGATCGGGTCAAGCAGTACGTAGTCTTCGGCCACGTCGCCAAACCCATGCCAGTCATCCTGCGGGTGCAGCAGCCAATCCGCCGTGGCAACACGGTCGATGCCGGCCACCGACGGCGGCTGCCAGATGGAAAACCACCAGTCTTCTGCAGGCAGATGCTGGCGCAGGTTGGCCAGGGCGCGACGAAAGCTCAGGGCTTCGTCGAACATTTCCTGCAGCAGCGAGCGACCGGCAGGGCCTTCCATCATGGCCGAGGCGACGTCCAGCGAGGCGATAATGCTGTATTGCGGCGAGGTGGAGATATGCATCATGAACGCTTCATTGAAACGGTCACGGTCCAGTTGCCGGGCACCACCGTCCTGCACGTGGATCATCGATGCCTGGCTGAACGCCGCCAGCAGCTTGTGGGTTGAATGGGTACTGAACACCAGGGGGCTGTCTTTGGTGCGAGAGGTGCCCATGCCATAACGCCCGGCGAAAAACTCGTGAAACGCCGCATAGGCGTACCAGGCTTCGTCAAAATGCAGCACCTCGACGCTGCTGCCCAGTTGTTGTTTGATCAGCTCAGCGTTGTAGCACAGGCCGTCGTAGGTGGAATTGGTGACCACCGCCAGCTTCACCTTGGCGGGTCTGCCACGGGTCAACGGGCTGGCATCGATCTTGGCGCGGATCGACTCGGGGCTGAACTCGCTGAGTGGAATCGGGCCGATGATCCCCAGCTCATTGCGTTCCGGGCACAGGTACAACGGGATGGCGCCGGTCATGATGATCGAATGCAACACTGACTTGTGGCAGTTGCGATCCACCAGGACCAGGTCATCGCGACCGACCATGGAATGCCAGACGATCTTGTTGGCGGTGGAGGTGCCGCTGATCACAAAAAAGGTATGGTCGGCGCCAAAATTGCGCGCGGCGCGGGCCTCGGCTTCGGCCAGCGGGCCGGTATGGTCGAGCAGCGAGCCCAGTTCGGGTACCGAGACCGACAGGTCCGAGCGCAGGGTGTTTTCCCCGAAAAATTGATGGAACGCTTGCCCGACCGGGCTTTTACGATAAGCCACGCCGCCGCCATGACCAGGGGTGTGCCAGGAATAGTTGGAATCGGCGGTGTGTTGTACCAGGGCCTTGAAGAACGGCGGCAACAGGCCATCCAGGTACGTGCGCGCCGCGCGGGCCACCTGGCGGGCCAGGAACGGCACGGTGTCTTCGAACAGGTAAAGAATGCCGCGCAGTTGGTTGAGTTCGCTCATGGCATCGGCCGGGGCGTTCTCCAGGGTGACCTGCTCGCCCAGGGCGAAGATCGGCAGGTTCGGCGCGCGCAGCCGTGCCAGGCGGATCAGTTCCACCATATTTTGCAGCAGGTGAGTGTTTTCTCCGGCACCCTCGGCGGCGATCAGCATGCACGCCAGGCCGTGATGGGTAGACGCCACCAGCCGGCCTTCGGCGTAGTCCACGGCGGAGAAAATACTGAAGCCCTCCTGTTCCAACTCCTGGGCGATTCCCCTGACCCGGTCACCGGCAACGGTGTCGGCCTTGATGTCGCGGTGCACGATAAGGATGGGGAACTTCAGGTCTTTGTACATGAGGGCTTGTAGTCCTGAGGGCTATGCACTCAAGGGTAGAAGCTGGGAGCGGATGTGGCGAATGAAGATTTTGGCGGCCAGGGCGATCAACAGTGGAAGGGAGCGAGCCCCTCCCGCATTACTGTTGGGTCAGCTGGGTCCACAACGCGGGCGCACCCGCCGACTTGGCAATCGCTTCCAGCCGTGCCGCATGCTCGGCCAGGTCCTGCTCGCTGGCGCGGATAATGGTCGTGGGTCTGCGGTCGGCCGGCAGGCGGCGGATTTCCGAAGCGCGATTGCCCGAGCCTTCGGCCGAGCCGGCGCCATCGGACGCATTACCGGCCAGGGACAGGCTGGTCTGCCCGCCGGTCATGGTCAGGTAAACGTCGGCGAGAATCTCGGAGTCAAGCAAGGCACCGTGGAGTTCACGGCCGGAGTTGTCGACGCCATAGCGTTTGCACAAGGCATCGAGGCTGTTGCGCTGGCCCGGGTGACGCTCGCGCGCCATCATCAGGGTGTCGAGGATCGAGCAGTGCCTGGAGATATCAGCGCGGTCGGTCTGCCCCATCAGGGCGAATTCGTTGTTGATGAAGCCGACGTCGAACGCCGCGTTGTGGATGATCAGTTGGGCGCCGTTGATGAACTCGAAGAACTCATCGGCCACTTCGGCGAAACGCGGCTTGCCCTTGAGAAATTCGTCGGTAATACCGTGAACGGCAATTGCGCCTTCATCGCTGTCACGGTCCGGTTGCAGGTACACGTGGAAGTGACGGCCGGTGAGGCGGCGACCCATGAGTTCGACGCAGCCGATTTCAATGATCCGGTGACCATCGGTCACCGGCATGCCGGTGGTTTCGGTATCGAGTACAACGGATCGGATGGCCATCAGGGTTCAGCTCTCAACGGTGTGGTGTAGTTCAAAGCGCGCGATCTTAACACGTCGCCCGGCATCAGCCCTGCTTGTAGCCGCGCACTTCGTCGACGCCACGGTTGGCCAATTGATCGGCGCGTTCGTTGCCAGGGTGGCCGATGTGACCGCGCACCCACTTCCAAGTGATGTCATGGCGATTGCATTGCTCATCGAGCAATTGCCACAGGTCGGCGTTTTTAACCGGTTCCTTGGCCGCCGTTTTCCAGCCGCGCTTCTTCCAGTTGACCATCCACTCGTTGATGCCCTTCATCACGTATTGCGAGTCGGTCACCAGCAGTACGTTGCAACGGCGCTTGAGCTCTTCCAGGCCGCGTATTGCGCCCATCAGCTCCATGCGATTGTTGGTGGTGTTGGCTTCGCCGCCCCACAATTCCTTCTCGACGCCCTTGCACACCAGCAAGGCGCCCCAGCCGCCAGGCCCCGGGTTGCCTTTGCAGGCGCCATCGGTGAAGAGTTCTACGCTATCGGTCATCGGTTGCTCGGTCTGAAATCAAAAGAAGTTTTACGCTTGGCTTTGCTTGCGGTTGACCTTGGCCATCGGCATCGGCACCAGCTTGCCGATGGGTTCGCGGCGCGCCTGGCGTACCGGTCGCAACCCGACGGCGATCTTGCGCGCCACCAATAGATAGAAGCCGCCGCCCGACAGTTGCCAGGCACCCGCCCTGCGCTCCCAACCCGCCAGGCGCGTCTGCCACTTGGCCGAGGCAAGCGGCGGACGATAGCACCCGAAGCGGCGTTTCTCCAGCGCAAAGCCCAGCAGGTTCAGCCAGTCCCCCACTCGCGACGGCGCGATGCAGCGCGCCTGGCGCAGGCCGTCGTGGGCGAATACATGGCGCAGGCCCCAACTGCTCCAGGGGTTGATCCCGACAATCAGCAAATGGCCACCCGGGCGCACGCTGCTGGCCGCTTCACGCAGCAGACCATGGGGCGACAGGCAGAAATCCAGGCCGTGCTGCAGCACCACCACATCGGCAGCGTGCTCGCTCAACGGCCACGCCTGCTCCTCGCACACGATCTCCACCCCGGGCAACGGTGCGCCCAGGCGCACATTGCACTGCACTTGCGGCGCGGCGGGCGGCGTCTGGGCCGACGGCCCGTAATGCACCAGGTAACCACCGAAGAACCGGCCCAGCTCGTCTTCGAGCATGCGCCGCTCTTCGTCCAGCAGAAATTGCCCGATCGGCCCGGACAACCATTCGCGGGCCGCACCGATCAAGGCCAGCCACTCGGGATCGGCCTGGGCGAACGCTTTATCAGTCATTGCATTCTCCAACTCGCCTGGACGTTCTAAGATGCACCAATGTGTTCAGCTTGGCGAATCGAAGAATGATACAGATCAGTGCCCTGCCCGCCTTCACCGATAACTACATCTGGTTGTTACAAGACCCGGATACCCAGCGTTGCGCCGTGGTCGATCCCGGCGATGCCGCGCCGGTGCTGGCTTGGCTCAGGCAAAACCCGGAATGGAGCCTCAGCGACATTCTCATCACGCATCACCACCACGACCATGTCGGCGGTGTCGAGCAGTTGAAAAGTGCAACGAACGCCAAGGTCTACGGGCCGGCGGACGAAACCATCCCAGGCCGGGACGTCGCCCTCAAGGACAATACCCGCATCACCGCGCTGGGCCTGGATTTCGATGTATACACCTTACCCGGCCACACGCTCGGCCATATCGCCTACTACCATCGGGGTATGCTGTTCTGCGGCGATACCCTGTTTGCCGCCGGCTGCGGCCGCCTGTTCGAAGGCACGCCCGAGCAGATGCACGCCTCGCTGCAACGCCTGGCCGCCCTGCCCGATGACACGCAGGTGTATTGCACCCACGAATACACCCAAAGCAATCTCACATTCGCCCAGGCGGTAGAGCCGCACAACGCCGACATTGCCGAACGGGTGGAAGAGGTCCGCCAACGGCGCGCCCGCGGCGAGATGACGCTGCCGTCCAACCTGGCCCTGGAAAAGCGCACCAATCCGTTTCTGCGCACCGCTGAAACATCCGTTAAACAAAAAGCGGACGAACGGAACGGACGCGACAACCGCTCTGGGGCCGAGGTATTTGCCAGCCTGAGGGCATGGAAAGATAAGTTCTAAGTCGATGCAATCTGATACGCAATTTCTGAATGGTTGACCGCAACCCAAGTGCTTTCTAGAATCGCCCGACATTTTTGCCCGGAACTTACTTCCAGCCAATGTCGTCATCTATTCGTAAATCCAACCATTCAGACGCATTGACCCGCCTGGCTCAAGCTGTGGCGGTGGCTGTGTCCGCCACATTGGCGGGCTGCCAATCGACGAATTACGCCGCACAATCCACCGTGCAACCCAAACCCAACCTTGCCGCCAAGATCAAGCAAAAACCGATCTGGCTCTCCGAGAAACCCAGCCCCGAAGTGCCCCAGGACGTGTGGGAACGCATGCGCCGGGGCTTTCAATTGCAGGAAGGCCTGGGCGTCAACCCGCGCATCGAGCAACAGCGCCTGTGGTTCGCCAGCAACCCCTCCTTTCTCGAAAACGCCGGCGAACGCGGCAGCCTCTACATTCATTACATCGTCGAACGTCTTGAAGAACGCAACATGCCGCTGGAGCTGGCGCTGCTGCCGGTGATCGAAAGTGCCTACAACCCGATGGCCTACTCGCGCAGCGATGCGGTCGGCCTGTGGCAGTTCATCCCCTCCACCGGGCGCTACTTCAACCTGCGCCAGACCCGCGCCTACGATGGACGCCGGGACATCACCGCCTCCACCACCGCTGCCCTGGACTACCTGACCCGCCTGCACGACATGTTCAACGGCGACTGGCTGCTGGCCCTGGCCGCCTACAACGCCGGCGAAGGCACCGTCAGCCGGGCCATCGAGCGCAACGAGAAGCTCGGCCTGCCTACGGACTACTGGAACCTGCCCCTGCCCCAGGAAACCAAGGACTACGTGCCCAAGTTCCTGGCACTGTCCCAAGTGGTACTGGCGCCCGAGGCGTATGGCGTCAACCTGAACCCGATTGCCAACACACCGTATTTCGAAGTGGTGGAAGTCAAGCAGAGCATGGACCTGTCCCGGGTCGCCGCCCTGGCTGAAATCGACGAAGACGAACTGTTCCAGCTCAACCCGGCACTCAAGCAACGCACCACCCTCGACGGCCCGCAGCATCTGTTGGTGCCAAGTTCCAAGGCACAACTGCTCACCAGCACCCTGTCGACGATGAAGCCTGAAGAATTGCTGGCGATGCGCCCGAAAAAGCAGGTATTCGACGAAGTTGAAACCGCACGTGTGGCCGGGCGTACCCGCAGCTACAAGGTCCGCAGCGGCGACAACCTGACGCTGATCGCCAAGGCCAACAAGGTCGACGTGCATGACCTGCAGCGCTGGAACCAGCTCAACGGTCAGGCGCTCAAAGTCGGCCAGACCCTGGTGATGCAGGACACGCGCAAGGTGGTGGCCAAGGCCGACAGCAAAAAGCCGGTGCAGTACAAGGTCAAGAAAGGCGACTCTCTGTACATCGTCGCCAAGCGCTTCAACGTCGAGATGCAACATCTCAAGCGCTGGAACCCACGCACCGGCCAGGCGCTGAAGCCAGGCCAGATGCTGGTCGTTTCCGGGCCCCGCTAACGCCTGAAGAACGCCGCAGAACCCATGTGGGAGGGGGCTTGCCCCCGATGGCAGTGTGCCAGTCACCGGATTCACTGGCTGACACACCAACATCGGGGGCAAGCCCCCTCCCACATTGCTCTCCAGTGTTTGCGACTGTCTTTTTCCAACCGGAACAAGCTGTTACTGTACCGATCATAAAGCCCAAGCCGCCTGGATCGGATCTCTGACTTGAAGCGTCCCCTCCTTCTACTAATAAGTCTGGCCTTGAGCTTTGCTGCCAACGCGACGATTACCGAAAGCCACGGTTACGCGCAGTTCGGCACGCTCAAGTACCCGGCCAAATTCACCCACTTCGACTGGGTAAACCCTGCGGCGCCCAAAGGCGGCACCCTGCGGGTGATGGGGTTTGGCACCTTCGATACGCTCAATCCCTACACGTTCAAGGGCTCAAGCCCGGTTTCCACGCCCAATTTCTCGCAATACGGTATCAATGAGCTCAACGAGCCGTTGATGGTCGGCACCGGCCAATACGCGCCGTCCGGCGATGAACCCACCTCCAGCTATGGCCTGATTGCGCAATCGGTGGAGTACAGCGAGGACCGCAGCTGGGTGGTGTTCAATCTGCGCCCGGAAGCACGTTTCCATGACGGCAAGCCGATCACCGCCGATGACGTGGCGTTTTCCTATCGCACCCTGCTCACCGAGGGCCATCCGCAATACCGCACTAATCTGCAGGAAGTTGCGCGGGTGGATGTGCTCAACCCTCACCGAATCCGCTTTGTGTTCAAGCGCGCGGGCAACCCGCTGCTGATCCTGCGCCTGGGCGAGCTGCCGGTGTTGCCGCAGCATTACTGGAAGAACCGCGACTTCAAGGCCACCACCTTCGAACCCCCGCTGGGCAGCGGACCGTACCGTATCAGCAAGGTTACGCCGGGCCGGCAACTGGTGTTCGAACGGGTCAAGGATTACTGGGGCAAGGACCTGCCGGTTAACCGGGGCTTCTACAACTATGACAAGGTCGACGTGGAGTTCTACCGCGACAGCGATGTCGCCTTCGAAGCGTTCAAGGCCGGCGAGTTCGACATCTATATCGAGCACCAGGCCAAGAACTGGTCCAATGGCTACACCTTCCCGGCGGTCAACCGCGGCGATGTGATCAAGGCGCAGATCGCCCACCAGATCCCGACCCAGAGCCAGGGTCTGTTCATGAACACACGACGCCCGACCTTCAGCCAGGTCAAGGTACGTGAAGCCCTGGGGATGATGTTCGACTTCGAGTGGACCAACCGCACCCTGTTCAGCGGCGCCTACAAACGCACCTTGAGCTACTACCCCAACAGCGAGTTCGCAGCGACTGGCGTGCCGGTGGGTCATGAATGGCTGATGCTCTCGCCCTACCGCGAACAGTTGCCAGCCAGTCTGTTTACTCAGCCCTTCAGCCTGCCCCAGACCGACGGGCGCGGCATCCCCCGCGAGACCTTGCGGCGTGCCCTGGCGTTGCTGGGCGAGGCCGGCTGGAAACTGTCCGGCCAACGCCTGCTCAACAAGGAGGGGCAGCCGCTGCGTTTCGAGATTCTGCTGGTCAACCCGAACCTGGAACGGATTCTGCAACCTTATATCGAGAACCTGATCAGCATCGGCGTCGATGCGCACCTGCGTACCGTCGACCGCGCCCAGTATAAGCAGCGCCTGGATCAGTTCGACTTCGACATGATCCTCATCACCCTCAACCAGACCTTGAGCCCCGGCCTGGAACAGTGGCAGTACTTCCACTCCAGCCAGGCCGCGATCAAGGGCAGCAAGAACTACGCCGGCATCGCCAACCCTGTGGTCGACCACCTGCTGGAACAACTGCTGGCGGCGCAGACCCGCGACGAACAATTGGCCGCCGGCCGCGCCCTGGACCGGGTGCTGCTGTGGCAGCACTACAGCATTCCCAACTGGTACCTCAACTATCATCGCCTGGCCTACCGCAACCGGTTCGCCTTTGTCACCACGCCGCCCTACAGCCTGGGCCTGAGCGCGTGGTGGCTGAAAGCTTCGGAGAAAGCCCAATGATGTACTTGCGTACTGCACTCGCCAGCCTGTTGCTGTGCACCGCAGCCCATGCCGCGCCGCAACATGCGCTGACTCTGTACAACGAGCCGCCAAAATACCCGGCGGACTTCAAGCACACCGATTACGTCAACCCCGACGCCCCCAAGGGCGGCACGTTCCGCGAATCGAGCCTGTCCGGTTTTGACAGTTTCAACCCGTTTATCAGCAAAGGCGTGCCCGCCGACAATATCGGGCTGATCTACGACACCCTGGCTACCCAGAGCCTGGACGAGCCCTTCACTGAGTACGGCCTGGTGGCCGGCAAAATCGAAAAGGCCCCGGACAACAGCTGGGTGCGCTTCTACCTGCGCCCCGAGGCACGTTTCCACGACGGCCACCCCATGCGCGCCGACGACGTGGTGTTCAGTTTCCAGACCTTGATCAAGGACGGCACCCCGCTCTACCGCACTTACTATGCCGATGTCGACGAAGTGATCGCCGAGGACCCGCTGCGGGTACTGTTCAAGTTCAAGCGCACCAATAACCGCGAACTGCCACTGATCCTCGGCCAGTTGCCGGTATTGCCCAAGCACTGGTGGGCCACGCGGGACTTCAACAAAGGCAACCTGGAGTTCCCCCTCGGCAGCGGCCCCTACAAAGTGGCGGAGGTCAACGCCGGACGCTCGGTACGCTATGAGCGCGTCAAGGACTACTGGGGTAAAGACCTGCCGATCAACAAAGGCCTGTACAACTTCGACCAACGCGTCACCGACTATTACCGCGATGCGACGGTGGCCCTGGAGGCGCTCAAGGCCGGGCAATTCGACTATTGGTCGGAGTTCAGCGCGAAGAACTGGGCCAACGCCTACAACGTGCCCGCCGTGGCGCAAGGCCGCCTGATCAAGGAAGAAATCCCCAACGGCAACCCCACCGGCATGCAGGGCTTCGTGTTCAACACGCGCAAGCCGATGTTCCAGGATGTGCGAGTGCGCAAGGCCATCAGCCTGCTGCTGGACTTTGAATGGAGCAACAAGCAGCTGTTCAACGGCGCCTACACGCGCACCCGCAGCTATTTCGAAAACTCCGACATGGCTGCCACCGGCCTGCCCGGCCCCGACGAATTGAAAATTCTCGAACCGCTGCGCGATAAAATCCCGCCGCAGGTGTTTACCGAAGCGTTCGAACCGGCCAGAACCGACGGCAGCGGGATGATTCGCGCCCAGCAGCGCGAGGCCTACCAACTCTTGCAGGAGGCCGGCTGGAAAATCGTCGACGACAAGATGGTCGACACCACCGGCAAACCGGTGACCATCGAATTCCTGTTGGCCCAGACCGAGTTCGAACGCATCCTGCTGCCGTTCAAGCGCAACCTGGCCGACCTGGGTATCGACCTGGTGATTCGCCGAGTGGACGTGTCGCAGTTCGTCACCCGCCTGCGTTCGCGGGACTTCGACATGCTGGTGGGCAGTTTTCCGCAATCCTCGTCGCCAGGTAACGAGCAGCGCGAGTTCTGGAAATCCACCAGTGCCGACAAGCCGGGCAGCCGCAATTACATGGGCCTCAAAGACCCGGCGGTCGACGAATTGGTGGAGGCGCTGATCGATTCCGACTCCCGCGACAGCCTGATCGCTCACGCCAGGGCACTGGACCGAGTGCTGCAATTTGGCTACTACGTGATTCCAAACTGGCACATCAAGACGTTCCGCGTGGCCTATTGGAACCACCTCGGTCATCCCAAAGTGTCGCCGCTGTACGATGTTGGCGTGTCCACCTGGTGGAGCAAGCCCAACGTACCCCCCGCCGTGCCATCGGCCCCCCAGACGAACGCCGAAGCGGCGAGCGGAGGCAATTGAATGCTGGCCTATATCATTCGCCGCCTGTTGTTGATTATCCCGACGCTGTTCGGGATCCTGCTGATCAACTTCGTCATCATCCAGGCCGCCCCCGGAGGCCCGGTGGAGCAGATGATCGCCAAGCTCGAAGGCTTTGAGGGCGCCACCAGCCGGATCGCCGGCGGCGGCGCCGAGGTTGCGGTAGCCGGCTCCAGTTACCGTGGCGCCCAGGGTCTGGACCCGGCGCTGATCAAGGAAATCGAGAAGATGTACGGTTTCGACAAGTCGGCGCCGGAACGCTTGTGGATCATGATCAAGAACTACGCGCGCCTGGATTTCGGCGACAGCTTCTTCCGGGACGCCAAGGTCATCGACCTGATCAAGGAAAAAATGCCGGTGTCCATCTCCCTCGGGCTATGGAGCACGCTGATCATGTACCTGGTATCGATCCCACTGGGGATCGCCAAGGCCACGCGGCACGGCAGCCATTTCGACGTGTGGACCAGCTCGGCGATCATCGTCGGCTATGCGATCCCGGCGTTCCTGTTTGCGATCCTGCTGATCGTGGTGTTCGCCGGCGGCAGCTATTTCGACTGGTTCCCGCTGCGTGGCCTTACCTCCAACAACTTCGACGAGTTGAGCTGGGGCGGCAAGATCCTCGATTATTTCTGGCACCTTGCATTGCCGATCACGGCGCTGGTGATCGGTAACTTTGCCACCATGACCCTGCTCACCAAAAACAGCTTTCTCGACGAGATCAACAAGCAGTACGTGATCACCGCCAAGGCCAAGGGCCTGACCAACCACCGCGTGCTGTATGGCCATGTGTTTCGTAACGCGATGCTGCTGGTGATCGCCGGTTTCCCCTCGGCGTTCATCGGGATTTTCTTCACCGGCTCGTTGCTGGTGGAAGTGATTTTCTCCCTGGACGGCCTGGGCCTGATGAGTTTCGAAGCGGCGATCAACCGCGATTACCCGGTGGTATTCGGCACGCTGTTTATTTTCACCCTGCTGGGGCTGATCGTGAAACTGATCGGTGACCTCACCTACACCCTGGTCGATCCGCGCATCGACTTTGCCAGCCGGGAGCATTGAGATGAACCTGTCCCCCCTCAATCGCCGCCGGTTCGAGCGGTTCAAGGCCAACAAGCGTGGCTGGTGGTCGCTGTGGCTGTTCCTGACGCTGTTCGTGCTCAGCCTGGGCGCGGAGCTGATCGCCAACGACAAACCGCTGGCGGTGCACTACGACGGCGGCTGGTATTTCCCCGCGCTCAAGCGCTACCCCGAGACCACGTTCGGCGGCGAATTCCCGCTGGAGGCCAACTACAAGAGCCCGTATATCCAGGAACTGCTCAAGGCCAAGGACGCCTGGACCCTGTGGGCGCCGATTCCGTTCAGCTACCAGAGCATCAACTACGATCTCAAGGTGCCTGCTCCCGCGCCGCCGTCGTCGGTCAACCTGCTGGGCACCGATGACCAGGGCCGCGACGTGCTGGCGCGGGTCATCTACGGCTTTCGGGTGTCGGTGCTGTTTGCCCTCACCTTGACCGTGCTCAGCTCGATTATCGGCGTGATCGCAGGGGCGTTGCAGGGTTTCTACGGCGGCTGGGTCGATCTGGCCGGGCAGCGCTTCCTGGAGATCTGGTCCGGGTTGCCGGTGCTGTACCTGCTGATCATCCTCGCCAGTTTCGTGCAACCCAACTTCTGGTGGTTGCTGGGGATCATGCTGCTGTTTTCGTGGATGAGCCTGGTGGACGTGGTGCGCGCCGAGTTCCTGCGCGGGCGCAATCTGGAATACGTGCGCGCGGCAAGGGCGCTTGGCATGCAGAACGGCGCGATCATGTTCCGCCACATCCTGCCCAATGCCATGGTTTCGACCATGACCTTTATGCCGTTCATTCTTACCGGCGCTATCGGCACCCTCACCGCCCTGGACTTCCTTGGCTTTGGCCTGCCCGCCGGCTCACCGTCGCTGGGCGAATTGGTGGCCCAGGGCAAATCCAACCTGCAGGCGCCGTGGCTGGGCATGAGCGCCTTTGCCGTGCTGGCGATCATGTTGAGTCTGCTGGTGTTTATCGGCGAGTCCGCTCGCGATGCCTTCGACCCGAGGAAATGAGATGAATCAGGACAATCTGATCGAAATCCGCGACCTCAGCGTCGAGTTTGTCACCGGCGAACATCATCACCGCGTGGTGAACAACGTCAGTTTCGATATCAGGCGCGGGGAAACCCTGGCTCTCGTGGGCGAAAGCGGATCGGGCAAATCGGTGACGGCCCACTCGATCCTGCGCCTGCTGCCCTACCCGTTGGCGCGGCATCCGTCCGGCACCATCGAGTACGCCGGGCAGGACCTGCTGACGCTCAAGGAAAAAACCCTGCGGCATATTCGCGGTAACCGCATCGCGATGATCTTTCAGGAACCGATGACCTCGTTGAATCCGCTGCACTCCATTGAGAAGCAGATCAACGAAGTGCTCGGCCTGCACAAGGGGCTCACCGGCAAGGTCGCCACCCGGCGCACCCTGGAACTCTTGGAACTGGTGGGCATCCCAGAGCCGCACAAACGCCTCAAGGCCCTGCCCCATGAGCTTTCGGGGGGCCAGCGCCAGCGGGTGATGATCGCCATGGCGTTGGCCAACGAGCCGGAGCTGTTGATCGCCGACGAACCGACCACCGCCCTGGACGTCACCGTACAGCTGAAGATTCTGGAACTGCTCAAGGAGCTGCAGGCACGGCTGGGCATGGCGTTGTTATTGATCAGCCATGACCTGAACCTGGTGCGGCGGATTGCCCATCGAGTGTGCGTGATGCAACAGGGCTGCATCGTTGAGCAGGCCGACTGCGAGACCTTGTTTCAGACGCCGCAGCACCCTTACACCCAGGAACTGTTGGCGGCCGAGCCCAGCGGCGGCCCGGCCGATAATGCGGTCGGGCCGCCGGTGCTGGAGGTCGATGACCTGAAAGTCTGGTTTCCGATCAAGAAGGGCTTTTTGCGCAACACCGTCGATTACGTCAAGGCGGTGGACGGCATCAATTTCAGCCTGCCCCAGGGCCAGACCCTGGGTATCGTCGGCGAAAGCGGCTCGGGCAAATCCACCCTGGGCCTGGCGATATTGCGTTTGATCGCCAGCAAGGGCGGCATTCGTTTCGAGGGCCAGCAACTCGACGCCCTCAGCCAGCAGCAGGTGCGACCGCTGCGCCGGGAAATGCAGGTGGTGTTTCAGGACCCGTTCGGCAGCCTGAGCCCGCGCATGTGCGTCAGCGAGATCGTCGGCGAAGGCTTGCGCATCCACAAGATGGGCACCCCGGCCGAACAGGAAACCGCGATTATCGCCGCGCTCAAGGAAGTCGGACTGGACCCTGAGTCCCGCCATCGTTACCCACACGAATTCTCCGGTGGCCAGCGCCAGCGCATCGCCATCGCCCGCGCCCTGGTGCTCAAGCCGCGCCTGATCCTGCTGGACGAACCGACCTCGGCGCTGGATCGCACCGTGCAACGGCAAGTGGTGGAATTGCTGCGCAACCTGCAGGCCAAGTACAACCTCACCTACCTGTTCATCAGCCACGACCTCGCGGTGGTGAAAGCGCTGAGCCATCAGTTGATGGTGGTCAAGCAGGGGCAAGTGGTGGAACAGGGCGACGCGCAGGCCATTTTTGCCGCTCCGCAGCATGCCTATACCCGGCAATTGCTGGAAGCCGCGTTCCTGGTCCCGGCCTGACGGAATGCGGTCCACTGTTTTCGATGTGCGCCCGCAGGAGTACTGCTTATGACAGCTGCAACCGCTCCATTTTTCTGGCGAGACCCCGCACTGGCGTTCATCGAGGCTCGTGCCATTGCCGACGGGCGCAAAGTCACCTACGCGCGGCACGCCCACGAGCATTTTTCCATCGGCGCGATCACCGCCGGGCGCAGCTATTACCATTACGGCGCCGAGACCTTTGAGATCAGCGCCGGCACCGTGGTGTTAATGAACCCAGGCGATGTGCACGCCTGCAATCCTATCGCCAACGAGCCGTGGTCCTACCGGATGCTGTACATCGACACGCCCTGGCTCACCGACCTGCAATACCAATTGGGTTTCAGCACCGACCAGGGTTATCGGCCGTTCAATACGCCTTATACCCGCGACCCGCTGCTGTATCGTGGCCTGCTGGCGCTGTACCGCACCCTAGTGGATGAACAGGCCGAACACCTGCAAAAGCAGAGTGCGCTGGTGAGCTACTTCAGCGATGTGCAGCAACGCCTGAACCCGTCGCCGACGCCGATGCGCGAGGTCAACCACAAGCTGGAGCGTGCGGCCGAGTACATTCGCGCGCACTGCACCCAGGCGTTGAAACTGGAAGACATCTGCCTGGCGGCGCAGCTGTCGCCGTCGTACCTGATCCGCGCATTCAAGCAGTATTACGGGCTGACGCCTCACGCGTTCCTGGTCAACCAACGTATCCAGTTTGCGCGCAACCAACTGCGCCAGGGCGAGCTGATCGCCGACGTGGCGCTTGCCGCCGGCTTCGCCGACCAGGCCCACTTCCAGCGCGCCTTCAAACAACATTTCGCCGCCACGCCAGGCCAATACCGCGACCGGCTCATGCCATCAGCAAATAACCCACACTGGCCACCAGCAACGCGGCCATTGAACGGTTAAACACCCGCACGCCGCGGGGGTTGCCCAGGTAACGGCGCAGAAAAGTGCCGGCATAAGCCCAGCACGCCACCGACAGATAGCAGATCACCAGGTAAAGCGCGGCGAATATCCAGACCTGGGCCGCATCGCCGTCTGCTACGAACAAGCCCATGCCCGCCACACACGCCAGCCAGGCCTTGGGGTTGAGCCATTGCATGATCGCGCCATAGAGCATCGATGGCGCCGTCGCACTGCCCTGGGCATCCAGGCGCCCCTCGTCCACCGCCAGTTTCCAGGCCATGTACAGCAGGAACACTACGCCGCCCCACTGGATCAGCTGGGTCAGGACCGGCCAGCGCTGCAGCACTTCGTGCAGGCCCAGGCCGATCAGCACCAGCAGCAACGTGAACCCGACCGCGGCGCCGAACACGTGCTTCTGGCTGGCGACAAACCCGAACCGTGCGCCGGAACTGAGCGCCACCACATTGACCGGGCCAGGCGTGATGGAGGTGGCGAGCGCGAAGGCGGCCATGGAAATGATCAGGCTCATGGTGGTTCCCTTTTCATGAAGGTACATAAACAGGGCATCACGATAAAAGGTGCGCGCGCGGCAGTATTGAACAAAATCACCCTTGGCCCTGGCTTCAACCGTTGATCAACGAAACATGCGCGCCCACCCCGGCGCGCACGCCCTCGCCCACCGCCAATGCCACCGAACCGGCGGCCAGGGACAGGTCACCACAGGCGAACACCCCGGTCACGGAGGTCTGGCGGGTTTCACCGGTCAACAGATAAGGACCGGAGGGACCGTCGATACGTTCACACCCCAACTGCTCGGCCAATGGGCTGATCCGGGTGCGGGACTGGGTAAAGATGCCGTCCATCTGGATCACCCGACCGTCAACCAACTCAAGGTCCGCGTGTTCACCGCTGATGCGACTCACCCTCGTGGGTTCCACACGCACGCCACGGCGCTCCAACTGCGCCTGCTGCTCGGCATCGGGTGTGAACACCCCATTGGTAAACAGGGTGGTGGTGCCCCAATCCGGCAGCATCAACGCGTGGTGCATCGCCAGGGCAGACGTTGCCAATACGCCGATGCGGCCTTGGTCCAGCTCATAACCGTGACAGTACGGGCAATGGAACACCCGCTTGCCCCAACGCTGCGCCAGGCCGTCGATGGCGGGCAATTCGTCGACCACGCCGGTGGCGAGGATCACCCGCAGCGCGCTGAACTCGCCGTTCGACTGAGTGCGCAAGCGCAAACCGCCCGCGTGAGCGTCGGCCTGGATCACACTGTCCTGCACCCAGCTGACGGTCGGATACGCCATTAACTGGCTGCGGCCGGCATTGGCGATAACGTCGGGCGCCTGGCCGTCCTGCCCCAGAAAACCGTGAGAAGTGGCGGCAAATCGGTTGCGCCGCTGACCCGCATCAATCACCAGTACAGTGCGCCGCGCCCGCGCCAGTTGCAGGCCTGCGGACAAGCCGGCATAGCTGCCGCCAACGATAATGACGTCGTAGATCATGAGTATGGCCTCGTGTCAGATGCACTCGGGTATCCGGGCGCTTTCATGACACACCATAAGTTACATGAAAATAGAGCGTCAAGCATCTCGCAACTTTTCAGGTTACGAAGGATACTTTCGACCCATTCCACCTTGGGGCTGATCAATGAGAAACGACACGCGGCTATCGCGCATGCTGCATGTGCTGATCCACATGGGTCGCCACGACGAGCGCGCCACCTCGGAGACCATCGCACAGATGCTCGGCACCAATCCGGTGGTGGTGCGTCGCACGTTGGGGCTGCTCAAGGACAAGGGCTATGTGCGTTCGGAGAAGGGCCATCAGGGCGGCTGGACCCTGGGCAGGCCTTTAAATGAGATCACCTTGCTGGACATTCATAACGCCCTCGGCACGCCGTCGATATTTGCCATCGGGCTGTCTACCGACCACCCTGAATGCCTGGTGGAACAAGCGGTGAACGCGGCACTGACGGATGCCTTCGAACAGGCCCAGGCGCTGCTGCTGCAGCGCCTGGGCCAGGTGAGCCTGGCGCAATTGGCCGAAGACTTCGATGAGCGCTTTCGTGTGGCGATGCAGCCCTAACGCTGCGCAGGGATGCGAATCTCGCCCTGGCGGCATTGGGTCTTGACGCTACGGGGGCAACCGGCAAAAGCCAGGTCCTTGGTCAGGCATACCCGCACTTCCGACAGCACCTTGCCTTTGCAGATCACTGCCAGCCCATGGTCCCCCATGCGTGGGTTGCTCTGGCGGAACAGCGTCTCGATCTCGCGGGCCGACAGCGATGCCGGCGTGTGGAACGGCTGAAGTTGCTCGGGAATGGACACCACGCCCAGGGCCGTGTCGGTTTTTTCCAGATACGCCAGTGGTTCAAGGCCGCTGCAGGTGCCGTGCCGGGCCCATTCATGCTTGAGCAGCGCCGCCGTGGGGAACAGCGCGGCGCCCTTGGGCAGGGCTTCACGGCTCAGTGGTTGTTGCGGTGCACAGGAGGCCGGCCAACCGCCCCGGGCAAATTGCGGCCACAGGCCGTGCAGCACGAAGCCATAGCCCTTGCCGGAGCACTGTTCGTTGTCAGGGTGCGTGAGGCAAAACGTCGGCGACCACGACAACGACAGCACATAGAAATCAAATTGCCCCGGCGTCCCTGGGTCACGCGGCGCCGCCAAGGCGCCGGTGGTCAGCGCCAGCCACATCACCATCCAGTATTTCATGCGTGTATTCCTTTGGAAAAAACCGGTGTACCGCAGTTAGCCAGGATGATTGGGGTTACGTTGCAACACCTTGTCCAGAATCCGATCGGTCTTCAGCGCCTCGATGGCCAAGGACGGATGCTCGGCTTCGCCGCGAATATGCGCGTTCATGGCCAGCACGTGATGCCATTGGATATGCGCATGGCACGGCACCTCCAGCACTTGATCGCACTCCCCTTGCAGGCGCAGCGGCTGGTCTTCGAACACCGAAAACTGAATGCGCCCGCGGCTGCCGATGAGCTCGACGCTGTCTTCGCGACGGTCGGCGACAAAGTTCCAGCAGCCCATGCCCAGCGCGCCCGAACTGAAGGTCCAGCAGGCCGTCACTGCATCTTCGGCCGCGTAGCGCCCGGCCTGGCGCGCAGTGAAGCCCGACACTTCGACGATGTCCCCGGCCAGGTACTGAAATAAATCGAAGCCATGGCTGGCCAGGTCGGCGAAGTAGCCACCGCCGGCAATCGCCGGATCGGTACGCCAGTTGGCGGCACTGCCATCCTCGACGCCCGGCGGTTTGCACAGGGTCCAGGTCAAGTGGCGCAGTTCCCCAATGCGCCCCTCGCGCAGCCACTCGCGCACTTGCTGGAAACGCGGCAGCGAACGCCGGTAGTAGGAGACGAACAGGTGCAGGCCGGCACGCTCGAACGTGCGCTGCATCAGCGCACTCTGTTCGGCGTTCAGCGCCATGGGCTTTTCGACGCAGCAATGCTTGCCGGCCGCGGCCACCATCAGGCTGTATTCGAGATGGCTGTCGGGCGGTGTGGCGATGTACACCGCGTCCACTTCAGGGTCGTCGATCAGTGCCTGGGCGTCGGTATAGAAACGGGCGATGCCGTGGCGTGCCGCATAATCGCGCACCGCCTCCTCGCGACGCCCCATCACCGCCACCAGGGCCGAACCTGGCGCTTTATAGAATGCGGGTCCACTCTTTACTTCAGTGACACTGCCACAGCCGATCATGCCCCAGCGTACGGTACTCATCTGTTTACCTCGTGCTTTTGGATCAATCGGGCAGTATCCACATACCCGCGGCCACGCGCCATAACCACTTAGCATGACAATTGCATTACACTTTTGTGACAGTCATCACCTGAAGGGCATAGACGATGAAAATCAGGGCTACGGTCATTTGCGAACATGAGGGGCATATCCTCTTTGTGCGCAAGGCCCGATCGAAATGGGCGTTGCCCGGTGGCAAGGTCGAACGCGACGAACGTCCAGTGGGCGCGGCTGCACGTGAGCTGGAAGAAGAAACCGGATTGAGCGTGGACGGTTTGCTGTACCTGCAGGAACTCAAGGCCCGCGACACCGTGCATCACGTGTTCGAAGCCTCCGTGGTGAACATCGAAGAGGCCCGTCCACGCAATGAGATCGTCGATTGCCATTGGCATGCCTATACCGCCATGGATCAGCTGGACACCACCGACGCCACTCGCCACATCGTCAAATCCTTTGTGCGCCGCCTGTAAATCAGAGCTGGGTCAGCGTGGTTGACTGGGTACAGCGCGCGGAGTTTGCCGAAGATCAAGTTTGACGCCAAGGTTAAATCCCAGGCAAAAAAAATCCCAAGTAGCTGATGGAAACTTGGGATTTAAAAATGCATAAACCGTGGGAGGTGAACGCGAGGCTATTTTAACCGCAGTAAAAAGCTGTAACAAGATTACCGGAGTCCTTTCGTCGGAATAAAAGCGCTGTAAGTCCTTCAATAACCACATCTTTTTTAGGGCATCAGGACATTCAGATGCCACTTTTTGGTGCAACTAACAGTATTAGCCCTTAAATAACCAAGGGTTATTACTTATAACTGCGGCGTACTTTTCTGCGATTGTTCGCTTAATTGCTCACATGTATCGCGCACATCCAGGCTGCCGTTCGCAGTCACACTGGCGACCCGCGCCACTTGCTGGCACAGCGCCAGACGCTCGGCAGCCATCGCTCGCTCGCGATCAGCCTGGGCATTGATATGCATGAAATAGGCGCCAAGCATCAGTGCAATGCCGACCACGGCGGCTATGAGGTAGCGCAGGCTGTTTGATGAAGGGTGATGTGGCTGCTGCATGACCGCTGGCGCCCTGCTCAATTGGCAATTACGGGCGCAATTGTATGCAAATGCAAACACAGGGTTTGTGGGGGATTTGTAAACCCGCGCGCGCAGCGCCGCTCGGTTACTTGCGCGCCACCTTATAACGCACACAGTCCTGATAAAAACTCTGGCGAATGGCCTCAGGTTTGAGCCGTGACCGGCTGTCATACGTCTGTTCGGTAATCCCCATGGCCATCATGCGCATCCAGGACTTGCTGAACTTGATGGTCTGGATCTTCTGCCGGGCGGCATACAACGACACACCCGACAGCTTCAACTCTTGAGCCCTGGCGGCCGTGCCCGCACCCCAGCTGCACATGTACTTGTCCCCTTCGCGCAACTCCCGCGCCTGCACCGCAGCCGCACCGCCCGCCAGGGAGCAAGCGATCAGCATGATTCCAACATTGCGCATTTGCATCCCCGCCTAACCACCTGAAAATAAACGCGATTCTGGCGAGGATTTTGTTACAAAGGGGCCATTAAAATGCCTTATTGCGTTATGCGGTCACGGCCTCAATTCACATCGAATTACAAGGGAGCAAGCGCTCTGATCACGGCCTCAGCGCCGTCCCAGCGCTGTAAAGACGTCTGTGTGCTTCACACCCACGCCACCACCAGCAACCCTACCCCCAGCGCCAGGCACAGCGGCGAGTAAAGGTATGTATCCCATCGAGCAAACGTCGATCCACTGACTTTCTTGAAAAAACCCACCAGTTCCGAATCGCCAATCGCCCTGGCAAACATCAGTACGGCAATGACACTGATACCCCATTGCAGCGCACGGTGGGAAACCGGGGGAAAGTACAGGCCGGCGCGCAGGCAGACGAGCAAGGCAATCGCCACCAACCCCATTGCGACCAGAAAGGTGCCCAGGGCCGAAGGCTTGAATGCCGGGCGCGGACCGCTGGCGAATTCGCCGGGCAGCTGAGGGATGGCGGCGAGGCTGCCAAGCTTGCCGCCGGCGGCCCAATACAAATGCACCACGCTGATACCGGTGAATATGCCGACGATCCACCGTGCAATCACAAAGCTCATGACGGGCTCTCCATGAAAAGATGCGCAAGAGAATAGCCGCCCTGGCTTTTTTTGCCGGTATTTCGTCGCACAGCAACCCGTTGCCTACTTCAGGCTGGCCTCGACCTTCTGCGCCACATCCTCGGTCAGCCAGGCTTTCCATACCTCGGGATGGTCCTTGAGAAACGCCTGGGCAACCTCCCTTGGCGGGGTGTGATTTTCGCTCATGGTCGCCAAGGCTTTGTTCAGCGGCTCAATGGGAAATTCGACCTTCTGAAAAAAACCGGCGATCTGCGGGTGGTCTTTCTGGAACGGCGTCGACACGCCGATACTCAACTTCGACGCCAGCGAGCGGGTCGGTTTCGGATTGGGGTTATCCGCATCCGTCAGCGTCTTCCAGGCCTCGGCATCGAACGGTGGTTCTTCCAGCTGAATCAGTTTGTAGCGCCCCATCAAGGGCGTCGGCGACCAGTAGTAGAACAGCACTGGCTTGCCGCGGCGGATCGATGAAGCAATTTCCGCATCCAGCGCCGCGCCCGAGCCGCTGCGGAAGTTCACATAGCTGTCGTCCAGGCCATAAGCTTTGAGTTTCTGCTTGTTGACCACTTCCGAGGTCCAGCCGATGGGGCTGTTGAGAAAGCGCCCCTTGCCGGGCGATTCCGGGTCTTTGAACACGTCTTTGTAGCGCGCCAGGTCATTGACGCTCTTGAGGTCCGGCGCCAGCGGCTTGATGCCTTTGGAGGGGTCGCCCTTGACCACGTACTCCGGCACCCACCAGCCTTCGGTCGCGCCCTTGACGGTATCGCCCAGCCCCGCCACCTTGCCTTCGGCCTCGGCTTTGACCCACACGGGGCTGCGGCCGGCCCACTCTTCGCCGATCACCTGGATGTCATTCTTCGCCAGTGCGGTTTCCAGGGTAATGGTCGTGCCTGGCAGGGTGTCGGTGGGCAAGTCGTAGCCCTTCTCGACGATAAACCGCAGCACTTCGGTAATCAGGCTGCCGCTTTCCCAATTCAGGTCGGCAAAATGCACCGGGGCCTGCGCGGCGCAAACCGGCAAGGAGGCCATCGACAGACTCAGGCTCGTCAGTGACGCCGCCAACAGGGTTCTCAAACCTTTCATGCCTTACCTCGCGTTGCTGCAGCCATAGCGGATGGCTTTGCTGCGAACGCGCGAAGCCCCTGAATAGTTAAGTCAACTCAACTGTAGTAGAGGTTCCGAAAGACACCGCAAGGGGGTGTTATAAATGCGTTACTCACTGGCCTTGAACGTCACCAGCTCACCCTTGCGCCACTTGGCGGCCTTGGCGGTCACGGCCTTGAGGGTCTTGGTCAGGCCTTCCTGCAATTGTTCATGGGCGGCGAACACCAGCATGACGCTATGGCCTTCCTTGAATAGGATGCCCTCGCCTTCGGCCGAAGAAACAAAGGCGTAATCGCCCAGGCCATATACCGTTAACTTGATATCGCGAAACTTCAATTCAAACTTGCCACCTTCACGACTGGGCAATACAGCCGCTCGAAAATGGTCGCCTACCTTAAGTTCCAGATGCTGCTTGTCATCCACCACCATCGCCGTTTCAGTATCGATTTCGGCGATGTAGATACCTTCAGGCGTCTGCTCGGTGACGTAAACAAAACGGGACTGGAACTGTTTGACCAACTTTGCGCGTAAATCACCCAGCACGAACAGTGCGTGCATATCCAGATTACTGACTGCCAAGGAAAAGCCCCCACATCAAAAAAAGTGCTGTCCGCAAAAACGGGCAGCACACAAAACGGCCGTAACGGCTCGATGACACAACCTATTCGTTGAAAACCCGAAGAAACATCCTGCCGCGCCGTCGGTGCAGGCGCACATCGATCGACCTGATGCCAGGTCAACGGCGTTCACAGGAAATCACAGGTTCAGTGACCGGAGAATACCGGTCGCGCCTCTTCAGAGAAAAACCCGATGGAAAACGTCGTTTTCCGACACTCAACACTTAACAAAATACCTCGGCATGGAACCGAGTGTCGACCGACAACAACAATCATACTAAAGCAGCCACATAGGGCCAAACCACTCTGCAACGCTGCCGTTCAATTCATAAGACTGATCGAAAGGAGCTGACCATGCAACGCAGTCATGACCCCGCTACGTCTTTCAATACGCGTTCAGCATGTACCGACGCGCGCCAATATTACTGTGTGCAGAGCCTGAATGGGTACTCCAATTCCGTTCTTTACCAAGTGGTGCCGGCCGGAAGAGATTTCTTTCATATCATGGAAGTCACCAGTGGCCGGATTCGAGGCTTTCGCAGCGGCCACGGCAAGGCCTGCGAACTGGCCAAGCAACTGGAAGCCATGCTGTATGACGGGATCGTTTCGTCACCTGGCTGACTTTACCGCGCCGTTGCCCTCCAACTACTGCCATACTGGCCCGTCCATTGAAGTTTGCCCCCCTGTGCGGGTCAGGTTTCATCAGTGCAGTTGAATACCTCGAAGGGAAGGCTATACGTGACGGAATTTGATATCGGCGAATTTTTTATTCGCGGCGAAGCCAGGGAAGTAGACGGGGAATTTCAAGCAGTGATCGTGATGCGCGCCAAACCACCTTCAAGTGCGATGAGCACCCACCAGGTAGAAAAAGACCGCTGGTTCAAGACCGAGGAAGCGGCCGCCCATGCTGCCAGAGAGTCGGCCCAGGCCCTCAAGACCGCCGTGGATGCAGGCGCGCTGACCTCCTGACAAACTAATTCGAACTCTGCATTGCCAGAAGTCTCCCATGCATAACGCCCCTCAGCCCGCATGGAGATATTCGATGGACACCACGACCCCAACCCTGGAAACCCTGTTCGATCAACTCGGCCTGGACTCGTCCCAGGAAGCGATCGAGCAGTTCACCGCCGCTCACCGTCTGCCGGACGACGTGAAATTGATCGATGCGCCGTTCTGGAGCGAGCAACAAGCGAGCTTTCTCAAGGAGCAATTACACGTCGACGCCGAATGGGCGCCGGCGGTGGATGACCTGAACGCTCTGTTGCATGAGCCCGCCAAGGCGTGATGCGAGCGACAGTCGCGTCTAACCTCAGCGCTTGGCACTTTCCGGTTTATAACCCAGGCGCAAACCGCCCCAATGCCGGCCGTTGACCATGATCGGTACCGACAGATCATGCATCAGCTCGCCGGTATCGCGGGTGTAGGTCTGCAGTAACACCGCCTGCTGATGACTGCCGCAGCGAATCCCCGTGCGGTCGTCGAATTTGCGCTTGGTGCGGTTCTGTACCGCATCCACTTGCGCATCCCCGGTCAACGGCTGGGAAAACGCCGCGTTATGGGTGGGCACATAGCCCTGCGGCGTGCAGGCAATGGCAAACACCAACCCTTCGTGACGCGGCAACAGTGCCTCCTGGATCGGTGGCAGCACTTTGTCGGTATAGCCGTCGAAGCGGGTGTGGTACTTGCTCGGGCTGGTGTTGGGAATCGGGGTGTAAGTACGGTCGAACAGGTCATCCAGGCTGATACGGTTCTGCTGCACGTCCGCTTCGAACTGCGCGCCTATGCGGCTCGCGCCTTCACGCGCCAGGTCATAGACCCGCTGGTGATAATCATCAAGCCCCACCGCCGCGAGACGTTCGCTGATGATTTCGGCCTGCCCCTCCATCTGCACGGCGGCTTCGGCCAACTGGCGGGTCTGCGCATCGCTGACGCTTAAATCGCTGCGCATCTGTTCGACGGCATGGAACAGGCTGTCAAGCTGGGCCTGGTTGGTGTCGGTGCCCTGGGCGATCTGGTTGACCTGGCCTTCCACATCCGCCGCCAGGCTGGCAATGTTGTCCAATTGTTCGCCCGCGTGTTCCACCTGCTCGACACCGGTGTGCAGATCTGCCGACAATTGGCGGATCTGCTCCACCACCTGGGCCGTGCGCTGCTGGATATCCGCCACCATCACCCCGACCTCATCGGTGGCCGTGGCTGTACGCCCGGCCAGGCCGCGCACTTCGTCGGCCACCACCGCAAACCCGCGCCCATGTTCACCGGCCCGCGCCGCCTCGATGGCGGCATTGAGCGCCAACAGGTTGGTCTGGCTGGCGATGGACTGGATCACCAGGGTCACCCGTTGGATTTCCTCACTGCGCTGGCTCAAGGCTTCGATCAGCTCGCGGCTGGCATTGGCGCGCTGGCTGAGCTGACGCATGCGGGTGATCGATTGCACCAGCACTTCCCGGCCTTCGGTACTGCGTTGATGGGCCTGGCTGGCGGCGCCCAGGGCCTGTCGGCTGAGTTGGGACGTGACCTGCTCGGTGCTGATCATGACTTCAGCATTGCCGACAATCTGCTTGGCCGCCGTCAATTGGGATTGCAGGCGCGCCGCCAGTTGCTTGACCGAATAGGCCACGCCGGCCGCGGACAGCGCGTTATGGCTGGTGGTATAGGACAGGTCGCGGGTGAGTTCGCCAATCGCATCGGCGTTAGAGGCAGCGACAGTGTCCGGCGCGCGCGCCTTCAAACGGGGCAGCCAGACCACCAGCAGCGCCAGCGTCAGGCACAGGTAGATCGGCAGATTGGCGAACGCCAGGCCCAGCAGCACCAGCACCAGAGCGGTGCTCTGCAACAGCGGCGCCAACCAGCCGGGCAAGCGGCGCGCCACCGCGTGTGGCGGCACTGCTGCGCCCATCAGAGATCCGTCCCCAGCCATTTCGTCACCCCACTGTTTGTCTTTATTGTCACGGCATTAAACGCCACTATCGGGCCATTATCCATGGGCCTTTAGTGGGGTGCCGTGCAGTAGATCAATAGTAGACGGGGTGTAGCGGGTCTTCCTCCAGGGAACCGTAGGAACGGTTCCCCGGCTTCACCGCATCAGGCTTGGCGCTGATGCTTGTCGATCTGCTCGTGGCGCTCTTGCGCTTCGATGCAGTACTTGGTGGTCGGGCTGATCAGCAGGCGCTTGAGGCCGATAGGCTCGCCGCTGTCATCGCACCAGCCGAAGGAATCTTCCTTGATGCGTTCCAGGGCACGCTCAAGCTGCGGCAGCATGCGCTGGTCGCGGTCGATGGCGTTGACCAGCCAGGTGCGCTCTTCTTCCACGGAAGCAGCGTCGGCCGGGTCAGCCGGGGTGTCCAGGCTTTCAATGGCGATACGGTTCTGTTCAATGCGCTCGTGGTGTTCCACTTTCATGTCTTGCAGCAACTTCTCGAAAAAAGCGTGCTGTTCGGCATTCATGTAGTCATCCGCCGGCATGGCCAGCAACTTTTCCTTTGTCATTGATTTCTCTATAAAAAATACGTGCATTAAGGCGAATAAGGGAGCGTTCCGGCCGACCTGTGCAGGTCTCGGAAGGGCGCCGTCCATTCCAAGCGCCACCCGGCACTCAATTTACGAGGGGCGGCAGTCTAAGGCCGACTTGAGGGCGCAGCAACTGAAAAGACAGGCATTTTTACCGATATAACCCCCAAAGACACCAGGACGGGCTTGGCGAATGGTTATCGGAGTGCGTTTATAGCAGGAAAGTTCGTAGAGCAGCTATAAGCCGCAAGCTGCAAGCGACAAGCTGTAGAGCCAATCGGACTTGCAGCTTGCAGCTTGTGCCTTGTGCCTTGTGCCTTACAGCTCAGCGTTTAAGCTTGCGCTTATTGCGATATTGATCGATCACCACCGCCACCACGATGATCAGGCCCTTGATGATGTCCTGGATATACGCATCCACCCCCACAAACGTAAACCCGCTGGCCATCACGCCCAGGATCAGTGCGCCAATCACCGTGCCGGTAATGCGCCCTACCCCGCCCGCCAGGCTGGTGCCGCCGATCACGGCGGCGGCAATCGCATCCAGCTCGTAAGACATGCCCATGCCGGCCTGGCCTGTCGCCGCGCGCGCCGACGCCACCACACCCGCCAGGCCCGCCAGCAGACCGGCGATGCTGTAGACAATGATCAGGTGGCGCTTGACGTTGATCCCCGACGTACGCGCCGCCTGCATATTGCCGCCGATGGCGTAGGTGTACTTGCCGTATTTGGTGTAGCGCAGGGCGATGTGGAAGATGACCGCCACCACCAGAAAGATGATCACCGGCATCGCGCCGTGGCCGATCGCGGTGTAGGAATCGGACAGCATGCTCACCGGCTGCCCTTCGGTGTAATAACGCGCCAGGCCACGTGCCGAAACCATCATGCCCAGTGTGGCGATAAACGGCGGAATACCGGTGACGGCGATGATACTGCCGTTGATCGCCCCCGCCAGCAGCCCTACTCCCAGGCCCATGGCTACCGGGATCCACACCGGCAGGTCGGTCAGGCTGGGAAACACCGCCCGCGAGAAGTCCGAGGTCTGCGCCAGGCTGGCGGCAATCATCGCCGACAATGCCAGCACCGAGCCCGAGGACAAGTCGATCCCCGTGGTAATAATCACCTGGGTCACGCCGATGGCCAGCAGACCGATGATCGACACCTGCAGGATCATCAACACCAGGCGCTGGGAGTTCATCAGGAAGCTCTGGTCACGCACGATCCAGCCGAACACCTCAAACACCAGGCCGATGCCAATCAGCACCAGGAAGATGCTCAGCTCGGTGGGTATTCGCCGCCGGTGATTGACCGGGGCCATGGCAGGCTTGTTGTCTGTTATTGCGTTCATAACCCTTCACCTTCTTATTCTTGGGCGCGGGCCAGACACCGGCCCGTGCAGCTGTTTGTCAGTGGACCGCGGTCATACCGGAGGCCAGCTGCATGACTTTTTCCTGGGTCGCCTCACTGCGGTCGAGGGTGCCCATGAGTTCGCCTTCGTGCATCACCATCACCCGGTCGCTCATGCCCAGCACTTCGGGCAATTCCGAAGAAATCATGATCACCGCCATGCCTTCGCTGGCAAGGAAAGCAATCAACCGGTAGATCTCGGCCTTGGCACCGACGTCGATGCCCCGTGTCGGCTCGTCGAGGATCAGCAGGCGTGGGTTGGTCATCAGCCAGCGCGCCAGCAACGCCTTCTGCTGGTTGCCGCCGGACAACGTATCGATGCACTGCTCCAGCGACGGCGTTTTCACCCGCAGCTTCCTGCACATGTCTTCGCACAGCGCACGCAGGGCTTTTTGCTGGATAAAACCGTTACCTGAATAGTGCGGCAGCACGGCCATCTCCATGTTTTCCAATACCGACAGACAGGGGAACAGCCCACTGAGCTTGCGATCCTCGGTCAGCAGCGCGAAGCCTTTGTCGATGGCCATGTGCGGGTCGCTGATGCGCACCGGCTCGCCATCGAGGGTGATCCGGCCGCCGTCCGCCGGGGTAATGCCGAACAGGGTTTCGGCCACATTGGTACGGCCCGAGCCCATCAGCCCGGCGATCCCGAGGATCTCGCCGGCGTGCAGGTCGAACGACACCCCCTTGAACACCCCGTCCAGGCGCAGGTCGCGCACCGACATCAGCCGCTCGCCGATCGGGGTTTCGCGCACCGGGAACAGTTGGCTCAGTTCGCGGCCCACCATCATCGAAATCAGGCTGTCGCTGTCCATGCTGTCAGCGCGCTGCAGGCCGATGTAGCGGCCGTCGCGAAATACCGCCACCTCGTCGGCGATGGCGAACACTTCGTTCATTTTATGCGTGATGTAGACGATGCCTTTGCCTTGTGACTTGAGGTCGGCAATGATCGAAAACAGGTGGGCCACTTCCTTCTCGGTAATGGCCGATGTCGGTTCATCCATGATCAGGATGTCGGAGTCATAGGACACCGCCTTGGCAATCTCGACCATCTGTCGCTCGGCGATGCTCAGGTTGCCTACCTGCTCCTCAGGGTCCAGGTTGATACGCAGGCGCGCCAGCAACTCGGCGGTGCAGCGGTGCATTTCACGGTGATTGACCATATGCAGGCCGTTGAGCTGCTCGCGGCCGATCCAGATGTTCTCGGCGATGGTCATGTGCGGCATCAGGTTGAGTTCCTGATGGATCATCGCGATCCCGGCTTTCTGGGCGGCCAGAGGCGTGTCGAACACGATCGGCTTGCCGCGCAGGCGAATTTCGCCGCTGTCGGGCTGGTAGATTCCGGCGATGATTTTCATCAGCGTCGATTTGCCCGCTCCGTTCTCGCCCATCAGCGCCAACACGGAGCCAGGGCGCACGCGCAGCTGCACATCATCCAGGGCCACGACACCGGGGAAGCCTTTGCTGATGTTGACGATTTCCAGCAGGTAGGGCTCCTCCAGCGTAAGCGGCTGGATACCCGGGTGCTGCGGGACGGTGGCTTGAGCGAGCATAGGCAGGTACTCCATCGGCGGAGCGGGCATAACCGCCCCGCCGGCTTATTATTGTGGTGTCAGGGCTACTTGAAGTCTTTGACGTTATCCGGGGTGATCAGCTTGAACGGGATGACAATGTTCTGCTCGATCGTCTCGTTCCTGGCCAGCTTGCGCGCCGCTTCCACTGAACCGACAGCCTGGCCCTTGGCGTCCTGGAACACCGACACGGCCATTTCGCCCTTGGTAATCGCATTCAAACCGTCCGGCGTGCCGTCGACGCCCGCGATCAATACACTGCCCTTTTCCTTGCCGGCCGACTTGAGCGCCATGGCTGCGCCGATTGCCATCTCATCGTTATTGGCCAGTACCGCCTGGAAATCGCGACCTTGGGTCAGCCAGTTGTTCACCAGATCCATGCCGGTCTGGCGCAGCCACGTCCCCGTCTGCTCCTGCTCGATTTCGATGCCTGGGTATTTAGCCAGAATCTCTTTCACGCCCTTTGTGCGGTTTTGAGTGGAGTTGTTCGCCAGGTCGCCCAACAGAATGACAATCTTGCCCTTGCCGCCCAGTTTGTCGGCGATGTACTGCATTTGCAGCTTGCCGGCTTCTTCATCGTCGGAAGTCACGGCAGCGACGCCTTTGGGCAAGTCTTTCTGGTCGGGGCGACGGTTGACGTAGACCAAGGGAATTCCGGCCTCAATGGCGGCCTTGCTGATTCGCGCCGTGGAGGCGGTATCCACCGGGTTCACGATGATCGCATCAACTTTCTGGCCGATAAAATTCTCGACCTGGCTCAGTTGCTTGACCACATCGGCACGGGCGTCTTCGAACTGCAGTTGTACGCCATCTCCCTTGGGGTAGGACTTGGCTTGTTGGTCCATGTACTTGCGCACATTGGTCAGGTAGTTGTCATCGAATGAGGACATGCTCACGCCAATCTTCAGATCGGCGGCCATGGCAACACTACTCAGCAACAAGGACAACGCCAGCGCGGTAAAACGGATCGGGGTCTTCATGAACGGTCTGTCTCCACTTTCTTGTTGGTTTTGTTTGGACGTTCTCAGAGCGTGGCGGGCAATCGCACGATCGGCGCGCCGGGGATGCAGCACACCAGCGCGTCGTTGTTTTCGACGCACAGCACATTAAGGAAGGAGAAGTAGAACGGCCGGGCGCGTGGCGCAGAGAGGGGGCGTAAAACTCGCAGTACAGCGTTGAAGATTTTCATCTGACGGTACCTGGTTGTTTTTGATCTTGTTTTTGTTGAGCCGTGCGGATCGAGCCCGCGACGTACTTTTTGCAACCTGGAAAAGACTTTATTGGAAAATAATTTCCATATCAACCTGTTTTAGAATTTTATTCTATTTTTGTTGAAACCACTTGCTGGCGCTCGGCGCTCAGGCGTGCAGCGTCCAATATGCGGGTGGTTTCCAGCGCGTCATAAACGTCCACGGGCAGCGGCCCTTGCCCTTGTACCGCCGCTTGAAACTGGCGATAGAACTGAGTCCAACAGCCTTTTTCCGATGGCACGCGCTCACGTTCCGGCCCTTGCTCGAACCAGCCCCAGCGCCGGTGTTCCTCGGCGCCCCAATGCTCGCCTTCGGTTTTCGGCGTTTTGCCGGCCATCAGCGCTTCTTCCTGACCGTCCAGCCCCTCGACGGTGTAGCAACCCAACGTGCCGCTCACCCGAAACCGCGGCGCCGGGCTGTTCTGCAGGGCGTTGCCCCACAGATGGGAAATCACGCCGTTGGCGTGAGTCAGGGAAACGAAGAAGCCATGATCGACCGTAGGATGCTCGGTGCTGTAGTGCAGTTGCGCAAATACTCGGTCCACCGCACCGAATAGTTGCAGGGCCTGGTCCACCAGGTGGCTACCGAGGTCACGCAGCCAGCCGCCTCCACTGGCATTGCCCAGCGCCTGCGGGCTGTAGCGTTCCACACGGGATTCAAACCGGGTGATGCGGCCCAGGGCGCCGGCGTCGATCAGTTTGCGCAGGGTCAGATAGTCCGAGTCCCAGCGTCGGTTCTGGTAGACGCTGAGCAACGTGCCCTGGCGTTCAGCCGCCGTAATCAACGCCTGGGCCTGTTCGGCGTTGGCCGCAAAGGGTTTGTCGCTGACCACCGCCACCCCGTGTTCGATGGCTTCCAGCACCAGTGCCGGGCGACCTTTCAGCGTGGTGGAAATCACCAGCGCATCGACACCGGCTTCGACGATCTGGCCGATGCTGTCAAAGGCCTTCACCCCTGGAAGATCCATGCTCAATTGCTGGCGGCGTTCGGCCGAACGGGTCACCACGCCGACAAACGTGGCACCCGGCAGGGTGGCAATCAGCGGCGCATGAAAGAAGCGCCCTCCATGGCCATAGCCGACTAGTCCGATTCGCATATCGACACTCCTTACTTGAAGTGAAAACCCAATCCATTTTTTTCAGCGTGCCTCCAGAAGTTCAGCCGTAGAAGCGTGGGCGTTCCGGCAGGCTGACCTTGACGATCTGCCCACTGCCCTGCGCCTCGATGCACGCATCCGCCGCCACCGCGGCGGCAAAGCCATCCCACGCCGACGGCCCGCCCACCTTGCCGGCGCGCACGCTATCGATGAACGCTTGCAACTCCACGTCATAGGCGCCGATAAAGCGATCCTTCCAATCCATCAGGATCGCATTCGACAGCTTGGCCTCACTGCGCAGCTGCACCTGGGACGGCTCCGGCAATTTGGCGATACCGGTCTCCCCCACCACTTCGCACTGGATGTCGTAGCCGTACTGGCAGTTCACGAACACTTCCACGTCGATACGCGTGCCCTTGGCGGTTTCCAGCAGCACGATCTGCGGGTCACGCAGGTGAGCCAGGGCCTTGCTGGTCTTGCGTGGAAACACCACCTGCACCGACACGTAGTCGTCGTCGAGCAACCAGCGCAGTACATCCAGCTCGTGGATCAAGGTGTCGGTGATCGCCATGTCGGTCTTGTAGTTTTCACCCACCCTGGGATTGCGGTGTGCACAGTGCAGCATCAGGGGTTCGCCGATCCGGCCGCTGTCGATCACGGCTTTAAGGGCGCGATAGCCCTCATCGTACGGGCGCATAAAGCCCACCTGCACCAGGCGCTTGCCATGGGCCACTTCGGCTTCGACGATCTTGCGGCAGCCTTCGGCGGTCACCGCCAGCGGCTTTTCGCAGAACACCGGTTTGCCGGCGGCAATCGCCGCGAGCACGAATTCTTCGTGACTCGGCCCCCAGGAGGTCACCAGGATCGCTTCAACCTCGGCCGAGTTGATCAGCGCATGGCCGTCGGGGTACACCTCGGCGGCCAACTGCAAGTCGGCAACTACCTTGGCGGCCTGGTCCAGATTGATGTCGGTCACCGCCACCACCTGGCTATTGAGCAAGGTCTGGCTGCAACGACGGATATGGTCGCGGCCGATGGCGCCGGTCCCGATAACACCTAGCTTCAAAGACATACACACACTCCTCTTGTTATTAGTACTGCCGGGCCTTGGCCAGGTGCTCGTTGAGTTTCTTCGCTGCCGCGTTCGTGCGTTCGCTGGTGGACACCTGCGCCACTCCCACCCGCCACCAGGACAGGTAGCCGTGAACCATGGTCTTGGGCAGTACCTTGATATCGATCAGGGTCGAGACGGCTTGCGTGCGCGCATCGGCCAGGGCCGCTTCAAGCTGCTCCACAGTGCTGACCTTGTAGGTCTTGCAGCCATAGGCCGCCGCGCTCATGGCGAAATCCACCGGTACCAGGCTGCCGTCAAGCTTGCCGCTCTCGGGGTTGCGGTAGCGGAACTCGGTGCCGAAGCTGTCCATGCCGTTGCCGATCTGCAGGTTGTTGATGCAACCGAAGGCCATGTTGTCCAGCAACACCACGTTGATCTTGCGCCGCTCCTGAATCGAGGTGGCCAGCTCGGAATGCAGCATCATGTAGGAGCCATCGCCGACCAATGCGTAGACCTCCTTGCTCGGCTCGGCGAGCTTCACTCCGAGGGCGGCGTTGATCTCATAGCCCATGCATGAGTAGCCGTATTCAACGTGGTAGGTATTCACGCCCTTGCTGCGCCAGGCGCGCTGCAGATCGCCAGGCAGGCTGCCGGCGGCGGCGACGATGATCGCGTCGTCGGCCAGGCTTGCATTGAGCACGCCGAGCACACGGCTCTGGGTCAGGCACGAGCCGGTCAGCTCGATAAATTCGCGCAGTACGGCGCGGTCCAGACGGTCATCGACCTCGGGCACAAAGCCATCGCCGTGGTACTCCACCTGATGCACGCGCTCGACTTCGGCGTCCAGTTGCGCCTTGGCGGCGGCAATCTGTTCGCCCCAACCTGCGCGGTAGTCACCGAGGGCATCGGCCAGCGCCTCGAGGGCGACCTTGGCGTCGGCCACGACTTGCACGCCGTCGAGTTTCAACGCATCGCAGGGGCTGATATTCAGGTTCAGAAATTGCACCTCGGCATGCTTGAACAGCGATTTGGACGAGGTGGTGAAGTCAGTGTAGCGGGTGCCGATACCGATGATCAGGTCCGCTTCAGGCGCCAGCAGGTTGGCCGCCAGGCAACCGGTTTCGCCGATGCCACCGACGTTAAGCCGGTGCCCGGACACGATTGCGCTCTTGCCCGCCTGGGTCTCGGCGAAGGGAATGTCGAAGCGCTCGGCAAAGGCTTGCAGCGCGGCATTCGCGCCGGCGTACTTGACCCCGCCGCCGCAGATGATCAGCGGTTTGCGCTTGCCCCGCATAACCTCCAACGCATCGCCGAGCATCGCGGCGGTGGCCGGACGGCGGTCGATACGGTGCACGCGCTTTTGCAGGAAGTAGTCGGGATAATCCCAGGCCTCGGCCTGCACATCCTGGGGCAGCGCCAGGGTCACCGCGCCGGTTTCGGCGGGGTCGGTGAGCACGCGCATGGCATGAATTGCCGCCGTCATCAATTGCTCGGGGCGGTTGATGCGATCCCAGTACTTGCTCACGGAGCGGAACGCATCGTTGGTGCTGATGCTCAGGTCGTGGAACTGCTCGATCTGTTGCAGCACCGGGTCGGGCTGGCGACTGGCGTACACATCGCCCGGCAACAGCAGCAACGGAATACGGTTGGCCGTGGCAGTCGCTGCAGCGGTGAGCATGTTCGCCGCGCCGGGCCCGACCGATGCGGTGCACGCGTAGATTTTGCGGCGCAGGTGCTGCTTGGCAAAACCGATGGCGGCATGGGCCATGCCCTGCTCGTTACGGCCCTGATGCACCACCAAATCACCGCTGTCCTGCTCCAGCGCCTGCCCCAGGCCGAGCACATTGCCGTGGCCGAAAATCGTGAACACGCCGGCGACGAACTTGCTCTGCACGCCGTCGACTTCGATGTACTGGTTGTCCAAAAACTTCACCAGGGCCTGGGCCATGGTCAATCTTGTTGTGGTCATGTTCGCACCTTGTAGGAATGCAAATCCGTCGGTATCCAATGTGGCACGCGCTCGCTCGCGCCAACCCGTCTAAAGATCCAGCAGCCAGCTGTGCTGCGGGTCGTTATGGAAATGCCAGGCGCGCTTGGGGCCCGCCATTACGTTCAGGTAATACGACTCGTAGCCATAGGGCACGCTGACCGGGTGATACCCCTTGGGCACCACCACCAGGTCGCTGTGTTCCACGGCCATGGCCTGGTCGATGCTGCGATCGTCGGTGTACACCCGCTGGAACACAAAGCCTTGGGGCGGGTTGATCTGGTGGTAATAGGTTTCTTCCAGGAAGCTCTGGTGCGGCAGGTCGTCGGTGTCGTGCTTGTGCGGCGGGTAGCTCGATGAATGCCCCGACGGCGTGCGCACTTCCACCACCAGCAGCGAATGGGCCGGTGCGCTGTCGGGCAGGATGTCGCACACATAACGGGTGTTGGCGCCTTTGCCGCGCACGCTGCGCTTGCAGTCTTCGGGACGGATCAGGCGCGGTTCATAGCCTGGCGCGCCGGGTGCGGCGCACACGGCAATCTGCACGTCGGTCAAGGCCGTGACCTGGGCGTCGGTGCCCGGTGGAAGGTACGCGGCGAACGGCGATTTTTCCTCAAACACCGACTGGCGATCACCGAGGTTCTGCCAGTTGAAGCCTTCGCCTTCGATAGTGACTCGGCCACTGAGCAGCACCAGGCACAGCTCTTTATCAGCGGCACTGACCGGCAGGGTTTCGCCCAGGCTCAGGCGGTAGGCCGAGAAGCCTACGTACTCCAACCGCCCTGCTTCCAGGGCAACCATGGTGTGTCCGCGTTTGCTGCTTTTGACCAACAAGCTCATCACTCAAGTCCTCTCGTCGAGCAGCGCACGCAAGGTGTCGTAGCCCTTTTTCGCATAGATATAGCTTGGCGCCACGGCTGGGTCCTGCTCGGCCTCAACCACCAGCCAGCCCTCATATTTCGCGGCCATCAATGCATCCAGCAACTCGGCAAAATCGATATCGCCGTCACCGGGCACGGTGAACGTGCCGTTGACGATGCAGTCGGGGAAGCTCCACATCTGGTTGCGCGCCAGCTGCACCACCGGCTTGCGCACATCTTTGAAATGCACATGGCAAATCCGCGCGATGTGTTTGCGCAGCACTTCGATAGGTTCGCCACCGCCCATATAGCAGTGGCCGGAGTCGAACAGCAGACCGACCTCCGGGCCGGTGCGCTGCATCAGTTGATCGATGTCTTCAGGGGATTCGACATAAGCGCCCATATGGTGGTGGTACGCCAGGCGCACGCCCTGGGACAGGGTGAAGCGCGCCAGCTCGGTAAGTTTGTCGGCGTACTCCTGCCAGGCCTGCTCGCTGTGGAATCGCGGGCGTTCGATCAGACGAATGCGCGAGCCCTGGATCGAATCGGCCACCTCGCCGTACACCAGCACCTTGGCGCCGTTTTGTTTGAGCAACTCGACATGGCCGGCGATGGCCTCGATTTCCTCGGCCACCGAGCGCCGGGCCAGGCGGCTGGAATACCAGCCCGACACCAGCGCCAGGTCATAGGGCCGAAGCACATCGCCGACGCCTTTGGCGTCCTTGGGGAACTTGCCGTTGAGTTCGAAGCCTTCGTAGCCGATGTCCTTGCCTTCGCTCAGCGCGGTGCTCAGCGGCGTTTCACCGCCCAGGGCCGGCAGATCGTCGTTGCTCCAGGAGATCGGGTTGATGCCAATTCGGATTGCGGGCATGGCTGCACCTTTATTATTTTCGGGTATCACTGAGTTCTGCTTTTTGTGGGAGGGAGCTGGCCCCTCCCACATTGGAATTGCAGCGCACATTCAAAGCTGTGGTCAGGTTCGCGCGCTGCGCCAGGCGTTGATCAGTTGTTCGAAGGTCGCCTGCACTTGCTGAATCAGAGTCTCATCATCGATCTCCCCCGCCATCCACAACCGGCTCGGTTCCTGGAAGATCGTGCGGCCCACTGCAAATCCTCGGCACGTCGTGCTCTGACTGGCCTGCTGGAACCCGCTGGCCAAACATTCCGCCGAGGCATTCAAGCCCAGCAGCACCACGCCACGGCAGTACGGGTCGCGCGCCTGGATCAGCTCGTCGAGCTTCTTCCAGTCTTCGGCCGACTGTGCCTCGATCTTCCACCACGCCGGGTAGATGCCCAGGTTGTACAGGCGCTTAAGGCTACGGTAGAGCACATCCGGGTAGGTCGATGGGTGTTCCTTGGGCGGGATGACTTCCAGCAGCAGCTCGTGGCCGCTGACCAGGGACGCGTCGTACACCGCCTTGAGTTGGGCTTCCTGCTCCAGGCGCAGCATGGGTTCATCGTCGGGATGGTATTGCACCAGGCACTTGATGATCTGCTCCTGGGGCCAGGCGATCAGGTTGCTGCCGATGGACCGTCCATGCTCGAAGGTCAGCGGCCGCGAGTTCTGCACTTCCACCGGGCGCGCGATCCACCAGCCGCGCCCGCTGGCCGCATTGAGTGCGTCCTGGCCGAAGCGCTGGTCGGCGAGCAGGCCCACATCGGCCTCCACGCCTTGCTCGGCGAGCTTGCGTTCCACGCGCTCGACGGCCTGGATAAACAACTGCTTGATGTCGCTGATGCGCGCCGGGGCCTGGCCGCCGCGCTGGGCCAGGTCCACCAACTGCCAGCGGTGATCGAAGGCGAAGATAAACAATTGCTTCCATGCCTTACGCGGCACGGTCACGCGGTGCAGGCGTTGCAGGGTCTCGTCCTGATCGGGCCGGGTGATCGGCACCGGGCTGCTGAACAGGTAATCCAACTCGGCAGGCGTGGGCATGGCCGGCGCACAGGCATGGCGCGACACCACCAGACCGCCGCAGGCATTGGCCAACTGACTGCAACGCTCGTCGCTGGCGTCATTCAGCCAACCGCTGAGAAAGCCCGACATAAAAGCATCGCCGGCCCCCAGTACGTTGAGCACTTCTACCCGTACGCCGGGGTAGATCGCACCGTCTTCCAAGCGTGCCGGGATCGCGCCGTGGATCACCGTGCACCCTTGCGGGCCGAGCTTGACCACCAGCGTCGCCGGCGTCAGCCCGCGCACCGTGCGCAGGGCCGTGAGCAAATCCGCACTGCCGCCGGCGATCAAAAACTCTTCTTCGGTGCCGACGATCAGGTCGAAGCGGGGCAGGATGCTTTGCACGTGCTGGCTCACCTTCTGGTCGGCGACAAACCGGGTTTCGCCATCGGCCTTGCCCGCCAGCCCCCACAGCACCGGCCGGTAGTCGATGTCGAGTACGCGCTGGACGTTATGTTTGGCCGCATAGTCCAAGGCCTGGATGCTGGCCTTGTACACGCCGTCGGTGGAGAAATGCGTGCCGGTGATCAACAGCGCCTTGCTGGAAGCGATAAACGCTTCGCTGATGTCTTCGGCGCGCAGGGCCATGTCGGCACAGTTCTCGCGGTAGAACACCAGCGGGAAGGTTTCGCGGTCCTTGAGGCCGAGCAGCACCAGCGCGGTGAGGCGTTCCGGGTCGACCTTGATCGCACTGACGTCACAGCCCTCACGGGCCAGGGACTCCACCAGAAAACGCCCCATATGGTCGTCGCCCACGCGGCTGAGCATTGCCGACTTGAGCCCCAGCCGCGCGGTGCCGAAAGCGATATTGGCGGAGGACCCGCCGAGGTACTTGGCGAAGCTGGACACGTCCTCAAGCCGAGCACCGACTTGCTGTGCATAGAGGTCGACGCCCAGGCGCCCGAGGCAAATCAGATCCAATTGACGCCCACTGGCAAAACGAGTCTGGCCCATGCTGGCTCCTATTATTTTTATCAGCCTGCGTTGTGCCGCCGTGGCGACGGCAAACGCTCTTGGTGGAGCAGACTAGAACGTTCGGCGGCACCAATCAATATTTATTCCATAATTATTTTTAGTGGAATATTTTTTCCAATAAGCCGGCATAATGGCACGCCAGCCGCCGTGCATCGTTTCAGCCAGCCTCGCCGGCCGTGATGCCGGGGTATTTTTTTGCGCCTACCCTGTAGACTGGCGCCACCCATCAGCGCACCAGACGAACACGCCAGAAGGATTGCCCATGTCCCGCACCGATCCCGAGACCACCCTGGAAGACACGATCGCCAGCCCTCCGATCAATGCCGAACGCCTGCTGCAGCTGATTACCGACGAATACGAAAGCCTGCCGCGCCAACTCAAACGCATCGCCAGCTACATGAGCCAGCAGAGCGACCGCATCATGGTCGACCGCATCAGCGACATCGCCCGCGAATGCGAAGTGCACCCCTCGGCCATCGTGCGTTTTTCCCAGCGTTTCGGGTTCAGCGGGTTCAGTGAGATGCAGGCGCTGTTCCGCGAGGCGTACACCCACAAGACCACCCCGGTGCAGAACTACCAGCAGCGCATCCGCAGCATGATCGCGAACAAATCGCAGAAGGCCAGTGGCGGCGACCTGGCACGTGAGTGCGTCAACGCCACCCTCTCCGGCATCGAGCGCCTGGGGCTGGAGCTCGATGACGCCATGTTCGAAAAAGCCGTGGACCTGGTGGTCAATGCCGACAACATCTACGTGGTCGGCGTGCGCCGCTCCTTTGCCGTGGCCGACTACCTGGTCTACAACCTGCAGCACACCAACAAGCGCATCCACCTGATCTCCGGCCTGGGCGGCAGCTACCGCGAGCAGATGCGCAGCGTGCGCGCCAATGACCTGGTGATCGCCATCAGCTTTACGCCCTACGGCAAAGAGACCCAGCACTGCCTGCGCATCGCCCAGCACCATCAGGCCAAGACCCTGATCATCACCGACAGCAACCTGTCGCCCCTGGCTAAGCGGGCCAACGCGGTGCTGCTGGTGAACGAGGGGTCTTCGTTTGCGTTCCGCTCATTGAGCGCCACGCTGTGCCTGTGCCAGGCATTGTTTATTGCGGTGGCGTATCGCCTGGAATTGAAAGTGGATGAGATTCACGAGCAGGTCGGGTTCGAGGATTGACCCCACGACCTGTCACTGCTCACTGAAACAACGCCGCCAGTGCCCGGCCGTGGTAACGGATCTGCGCCAAGGTCAGCGCGGTGTAGCCAATGATCACCGCCGGCGGCAACCTCGCCTCATGGCAGAACGCGCCCAGCGGCTGCAACGTCAGCCCGGCAGATGCCGCCCGGGCACAGAAGTCCGCTTCTTTAACCCCTGCCGGCAGCCATAGCACAAAATGCAGCCCCGCCTGCTGGCCACTGACGACGGCATGCCCGCCGAGGCATTCGAGCAGCGCATCGCGACGAGCCAGATACGCCTGGCGTGAAGCGCGTAAATGACGCACAAACGCCCCGCTGCCAAGTAACTCCACCAAGCCCAATTGATCACTGGCGCCGACCGAATGCCCGGTGAGGTGCAGGGTGCGCAGCAACGCCCGGCGCAGCGTCTTGGGCACCACCATAAAGCCCACTCGCAGACCGGGAAACAGGTTCTTGTTGAAGCTGCCGCAGTAGATCACCCGGTCATCGGCGTCCAGGGCTTTCAGGGCGGCCAGCGGCGCGCTCTGGTAGTTATATTCGCTGTCGTAGTCATCCTCCACCACCCATGCCTGCGCGCGTGCGGCCCAGTCCAGCAAAGCCAGGCGGCGCGATACCGACAGGGTCATGCCCAGCGGTGCCTGGTGCGCCGGGGTCACGTAGACCAGGCGGGCCGCATCGGGGAGCCGGGAGGTGTCGAGCCCGTCCGCGCCGACCGGCACCGCCTGCACCTGAGCGCCGCACAGTTCGAACAAGCGTCGTGCCGGTGGGTAGCCAGGGTCTTCGACACAGGCCGTGTCGCCGGGCTTGAGCAGGGTGCGCGCAATCAAATCGAGGGCATGCCGAATGCCGGTGGTAACAACCACTTCATCCGCCTCGCACTGCAGGCCGCGATATCGGCGCAGGTAGTCGGCGATCCGGGCGCGCAGTTCCGGCACGCCCGCCGGATGGGATGCCTCCAGCGCGCCCGGCCCTGCCGCGAGCAGCCCACGGGACAGGCAGCGGGCCCAGGTCTTGAGGTCGAACAGACCGGCGTCCGGGCGCCGTGCGACAAAAGGCACATGGCTTTGCACACCCGCGTACGGGCGGTCCGCCTCGACCGGGCGACGCGGCGTCTGGCGTGCGTTCGGCGCCGCGATAAAGTGTTCGGGGATGACCGCGCAGACGCGCGTGCCGGAGCCCGCAATGCGTTGCACATACCCCTCTTCCTGCAAGCGCTCGTAAGCCGTTTCCAACGTGCCGCGCGACACCCGCCAACGCTCGGCCAGGCTGCGCGTGGACGGCAAACGGCTGCCTCCCGGCAATTGCCGGTTGAGAATCGCGCCGCGCAATGCCTCGTACGCGCCCTGCTGTTTGCCCGCATCCAGCGTGTCGGGGCGCGGCAGGTCAAGGGCGGATGCAGTTTTACCTCGGCTCATAGTGGTCCATTCGTTTTCGGCATAAGTGGCTCACAGGATTAAACCACAAAGCCGCTAGAGTGCCGGCTCCACTTCTTGCCAAGAGCTTGCCCATGACTCAACGCGCCCTTTCCCTGGGATCCTGGCTGGTGCTGCTGACCGTATTGATCGGACTGCCGCGCGTCGCACTGGACATGCACCTGCCGGCACTGCCGGCCATGGCCGACTACTTCCAGGCCAGCGACAGTCAGCTGCAATTGACCCTCACGCTGTATACCCTCGGCTCGGCGATTTCGCTGCTGATCAGCGGCCCGCTGACTGACCGCTTCGGCCGTCGCCCGGTGTTACTGGCGGGACTGGCGCTGTATGGGCTGGCCACCTTGGCCTGCGCCTTGGCCGACAGCCTCGGCGTGCTGATTATCGCGCGACTGTTCCAGGCCCTGGGCGGCTGCTGCACCACGGTGATCGGGCGGGTGATCGTGCGCGATCACTTCGAGCGCGACGAACAGGCACGCCTGCTGGGATTAATCTCCATGGCGATGGCGGTATCGCCCATGGCCGCGCCGGTCTTGGGCAGCCTGTTGCTGCCATTGATTGGATGGCGGGGCCTGTTCCTGCTGTTGGGCGCGATTGGCGTGGTGTTGTATGGGGTGGTCCATCGGCGCCTGCCGGAAACCCGCCCGACGCAAGTGGCGGCGACAGCGCCGGGCAATCTGTTGCACCTGTATGGGCGGTTGCTGGGCGACCGCTACTTCCTGCGCTACGCGCTGGCCATCGGCTGCGTATACAGCACCTATTTTCCCTTTATCAGTGAGTCATCGGCGCTGCTGCAACGGGGCTTTGGCTTGTCCGCCACGGCTTATGCGCTGGTGTTCGCGGCAACCATCAGCGGCTATATGCTGGGGGCGAATCTGTTTCGTCGGCTGGTGCTGCGCTTTGAAGCGGATCGATTGATCAGCGCAGCCATCGCACTGAACGTGGTCGGCAGCCTTCTGCTCGCTGCGGGCACGGCCGCCTGGGTGCAGCAATGGCTGGCGATCGTACTGCCGATGGTGGTGATCATGGTGTCGGTGGGGATGGTGATTCCGGCGTGCCAGTTGTCGGTGTTGCAACCTTATGGCGCAATTGCCGGCACGGCCTCGGGGCTGTTCTTCTTCATCCAGATGTTCCTCACTGCGGTGAGCAGTTGGGTCACCGGTGTGTTATCGGACGGCACATCGCAGCCGTTGCTGATCATGACGGGTGTGGCCAGCACCTTGCTGGTAGCGACCTGGCTGACGCTCCACCCAAAGCAAAGTGGGAGGGCGACGCGCCCTCCCACGAGGTTCCGAGCAGTACTCGGGTTTAGTGCATGAAGATCGCGATCAGAATGATGACCGGGATAGGCACGCCGAGGAACCACAGCAGTAATGAGCGCATTGTTTTCTCCTTGAATTAACGGACGTAATGTTCGGTTTCGACATACACCACGGCATCCCGACGACGACCGCCGAAGGTCGCAGCGAAGCTGGCAAAGAAGGCGCCGATCAGCAGCGCGACAAACATCCACAGCGCGGTCCAGGCAGCGACTTTGGCGGCGGTGTCAGCGGCTTGCTTGGCTTTGAGCTTGGCGTCTTCGACGGCTTTACGGGCATCGCCGTAAACCTTGTCGATGCGCGCTTCGGCGTCGGCCTGGCTGAGGTTGGTGCGCTGGCTGATCAACTGGGCCAGGTAGGTACGGTCTTCAGCAGCCAGTTGACCGTCATTGCTCAGGGTGCGGGCAAAAATGCGCGCAACCACGGCATGGGCGGCGTCATCGCTGACTGCGGCTGGGCGGTCATCGCGGAACAGGCTGTCGACGTAATAACCGAAGTCATCACCCTTGACGCTCTGTGCTGTGCTGCCGGCGGCTTGCACCGCACCCGAGGCGACACTGGCGCTGGCCTGCACGCCGCCACCGACCACACTGCTGACCGAACTGACCACCAGGGTCGCGGTGATCAACGTGGCCACGGCCCAGGCGAGGAAGCCATGGGCGGTGTCGCGGAAATACACTTCATCGCCATGCATATTGGCCCACTTCACGCGCAGACGGCCGGCAATGTAACCGCCCAAGCCGGCGGCGACGATCTGGGTAAATGCCAGCCAGACAATCGTGGATATACCCAGCCCTTTGGCGCTCACACCACTGTTGGCCCACGGCGACACGGCCGAAAAGCCCAGGCCAAAGCCCAGCAGCACCAGGATCAGCGAGAGTGCGGCCGCCGCAGCGGCCCCGGCAAAAATCGCCCCCCAGGAAACCCCGGAGCGCGCGCTCGATTCTTGCAGCGTGGTTGAAGGTGTGATCATTGTTGTTTTGCTCCCGGCAGGAAAAATAGTGTTACAAGTCTCAAAAGGGACAGTGCAGGCAGCGTGCCAGTCGGCATAAAAATAAAAATCCTTTATTTTCAATATGTTAGATAAGTTGAACTTCCTAAGACCATGCAACTTGCAAGAACCTGGCAATCAGAGCGGGCGTATTGCATTCCAATATGGGAGGGGGGTGTCGGATTTGCCTCCATGAAGTTTTATTTAGGAAGCGTTCAGCCAATTGTTGGCAAAATGCACCTCTTCTAGTGTGAATCGCTCGCCAGGTATGCCTATGACCCGCATTTTGACCATCGAGGATGACGCCGTAACGGCCCGCGAGATTGTCGCCGAGCTGAGTAGCCATGGACTGGAGGTTGATTGGGTGGACAACGGCCGCGAAGGCCTGGTCCGCGCCGTGAGTGGTGATTACGACCTGATCACCCTGGACCGCATGCTGCCGGAACTGGATGGCCTGGCCATCGTCACCACCCTGCGCACCATTGGAGTATCGACGCCGATCCTGATGATCAGCGCCCTCTCCGACGTCGATGAACGCGTGCGCGGCCTGCGCGCCGGTGGCGATGACTACCTGACCAAGCCGTTCGCTTCCGATGAAATGGCCGCACGTGTAGAAGTGCTGCTGCGCCGCAAAAGTACGGTCAAGGAATTCGAGACCGCCTTGCGCGTGGCCGACCTGGAGTTGAACCTGATCAGCCGCGAAGCCACTCGCGCCGATCAGCCGCTCACCCTGCTGCCCACCGAATACAAACTGCTGGAATTTTTGATGCGCAACACCGGGCAGATCCTGTCGCGGATGATGATCTTCGAGGAAGTCTGGGGCTATCACTTCGACCCCGGCACCAACCTGATCGATGTGCACATCGGACGCCTGCGCAAGAAAATCGACCCACCGGGCCTCACACCGCTGATCCGCACGGTACGAGGTTCCGGTTATGTCATTGCTGAACCCCTCTAAGGGCTGGCGCTCATCCAGCAGCCGCCTGCTGGCACTGTACAGCTCGCTGTTCGTGGCCTGGAGCTGCATCCTGATGGGGGTGCTGTACTTCGAAGTGTCGGGTTACCTGGGGGATTTGTCGCGCCACTCGCTGTTGCAGCGCCAGCACCTCTTTCAACGTTTCGACGGTGAGGAACTGGTGGAGGCGCTGACCACCAGCATGACCTTCGATATGAAGGGCGTTGACGCCTACGGCCTGTTCGACGAACAGTTCCGCCCGTTGAACGGACCGATCCGCGCAATTCCGCCGGACCTGCCTCTGGACGGCAAGATCCACGCCCTGACCAATTGCGTGGACTCCGACGATCCCAAATTGCCCAAGGACAGCTGCGATGCCGTCGCCACCCACACCGGCGATGGCCGCTGGCTGGTACTGGTGCGCGCCAACGGTTCGCTGTTCGGCGTGACGCGAATCATCTGGCATGCGCTGCTCTGGGCACTCTCGCTGACTATCATTCCCGGTGTCGCGGGCTGGCATTTGCTGCGCCGTCGTCCGCTGCGACGCATTCGCGGGATCCAGGCCAGCGCCGAAGCTATCGTCGCCGGCGACCTCACCCATCGCCTGCCGCTGTCCAACCGACGCGACGAATTGGACATGCTCGCGGCCATCGTCAACGCCATGCTCGACCGCATCGAAAAGTTGATGAACGAGGTCAAGGGCGTGTGCGACAACATTGCCCATGATCTGCGCACCCCACTGACGCGCCTGCGCGCGCAGTTGTATCGCATCCGGCAGGAGGCCGAGCAGGACTCGGGCTACGCGGTAAAACTGGATGACGCGATTGCCGAAACCGACACCCTGATGGCGCGTTTTCGCGGGCTGTTGCGTATTTCGGAACTGGAAGACCACCAGCGCCGTTCAGGCTTCCTGGTGATGGACCCGCTGCCGCTGCTGAGGGAATTGCACGATTTCTATCTGCCGCTGGCCGAGGAAGGCGAACTGCAACTGGTGCTCGACATGCCACCCTCCCTGCCGTGGATCACCGGCGACCGCGCGCTGCTGTTTGAAGCCGTGGCGAACTTATTGAGCAATTCGATCAAGTTCACCCCGCCGGGCGGCGAAGTCATTTTGCGCGGGCTCAACGACGCGGGCAGCACCCGTATCGAAGTGCACGACTCGGGGCCAGGCATACCGGCGGCCGAGCGTGCCGCTGTGTTCCAGCGTTTTTACCGCGTGGACGAAAGCGACCAGCCCGGTGGGTTCGGGCTGGGGTTGTCGATTGTCGCGGCGATCATCAACCTGCATGGCTTCAAGCTGGAGGTAGGCAGCAGCGCCCGGGGCGGCGCGCGGCTGATCCTGGAGTGTCGCCAGCAACTGATGCCCGAATGAGCGAGTGGGGCCTGCTGCGACTCAGGCCTTGAAGTTGGCGCGCAGCGCTTCGACCCCACCCTTGTAGACACCGGCGAACAGCTCCTCCACCGCCTCGTCCGTGGTGCCCGCCGCCGGTGTGAACACGCCCGACCACGTCACCTTCGTCGACGCGTCAGTCAAGGCTTCCACCTGCAACGTCGCCAGGTAAGCGCTCACCGGAAACGGCGATTGCTCGATGGTGTAGCTGTAGGCACGCGAAACGTTATCGAACGTCTGCAACCGCTCGACGATCACGCCACCGTCGGCGGTTGTCAGATGGCGCAGGCGGCCACCTTCGCCGGGCTCGCTCTTGGCAATCAGCGGCAACCAGTCCGGCAGGCTGTTGAAGCCGCCGACCAATTGCCAGACCTGATCTGCCGATACCGGGATTTCTATTACTGCGGATGCGGTTGGCACGGTCAATCTCCAGAAGTCATGGAAAACGTCGCCCAGACTGCCACGCCTGGCGCGTCATTGCATCCCTTCTGAATGCTGGGATAGGGGGTGACTGACGCCTCGCAATCGGGGGCAAGCTCCTTCCCACACAGTCAGTACTGTGGGAGGGGGCTTGCCCCCGATTGCAGTGGGTCAGGCCCCACGGATCTCAGCTCAATGGCGCTTGAGGAACGCCAGCATCAACGGGTTAACCTGCTCCGCCGCCTCCAACTGCACCATATGCCCCTGCCCCGGCAGGATTTCCACCTGGGCCTCCAAGCCTTGGGCATGGTTGGCCGGGATAATGGCGTCGTCGCTGCCCCAGATCACCAGGCTCGGCTGTCGACCGACAACATGGCGCACATCCACCTTCTGCCGTCCGCCCTCGAACAGCGCCCCATTGAGCTGGCGCAACGCCTGATCCACGCCCTCCAACCGTTTGAACTTGAGCATGTCCTCCAGCATCTGCCGCGTCACCAGCGCCGGATCGCTAAACAACTGCACCAGCTGCGGCTTGAGGGCGTTGCGATTGTTAGCGTCGGCAAACCCTTGCAGATAATCGCCATTGATATCGGCACCCAGGCCGGCGCTGGCGATCAGGGTCAGCGAGACCACGCGCGCGGGCGCCTGCTCGGCAACGGTCAGGGCCACCAGCCCGCCCATGGAATGGCCGGCCAGGTGCACGCGCTCCACGTGCAGATGATCGAGCAGGCCCAGTACCGCCTGTGCCAACTCCGAGGCGTCGCCGCTGCGCAGCGTCTTGCCCGACTCGCCATGCCCCGGCAGGTCGAGCGCGATCACACGGCGGTCGGCGGCCAGGGCCGGTTGGTTGAACAGCCAGTTGTTCAAGTCGCCGCCAAAGCCATGCACCAGCACCAGCGGCGTGCCGCCTTCGCCGAGGTCCAGGTAACGCAGCAAGCGCCCGCCCACCTCGACTTTCTGCGCACTCGGCCCCGCCGTTTCGGCCTCGGCGGCACTGGACACGAACCCGGCCTGGAAGCGTTCGATTACCGCGTCGATCTCGGCGTCGCTGGCCTCACCTTCCACCACAATCCCCAGCAAGGCGCCGACCGGCAGGGTTTCATCGCTCTGCGCCAGCACTCGGCGCAACACGCCACTGAACGGCGCCTCGACGCTGCTGGAAATTTTGTCGGTCTCCACATCCAGCACTTCTTCGCCCTTCTCCACCCGCTCGCCCGGCTGCTTGAGCCAGGTGTCGATACGGCCCTCAGTCATCGATAGCCCCCACTTGGGCATGGTCAAGGTATGGATCATGCGGCGTTCCTCTTGTCGGCGATCTTCAGCACGGCGGCTTCGATCCTGGCGGCGTCGGGGATGTACAGGTCTTCCAGCGCATCGGAAAACGGCACCGGCGTATGGGGCGCGGTGACCATTTCGATGGGCGCGCGCAGTGCGGCGAATGCGCGCTGCGCCACCAGGGCGCTGATGTCGGTGGCAATCGAGCAGCGCGGGTTGGACTCATCGATCACCACCAGGCGCCCGGTTTTCTCCACGCTTTCCAGGATGCTGTCCTCATCCAGTGGGCTGGTGGTGCGCAGGTCCAATACTTCGCAGTCGATGCCTTGGCGTGCCAGGTTGGCGGCGGCGTCGAGGGCGATATGCACCATGCGCCCGTAAGTTACCAGGGTCACGTCGCGGCCTTCGCGCACAAAGTTGGCCTCGCCGAACGGCACGGTATACAGCTCTTCGGGCACGTCGCCTTGCAGGCTGTAGAGCATTTTGTGTTCGAGGAAGATCACCGGGTCGTTATCGCGGATCGCCTGGATCAGCATGCCCTTGGCATCATAGGGCGTGGCCGGGCACACCACTTTCAGGCCGGGAATGTGGGTCCACATCGAGGTGAGCATCTGCGAGTGCTGGGCGGCGGCGCGCAGGCCGGCGCCGTACATGGCGCGGATCACCAGCGGTGTGGTGGTCTTGCCACCGAACATATAGCGAAACTTGGCAGCCTGGTTGAGCAACTGGTCAAGGCAACAGCCGATAAAGTCGACGAACATCAGTTCGCACACCGGGCGCATGCCCCGGGTGGCGGCGCCCACGGCCATGCCCACGTAGCCGACCTCGGACAACGGCGCATCCAGCACGCGCTCGGGGAACTCCGGGTACAGGCCTTTGGTGACGCCGAGCACGCCGCCCCAGGCGTCCTGTTCGCCGGGCGACCCGGTGCCGCCGGACACATCCTGGCCGATGATGAACACGCTCTGGTCGCGGCGCATCTCCTGGGCCAGGGCTTCGTTGATTGCCTGCTGATAGCTGATTTTGCGAGCCATGAAATTCTCTCCGGGTCTTGTTGTTATTAGCGGTAGGCGACGTAGACATCGCTGAGCAGATCGGCCGCCTGGGGCTTGGGGTCGGACTTGGCCAGGCGCACGGCATCTTCGATCAACTGTGCGACCTCGCCGTCGATACGCTCGAATTGCGCGGCGTCCAACCAGCCTTCGGCCTGGCAACGCTGGCGGAACAGCACCAGGCAATCCTGGGTTTCGCGCAGGTTCTTCACTTCATCCACACCGCGATAGGTTTGGGCATCGCCTTCGAAGTGGCCGTAGAAACGGCTCAACTTGACCTCCACCAGCGTCGGCCCTTCGCCGTTGCGTGCACGCTCTACCGCCACGCCCAGCGCCGCGTGCACGGCGAAAAAATCGTTGCCATCGACGATCACCCCCGGCATGCCAAATCCCACGGCGCGCTCGGCGATGTCCTTGCACGCCACCGACCAGCCGGAACCGGTGGCTTCGGCATAGCCGTTGTTTTCGGCGACGAACAGACAGGGCAATTTCATGATCGAGGCCAGGTTCATCGCCTCGAACACCGCGCCCTCGTTGGAGCCGCCATCGCCAAAAAATGCCACGGCCACGCCCTGGCTGCCCTTGAGCCTGGCGGCCAACGCCGCACCGGCCGCCAACGGTGCGCCGGCACCGACGATGCCATTGGCGCCGAGCATGCCTTTCTCCTGATCGGCGATGTGCATGGAGCCGCCCTTACCGCCGCAGACGCCGGTTTTCTTGCCGTAGATCTCGGCCATCATGCCGAACACATCCACCCCCTTGGCGATGCAATGACCGTGGCCACGGTGGTTGGAGGCGATGCAATCGTCATCGTTAAGATGGGCCATGACCCCGGCGGCACTGGCTTCCTGGCCGGCGTACAAATGCACGAAGCCGGGAATCTCGCCGGTGGCGAATTCCACATGCAGGCGTTCTTCGAAATCACGGATGGTGCGCATCACGGTGTAGGCATGCAGCAATTGATCAGTGGACAGGTGGGTGGACATCTTGTTGTTCTCCAGGTTGTCTCGACACACAAAAGGCTGGCGTCGACCAGCTACAGGCCACTCAGCACAGCCTGTGCCATAACCGCCAGGAACCTGGCAAAGCGTTGATCCAGAGCAGCGCCGCCCCTTTGTACGTGCGCACTCAATACACCCGGACTGAGACGTTGCAGCGCAGCTTGCCGATGGCGTCTCAAGGCAAATGAGACGCTGCGTCTCAGCGTCGGCAGTTGGTCAGCCCGCCCTTGTCCACCCGCGCGCGCAGGCGCTTAATGGCGGGCATAACAACAAAGCTCGAGAACCGGAGGCCCTATGCTCGCCGCGAACTCCAGGGAGCACGTCGACTGCGTCAGTCGCGTGGTCCGCAATGCCGATCGCCTGCCCCAGGCACCGGTGCCCGCATTGATTTTCGATTCCTGGCGCCGCTCCATGGAACAACACCACCTGGACCCAGGCTCCCTGCAGGGCCCCCGTATCCTCAGCGAACCCTTGCTCAAGGAATGCCGCGAACGCGCCGAGCTGTTCATGCGCATCGCCAGCGAAGAAGTCGGGCAACTGCACCATCGCGTGCGTCATGCCGATTACTGCGTGATGCTTACCGACGCCCAGGGCCAGACCCTCGACCACCGCGTAGACAGCAGCATTCGCAGCGACTGTCGCAAGGCCGGTCTGTACCTGGGCACCTGCTGGTCGGAAGCCGAAGAAGGCACCTGCGGCGTGGCCACAGTATTGACCAGCAAGGCAGCGGTGACCGTGCACAAACGCGATCACTTTCGCGCAGCGTTCATCGGCCTGACCTGCTCCGCCGCGCCGATCTTCGATCCGCAGGGCAATCTGCTGGGGGTGATGGACGCCTCGGCGCTCAAGTCGCCGGATGACCGGCGCAGCCAGCACCTGGTGCGCCAGATGGTGGCCCAGAGCGCCCAGGCCATCGAGAATGCGTTCTTCATGCACAGCGCCCGCCAGCATTGGGTGCTGCAGGCGCACAGCACACCGGGCTATGTGGACAGCCAGCCCGACCTGCTGCTGGCCTGGGACCAGGACGGGTGCCTGCAGGCCCTCAACAGCAAGGCACGCCAGGCCCTGCGTCGACGCTTCGGCCAGGTGCCGGCGCATATCGGTGAAGTATTCGACCTGGATGCCTTGCGTGCGGTGACCGACCAGCGTGCCCAACAGTTGCACTGGCTGGGCGAACCCGGCGCGCTGCATGTGCGGGTCAACACGCCCCAACGTTGTTCGCGCACGCGCGCGGCGCCGAGCCATCAGGTCGACCCCCGTGTGGAAGAACACCTGCGCCTGGCCGTACGGGTCAAGGACCGCAACCTGCCGGTGCTGGTGCAAGGCGAAACCGGTGCCGGCAAGGAAGTCTTCGCGCGCCAGTTGCATGAACGCAGTGCGCGCCGCCAGGGCCCATTCGTGGCGGTGAACTGCGCGGCGATCCCGGAGAACCTGATTGAAAGCGAGCTGTTCGGCTATGTGGCAGGGGCGTTTACCGGTGCCTCCAGCAAAGGCATGCCCGGCCTGTTGGTGCAGGCCGACGGCGGCACGCTGTTCCTCGATGAGATCGGCGACATGCCGCTGGCGTTGCAGACCCGCCTGTTGCGGGTCATTGCCGAGGGTGAAGTGGCGCCCCTGGGCGCGGCCAGAACCCGCACGGTGGATATCCAGGTGATCTGCGCCAGCCACCGCGACCTGGCGGCGCTGGTGAGCGAGGGGCGCTTTCGCGAAGACTTGTACTTTCGCCTCGGCTGCGCCCGGGTCAGCCTGCCGCCGTTGCGCGATCGCACCGACAAACTGGCCCTGATCCACCGCCTGCTGGAGCAGGAATCACAGCGCGGCACGGTCGCACTGGGCATCAGCCAGGCGGCGCTTGAAGTGCTGTTGAGCCATGGCTGGCCCGGCAATGTGAGGCAACTGCGGCATGTGCTGGCGTATGCCTGCGCGGTGTGCGACGGCCAAACCCTGCAACTGGCGGATCTGCCGGTGGAAGTGCGCGGCGAACAGGTCGCGGCGCCGACCGAACAGAGCGCCAGCCCGGAACGGCAAGTGGTACTGGATGCGCTGATCCGGCATCGCTGGAAACCAACACCGACCGCCCAGGCGCTGGGCATTTCCAGAGCCACCCTGTACCGCCGAGTCAACCAACTGGGCATCGATATGCCCGGCAAGGCTTCCCTGACACAGTGAGGTCGCTTATAGCGGCGTGTCAGTGACACACATGTTGCCTGAGCGAAAGCTATCGGGGGCAAGCCCCCTCCCACAGTGGGACCTCGCTGTCGCAGGTAATGTGGGAGGGGGCTTGCCCCCGATGGCGGTGGGTCAGCGAAAAAAATACTAACTGAACCACCACCAACGCACGCTTTGCGAGATCAGCGGTAGACCAACCCACCATCGATCAGGGGCGCCTGCCCGGTCATGTAGTCCGCATCCGGACCGGCCAGGAACGCTACCAGCCCCGCCACGTCTTCCGGTGTTTCGGCGCGGCCCAGAGCGATGCCGTCCACGTATTGCTTGTAGGTCGCGCCCACCTCGGCCCCAGTGATCTCAGCCATGCGCTTGTCGATCTCCACCCACATATCGGTGCCCACGACGCCCGGGCAGTAGGCATTGACGGTGATCCCCGCGCTGGCCAGCTCCTTGGCCGCCGCCTGGGTCAGCGCACGCACGGCGAACTTGGTGGCCGAGTACACGCCCAGCAGCGCAAACCCTTCATGGCCGGCGATGGAGCAGGCGTTGATAATCTTGCCCTTGCACCCCAGCGCCTTGAACTTCTTGCCGGCGGCCTGGATGCCCCACAACACGCCCTGCACATTGATACCCAAGGTGCGTTCGACCTGTTCCGGGGTCACCTCCAGCAGTGCATCGATCTGCGCCACCCCGGCGTTGTTGACGATGATGTCGAAGCCGCCCAGGGTCTGGTGCGCATGCTCCACCGCCGCCACAACCTGTTCGCGCTTGGACACATCGGCGATAAACACCGACGCCTTGCGTCCGATGGCCGTGATTTCGGTGGCCACGGCGGCGAGTTTGGCACCATTGATGTCCACCAGGGCGATATCGGCGCCCTCCTGAGCCAGGCGCAAGGCAATGGCCCGGCCGATGCCCTGCCCGGCGCCGGTGACCAGCGCAACTTTTCCAGCGATACCCATGACGATCTCCTGCACGAATGAGAGAAGCCTTGTCTATCGCAGCTACACCAGGCGGCTGTCGAGGCCATAAGGCTGCGGCGAGTGAGCTGAGACGGGACGTCTCGCTTGTAAAACCGCGCCGTAATGCCTAGCTTATGCGCCCCCTGCCCCGCGCTCTAAGGCCCAGCCCATGGTTTTGCGTTTTCGCCCCGTCGTCACTTCACGTGTTGCCCTCGGCCTGCTGCTCAGCGGCGGCATCGGCAACAGCCTGGCGGCCGCGCTGGAACTGCCGGCGCTGCAGGTACAGGGCGAAGATACGTCCGGCTATCGCGCCGAAACCGCCTCGGTCGGCGGCTTCCATGAAACACCGCTGCTCGACACCGCGGCCTCGGTCAGCGTGTTCAACGCCGCGCTGATCAAGGACCAGCAAGCGCGCCTGCTCAGTGAAGTGCTGCGCAACGATGCGTCGGTGGGCGACAGCTATGCGCCCATCGGCTACTACGAAAACTTCGTGGTGCGCGGTTTTTCGCTGAACGCGGCCAGCAGCTACAAGATCAATGGGCGCACCATCACCGGCGAACAGAACGTCGCCCTGGAAAACAAGCAGCAGGTGGAAGTGCTCAAGGGCCTGGCGGGCTTGCAGAGCGGTATTTCCGAACCCAGCGGCGCGATCAACTATGTCACCAAGCGCCCGGAAGAGGTGCGCTCGGTGACCGTGTCCACCGACGATCGCGGCAGCGGTTACCTGGCCACCGATGTCGGTGGCTGGTTCGGCAGCGAGCAGCAGTTCGGCCTGAGGGCCAACGTCGCTCATGAAGACCTGCATTCCTACGTGGAACACGCCAACGGCCAGCGCGATTTCCTGTCCCTGGCGTTCGACTGGAACATCAGCCCCGACGCCGTGCTGCAACTGGACGCCGAATACCAGAACAAACAACAGCGCTCGGTGCCGGGTTATCAGTTGCTGGGCGGCAGCGCAGTGCCCCATGGGGCCTCGCCGAAGAAACTGCTGGGGCACCAGAGCGGCGCCAAACCGGTGGACATCGATTCGCTGAACCTCAACGGCACGTTCGACTATCGCTTCAACGATCAATGGACAGCCCAGATCAGCGCCGCGCGCAGCAAAGTGGTGATCGATGACTACAGCTCATTTGCCTGGGGTTGCTATTACATCGGCAGCTGCAATGCCAACACCTTCAGCCCCGAAGGCGACTACGACATCTACGACTACCGCAGCCCCGACGACACGCGCCGCGACGACGAGGTGCAGGTCGCCATGACCGGCCGGTTCGACACCGCGGGCCTGGGCCACGAATTGACCTTCGGCACCAGCGCGTTTCGTCGAGTGATCGACCAGCGCAAACCCGTCAACGAGTGGATCGGCAGCGGCAACATCCACCGGGACGCCGCCACCTTCGCGCCGACCGACGTGCCGCTCAACGACAGCCATCGCACCCTCGACAGCCGCCAGTACGGCCTGTTCGTCACGGATCGCCTGCGCTTCAACGAGCAGTGGCAAACGGTCCTCGGCGGGCGTGAAGTGCGCCTCGATGAACAGGCGTTCGACAGCGACGGCAACCCGTCCCGCCACACGCAGCAATACGTGTTTCTACCCCAGGCGGCGCTGATCTATAAGCCGGTGGACAGCGTTTCGCTATACACCCGCTACGGCAAAGGCTTGTCTCTGGGAGGCACCGCGCCATGGTTCGCGACCAATGCCAGTGAGACCCTGGCACCGACCACCTCGCGACAGATCGAGGCCGGCGTCAAATACGACTGGCGCCGCATCAGCTTCGCCGCCGCGCTGTTCCAGACCCGACAGGGCTACCAATACGCCCGACCCGACGGCGCCGGCAGCTTCACCTATGTGCAGCAGGGCGAGCAGAAAAACACCGGGCTGGAAGTGTCGGCCAATGGCTGGGCCACCGACCGTTTGCAGATCGCCACCAGCGTGGCGGCGATTCGTGCACGGGTGAGCGGCAGCGGCACGGCGGCCTATGAAGGGCACCAGGCGATCAACGTGCCCAAGCTGCGCGCCAGCCTATACGCCGACTATGCGCTGCCGTGGGTCAATGGCCTGGCGGTGCTGGGTGGCGTGCAATACAGCGCCAAGAAGTACGCCAACCGCAGCGGCAATGTGCAGGTGGGCGATTACGCGGTGGTCAACGTCGGCAGCCGCTACACCACCCACCTCGACGGCTACGAAACCGTATTGCGCCTGAGCGTCGACAACCTGTTCGACAAACGTTACTGGCGCGATGCCGGCGAGTACCTGGGCGACGACTACCTGTTCCAGGGCGCACCACTGACGGCGCGCCTGAGCGCAACGGTCAATTTCTAAGGCATTACTTGGGCATTTTGCGAAAACCCACGGCAAGGCGGTTCCAACTGTTGATGGTAGCAATGGCCAGGCTCAAATCGACCTGTTCCTGGGCGCTGAATTCGGCCGCCAGCGCGGTGTAGTCCGCATCCGGCGCGTGCGTCTGGCTGAGCAGGGTCAGGCTTTCGGCCCAGGCCAGTGCGGCGCGCTCACGCGGCGTGAAGAACGGCGTCTCGCGCCAGGCCGACAGCGTGTACAGACGCCGCTCGGTCTCACCGCCCTTGCGGGCGTCGGCGGTGTGCATGTCCAGGCAGAAAGCACAGCCGTTGATCTGCGAGACCCGCAGGCGAATCAGTTCCAGCAGCGGCAGTTCGATGGAGAGTCTGCCGACGGCGGTCTCCAGGGCGAGCATGGCCTTCATGGCATCGGGGGACGCGGTGTAGAAATCGGTACGGGTTTGCATGGGGTTCTTCCGAGGATGGGTTGGCGCTCAGGTTAGTCAGGACGTGTGAGCCGTGGAATAGCCAATTCCGGGGAAGAACGGGAGGCCAATGGCCGGGCACCGAAGCCATCAAGGGCCAGCCCTTCCCGCGAGGCTGACGGCTAAACCAGCTCGCGCCGCAAAAACGGTGCCGTCCGACTCTTCTTGTTCTTGGCCACCGTGTGCGGTGTGCCACTGGCCACCACCTGCCCACCCAGGTCCCCTGCGCCCGGCCCGATATCGATCACCCAGTCACTCTGCGCCACCACGCGCATTTCGTGCTCCACCACGATCACCGTATGCCCGGCATCCACCAGTTGGTTGAGCTGGCTGAGCAGGCGATCGACATCCCGTGGATGCAATCCGGTGGTGGGCTCGTCCAGCACATACAACGTGGCACCGCGAGCATTGCGTTGCAGTTCGGTGGCCAGTTTGATGCGCTGCGCTTCGCCACCGGACAGTTCGGTGGCCGGTTGGCCCAGGCGCAGGTAACCCAAACCGATATCCCGCAGCACCTGCAACGAGCGCAGCACACCCGGTTGGTCGGCAAACACCTCCACCGCCTGGTCCACCGTCAGCCCCAGTACCTGAGCGATGTTCAGGCCTTGCCATTTGACCGCCAGGGTCTGGGGGTTGTAGCGCGCGCCATGGCAGGTCGGGCACGGTGCGTAAACGCTCGGCATAAACAGCAATTCGACGCTGACAAAGCCTTCGCCCTCGCAGTTCGGGCAGCGGCCCTTGGCGACGTTGAAGGAGAACTGCCCGGCATCGTAACCGCGCTTCTTCGCCGCCGGCGTGGCGGCAAACAGTTTGCGCACGTTGTCGAACAGCCCGGTGTAGGTCGCCAGGTTGGAGCGCGGCGTGCGGCCGATGGGCTTCTGATCCACCTGCACCAGGCGGCGGATATGTTCCAGCCCGGCGCCGATACGCCCGCCGCTGGTTTGCGGCGCGTCGTCTTCCAGGCTCGGTTCTTCATCGGCTTCCACCACGCGCCCCAGACCGCTGCCCACCAGTTCCAGCAATGCCTGGCTGACCAGGCTGGACTTGCCCGAACCGGACACGCCGGTAACGGCGGTAAAACAGCCCAACGGGAAATCGACGTTCAGGTCCTTGAGGTTATTGCGCGTTACGCCCTCCAGCGCCAGCCAGGCGCTGGGCTCACGACGCGCGGCGGCGGCCGGGCGCGGTGCGGCAAACAGGTACTCACGGGTCTGCGACGCCTGCACCTCGGCCAGGCCGGCGGGCGGGCCGCTGTACAGCACTTGCCCGCCCTGCTCGCCGGCAGCCGGGCCGACATCGATCAGCCAGTCGGCGCGGCGCATGGTTTCCAGGTCATGCTCGACCACAAACAATGAATTGCCCGCCGCCTTCAAACGCTCCAATGCGGTAAACAGCGCTTCTCCATCCGCCGGATGCAGCCCGGCCGAAGGCTCGTCCAGCACATAGATCACGCCGAACAATTGCGAGCCCAGTTGAGTGGCCAGGCGCAAACGCTGCAATTCGCCGGACGACAAGCTCGGCGTGCTGCGCTCCAGGGACAGGTAGCCCAGGCCCAGCTCGATCAGCGTGCCGACGCGCTCAAGCAAATCCTCAGCGATACGCTGGGCCGCCAGGCGTTTTTCCACCGACAATTTCATACGGTCCTGCCCCGCCGCCACCGGCCGCAGCAAGTCGGCCAATTGGCTCAACGACAGCTGCGACAACTCACCGATGTCCACCCCGGCGAACTTCACCGACAACGCCGCGCGGGTCAGGCGTTTGCCCTCGCACAGCGGGCAAGGGCTGCCCTGCATAAACTGCGAGACACGCTTTTTCATCAGCGCGCTCTGAGTGTGGCTGAAGGTGTGCAGGATATAGCGCCGCGCGCCGCTGAACGTACCTTGATAGCTGGGCTCCAGCTTGCGCTTGAGCGCCTCGCGGGTCTGCTCAGGGGTGAAGCCGGCGTACACCGGCACGGTGGGCGTTTCCTCGGTGAAGAGAATCCAGTCGCGCTGCTTTTTCGGCAGGTCGCGCCAAGGAATATCCACGTCGTACCCCAGGGTCACCAGGATGTCCCGCAGGTTCTGGCCCTGCCATGCCAGCGGCCAGGACGCCACCGCGCGCTGCCGGATGCTCAACGACGGATCGGGCACCATCAGCGCCTCGGTCACCTCATACACGCGACCCAGGCCATGGCATTGCGGGCATGCGCCCTGGGGCAGGTTCGGCGAAAAATCCTCGGCATACAGCATGGCCTGCCCCGCCGGGTACTGACCGGCGCGGGAGTACAGCATGCGAATCAGGCTCGACAGGGTGGTCACACTGCCCACCGACGAGCGCGCACTTGGCGTGCCGCGTTGCTGTTGCAGGGCCACGGCCGGCGGCAGGCCTTCGATGCTGTCCACATCCGGCACGCCGACCTGATCGATCAGGCGCCGCGCATACGGCGCCACCGATTCGAAATAGCGACGCTGAGCCTCGGCATACACGGTGGAAAACGCCAGGGACGACTTGCCCGAGCCGGACACGCCGGTGAACACCACCAGGGCATCGCGCGGAATGTCCACATCGACGTTGCGCAGGTTGTGTTCACGGGCGCCGCGCACGCGCACAAAGCCGGCGCGCGGGGACGTGGTCGGCGGGAGGTTGCGTTGTGAGGTCATGGTCAACCTTATCGAGCGGTGAGCACGCTGCGCACCCGTTGCGTCAGGGCTTCGGGGCTGTAGGGCTTGCTCAGTAGATGAATGTCGGGAGTCAGCAGATGGTTGCTGGAGAGAATGTCGCGGGTGTGGCCGGAGGTGAACAACACCGGCACCGGCGGGCTCTGTTCGCGGGCCCACTCGGCCAGGTCGGTGCTTTTGACCCGGCCCGGCATCACCACATCGGTAAAAATCAGCTCCGGCTGCAGGCCCGCTTGCAGCTTGCGCATGGCCTGGTCGCCGTCTTCGGCGGTGAGCACGGTGTAGCCCGATTGTTCGAGCACTTCCACCACGGTCAAGCGCACGCCTTCGTTGTCCTCGACGACCAGAATCGTTTCCTGCCCATATTCGGTGACGAGCGGCTGGGCCGGCACTTCGGCGCATTCCTCGCCCAGGCTGCGCGGAAAATACAACTGCACCACGGTGCCCTTGCCCTCTTCGCTGCACACGTCCACGTGACCGCCGCTCTGGCGCACAAAGCCGAACACCATGCTCAAGCCCAGGCCCGTGCCGTGACCGTCGCGCTTGGTGGTGAAGAAAGGCTCGAACACTTTGGCCTGAATCGCCGGCGACATACCTACCCCGGTATCGGCTACGGACAGACGCACGTATTCACCGGGATTCACGCTTTTGCCCACGCAATCGTCGGGATTGAGGATGATATTTTCGCCGCTGATGCGAATCACGCCCTCGCCTTTCATCGCGTCCCGGGCGTTGATCGCCAGGTTGAGCAAGGCGTTTTCCAGCTGATGGCGGTCGACATGGATGCACCAGGGGTCGCGGGGCAGTTGTACGTCGATATGAATGGTTTCACCGAGGGCGCGCTGCAGCAGCTCGCCCAGGGTTTCGTAGATGCGCAGCGGGTTGTACACCGCCGGCGACAGCGGCTGGCGCCGGGCAAACGCGAGCAATTGCGCCGACAGCTTGGCACCACGGTCCACTGCGGCAATCGCGGCGCTGACACGGCGTTGCACATGTACATTGTCCGGTTCATGGCGGGCCAGCAAATGCAGGTTGCCGGAGATCACTTGCAGCAGGTTATTGAAGTCGTGGGCCACGCCGCCGGTGAGGCCGCCAATGGCCTCCAGTTTCTGCGATTGACGCAACTGGTCCTCGGCGGCGGATCGCGCCTGCACTTCAGCGGCCACCCGTTGCTCCAGGTTGTGCGTGAGCTCCTGGCGCACCTGTTCGGATTTGACCAGCTCAGTGGTTTCCACCACGATCGCCAGCACCCCGGCCGGTTGCTGGTTATCGCCGGCCACGGGGCTGTAATACAAGTCCAGCCACACGGTCTCCGGCTGGCCGTTGCGCAACAGCACCAGGTCTTTGTTGTTGAACGACAAGGTGCCGCCGGCCAGGCAGGTGTCCACCACATGGCGGTTGAAATCCGCCACTTCCGGCCAGCCCAGCTCAACCGGCGTGCCCAACAGATAAGGGTGACGGCCACCGGCAAAGGCCGAGTAACTGTCGTTGTAGATCATGTACCCCGCCCGCCCCCACAGCATTACCATCGGCACGGGGGACGCCAGCATCATTTGCACGGTGCAGGCCAGGCTGGTGGACCATCGATCGATCGGCCCAAGGTCGGTGGTTGACCAGTCAAATGCGCGAATACGCTGGGCCATTTCACCGGCCCAACCTTCACAGCCGTGTGGGTTGGATAAAAATTGCATCGTTCGGCTCTGCGCAGAGAAAGGACGGTCGCAACGGTTGGAGCGCGCCAGGGGCGGATCGTTTCATTTGCATACGTTAGGGGCAATTCGCCGCACACGCTACTTGGCTCAGTGAAAATCCCGGCTGCGTACATCCATGCCATCGAGCAGGGCGGACAGATCGGTCAGCCGCCCGGCGATCAGATGCCGCACCTCGCCCACCGCTTCCCAGCGCCCATCGACCTTGAGCAGGCGCGATCCCACCAGGGCCAGGCGCTGGCGTTCGGCGAGGTCGCGCCAGACCACCACGTTCAGGTTGCCGAATTCATCCTCCAGGGTCACGAATGTCACCCCGCTGGCGGTGCCGGGCCGTTGCCGCCCGGTGACCAGCCCGGCGACGCTGACGTTGCGCCCATGCTCCACGGCCATCAGCTCGCGGGAGCTGCGGCAGCGACGCTGGCGCAGCTCGGCGCGCAGCAACGCCAGCGGATGCGGGCCGAGGGTGGTGCCGAGGGTGGCGTAGTCGGCGTGCAGGTCTTCGCTGACCGTGGGCGCCGGCAATGCCACCGCGGCTTCGTCAGGGCTGGGCAGGCCGGCAAACAGCCCCAGTTGTTTATGCACCCCCGCCACCTCCCAGCGTGCGCGGTGGCGATTGCCGGCCAGGGCGCGCAGGGCACCGGCATCGGCGAGCAACGCCTGGGCACGCGAGTCCAGCTCGGCACGCCGGTCCAGGTCGGCGATATCGCTGAATGGCTGCTGCCGGCGCGCCGCTACGATGCGTCGGGCATCCTCTTCGCGAAACCCCGAGATCAAGCGCAGGCCCATGCGAATCGCCGGTTGCGCGCCGTCGATGGGCTCCAGGCTGCAATCCCAGTCGCTGGCCTGCACATCCACCGGGCGGACCTGCAAGCGGTGACGCCGCGCATCCTGCAGGATCTGGTCCGGGCTGTAGAACCCCATGGGCCAACTGTTGATCAGCGCGCAGGCAAACGCCGCCGGTTCATGGCATTTGAGCCAGCAACTGGCATAGGTCAGCAAGGCGAAACTGGCCGCGTGGGATTCCGGGAAACCGTAGCTGCCGAAGCCCTTGATCTGCTCGAAAATCTGCGCGGCGAAGGCCTCGGTGTAGCCGTTTTTGAGCATCCCATCGCGCAACCGCTCGCGGTGCGGTTCAAGACCACCGTGGCGTTTCCAGGCGGCCATGGAGCGGCGCAGCTGGTCAGCCTCGCCGGGGCTGTAGTCGGCGGCCACCATGGCGATCTGCATCACCTGCTCCTGGAACAGCGGGATGCCCAGGGTGCGTTCCAACACGGTTTTCAATTGCGGGGATGGATAAGTCGTCGGTTCTTCATTGTTACGCCGCCGCAGGTACGGATGCACCATGCCGCCCTGAATCGGCCCGGGCCGCACAATGGCGACCTCGATCACCAGGTCATAAAAGGCCTTGGGCCGGAGCCGTGGCAGCATGGCCATCTGCGCCCGCGATTCGATCTGGAACACGCCAATGGTGTCGGCCTTGCTGATCATGGCGTAGGTGGCCGGGTCATCCTTGGGGATGCCAGCCAGCGACAGGTCGCGACCGCGATGCTGGCGCAGCAAATCGAAGCAGCGACGGATCGCGCTGAGCATACCCAGGGCAAGAATATCGACCTTGAGCAGGCCCACCGCGTCGAGGTCGTCCTTGTCCCACTGGATGATGGTGCGCTCGGCCATGGCGGCGTTTTCCACCGGCACCAGGGTGTCCAGCGGGTATTCGGAAATCACGAAACCGCCGGGATGCTGGGACAGGTGCCGAGGGAAGCCGATCAGTTGCTGGGTGAGGGTCAACACGCGATGCAGGATCGGCGTGTGCGGGTCGAAGCCTGCTTCACGCAGGCGCTCCAGGGGCGGCGCATCGTCACTCCAGCGCCCGCAGCAATCGGCCAGGGCGTTGATCTGGTCCGGCGGCAGCCCCAGGGCCTTGGCAACGTCACGTACCGCGCCGGCGGCGTGATACGTGCTGACCACCGCCGTCAATGCCGCGCGGTGGCGGCCGTAGCGCTGGAACACGTACTGCAGCACTTCTTCGCGGCGTTCGTGTTCGAAGTCCACGTCGATATCCGGCGGTTCATTGCGTTCCTTGGACAGAAAGCGCTCGAACAGCAGGCTGGTCAGGCTCGGGTCGATCTCGGTGATGCCCAGGGCAAAACACACCGCCGAATTGGCCGCCGAACCGCGCCCCTGGCACAGGATCGAACGGCTGCGGGCGAAGCGCACGATGTCATGTACCGTGAGGAAATAGCTTTCGTAGCCCAGATCGCTGATCAGCTCCAGTTCGTGGTCGATCTGCTTTAACGTCTTGGCCTCGACGCCGTGGGGCCAGCGCCGCGCCATGCCTTCTTCGGTGACGGCCCGCAGCCAGGTTTTAGCGGTATACCCCTCGGGCACCAATTCACGCGGGTAGTGGTAGCGCAACTGGCCAAGGTCGAAGGTGCAGCGGCGCGCGATAGCCAGGCTTTCGTCGAGCAGCGCCTGCGGGTACAGCGCGCCGAGGGCATCCAGGCTGCGCAGGTGCCGCTCGCCATTGGGGTGCAGGCGCGTGCCGGCCTCGGCCACGCTGACGTGATGGCGGATGGCAGTCATGGTGTCTTGCAGCGCGCGGCGCCCACGCACATGCATATGCACATCGCCACAGGCTACCGCCGGTATTTGCAGGCTGGCGGCCAGGTTCAGGCGTTGCTGCAAGTGGCGCGCATCGTCCTGGCCGCAATGCAGATGCACCGCCAGCCACAGGCGCTCGGCGAACGTGCGGCGCAGCCATTGGATCGACGCCTGGGTGTCGTCGTCAGCCGCCACCCACAACGCCAGCAGGCCGGGCATCGGTTGATCGAAATCCTCTTGCAGCAGGCGATAACTGCCTTTTTCCACGCGGCGGCGCGCCACGGTGATCAGCCGGCACAGGTGCTGGTAGCCGCTGAGGTCTTGCACCAGCAGCACCAGTTTCGGGCCGTTTTCCAGGCGTACCTCGCTGCCGATAATCAGCGGCAAGTCCACCGCCTTGGCCGCCTGCCAGGCGCGCACGATGCCCGCCAGGCTGCACTCATCGGTGATTGCCAGCGCACTGTAGCCTTGGGCCTTGGCCCGCTCGAACAACTCCAGCGCGCTGGATGCACCGCGCTGGAAACTGAAATTGGACAGGCAATGCAGCTCGGCGTAGCTCATGCAAACCAGCCTTGCAGCCACAAGCCATCGCTCTGCCCCACGTTGCGAAAAGCCCAGCCGCGCTGGCCGGTGCGGGTCTGCACCAGGTAATAATCGCGGCGGATGTCGGCGCCGTCCCACCAACCGGACTCGATGCGCTCCGGGCCCATCAGGATATGCACGCCCTGCTCGGCCAGCGGGCTCGGTTGCGGCAGCAGCCAGCCGGGGCGCTGCACCTTGTTCAAGCCCTGGCAGGCACGCGGGTCGGCCGCCGCTTGCCAGGCACACTCCGGACGATGGTCGGCATGAAAGCGCAGGCCCTGCACGGCGTCATCCCCCAGGCGCGCGCGCAGGCGTTCACGCAATTGCTCCCAGGGCAGGGTTTGTTGCGGGCGCTCGTCGAACAGGTCCTGGCGTTGCGGCACAAATACCGGCAGGTCTTCGGCCAGCAGGCGAAGGCCGCGCACCGGTGCACTGACCTGCACTTGCTCCAGGCGCCCACGGGCCAATTCGAACAACATGCCCGGTTCGCGCTCGGCGCTGAGCAGGCCGACCTTGATCACGCTGTCGGCGGCCTGGGCGTGCTCCAGGTGCAGGTCGAAACGTTGCACGCCACTGTCGCGACCACAGAGGAAGGCGGACAAGTCGGCGGTCAAGCGTCGCAGCGGGAACAGCAGCGCCTGGTGGGAATGCACGTCGAAATTCAGTTCGATGCGCACATCGAACTGGTCCGGCGGCTGGTAAAAGTCCAGTGCCAACGGGCGCCTGCCGCTCAAGGCATCCAGGTGCTGAAGCAGCCCTGCCTCAAACCGACGCGCCAGGGTGTGCCGAGGCAACGCCTGCACGTGGGCCAGGGTGCGCAGGCCCATGCGCGACAATGCGGTGGCTGCCTGTGGCTCCAGGCCCGCGCGGTCGATGGGCACCGGGGCCAGGGCCTGCAGCAAGGCGGCGTCATCGGCCACGGCCAGGCCATCGTAGAGATTGGCCAGCACCCGCGCCGCCGCCGGGTTGGGCGCGGCGACGATGCGGTGGCGAAAGCCCAGCTCGGTCAACTCCTTGCGCAGGCGCGCTTCGAACAGCGGCCAGGGCCCGAACAGCCCCAGGCTCGATTCGATTTCAAACAGCAAGGCGCGGGGGTAATACACGCTGACCTGGGAACTGAAACGGTAGGCCCAGGCCGCCAGAAATTGCTGCCAACGCTCAATCTGTACGGGGTCGTATTCGGCGCTGGCAAAGGCTTTGACCAACGCATGGGCCGCCGTCAGGGACTGACCGGGCCGCAAGCCCAACGCACGCGCGGCGGCATTGACGGTTTGCAGCACGCGCCGCTGCGGCGTACCGGCGAGCAAGGCCAGGGGCGCATCCGGCTCGGGGTGCAGGCGCTGCACCCCGTCCAGCGCCAATTGCGGGAAGACAATACACACCCAGCGCATGGCAAGCTCAGTGCCCGGCCAACGCAATCGGCGCCGGATGGGCCAGCCCGCCGCGGCACTTGAGCACGCGCACCTGGGCGGGCCGGGCCTCGACGGCCAGGCGTAACGCGGCAGGCGATGGGTTGATGGCTTCGCCCAGGGCGCGCCAGGCAAAGGCCAGGGTCTGCCCGGTTTCGGCCGCCACCTGCAAACGGCGCAAGGCACGGTCATCGGCCTGATGCGGCCAGCACAACACGGCGCCGCAACTGCCGGAACGCAGGCACTGTTCCACGGCCCACAGCACGTCGCGTTCCTCGGCCTGCACCACTGAGAGCTGACGCACATCCACCCCGGCGTTCTGCCAGGCATGGGGATACGGCGTATAGGGCGGTGCCACCAGCACAATGCGCTCGCCTGCCGCCGATAAGCGCGCCAGGGTCGGCAGCACCAGTTGCAGTTCGCCCACGCCGTCCTTGGCCATCAGGATTTCACTCAAGGCCGACGCCGGCCAGCCGCCGCTGGGCAGCACCGCATCCAGCGCCGCCAGCCCAGTGGGGTGCAGGCTGGCCGGCGGCGCGGCGGGCCGGCCTTTCCAGACGCGGCCGCCATTGAACAGCGCGTCCAGGGCAACCACGGCGCCCATCAGCCTTGCCTCACCAGGCCGCAGAATACGCCTTCGATGGCCAGGTCCTGGTCGGGCCCCACCACGATGGGTTGGTATGCGGGGTTGCGCGGCAACAGACGCACGCTGTCAGCGTTGCGTTCGAACCGCTTGATGGTGACTTCGCCGTCCAGGCGCGCCACCACGATCTGCCCGTTCAAGGCCTCGGCACTGCGCCGCACGCCCACCAGGTCGCCGTCGAGAATGCCGTCTTCAATCATCGAGTCGCCCTGCACCCGCAGCAGGTAATCCGGGATCTTCGCGAAAGTGGCCGGGTCCAGCTGCAGGCGGCTGTGCACCTCGGCGTCGGCGCCGATCGGCAGGCCGGCGGCGACACGCCCAAGCACGGGCACATCCAGCCATTCGGGCCGCGCCGGCTGATTGAGCAGGCGAATGCCACGAGCCTGGTTGGGGTTGACCTCGATAAAGCCGGCGTCGGTCAGCGCCAGCACATGCTTGCGCGCCACACTGCGCGAGGCAAAACCGAACGCCTCGGCGATCTCGGCGAGGCTGGGGGGCTGGCCTTGCTGCGCGATACGGTCGCGGATAAAGGTCAGGATGGCGGTACGGCGGGGGGTCAGGTCTGTCATGGAGTACATTTGTACTCCTGTGGGAAATTTCTGACAATAGCCGTCAGTCGGGCGCATTCACCTGACGAAAAGTCGATCAGTCCGGTAAGGGAATTACCCGTAGTGGTCGCACAGACTTGTAGGAAAAACTCGAGTAGATCTCTTTGACACACGGCAACGTCTGCAGCACCTCGCGGGCAAATTCGCCAAACGACTCCAAGTCCCTGGCCACCACTTCCAGCAAAAAGTCATAGCGCCCCGACACGTTATGGCACGCCACGATCTCGGGAATTTCGAGCAACCGCTGTTCGAAAGCGCGGGCAATTTCCTGGGTGTGACTTTCCATCATGATGCTGACGAACGCCGTGACTCCATACCCCAGCGCCTTGGGCGACAGGATCGCCTGATAACCACTGATCACCCCGCTCTCCTCCAGGTTTCGCACCCGGCGCCAGCACGGCGAAGTGGTCAGGGACACGCGCTCGGCCAGTTCGGCCACGGTGAGCCGGGCGTTGCTTTGCAAAGCGTTTAACAGGGCTTTATCGGCGCGATCGAGTGGAATGGGCATAACTTGCCTCTGAACGTTATTTTTATCGGCATTTCATCCCCATAGACGGGATTTGGCAGCAAACTTTGCAAAGTTCGGCCGTGATTTTGAGCATAGCATTGTAGGAAACAAGGAGCGCCCGACATGCACAATAAACACAAGACATTCGGCTTTTCCACCCGTGCCATCCATCACGGTTATGACCCCAAGGACCACCATGGGGCACTGGTGCCACCGATCTATCTGTCGGCGACCTTTGCCTTTCCCACCGCCGAATACGGCGCGGCCTGTTTTGCCGGCGACGCCGACGGGCATTTCTATACGCGCATTTCCAACCCCACCCTGGCGTTACTCGAATCACGCATGGCCAGCCTGGAAAACGGTGAAGCAGCAGTGGCGTTCAGCTCGGGCATGGGCGCGATTGCCGCGACGTTCTGGACCCTGTTGCGGCCCGGCGATGAGGTGATCGTCAGCCACACCCTCTACGGCTGCACCTTCGCTCTGTTGCACCACGGCATCGGCGAGTTCGGCGTCAAGGTGCGCCATGTCGACCTCACCGATCTGGCCGCGCTGCAGGCCGCGATCAGCCCCGCCACGCGCATGATCTATTGCGAAACCCCGGCCAACCCCACCCTGCAACTGGTGGACATTGCCGCCGTGGCCGCCCTCGCCCACCAGCAACCGAATGTGACCGTGGTGGTCGACAACACCTACTGCACCCCTTACCTGCAACGCCCCCTCGAGCTCGGTGCCGATGTGGTGGTGCATTCGGCCACCAAGTACCTCAGCGGCCACGGCGATATCACCGCCGGCATCGCCGTGAGCAACCAGGCCCTGGCCCGGCGCATTCGCCTGCAAGGCCTCAAGGACCTGACCGGCGCCGTGATGTCGCCCCAGGACGCGGCGTTGCTGATGCGCGGCCTCAAGACCCTGGCCCTGCGCATGGACCGCCATTGCAGTAACGCCCAGGCGGTGGCCGAAGCCCTGCAGGCGCACCCGGCCGTGGCGCAGGTGGCTTACCCAGGGCTGGCCTCTTTCCCACAACACGCATTGGCCGCACGGCAGATGAGCCAGGCCGGCGGCATGATCGCCTTCGAACTCAAGGGCGGCATCGACAGTGGCCGCCGCTTCATGAACGCACTGCAACTATTCACCCGCGCGGTCAGCCTGGGCGATACCGAGTCGCTGGCCCAGCACCCGGCGAGCATGACCCATTCCACCTACACGCCGCAGGAACGCGCGCAGCACGGTATCAGCGAAGGGCTGGTGCGGTTGTCGGTCGGCCTTGAGGACGTCGCCGACCTGCTGGCGGATGTGCAGCAGGCGCTGGCCAAATGCACCCGCCTGGCATCGCGTTCCAAAGCGATGGCAATGCCTGCAATGAGATAACGCCGGGGGCGCCCGCAACCCTGTCGCGGCACCGGCCCGGTCGGCTTTTTGCGGATTGGATCCCCATCGCGCCGCCGGGCTGTACTAGCATAGGCCGCGACAGGAACGGCTATGCATGCTGCATCCCGTCGCTACAGGCCATTATCTGCATTCTTCATGGACGAAATGATGAACTCACAGCTGTTCCCACAGATAGGCAAAGTCATTGCCAGCACCGGCAGTCGCCATTTCCCACGCATGTTGCATGACCTGATCCTGACCCAATTGGCCGTGGACGCCACGCACATCACTCAATTGCGCTTGAGCGCCCAAGGCCACACGCGTCGCAGGATCAGCCCGGTATACACCGACTCGATCAGCGCCCTGGGACCGGAACAACCCGCCGCCCAACTGCACCTTACCCGGCGCAAGGATGATGTGCGCTACGTGCTGTCAATGTATCGCGCGCATCCGCGGGACACTTTCTCGGCACAGGAACTGAGCATGCTGCAGGACTTTTCCAGCCTGCTACTGCCGATGGTGGAAAAGCACATCACCGCGCTCCACCCCTGCCGCCCCGATAACGAGCCGAGGGTACCGGCGCATCAAGGCATCGAAACCCTGCGCCGGTGCATCGAAGAACGCCTGGTGGAATCGGGCCTGACCTTGTCCCGGCGCGAGCTGGAAGTATGCGTAGGCCTGTTGGCCGGGCGCACCGCACCGGAACTGGCCGAACAACTGGCGTTGAAGGTCAACACCATCGAAAGCTACCTCAAACGCGCATCGACCAAACTGGGCATCAGCGGGCGGCATTCACTGTTGCGGTGGATGTACTCGACACAGGGGACAGCCAGTTCTTAATGGGCAGCGAGCCGTTGCAGCCGGTCACACTTCGCGCGTGCGGACCTTCAAATGCCGCGCATACCAGGGGCGCCTCGGCACCCGTTTGAACAAGCCTTTCAACACCTCTTCATCCGCGCCGAACGTGATGCGCAGCGCCAGTTTCATGGTTTCCGGGTCCATCTCCATCGATTTGCCCATCTGCAGCCCCGGCGTGGTGCTGCAACCATGGGTGTCCGGGCCGAGCCAGGGGTCGCCGACCTCGACCCAGCGCCCCTGGGCGAACCAGGCGATGCCGTTGACGTCCAATCGGCTGACTTCGCCGGGGTGGAAGCGCTCGTGGGCGCGGTACCAGTCTTCGATGCGGTCGTCGATCCAGCCATGGAAGTGCCAGAACACGGGATTGACGTGGGAAGAAAACGGGTCGCCGAGGAAGTCATTTTCCGCGGCGTACCAGCGTGGCGCGAAGTCCGCCGGGTCGCGGGCGAACGGTACCGGCGCGCCGTTGGACGGGTCGCGTGGTACCGAAGCCCAGCGCATGTGCAGCCAGTCGTGCAGGCCCAACTCCATTTCGGAACCCAGTTGCCCCAGGGTCAGTCTGGCCAGGTAGCGCGGGTCGCGGTATTGGGATTCCCACACCTGGAAATTGCTGTGGTAGGTCTCGGCGGCCTTGATGTCGCTGACCCACTGGGTGTAGTCGCCGTCATCCGGAGCCGACCAGGTCGGTGGCAGTGCGAAACCGTCATGGTTGTCGAAATAACGCACAAAGCCCAGGCGGTCGCGTTCCAGAGGCGGTTGCGGGGCGGGGAATTGCGGCCATGAAGGCAAGTCCTGCAGGGAACGCGCCTTGGCCAGCATGTGTCGGTGCATAAAAAAGAAGTCGATACCCGAGCCGTTGCGGTCTTTGTGGTCACCGCGCGCGTCGCGCTCCTGACCGCGCGGGCCGGGTTGCCAGCCGATGCCGCGCAGGGCGTCGCGTTTGTCTTCGGGGAGTTTGTGCCATTGGTCACGGGTGGCGTGCCATAACTGGTGGAACAGGCGATGTTCGGGGGCGATCAGCCAGGCCAGCAGGGTCGGATTCAGGCCAATGCGCTGGCGGGCTTCGGGAAATGTGTGCTTGTGGGCGATAAAACGGTTGTCGCGTTCGGTCATCGCCAATGGGCGATTCAGGTCGAGGATCTGCCCGCTGAGGGTGCTGCTGCCGGCGTTGGCGAAGTCGGCCCAGACTTCATCGAGGGTCATTTTGAATTCGTAGGCGGGCACGCCGTCGGCAGCGTCGCGATCGATCAGGCGCCAGTAGAGCAAGGCACCCTCACCCGTCACCAGGTCGCCGAGCACGCGGTAGCGCGGCTCGCCCTCGGCGCACAGGTTGGCGGCGGTGTCCAGGTAGCCGCGCAGGCCCCGGCCACGCGGGGCGATGTCCAGCAACAGTTGCAGGCCTTCCCGCGGCAGGCCCTTGAGCCCGGCGTCGCGACCGTCCAGGCGCAGGTCCCACACCCCGCGCAGGGTATTGGCCAACTGCTGCCCGGCGGTGTCGGCCAGGGTCACCGTGGCTTCACCGGGGGTGATGGGCACTGGATCTTCGCGCGTCAACTCGCGATGGGCATAGTAAGCCGCCGGCACCACGGCGCCCGTGAGCGCCAGGCCGGCGATGAAGCCACGTCGAGAGAGGGTCATTGTCTACCTTAGGAAACGCCTTTATCAGAGCTAGAACGTACGCAGCCCAAGGAAATTTAACGCACGCGGCCCCGGCCTAAATTTCACCGCCCACGGCTCGTTCCTCCCTGATAGCGAAGGCCTCAACTGACTGAGATGGCAATGACAAAACCACGTTCGAACAAGGCGCTGTACATCGGCCTGCCCCTGGCGCTGGCCATCGGTGCCGGGGCTGGCTGGCTGGCCTGGGATCATTGGTTCAAGGGCAACGCCGGTTACCCGCTGGCGGTGATCAAGCAGGCCAACGAGCTGCAGGACCGCGTGCTGTCGTTCGACAGCCATATCACCGTGCCCATCGATTTCGGCACCGCCGGCAACGAGGCGGACAAGGATGGCGGCGGCCAGTTCGACCTGGCCAAGGCGGCGCGCGGCCGCTTGTCCGGCGCGGCGCTGACGATATTTGGCTGGCCGGAAATCTGGAACGGTCCCAACGCGCCGCACAAGCCAACCGAGGGGTTTATCGAGGCCGCCCGACACGAACAGGAAGTGCGCTACAAGATCATCAGCGGCATGGTGCGCGACTTCCCCAACCAGGTCGCGATCGCCTACACCCCGGCTGACTTTCGGCGCCTGCACGGCGAGGGCAAGTTCGCGATTTTCATCAGCATGCTCAACGCCTACCCCCTGGGCAACGACCTGAACCAGCTGGACCTGTGGGCAGCGCGCGGCATGCGCATGTTCGGTTTCAGTTACGTGGGCAATAACGCCTGGTCGGATTCGTCGCGCCCGCTGCCGTTTTTCAATGACTCGGTGGACGCGCTGGACGGCCTCTCGGACATCGGCAAGCAAGCCGTGCGGCGCCTCAATGACCTGGGGGTGATCATCGATGTGTCGCAGATGTCGACCAAGGCCCTGGAGCAAGTGGCACAGCTGAGCCGCACACCGATGGTGGCCTCGCACTCGGCTCCGCGAGCGGCGGTCGATATTCCGCGCAACCTCAGCGACAAGGAACTGCAACTGATCAAGCAGAGCGGCGGCGTGGTGCAGATCGTCGGTTTCTCGGCTTACCTGCGCCCACTCAGCCAGCCGACCCAGGACAAGCTCAACCAACTGCGCGCGCGCTTCGACCTGCCGCCCCTGCCCAACCTGGCCATGGCGCTGATGCCGGGCGACGCGATCATTGCCGCCTGGCCCGAACAGAAGTTCGGCGAATACGCCAGTGCGCTGTACGCCATCCTCGATGAAGAGCCGAAGGCCAGCCTCAAGGACCTGGGCGATGCCATCGACTACACCGTGCGCAAGATCGGTATCGACCACGTCGGGCTGTCGTCGGACTTCAATGACGGTGGCGGCATCGATGGCTGGAACAACGTCGGCGAGATCCGCAACGTCACCGCCGAGTTGATCCAGCGCGGCTACTCCGAAGCGGATATCGCCAAGCTGTGGGGCGGCAACTTCCTGCGGGTGTGGGACCAGGTACAACAAGCCGCCAAGCCAATGGCCCAACGTTAATCAGCCACGAAGTAAGTCCATGACCGACCGTCGTACGTTTCTCAAACAGGCTGGGGTGTTTGCCGCCAGCCTGCCGCTGGGTGCCGCCCTTCTGCCCCAGGCCGTGGCCAGCCCCCCGGCGGACAACCCATGGACGGGTTTCAAGCAACTGTTCAACCAGGACCCGGACTACCTGCACTTTTCCAATTTTCTGGTGGCGTCGCACCCAAGGCCGGTGCGCGAGGCCATCGAACGCTACCGTGCCCAGATCGACCGCAACCCGGGCCTTGCCATGGACTGGGACCTGCAGGAAACCTGGAAACGCGAACGCCAGGTGCGCGAATGGGCCGGGCGCTACCTCAAGGCCACGCCGCCGCAGATCGCCCTGACCGGCAGCACCTCCGAAGGCCTGGCGATGATTTACGGCGGCCTCCAGGTGCGCGCCGACCAGGAGATCCTGACCACGGTCCACGAGCACTACGCAACCCAGAACGTGCTGGATTTTCGCGCGCGCCAGCAAGGCACCCAGGTGCGGCGGATCAGCCTGTTCGAGAACCCCAGCCAGGTCTCAGTCGATGAAATCCTGGGCAATATCCAGCGAGCCATCCGCCGCCATACCCGCGTGCTGGGCATGACCTGGGTGCAGTCCGGCAGCGGCGTGAAGCTGCCGATCGGCGAGATCGGCACGCTGGTGGCCGACGTCAACCGCCACCGCGACGAGCGTGACCGCATCCTGTATGTAGTGGACGGCGTGCACGGTCTGGGCGTGGAAAACCTCGACTTCCCGGACATGCACTGCGACTTTCTCATCGCCGGCACCCATAAATGGATGTTCGGCCCGCGCGGCACCGGCCTGGTCTGCGCCCGCGACCCCGAGAACAAATACGTCACGCCCATGGTGCCGACGTTTTCCGAAGACAAAGACTTCGCCACCATCATGACCCCTGGCGGCTTCCACGCCTTCGAACATCGCTGGGCGGCGGACGAGGCGTTCAAGCTGCACCTGCAACTGGGCAAGGCGCCGGTGCAGGCGCGCATCCATGCGCTCAACAGCGAACTCAAGGAGCAGTTGCAGGCTCATCCGCGCATCGAACTGGTCACGCCGCGCCGCGAGGAGCTGTCGGCGGGCTTCACGTTTTTCCGGCTCCGGGGCCAGGACTGCGAGGCCGTGGCGGCACACATGATGCGCCAGCGCGTGGTCATCGATGCGGTGGACCGCGATGTCGGCCCGGTGATCCGTACCGCCCCCGGCCTGCTCAATTCCAGCGAAGAGATCCAACGTTTCATGACCCTGCTCACCGCACGGGCGTGATGCCTATTTTTACTTTTTGAACCCGAGGCCCCCTATGCGTGCATCCCGATTCAACCCCTTGACCGCCCTGGCCCTGGCCGCCGCGTGCGGCGCCTGCCTGCCGGGCCTGGCCCACGCCGCCGCACCACCCGCCGGCAAAGTGTTCAAGGACTGCAAGGATTGCCCGGAAATGGTGGTGCTGCCCGCCGGCACTTTCACCATGGGCACGCCGGAGGATGAAGTCGGCCGCGAGCCGGACGAAGGGCCGATGCATGAAGTGACCTTTGCCAAGCCGTTCGCCATGAGCCGCTTCCAGATCACCGCCGGCGAATGGGACAGCTATATCCGCCAGACCGGCGTCAAAATCGCCGACGGCGACACCCGCCCCGGCCGCGAATGCATCGCCAGTAAACCGCGCTACCCCCAGGGCCCACGTCAGCCGGCGGTGTGCATGGACATGGACGATATAAAAAACTACGTGGCCTGGCTGTCGAAAAAGACCGGCCAGCAGTACCACATGGTCAGCGAGGCCCAGCGCGAGTACGCGGCCCGCGCCGGCACCACCGGGCCCTTCCCCTTCCCGTTCGATGCGGGCAAGGGCTACAGCATCGCCGAACACGCCAACACCTACGGTCCGGCGGACGGTTACAGCTACTCCTCGCCGGTGGGCAGCTACCCGCCGAACGCGTTTGGCCTGTACGACATGCACGGCAACGTCTACGAGCGCGTGGCCGATTGCGAACACTCCAATTACGTCGGCGCACCTACCGACGGCAGCGCGTGGATGGAGCCGAACTGCGAGGCTTACCAGATCCGTGGCAATGACTGGGGCGAAGCACCGGTGTTCTCGCGCTCGGGCAACCGCAACAACATCTACCCGCAGACGCGCGGGGACTGGATTGGCTTCAGGGTCGTGCGCGACCTCTGATTGTGTTGTGGTGAGCAGGGCAAGCCTGCTCACTACCAATAAACATCATGGTCTAGCTTTGCTTGGCCAGGCGCTCCAGCCCTTCATGCAAGGCCGGGAACAGGCTGTTGTTGAAGTTGTTCCAGCGCAGCTCAAGGATGGTGTCGTCCGGTGAGATCTCGGTCTTGAGTACGTCGTGGAACACTTCGCCGGAGTCGATGCCGTTGTCCACGTAGTGGAACGACGCACCGGTCAGATACAACGGTTCACACGGCTGCGTCTCCCGGGTTGCCCAATCCACCACGGCTTGTCCACGGGCACCGTACAAGGCATTCCAGGTGGCGTAGGCACCCCGGCGCTCATAGGGCGATTCGATACGGGTAATACCGGGGTGAATGTTCATGATCCGCCGCGCAAACGGCGCGCCCGGCCGCACCAGTTCATCGAGAATCACCAACAGGCCGTCAAGCACCACGATATCCGCCTTCAATTCCACCAGGGTGTCATGCAGGCGACGTTCGAAGTCCTGCTTACCGGCGATGTGCTCGGCACTGCCCCTTGGCAGGCGGCGATAGGTGGACGGCACGCTCAGCAGCAGGTCGTTGACCCGATTGCCCTGCACCCGCAGGTCGGTCGGGTACAGCCACTGGCGACCGGGTTGGCAGGCAAAGCCATAGTCGGCCATCAATTGCTGGTCGCGCGGGTTGTGCTCGTCATCGTCATACACCACGCCCACCAGGTTGTAGGCCTCGCCCAGCGGCGTGTCGTTGAGCGAACCCACCAGAAACTCCAGCACCGATTTCATATAGCGCTCGTGGTCCTTGTAGGCCACCAGCTGCCCGGCCTTGTCGGCGGCGGCATTTCTCAGGGACCACACATACACCAGGTTTTTCTTCGTCATTGTTTCGCTCTCGCTGAAGGGTTCACGCACGACGCGGCTACGCGTGCGCCTACAGAACAAGAACGAACCAGCTTCCGGGCAATTTATCCGCCGTCGTCACCGCCGGGCGCGACGAGCTAAATCGTCGCGCCGGTGCTTCGTTTGTCATGGGTAAGGGTCTGTGTGCCCAGCCCTCTTTTCACTTTCCGGGAAGTACTTATGACCGACCCCAAGCGCGGCGCCTTCAACGGTCTGCTCGCATTGCTCAGGCCCTTTCGCACCCTCGTCACGATCTCCGTGGCCCTGGGCATGGCCGGCGGCCTGGCTATCACGTTGCTGCTGGCAACGATCAATAACGCCCTGCACTCGCCCCAAGGCATGACCCAAGGGGTGATCCTGACGTTTGCGGCGCTGTGCGTGCTGGCGCTGGTCAGTTCGATCATTTCCGACATCGGCACCAATTACGTCGGCCAACGCATCATCGCCGCACTGCGCAAGGACCTGGGCGAGAAAGTGCTGTCGGCGCCAATCGGTCAGATCGAGCGCTACCGCTCCCATCGGCTGATCCCGGTGCTGACCCACGATGTCGACACCATCAGCGATTTTTCCTTCGCCTTCACCCCGCTGGCCATTGCCGCTACCGTTACCCTGGGCTGCCTGGGCTATCTGGCCTACCTGTCGGTGCCGATGTTCCTGATGATGGTAGTCGCGGTGGTGATTGGCAGCGCGGTGCAGTTCATCGCCGGCGGCAAGGGCATTCAGGGCTTCGACCTGGCCCGTAGCCACGAAGACGACCTGCAGCGTTACTACAACGCCATTGCCTCCGGCGCCAAGGAACTGCGCATGCACCGTCCACGGCGGTTTCGCATGAACACCCACCGAATCAAGGAAACCGCAGACCTTATCAGTGATATCCAGGTGCGCTCGGTGAACATCTACATCCTCGCCAAGACCTTCGGCTCGATGCTGTTCTTTGTGGTCATCGGCCTGGCGCTGACGATGCAGGCCTACCATCCGAACCCTGACCCGACCGTAATCACCGGTTTCGTCCTTGTGCTGCTGTATATGAAAGGCCCGCTGGAACATCTGCTGGGTTACCTGCCGGTGGTCGGCAAGGCCAAGATTGCCTTTGGCCGAATCAGCGAATTGTCAGAGCGTTTCTCCTCGCCCGAACCTCACCTGCTGATGGATGACAGCGAAGCGCCGCAACCGCTGGTCAACCGCCTCGAACTGCGCGGCGTAACCTACAGCCCACCGGCGGTGGAAGGCAGCGAGCCGTTCCACCTGGGGCCAATCGACCTGAGCATCGCCCAGGGCGATATCGTGTTCATCGTCGGCGAAAACGGCAGCGGCAAGACCACCCTGATCAAACTGCTGCTGGGCCTCTACCCGCCCCAGTCAGGGGAAATCCTGCTCAACGGCAAGAGCGTGACCGACCCCGAGCGCGACGACTACCGCCAGCTGTTTACTACGGTCTTCGCCGATTACTACCTGTTCGATGATTTGGTGCAGGGCAGCGCCGCGCAATCGCTGGACAGCGCCGCCAAGTACCTGGAACGCCTGGAAATCGCGCACAAGGTCAGCGTCAAGGACGGCGTATTCAGCACCACCGACCTTTCCACCGGGCAACGCAAGCGGCTGGCGCTGGTCAACGCCTGGCTGGAAGAACGCCCGGTGCTGGTGTTCGACGAATGGGCCGCCGACCAGGACCCGGCCTTCCGCCGCATCTTCTATACCGAACTGCTGCCGGACCTCAAACGCTTGGGCAAGACGATCATCGTGATCAGCCACGACGACCGCTATTTCGACATCGCCGACCAATTGGTGCGCCTGCGCGCCGGCCAGGTGGTGCACGAGATGGCGCCGGCGTGAATTTTGTTTTTCCGGTTTCCGCGGGTAGGAACGTCTCACTAGTGGTAATGAGAACCAGCCTCAATAAATACTTATAATTTGCCCACTTAACATTCCAGAAGAGAAGACATCCATGCCAGCACGACTCGGTCTCAGCCCACTGAGCAAAGCGCTCTCCATGCGTCGGGCCCTGAACATCAACCTCCTGCCGAGCGCCCTGGCCCTGGCAGTGTCGCTGCCGGTCGCCGGCTATGTGCAGGCACAAGAGATCGAGTTGGATATTCCCGCGCAGTCGCTGGGGAGCGCGCTGCAGACCTTCGGTCGCCAGGCCAACGTGCAGGTGCTCTATAGCCCGGGCGATGTGCAAGGCAAGACCAGTACGCCAGTCAAGGGCAAGCTGGACCCGCAACAAGCGATCAATACCCTGCTCGCCGGCACCTCGACCACCCACAGCCTCAACGGCAACTCCCTGACCGTGACCGCCGCCGGCGCCACCACCGGGCTGGAGCTGAGCCCGACCCAGGTGACCGGTAACGTGCTGGGTAACATCACCGAAGAGTCCGGCTCCTACACGCCCGGCACCATCGCCACCGCCACCCGGCTGACCCTGACGCCGCGGGAAACGCCGCAGTCGATCACGGTGATCACCCGTCAGCACATTGAGGACTTCGGTCTCAATAACGTCGATGACGTGATGCGTCACACACCCGGCATCACCGTGTCGGCCTATGACTCGGACCGAACCAACTACTATTCCCGCGGTTTTTCGGTCAACAGCTTCCAGTACGACGGTATTCCCTCCACGGTGCGCAACGTCGGTTATTCGGCGGGCAATACCCTGAGCGACATGGCGATCTACGACCGTGTCGAGGTTCTCAAGGGCGCTACCGGGCTGCTCAACGGCGCCGGCTCCCTCGGCGCGACCATCAACCTGATCCGCAAGAAACCGACCTCGGAGTTCAAGGGTCACCTGCAACTGGGCGCCGGTTCCTGGGACAACTACCGCAGCGAAGTGGACGTGAGCGGCCCGCTGACCGACAGCGGCAACGTGCGGGGCCGGGCGGTCGCGGCGTACCAGGACAAGAACTCCTTCATGGACCACTACTCGCGCAAGACCGAGACCTACTACGGCATCACTGAATTCGACCTGTCTCCCGACACCATGCTGACCGTCGGTTTCGACTACCAGGACAATACGCCCAAAGGCTCCAGCTGGTCCGGTTCGTTCCCGTTGGTCAACTCCAACGGCAGCATCAACAAGATGCCCCGTTCCTACAACAACGGCACCACCTGGAGTTCGTGGGAACAGAACACTCGTACAGCTTTTGCCATGCTCGAACATGATCTGGGAGACGGCTGGGTAACCAAATTCCAGCTGGACCACAAGATCAACAGTTACCATGCCGACCTCGCCTCCATTCAGTTCGTGCAGCCGGCAGCCGACGGCACCGCCGAGATCAATGGACAGAAATACACCGGCGAGACCAAGAGCACCTCCGCCGACCTCTACGCCACCGGCCCCTTCAGCCTGTTTGGCCGCGAACATGAACTGGTCGTGGGCGGCTCGATCGGCACCTCGCGCTGGCAAGGCAAAGGGTACTGGTCGCCGGAGTGGCCACAAGGCAACAAAGTCGATTTCTATAACTGGAATGGCCATATCGCCAAGCCGATCTACGGCCCGGTGCAACAGTACATCGATGACACTATCCGCCAGTCCGGCACCTATATGACCGCCCGCTTCAACGTGATGGACGACCTGAACGTGATCCTCGGTGGGCGCGTGGCCAACTACCATGTGACCGGCAACAACCCTTCCTACAAGGAAAGCGGCCGTTTCGTGCCTTACGCTGGGGTTATCTACGACCTCAATGACAATTTCTCGGTGTACACCAGCTATACCGATATCTTCCAGCCACAGGAAAGCACCTACAAGGATCGCAACCAGAGGCTGCTGGAACCTGACGAAGGGCAAAACTACGAGTTGGGCCTCAAGGGCGATTTCTTCGACGGCCGCTTGAACACCAGCATCGCCTACTTCGAGGTGCATGAAGACAACCGCGCCATCCCGGACGACGCCTATAACAACCAGACGCCGTCACCGCAGAATTACGCATTCAAAAGCTCCAAGGCCGTCACCAAGGGTTATGAGGCGGAGATCTCCGGTGAGCTGGCCCCTGGCTGGCAGGTCCAGGGGGGCTACACCCACAAGATCGTGCGCGATGAAGACGACAAGAAAATCTCCACATTCGAGCCGGAACATCAGGTCAACCTGAACACCACCTACAAGCTCAAGGGCGACCTGGACAAATTCACCATCGGCGGTGGCCTGCGCTGGCAGAGCAAGGGCTGGTACGAGATCTACAACTCGCCGCTGGACCGAAACCAGGACATCACCCAGAAAGCCTACTGGCTGGTGGACCTGATGACCCGTTACCAGGTAACCAAGAGCCTGTCGGCGACCGTCAACGTCAACAACATTTTCGACAAGTCCTACTACACCAACGTGGGTTTCTATAATTCGGCCGCCTACGGCGAGCCACGCAACGTGATGTTCAGCACCCGTTGGGACTTCTGATGTAATGCCTTGATCGCCCCCAGTGGTCAAACCAAGCCCGATGAGCGCCTTGCTTTCATCGGGCTTTTTCATGCCTTGCGCTCGTCCAAACCAGACGAAAAAAACCCGGATCCAAGGACCCGGGTGTTTGGCTCAGTCGCAACGTTACGTCATGGCGGCCACCAGGCTGGCGATGAACTCAGCGCTGTCGACGATCCCGTCATGATCGGTCTCGATCATCACTGAACGCTCGACGCGCCCCTGGCCGTGGATGCTCGCCATATGTTGCTCGATCAAGTCCTTGCAACGACCGGCCCGGCTTAACGAGGCCCACCAGCAACTGAGCGGCGCGTTGATCGGCTTGAAGTCGGCGGCCAGCATGCGTTCACTCAGGGCGCGGTCCACTTCCCAGGAAATCTGCGCCTCATTGCCGCGTAACAGCTCTTGCTTGATCGCAGTAAAGGCCTCGCCCAATGTCTGCTCGGCCCAGCCCACGAACGCGTGCAATTGCGCGTGTTCATCGTCGGTAAGCCGCTGGCATCGCAGCCAGGCATCGTGGATCTGCTCGGCATACGCCGGGAACATCACACCGAGCAGGGCGGCGCGGCGTTCATGGGTCGATACCGGGCGTTCCTCCTCGGCTACTACAGCCTCCCAGTAGGCCTTGAGCCATTGCGGCGGCGCGGCGTCGATCCAGCCGACGAACTCGACCGCGCGCCCCGCCTGCTCCAGCCCATAAGCCACTTCCATCGCCAGATTACCGCCCAGGGACCAGCCTGCCAGGCGGAACGGCCCTTGGGGCTGGGCTATCAACAGCTGCGCGGTGTAGTCCTCGACCATTGCTTGCCATTCGGGCACCGCAGTGCCCTCTTCGGCCAGGGCACGGCACATCACGCCGTACACCGGACGCTGCTCACGCAGGGCCAGGGCAATCGCGGTGTAGCAGTGCACCGCGCCGAAGCTGGGGTGGAACATAAACAGCGGCGTGCCTTGGGCCTGGCTGTTGAGTTTGACGATCGTGGAGCGCCGCGCCTCACCGTGCAGGCAATTGACCTGTCCACGCACGGTCGGGTTAAGCATCAACTGGCTGACCGACAAACCGACGCCGCTGATCTTGCGCAGGCGCTCCTTAAGCATCAGCACCAGCAGCGAATGGCCACCCAGCTCGAAGAAGTTGTCGTTAAGCCCTACTTGCTCAACCCCCAGCACGTCACGCCAGATCGCCGCCACCTGGCATTCGATCTCACTGTGGGGGGCCTCGAACGCCTGTGCCGCGTGGACCTCAGGCTTGGGCAACGCCTTGCGATCCAACTTGCCGTTGGGGCTCAACGGCATGTGTGTCAGCAGCACCCACTGCGTGGGAACCATGTAGTCCGGCAAGTGCGCCGCCAGATGCGCGCCGATCAAGGCTTTCCAGTCTTGCGGCGGCTGATGCAGCACCAGGTAACCCACCAGGTGCGTGCCGTCCACCGCCAGCACGGCGGCTTCGCGCACCCTGTCGTGCTCCAGCAGGCGTGCCTCGATTTCGCCCAATTCGATACGCAGCCCACGCAGCTTGACTTGATGATCAATGCGCCCGGCGTACTCGATGACGCCGTTGTCGCGATAACGCGCCAGATCGCCGGTCCGGTAGAGGCGTTCGCCGCTGCCGAACGGGTCGGTCACGAAACGTTCGGCCGTCAACCCGGCACGACGCTGATACCCCCGCGCCAAGCCGGCACCGCCCAGGTACAGCTCACCCAGTACGCCTATCGGGGTCGGTTCCAGATTGTCGTCCAGCACGTAGCACGTCAGGTTGGCAATCGGCCGGCCAATCGGCACCGCATCGGCGCCGTCATCAACACAGGTCCAGTGGGTCACGTCGATAGCGGCTTCGGTCGGTCCATACAGGTTGAACAACCCGGCCTGGGGCAGCTTGGCGAACACCTGCTGTTGTGTGTCTGCCGGCAGTGCCTCACCGCTGCACACGATGCGTTGCAGGCTGTGGCACGTCACCGCCGTGGGGTCCTGCAGAAATGCTTGCAGCATGGACGGCACGAAGTGCAGCGTGGTGATGCCCCGGGCATTGATCAGGTTGACCAGCCTGGCCGGATCGCGATGATCCCCAGGCGCCGCCACGACCAGACGCGCACCGGTGAGCAAAGGCCAGAAGAACTCCCATACCGACACGTCGAAGCTGAACGGAGTTTTCTGCAACACACTGTCGCCGGCGTTCAGGCCATAGGCCTGCTGCATCCAGCACAGCCGGTTGGTGAGCGCCGAATGCCGATTGCCGGCGCCCTTGGGCTGGCCGGTGGAGCCCGAGGTGTAGATCACATAGGCCAGGTTTTCGCCGTCGACCACGACCTGCGGGTTGTGCGCCTGGCTGTCTTGCAACCAGGCATCGCCTGGCTCCAGCACCCAGTACTGCACGCCGTGGGGAATCGGCAGGTCCTCAAGCAGGTGCGCCTGGGTCAGCAATAGCTTGACGCCACTGTCCTGCAGCATGTACGCCAGCCGCTCGCGCGGATATTCCGGGTCCAGCGGCACGTAAGCGCCGCCGGCCTTGAGCACCGCCAGCAGGCCAACGACCATCTCGACGGAACGTTCCACCGCCAGCCCGACCAGGACGTCCGGCCCTACCCCGGCAGCTATCAAACGATGGGCCAGGCGGTTTGCCCGCTGGTTGAGCTGGGTATAAGTCAGAGACTGCTCGGCGAACACCAGGGCCTGGGCATCGGGTGTACGTTCAACTTGTGCTTCGATAAGCCGATGCACACTGTGGTGCAACGGATATGTCTCGTGCGTGGCGTTCCAGGCCTGCACCACGCGCTGGCGTTCATCCTGGGCCAGCGACGGCAGCGCGCCCAGACACCGGGACGCGTCTTGCGCCAGTGCTTGCAGTAATTGCTCAAAGTGCTCGGCCAGACGCTGGATCTGCGCCGCATGAAAAGAGTGCCGACTGTAATTGAACTCAAGCCCCAAGGTGTCACCGATGCCCAGCAGCACGGTCAACGGGTAATGGGTCTGCTCCAGGCTGTGCACCGCACCAAAGCGCAACCCCGACGGCGCACCCTGTTCCAGCGCTTCGGACACCGGGTAGTTTTCAAACACCAGGATGCTGTCAAACAGCGCCTCGCCGCCCAGCCCGGCCCAACGCTGGATCTCGAACAGGGGGGTGTGTTCCTGCTCGCGCAAGCGCACATTCTGGGCCTGGATGTGGTGCAACCATTGGCTCACCGTCATGCGTGCATCGGGCGTCGCCACCACCGGTAGCGTGTTGATGAACAACCCGACCTGTTGCTCGATCCCTCGCAGCTCCGCCGGGCGGCCGGCCACCGGGGCGCCGAACGCCACGGTGGCCTGCCCGGTGTGATGCCGCAACAGCAACAGCCAGGCCGCTTGCACCAAGGTATTGAGGGTCACCTTGTTGCTTTGGGCGAACGCCTTGAGATGCGCGGTGCGCGCGGCATCGAGCTGCAACCGATGCTCACCGTTCACCGTCAAGGCCGGGTCGCTGGCCAGGACCGCGCGGGCCAGGCGTGTGGGCTCTTGCAGGTCTTGCAGTTGCGCCTTCCAGAAGGCCTCGCTGACCGACCTGTCCTGCGCCTGCAGCCAGGCAATGTAATCGCGATAACGTCCCAGCGGTGCACGCAGCGGCTCACCCGCATAATGCTGCAACACCTCACCGAACAGCTGCGAACCGCTCCAGCCGTCCATCAGGATGTGATGATTGGTGTAGATCAGGTGGTAGTCAGACGTGCCGGTTCGCACCACCGTCAGGTTCAACAGCGGCGCCTGCTCCAACACGAAACCCCGCGCTCTGGCCGATTCGGCGAGATGATCGAGGGCATTGCCACAGTCGCTGCGGCCTTGCCAATCCAGCTCGGCGAACGGCAGGCGTACCTGCTTGTAGACCACTTGCAACGGCTGCTCCAGCTCGGTCTGCCAGAGGAAACCGCTGCGCAGGATCTCGTGGTTGTCCACCGCCGCCTGCCAGGCCTGGCGGAAGCGCGCTACGTCCAGCCCTTGAACATCGATCCGCATCTGGTTGATGTAGTCACCGCCGCCTTGTGTGTAAAGCGATTGGAACAGCATGCCCTGTTGCATCGGCGACAGTGGGTAAAGGTCTTCGACTTCGGACGCAGCCAGCGGCAACGCGTCCAACTGCGCCTGGGACAACTGTGCCAACGGGAAATCCGACGGTGTTACGCCGCGGTTGGCCGGTTCGCAGCAGTGCGCTATTACCGCCTTGAGTTCCTCGGTGTAGTCATCCGCCAAGCGTTGCACGGTCGCCTCAGCAAACATTTGCCGACTGAAACTCCAATTCAGCTTCAGTTCACCGCCGTACACCTGGCCATTGATTTCCAGCCAGTTGCCCAGCGGCGCGTCGGCGCTTTGCTCCGCACCGCTGGCGTCTGCGCACGGCGCGAATAAACCGGTCTCTTGGCCCGCATCAAAATTGCCGTCGAACTGCCCCAGGTAATTGAAGGTGATGCGTGGTTGCGGCAGTTCGCTCAGTGTTTGGCGAGCCTGGGGCGTGCCCAGATAACGCAGCGCACCGAAGCCCAAGCCTTTGTCGGGCACCGCGCGCAGTTGCTCCTTGATGTGCTTGAGCGAATCCGCCAACGAATCAGTCGGCACCAGTTGCAGCGGATAGAGACTGGTGAACCAACCGACGGTGCGGGTCAGGTCGATGTCGTCGAACAAGTCTTCGCGGCCATGCCCTTCCAGGCGTAATAACATTGACGACTCACCACTCCACCGCACGATGACGCGCGCCAGGGCGGTCAGCAGCAGGTCGTTGATCTGGGTGCGGTAAGCACTGGGCGCGTCCTGCAGCAAGCGGCGGGTGAATGCCTGATCCAGGTGCGTGGTCACGCTCAGTGCATGACGATTGCTCAAGCTGGCCTGCGGGTCGGCACCCGGTAAGCCGACCGGGCTGCCGTCCAACTGTGCCTGCCACCAGGCCAGCTGTTGCGCCAGTGCGGCGCTGGCTGCGTAAGTTTGCAGGCGTTCGGCCCAAGCCCTTGTAGCGCTGGTCTTGGCCGGCAGTACCGGCGTGCGCCCTTCGGCGATCTGGCGATACGCCGTCTGCAAATCCTCCAGCAGGATGCGCCAGGACACGCCATCGACCACCAGATGGTGGATCACCAGCAATAAACGCTGGGTGCCATCGGCCAGATCAACCAGCACCGCACGCAGCAGCGGGCCGTTGCTCAGGTCCAGGCTGCGCTGGGCTTCTTCGCCCAATGCATCCAGCTCATCGGCGCTGTCCAACGCGGTCTGCCACAGCACCTGTTCAGCCTGGTGCTGCTGCGGTTCGCGATAGGCAGCGGTCCAGCCGACCGGTCCCTGGGTAAAGCTGCAGCGCAATGCATCGTGGTGCACGATCAACGCCTGCAGCGCAGCCACCAGCAGCGGAGCCTGTAACGGCTGATGCGCGTGCAGCACCACCGACTGGTTCCAGTGCTGGCGCTCAGGAATATCATCGGCAAAAAACGCCTGTTGCACCGGTAACAGCAACAACTCGCCGCTCAGTGGCGACTGGTCCAGCAGGGTCACGCCTTCGCCTTGCCGGGCTACCGAAGCCAGGCTTTGCACGGTCTGGTGCTGAAACAGGTCTTTAGGCGTAAACCGCACGCCGGCCTGGCGCGCGCGACTGACCACCTGGATCGAAATGATCGAATCCCCACCCAGTTCGAAGAAGTTATCGTGCAACCCAACCTGGGGCAGGCGCAGCACGTCCGCCCAGATCGCTGCAATCTGCTGCTCCAACTCACTCTGCGGCGCCACATACACCTGCTGCATCTGGCTCACGTCCGGCTCCGGCAGGCCCTTGCGGTCGAGCTTGCCGTTGGGGGTCAGCGGCATGTGCTCCAGGAACATCAGGTGCGTGGGCACCATGTAGTCCGGCAGGCGCGCTTTCAGGGCCCGGCGCAGGTTCTCGCGGCAGGTGGCTTGGGCCACGGCGTCGCTCAGCAAATGCGCATCCAGCGGCACCACATAGGCGACCAGCTGCTTGCCGTGCGGTCCTTCCTGGGCCACCACCACGGTTTCGCCGACACTGTCCTGTTCGCGCAGGCGCGCTTCGATCTCGCCCAGTTCGATACGGAAGCCTCGGATTTTCACTTGATGATCAACGCGGCCCAGATAATCCACCACCCCATCCGGGCGGCCACGGGTCAGGTCGCCGCTGCGGTATACGCGGCTGCCGGGCTTGCCGAACGGGTCCGGCACAAAGCGTTCGGCGGTCAGCGCCGGGCGGTCCAGATAACCGCGCGCCACGCCCTCGCCGCCCAGGTACAGCTCGCCGGCCACGCCGATCGGTTGCAGGTTGAGTTGCGCGTCCAGGACGTAGCCGCTGCGGTTGCCCAGCAACGTGCCGATCGGCGCATACACCGCGCCGCAGGGGTCGCCTCGGCGGGCCTTCCATAGCAACGGCGTGACCACGGTTTCGGTCGGCCCGTAGCCGTTGAACAGGTAGGTCGGTTTGAGCGCGCGCCAGGCCAGGTCATAGCTGGCCTGGGCCACTGCATCGCCGCCAAAGCAGTACACGCGTACATTCGGCGGGTTGCCGTCGCGCTCGGCATGCTCGGCCAGCTGTTGCAGGTACACCGGCGGGAACACCGCCATGGTCACGTGGTGGCGGTGCATCTGCTCGTAGGTGTACTCCGGCAACCATAGGCTGTCGTCGCGGATCAGCACGCTGGCGCCGTTGATCAGCGGGTGCATCCAGCCTTCGTGGGAGCCGTCGAAGGCGAACGACATAAAGTGCAGCTCGCAGTCGTCGGGGCCTGTTTCGTAGCGCTCGCCGGTGGCGATGATATGCGCCACCAACGGGCCGTGCGCCACCGCCACGCCCTTGGGCAGGCCGGTGGAGCCGGAGGTGTAGATCACGTAGGCCAGGTTGTCGCCGTCCAGTGCGACGTCTGGCGCGGTGGCGCGGTTGTCGGACCAGACCTGTGTCTGATCGATTGCAAGAACATGCAAGCCGTCCGGGATCGGCAAGCGTTGTTGCACCGACGAATGAGTCAGCAGCAACTGCGCACGGCTATCCTGCAGCATGTACAGCAGGCGGTCGCGCGGGTATTCGATATCCAGCGGCACATACACACCACCGGCTTTCATGACCGCCAGGAACGCCACCATGCTCTCGGCACTGCGCGGCATGGCGATGGCTACGCGCACTTCCGCGCCGACGCCACGGGCGATCAGGGCGTGGGCCAGGCGATTGGCCTGGCTGTCCAGCTCGCCATAGGTGAGGGTCTGCGTAGAGAATTTCACCGCCACGGCGCCGGGATTTTCCCGCGCACGATCGGCGAACAACTCATGCACCAGGCGTCGGGACGAGAAGCCGGAATCGGTGCGGTCCCACAACGCCAGGATCTGCTGCCGCTCGTGGGCGTCCAGCAGGTTCAATTGGCTCAGGCTTTGCTGCGGGTCGGCCACCATCGCCTGCAACAGATGCTGCCAGTGACGCGCCATGCGTTGCACGGTGCCGGCTTCAAACAGGTCCAGGGCATACCCCAAAGTGGCCCAAATGCCTTCGGTGGACTCCTGAATATCCAGGTCCAGGTCGAAATGCGCAGTCTTGCTTGCCCATTCAAGCCCTTCGACGCGCAGGTGCGGCAACTGGTGCTGCGCTTGAGCCTGACCCACATCGGTCTGGTGGTTGAACATGACCTGGAACAGCGGGTTATGGCTCAGGCTGCGCTCGGGCTGCAGTGCTTCTACCAGTTGTTCAAAGGGCAAGTCCTGATGGGCCTGGGCTTCAAGTGCCCGTTGCCGGGTCTGCTGCAGCAATTGTGTGACGCTCATCTGGCCATCAATGTCCGCCGTGAGCACCTGGGTGTTGACGAAGAAGCCGATCAGTCGCTCGGTCTCGCTGCGATTGCGGTTGGCAATCGGCACGCCGACGCGGATTTGCGCCTGGCCGCTGTAGCGGTGCAGCAAGGTCTGGAACGATGCCAGCAACAGCATGAACACGGTCACGCCTTGCTGCTGGGCCAGGGCCTTGAGGTCGCGGGTCAGCGTCGGCGCCAGTTCGAAGGCCAGGCGCGCACCACGGTGGCTCTGCACCGCCGGGCGTGGGTGGTCGAACGGCAACTCCAGCACGCTCTGCTCGCCGCCGAGCCTGTCGCGCCAGTACGCCAGTTGGCGGTCTTTCTCGCCCGCGTCCATCCAGTGACGCTGCCACACGGCGTAGTCGGCGTACTGGATCGGCAACGCCGGCAGTTGCGGGGTCTGGCCATGGCTGCAGGCGGCATACAATTGCACCAGTTCCTCGACCAGCACTTGCATTGACCAGCCATCGGAAACGATATGGTGCTGCACCAGCACCAGCACATGCTCATCCTCGGCCAAGCGCAGCAACGACACGCGCATCAACGGCCCTTGTTGCAGATCGAAGGGCTGCGCGATCTCGGCCTCGATCCAGGCCTTGAGCGCTTCCTCATCGACATCGGCACGGGCAATCTGCAGCGCCCTGCGCGGTTCAATCACTTGAACCGTACGCGCGTGCTCTTGGCGCAAATGGGTGCGCAGGCTTTCATGGCGCGCCAGCAGGGCGTCGAAGCTGCGTTGCAGCGCCGGCACATCCAACGTGCCTTTCAAACGCAGGGCGCTGGGGATGTGGTACGCCGCACTCTGCGGCTCCAACTGCCAGAGAAACCACTGGCGCTCCTGAGCATAGGACAGCGGCAACGGTTGGTCGCGTGGGGCCGCGACCAGCGGCGGTGCTGTTGATACAGCAGGGGCCTGCGCGTCGAGCGCGGCGACAAACCCCTCCAGGCGCGGCTGCTCGAACAGCGTCTTGAGCGGCACCTCCAGGTTCAGCTCGCTGCGAACGCGCGAGACCACCTGCATCGCCAGCAACGAATGCCCACCGGATTCGAAGAAGTGCTGGTTCAGGCCAATGCGCTCCATGCCCAGGATAGACGCCCAGATGGCTGCTACCTGCTGCTGCAGGGGCGTCACCGGCGCCTGCCACGCCGGCTGCATGGACGTCGCATCAGCCTTGGGCAGCGCCTGGCGGTCGAGCTTGCCGTTGGGGTTCAACGGCATGCGTTCGAGGAAGATCAGATGGGCCGGCACCATGTAATCCGGCAACTGATCGCGCAGGCTGGCCTTGAGCTGCTCGGCGACTTCAACCTGCTGCGCGGCAGATAAGGGCTGCGTCGGCACCAGGTACGCCACCAGTTGGTTATCGGCTGCCAGCAGCAACGCTTCGCGCACCGGGTCCTGCGCCAGCAGCAACGCTTCGATTTCACCCAGCTCGATGCGGAAGCCGCGGATTTTGACTTGATGATCGGCCCGCCCGACATACTCGATCACGCCATCGGCGCGGTAACGCGCCAGGTCGCCGGTGCGGTACAGACGCTCGCCCAGGCGGCTGAACGGGTCGGCGACAAAGCGCTCGGCGGTCAGGTCCGGCCGTTGCAGGTAAGCGCGGGCCAAGCCGCTGGCACTGGCGATATACAACTCGCCTACCGCGCCGATCGGCAACAGATTGAGGTTGCCGTCGAGCACATACAGGCCACGACCGCGCAACGCCCGGCCGATAGGGCTGGCGCTGTTGCCAATCACAACGTTGTCGGCGCTGCAGTCGAGGGTGCTTGAGACCACCGTGGCTTCGGTCGGCCCATAGGTATTGAGCAGGCGTACGGCCCCCAGCCCGGCCTGGCGCCACAGGGCCGGGCCGTCCAGCGGCATGGCTTCGCCGCCGATATGGACCTGGCGCAAGGCACCGTAAGAACGTGGCCCGGCCGCCAGGCAGTCGTGCAGGAATAACTTCCAATAAGCTGTCGGCAAGTCGGCCAGGGTAATGCCCTGGTCGATGATCTGGCGATACAGCTGCGCACCGTCCCACAGTTGCGGGCCGCGCAGCACCACGGTGGCGCCAAGGGTCAGGGCCGGGTACAGCTGCTCGACAAAACCGTCGAAGTTCAGGGTGGCGAACTGCAACACTCGGTCCTGCGGCACCAGGCGCGAATACTCGGCCGCGATACCGGCGAACTCACTGAGTGCCGCATGACTGATGGCCACGCCCTTGGGCTTGCCGGTGGAGCCCGAGGTATAGATCACGTACGCGAGGCTGTGGGGTTCGAACGTGACTGCGGGGTTGTGCTCGCCAAAGTGCGCCAATTGCGCCTCGGCCTGGTCGATATCCAGGGCGGTCACCCCGTGCGGCAGCGGCAGACGCTGACGCAGGTGCGAGTGAGTCAGCACCCTCTGTACGCCACTGTCCTGGAGCATATGCACCAGGCGCTCGCGGGGATAATCGGGGTCGAGCGGCACGTAGGCGCCGCCGGCCTTGAGCACCGCCAACAGGCTGACCACCATGGCCAACGAGCGCTCGACCGCGATCCCCACCAACACTTCCGGGCCAACGCCCTGGGCGATCAGATAGTGCGCCAATCGGTTGGCCTGGCGGTTCAGCTCGCCATAGCTGAGAGCCTGCTCGTCGAGGACCAGAGCCTGGCGTTCAGGCTGCCGGAAGGCCTGGGCCTCGAACAGATGATGCACGGCCTGCAAGCTGCCGACGGTGGCCGGGGCGTTCCAGTCCCGCAGCAGCACCTGGTGCTCGGCTGTGCCCAGCATCGGCAACGCACTCAGACGGTTGCCGGGCTCGTTCACCAGCGCCTCGAGCAGGTGTTGCCAGTGCTGCGCCAGGCGCTCGATAGTGGTTGCGTCGAACAGGTCAGTGGCATAGGTCAGCGCGGCCCAGATGCCTTCGGCGGACTCATGGGTGTCCAGGCTCAGGTCGAAATGGGTGGTGGGGCTGTCCCACTCCAGCTCAGTCACACGCAGGCCGGGTAACTGTTGGCCGCCGCGCCCGCCCTGGGCATCGGTCTGGTGGTTGAACATCACTTGGAACAGCGGGTTGTGACTCAAGCTGCGCTCGGGCTGCAACGCCACCACCAACTGTTCGAACGGCAGATCCTGGTGCGCCTGGGCTTGCAGGGCGCGTTGCTTGGTCTGCTGCAGCAGTTGCGTAAACGTCATCTGCCCGTCGAGGTCGGCCTTGAGCACCTGAGTATTGACGAAAAAGCCGATCAACCGCTCGGTTTCGACCCGATTGCGGTTGGCGGTCGGCACGCCGATGCGAATATCCGCCTGGCCGCTGTAGCGAAACAGCAGGGTCTGGAAGGACGCCAGCAACAGCATGAACAACGTCACGCCTTCTTGCTGCGCCAGGCGCTTGAGCGCTGTCACCCGCTGCGCACCGAGGTGGACCTGCAGGCCCGCGCCTCGATGGCTTTGCCGTGCCGGACGAGGATGATCCAGAGGCAGTTCCAGTACGGGTTGCTCGCCCCCCAGCAGCGCCTGCCAGTACGCCAGTTGCCGGGCTTTTTCACCCGCCTCCATCCACCGCCGCTGCCACAGTGCGTAATCGGCGTACTGGATCGGCAGCTCAGGCAATGCCAGGTCCTGGCCCTGGCTGTAAGCGGCATATAGCTGCACCAGTTCCTCGACCATCACCTGCATCGACCAGCCGTCGGAAACGATATGGTGCTGCACCAGCACCAGCACATGCTCATCCGCCGCCAGTTGCAGCAGGCTGACGCGTAGCAGCGGGCCCTGCTGCAGATCGAAGGGCCGCGCGACGTCCTCGGCAACCCTTGCCATCAGGGTTTGTTCGCTGACACTGTCGCACTGGATGTAAATGCGCGCCTCGGGCGCTGCGGTCTGCAGCAGGTGCTCGCCGTCCTGAACCAGATGCGTGCGCAGGCTTTCATGTCGGGCCAACAGCGTATCGAAACTGCGTTGCAGGGCTGGCAGGTCCAGGTGCCCCTGCAAGCGCAGGGCACCTGGGATGTGATAAGTGCTGTTGTGCGGGTCCAGTTGCCACAGGAACCACTGACGTTCCTGGGCATAAGACAGCGGCAGGTATTGGCCGGCCTCGCGAACCGCGGCTATCGGCAGTTGGGCAAAGCTCATGCCGCGACTTTGCAGGCGCTGATAAAACTGCTGGCGCTGTTCCAGCGGCAGGCGAAGAAAGCGCGAGACCAGATCGATATTAGGGTTGGAAAGCATGGGTCAAATCGCCTCTAGTTCGCTCAAGAAGTCACGAAGGTCGTCAAAATCTTCCGCGCTGCCGGCACGGAAGGTGGCTGCGGCCTGGACATAGGCACACAGGGTTTCGGTCTGGAACACTTCCACCAGCGGCACGTCCAGACCCAGCTCGGCCTGCACCCGCGAGGTGATCTGGATTGCCAGCAGCGAATGCCCGCCCACCTCGAAGAAGTTGTCGTTGAGTCCCACCTGGGGCAGGTGCAGCACCTGGGCCCAGATCGCGGCGATCTGCTGCTCCAGTTCGGTTTCGGGGGCTACGTAGGCCTGTTGCATCAGGCTCACGTCCGGCTCCGGCAGGCCCTTGCGGTCGAGCTTGCCGTTGGGGGTCAGGGGCATGTGCTCCAGGAACATAAAGTGCGTGGGCACCATGTAATCCGGCAGGCGCGCTTTCAGGGCCCGGCGCAGGGTGTCGCGCAATGCGCTGTCGTCGGTGGCACGGGTCGGCACCACATAGGCCACCAGTTGTTTACCGGACGGGCCGTCGTGGGCCACCACCACGGTTTCGCCGACACTGTCCTGTTCGCGCAGGCGTGCTTCGATCTCGCCCAGCTCGATACGGAAGCCTCGGATTTTCACCTGATGGTCAACGCGGCCCAGATAATCCACCACCCCATCCGGGCGGCCACGGGTCAGGTCGCCGCTGCGGTATACGCGGCTGCCGGGCTTGCCGAACGGGTCCGGCACGAAGCGTTCGGCGGTCAGCGCCGGGCGGTCCAGATAACCGCGCGCCACGCCCTCGCCGCCCAGGTACAGCTCGCCGGCCACGCCGATCGGTTGCAGGTTGAGTTGCGCGTCCAGGACGTAGCCGCTGCGGTTGCCCAGCAACGTGCCGATCGGCGCATACACCGCGCCGCAGGGGTCGCCTCGGCGGGCCTTCCATAGCAACGGCGTGACCACGGTTTCGGTCGGGCCGTAGCCGTTGAACAGGTAGGTCGGTTTGAGCGCGCGCCAGGCCAGGTCATAGCTGGCCTGGGCCACTGCATCGCCGCCAAAGCAGTACACGCGTACATTCGGCGGGTTGCCGTCGCGCTCGGCATGCTCGGCCAGCTGTTGCAGGTACACCGGCGGGAACACCGCCATGGTCACGTGGTGGCGGTGCATCTGCTCGTAGGTGTACTCCGGCAACCATAGGCTGTCGTCGCGGATCAGCACGCTGGCGCCGTTGATCAGCGGGTGCATCCAGCCTTCGTGGGAGCCGTCGAAGGCGAACGACATAAAGTGCAGCTCGCAGTCGTCGGGGCCGGTTTCGTAGCGCTCGCCGGTGGCGATGATATGCGCCACCAACGGGCCGTGCGCCACCGCCACGCCCTTGGGCAGGCCGGTGGAGCCGGAGGTGTAGATCACGTAGGCCAGGTTGTCGCCGTCCAGTGCGATGTCTGGCGCGGTGGCGCGTTGATCGGCCCAGGCGTCGGTATGGTCGATAGCCAGTGTTTGCAAACCCTCGACCATCGGCAACTGCGGCAACGCGCTGCTGTGAGTCAGCAGCAACTGCGCATGGCTATCCTGCAGCATGTACAGCAGGCGGTCGCGCGGGTATTCGATATCCAGCGGCACATACACACCACCGGCTTTCATGACCGCCAGGAACGCCACCATGCTCTCGGCACTGCGCGGCATGGCGATGGCTACGCGCACTTCCGCGCCGATGCCACGGGCGATCAGGGCGTGGGCCAGGCGATTGGCCTGGCTGTCCAGCTCGCCATAGGTGAGGGTCTGCGTAGCGAATTTCACCGCCACGGCGCCGGGATTTTCCCGCGCACGATCGGCGAACAACTCATGCACCAGGTGCCCGGCCGAGAAACCGGAATCGGTGCGGTCCCACAACGCCAGGATCTGCTGCCGCTCGTGGGCGTCCAGCAGGTTCAATTGGCTCAGGCTTTGCTGCGGGTCGGCCACCATCGCTTGCAACAGATTCAGCCAGTGGCTGGCCATGCGCTCAATGGTTGCAGGGGCAAACAGGTCAGTCGCGTAGCTCAGGGAAGCACGCAGCAGGGTCGAACTTTCTTCCACGTCCAGCGCCAGGTCGAATTGGGCCACGTGTTCGTCCCAGCTCAGTACGTCGACCTCCAATTCGGTGAGGCGCTGCAGATGGCGCTCGGCAGCGCTCATGCGGTGGTTGAACATCACTTGGAACAGCGGGCTGAGGCTCATGCTGCGTTCAGGCTGCAAGGCTTCCACCAGTTGCTCGAACGGCAGGTCCTGATGGGCCTGAGCTTCCAGGGAACGCTGACGAGTCTGTTGCAACAGCTGCGCCACGCTCATTTGCCCATGGACATCGGCCTTGAGCACCTGGGTATTGACGAAAAAGCCGATCAGCCCTTCGGTTTCCAGGCGATTGCGGTTGGCAATCGGCACGCCGATGCGCACATCTTCCTGGCCACTGTAACGGTGCAGCAAGGCTTGGTAGGACGCCAGCAACACCATCGGCAAGGTTGCTGCACTGCGTTGCGCGAGGCTGCGCAGGCCCGCCAGCAGCGGGCCCGACAGCGCAACGCTCAGGCGCGCGCCGCGATGGCTTGGCAGCGCCGGGCGCTGATAGTCAAACGGCAACTCCAGCACCGGCTGCACGCCGCCCAACTGCTCGCGCCAGTACGCCAGTTGGCGGTCTTTCTCGCCTGCGTCCATCCAGCCGCGCTGCCACACGGCGTAATCTGCGTACTGGATCGGCAATGCCGGCAACTGCGCGGTATGGCCCTGGCTGAAGGCGGCATACAGCTGAACGAGCTCCTCGACCAGCAGTTGCATCGACCAGCCATCGGAGACGATATGGTGCTGCACCAGCACCAGCACATGCTCCTGCGCCGCCAGGCGCAGCAATTGCACGCGCAGCAGCGGCCCACGCAGCAGGTCGAACGGCCGTGCGACGGTCTCGGCGACCCGTGCCGTGAGCGCGGCTTCATCGATATCGACCCGCTCGATTTCAATCCGCACCCGCGCCTCGATTACCTGCACGGTGCCGGCGGCGTCCTGGCGTATATGGGTGCGCAGGCTTTCATGCCGCGCCAGCAAGGCGTCGAAACTGCGTTGCAGCGCAGCCAGGTCCAGCGCGCCTTTCAAACGCAAGGCACTGGGGATGTGGTACGCCGCGCTTTGCGGATCCAGTTGCCAAAGGAACCACTGGCGTTCCTGGGCGTAGGACAGCGGTACTGGCTGCTGGCGGTCGGCGGGCAGCAACGCCGGAGCGCGTACGCCCTCCTCGCCCAGTGCATTCACGAAGTCACTCAGCACGGGCTGTTCGAACAGCCGCTTGAGCGCCACTTCCACCCCCAGCGCCTGACGCACCCGCGAGACCACGCGAGTGGCCAGTAATGAGTGCCCACCCGATTCGAAGAAGTGATCGTCCAGGCTCACCCGAGGCAGTTCCAGCACCTCAGCCCAGATCGCCGCGATTGTCTGCTGGCGTGCGGTCACCGGTGCGACGTAGGCACCGCCCGACAGACCGGCGTCAGCCTTGGGCAGCGCTTTGCGGTCGAGCTTGCCGTTGGGGGTCAGAGGCAGGCTGTCGAGGAAGACCAGGTGCGCGGGCACCATGTAGTCCGGCAAACGCGTGCGCAACGCTGCCTTATAAACCTCGGCCGGCTGTGGCGTCGCCGTCACCAGATAAGCGATCAGACGGTCGTTATCGGCCAGCACCACGGCCTCGCGCACGGCCTCGAAATCGCGCAGGCACGCTTCGATTTCACCGAGTTCGATACGGAAACCCCGCACCTTGACCTGATGATCGACCCGGCCGATATACGCCACCACGCCGTCGGCGCGATAGCGCGCCAGATCGCCGGTGCGATACAGGCGTTCGCCCGGCGCACCATAGGGGTTGGGCACAAAGCGTTCGGCCGTCAGCGCCGGCCGCGCATGGTAACCGCGTGCCAGGCCCGCCCCGCCGATCAGCAGTTCGCCGGGGGCACCGACCGGGTTGGGCGACAGCCCGGCATTGAGGATGAACAGCTGGGTGTTGGCGATGGGCCGTCCAATAAACGGCTGCGCCTGCAGCAGGCGATGCGCCGCCGACCAGATGGTGGTTTCGGTGGGGCCATACAGGTTCCACACCGGGCCCTGCAGGTCGAGCAGGCGCTGGGACAGATCGGCCGACAACGCTTCACCGCCGCACAGGCTCTTGATGCCGCGCAGCAGAGGCGCGCGCGGGCTTTCCAGCAACATGCGCCACGTCGATGGCGTGGCTTGCAGCACGTTGGCGCGCTGGGAGTGCGCCAGGTCGAGGATCGCCTCGGGATCGAGCGCCAGGGCCTGTTCGCCCAACAGCAGCGTGGCGCCGACGCTCAACGGCACGTACAGCTCCAGGGCAAAAATGTCGAACGAGAACGTGGTCAGCGACAGCATTCGCGCGTCGGCCGCAATTTCCAGCGTGCCGGCCATGCCGCAGGTAAAACTGCACAGGGCCTCGTGTCGCACCATCACGCCCTTGGGCTTGCCGGTGGAGCCCGAGGTGTAGATCACGTAGGCCAGGTGTTGCGGTGTGACGTGAACCGTCGGGTTGTGCTCGGCACCGCCGGCGTCGTCGACCAGCAGCACCTGCAGGCCCTGGGATTGCGCCAGGCGATCGTGCAAGTGCGCCTGGGTCAACAACACCCGGGCGTGGCTGTCTTGCAGCATAAAGGCCAGGCGTTGCGCCGGAAATTGCGGGTCCAGCGGCACATAGGCGCCACCGGCCTTGAGGGTCGCCAGCAGGCTGACCACCATCTCCGCGCAGCGCTCCACATGCACCGCCACCAGCACGTCCGGGCCGACGCCGGCGGCGATCAGGCGATGGGCCAGGCGGTTGGCGCGACGATTGAGCTCACCGTAGCTCAGCGTCTCGTCGTTGAACTGCAGCGCGATGGCCGCCGGCTGTGCCTGGGCCTTGGCTTCGAACAACTGATGCACACACTGCGTCCGCGGGTAGTCGACCGCGCTGTGATTCCAGTCCTCGATGCTCTGCTGCCATTGAGGCGCGCTGAGTATCGCCAGGTCGTCCACGGCCTGGGAGACATCGCGCACGACCGCGCGCAGCAGGTTCTGCCAATGTTCGGCCAGGCGCTCGATGGTGGCCGCCTCGAACAGATCGGTGGCGTACGTGAGCGACGCCCAGAGCCCGGCAGCCGACTCCTCGGTTTCCAGGTTCAGGTCGAACTGGGTCGTGTGACCGGCCCAGTCCAACGGCTGCAGTTCCAGGCCGGGCAACTGCGGCGGGCCGGCGCGCAGGCTGTCCTGATGATTGAACATCACCTGGAACAGCGGGTTGTGGCTCAGGCTGCGCTGCGGTTGCAGGGCCTCCACCAGTTGCTCGAACGGCAGATCCTGATGGGCCTGGGCTTCCAGCGCGCGCTGCTTGACCTGGGCCAGCAACCGGTCGAACCCCATCTGCCCCTGCACCTGGGCCTGCAACACCTGGGTGTTGACGAAGAAGCCGATCAGACGCTCGGTTTCCAGGCGATTGCGGTTGGCGATCGGCACGCCTACGCGAATCTCGGATTGGCCGCTGTAGCGGTGCAGCAACGCCTGGAACGCGGCCAGCAACAGCACAAACAGGGTAACGTCCTGACGCTGTGCGAGGGCCTTGAGATCGGCCACCAGCGCGCGGTCGAGCGGCACCTGTCGCCGAGCGCCGCGATGGCTCTGCACCGCCGGGCGCGGATGGTCCAGCGGCAGTTCCAGCAGCGCGTGTTCGCTGCCCAGGCGGCGGCACCAGTAATCGAGTTGACGTTGCTTTTCGCCGGCCGCCATCCAGTCGCGTTGCCACGCGGCGTAGTCGGCATACTGAAGCGGCAGCGCCGGTAATGGGGCCTGACCCTGATACAACGCGAGCAGTTCGTCGACCATCACCTGCATCGACCAGCCATCGGAAATGATGTGGTGTTGGGTGATTACCAGCACGTGGTGATCGGGGTCGACTTGCAGCAGTTTGACGCGCATCAACGGACCATCGACCAGGTCAAAGGGCCGTTGAATTTCCTGCGCGACGCTGTGTGCGAGCGACGCCGGCGCAACGCGCTGGTGTTCGACTGCAACCCCAGCCTGCGGGTGGATGACTTGCCACACCTGCTCGCCCGCCTCCCGAAACGTCGTGCGCAACGGTTCATGCCGCTGCACCAGGGCCAGGCACGCGCGCTCCAGCGCCGGAGTATCCAGCTGGCCACGCAGGTGCAGGGCCATCGGCACATGGTAGGCCGCGCTGGTCGGGTCCAGTTGCCACAGGAACCATTGCCGCTCCTGGGCATAGGACAGCGCCAGCGGCCGCTCACGCGACACCGCAACCATCGGCGGCGCGGTATCGGCCTGCACGCCCGCGCACGCCACGGCGAACGCTTCCAGCGTCGGCTGTTCGAACAGCACGCGCAGCGGTACTTCCAGCTTAAGGTCATGGCGCACCCGGGAAATCACCTGGGTGGCCAGCAAGGAGTGCCCGCCGCGTTCGAAGAAATGGTCATCCAACCCCACCGCCTCGACCTGCAGCACTGCCTGCCAGATCGCGGCCAGTTGCATTTGCAGCGCGGTCTGCGCGGCGCGATAGGCCTGGCGCGATGGGCTCAGGTCCGGGGCCGGCAACGCGCGGCGATCGAGTTTGCCGCTGGGGTTCAGGGGCAGCGCGTCGAGCACTACCCAATGCGCCGGCACCATGTAGTCCGGCAGCGACCGTTGCAGGATCGTCGCCAGGGCCTGGGTATCCAGCGCCTGCGCCAGGGCGGGCACCACATAAGCGACCAACTGCGCACCGGTCGCGCTCGGCCGGGCGATCACGGCGGCCTCGCGCACCTGCGGCAGGGCTTGCAGGTGAGCTTCGATCTCGCCCATTTCGATCCGGAAACCGCGCACTTTGACTTGATGGTCGATACGCCCCACATACTCCAGGTCACCCGCTGCGTTGCGGCGGGCCAGGTCTGCGCTGCGGTAGAGCCGCGCGCCCGGCGTGCTGGAAAACGGGTCCGGAAGGAAGCGCTCGGCGGTCAGCGCCGGGCGGTCGAAGTAGCCCTGGGCCAGGCCGGCTTCGGCGCCGATGCACAGCTCGCCGACGCCTTCACCGCCGAGCAGGTCGAAGGCACTGTCGAGCACATACAGTGCGCGCCCTTCGGTGGCGCGGCCAATCGGCACGCCGTACGCTTCGTTGGCATCCGCAAGGTGGCAGGTGTGCACGCTGGACACCACCGTGGCCTCGGTCGGCCCGTAGGTATTAACCAGGCGCACCTGCCCCAGCCCGGCGGCGTGCCAGGCGCGCAGCCCTTCCACCGACATCGCCTCGCCGCCCACATGCACCTGGCGCAGCTTACCCAGCGTGCGGCCATCCATGGCGCACTCCTTGGCCAACAAGTACCAGTATGCTGCGGGCAGGTCGGCCAGGGTCACGTCCTGCTCGACGATTTCCCGCGCCAGTTGTCCGGCATCCCACAACTCATCACCACGCATGATCAGCGCCGCGCCCCTGCACAGCGGCGGGTAGCACTGCTCGACAAACCCGTCGAAGCTGAACGTGGCGAACTGCAGCACACGATCATCGCGACGCAACTGGCTGTAGACCGAGGCGCTGTCGCAGAACTGGCCGAGGGCGGCATGATCGATGGCCACGCCCTTGGGTTGGCCGGTGGAACCGGAGGTGTAGATCACATAGGCCAGGTCGGCGGCAGCGGCATGGTTGGGCGGATTGACCGCCGGGTAGCCCGCCAGCTCCGCCCCTTCGGCGCTGAAGTCCAGGCGGGTCAGGCCCTGGGGCAGCGGCAGGTCGGCCAGCAGCCCGGTTTCGCTGAGCAGCAGGTTCAAGCGACTGTCGGCCAGCATATAGGCCAGGCGTTCGGCGGGGTATTTGGGGTCCAGCGGCACGTAGGCCGCGCCGCTCTTGAGCACTGCCAGCAGGCTGACGATCAGTTGCGGACCCCGGCGGCACGCCAGGCCCACGCGCTGGCCAGGGCCGACGCCAAGCGCCAGCAGACGATGGGCCAGGCGGTTGGCCCGCGCGTTGAGTTGTGCGTAGCTCAACCGCACATCGCCCGCCTGCACTGCCAGTGCGTCAGGGGTGCTGGCGGCCTGGACGGCGATGCGTTCGTGCACGCGCGCGCTGCACTGCGCGGCGGCAGGCGATCGGCTGCAGGCGAGCAGTTCGCGCCGGGTGTCGGGCGCCAGCAGGTGCAGGCTGCCCAACGGTGCCCGGGCATCGGCGAGCAGTTGCACCAGCAGGTGCCGCAGGTTGGCGCCGAGTCGGCTGACTTGCTCGGCACTGAAACGCGCGCGGTCGTAGCTGAACTCCAGACGCAGGCTCGCGCCCAGCTCGATGCCAAGGGTCAGCGAGTAATGGGTCCGCTCGTGGTTATGCAACGGGCCGAAAGTCAGCCCGGCGGGCGCACCCTGCTTGAGGGCGTCGGCCACCGGGAAGTTTTCGAACACCAGCAGCGTGTCGAACAGCGCGCCCTGCTGGCCGGCCCAGCCTTGAATGTCATAGAGCGGTACGTGTTCGTGATCGCGCAGGCTCAAGTTGAGGGTTTGCAACTCGCTGAGCCAATCGGCGGCCGACTGTGCCGGCGACGCCGCGCTGACCATCGGCAACGTATTGATAAACAGGCCCAACTGCTGCTCGATCCCCGGCAACGGCGCCGAGCGCCCGGCGACCGTGGCGCCGAAGGCGACGCAGGCCTGGCCGGTATAGCGCTGCAACAGCAAGGCCCAAGCCCCCTGCAGCAGGGTATTGAGGGTGATTTTATGAGTGCGGGCGAACTCGCCGAGGGCGCGGGTGAAGTCGGCGTCCAGCACCATGGGGTAATCGGCCATGCCGCTGCCGTTGACGGGCACACGCAGCGCATCGGCCAGCAGAGTCGGCGCCTCAAGAGGTGCCAAGGCCGCTTTCCAGAACGCTTCGCCGCTGGGTTGTTGCTGCAGCCAGCCGAGGTAATCGCGGAACTGCCCCGTCGGCGCAGGCACTGCGTGGCCGGCATAGTGAGCGATCACTTCGGCGAGCAATTGGGCGTTACTCCAGCCATCCATCAGGATGTGGTGACTGGTGAAAATCAGGTGCCATGCATTGCCGGCGCCGCGCACCAGCATCAGGCGAAACAGCGGCGCCGCGTCGAGGGCAAAGCCCCTGTCGCGTTCAGCATCGGCCAATGCATCCAGGTCGGCGCCCGTGTCTTCGATCACCTGCAACTGCAGGTCGACCTGACGCTGGATCAGTTGATGGGCACTGTCCAGGCCCAGCCAGTGAAAGCTGCTGCGCGGGATGTCATGGCGGTCCAGAGCGGCCTGCCAGGCGCGCCCGAAGGCCAGCAGGTCCAGGCCTTGGATATCCAGGCGCAATTGGTTGATGTAGGCCTGGGCCTGGGGCTCGTACAAGGTATGGAACAGCATGCCCTGCTGCATCGGCGACAGCGGGTAGAGATCGGCAATCTGCGGCCCCGCCACGGGCAACGCCTCCAGTTGCGCCTGGCTCAGGCGCGCCAGTGGGAAGTCGGACGGCGTGACCTGCCCGGCCGGCGTGGCACAGCATTGTTCGATCACGGCCTTGAGTTCGACGGCATACTCGTTCGCCAGACGCTGGATGGTCGCCACGTCGTACATGTCGCTGCTGAAGCCCCAGCGCAACGCCAACTCACCGCCGTACACCTGCCCTTCCACGGTCAGCCAGTTGGCCAGCGGGGCCTCGGGGTCCTGGGCCTGACCGCCGCCCTGCGTCGAAGGGACGAACAGCGCCGACGCATCGAACTGGCGGTCGAATTGGCCCAGGTAGTTGAACGTGATGCGCGGCGCGACCTGGCTCGCCAGGCTTTGGCGCGCGGCCGGGGTGCCGAGGTAGCGCAGCAGGCCGTAGCCGATGCCTTTGTGCGGCACGGCGCGCAGTTGCTCCTTGACTGCCTTGATGGCGCTCGACAACTCGCCGCCGGCCTGCAGGCGCAGTGGGAACAGACTGGTGAACCAACCGACGGTGCGGCTCAGGTCGAGATCGTCGAACAGGTCTTCGCGGCCATGACCTTCCAATTGGATCAGCGCCGCAGGCTGCTGGCTCCAGCGGCTGATGACCCGCGCCAGGGCGGTCAGCAACAGGTCGTTGACCTGGGTGCGATAGGCCGCCGGGGCATCCTGCAGGAGTCGCCGGGTGTGCTCGGCGTCGAGGCGGATTTCGAGGGTGCGGCCCAGGCGGTTCTGCAGGCCGCCATGAGGGTTGTCGCAGGGCAGATCCGCCGCCATGGTCTGCGCCTGCCAGTACGGCAGTTGCGCGTCGAGGGTCAGTGCATGGGCCTGCAATTGCTGCGCCCAGCGTTGGTAGGCGCTGGTCTTGGCCGGCAGTGCGGCGTGGCGATAAGCCTGTTGCAGATCCTCCAGCAGCACGCGCCAGGACACGCCATCGACCACCAGGTGATGGACCACCAGCAACAGCCGCTGCGTACCATCGGCCAGCGTCGCCAAGGTGGCGCGCAGCAAAGGGCCGTGTTCCAGCTCCAGGCTGCGCTGGGCTTCATCGCACACGGCGGCCAGTTCGCTGTCGTCGGCGACCTGGGTTTGCCATAGCGCCGCATCAGTGACCGGCGCGGCATGCCATTGCAGCCACTGGCCGTCCCGCTCGACGAAGCGCAGGCGCAAGGCATCGTGGTGATTGATCAACTGGGTCAGGGCCGCTTCCAGGCGTGCCGGTGCCAAGGCTTCCCGTGGGGTCAGCAGCAGCGATTGGTTCCAGTGATGACGCGCCGGGATCGCCTGCTCGAAGAAGCCGGCCTGCACTGGGGTAACGATCACGTCGCCGCTGACAGGCCCTTGGTCGATCAGCGCCAATTGCTCAAAGCTCGCCACGCGCGCGAGACTGCGCACGCTCTGGTATTGGAACAGGTCGCGCGGGCTGAGGCGGATGCCGGCCTGACGGGCGCGGCTGACCACCTGAATGGAGATGATCGAATCGCCGCCCAGTTCGAAAAAGTTATCGTCCAGGCCGACCTGGGGCACGCCGAGCACGTCGCTCCAGATTGCCGCCAGCGCCTGTTGCAGAGGGTTTTCCGGCGCGCTGTAGACCTGCTGCGGCGCAGCATCCGGCTGCGGCAAGGCTTTGCGGTCGAGCTTGCCGTTCGCGGTCACCGGCAGCTTGTCCAGGTGTACCCAGTGGGTCGGCACCATGTACTCCGGCAGGCTGTTGAGCAACCAGTCCTTAAGATCGTCCGGCGCGTCACCTTGGAGAACCAGATAGGCCACCAATTGCTTGCCGCCCTGCACCAGCACCACGGCTTCACGCACCGATGGGTGCTGCAACAGGCGCGTTTCGATTTCCCCCAGTTCGATCCGCAGGCCGCGCAGCTTGACCTGATGGTCGAGACGCCCCAGGTATTCGATCACCCCGGTGGCACGCTGGCGCACGCGGTCGCCGGTGCGGTACAGACGCGTGCCGTCGCCGAACGGGCTGGGCACAAAGCGCTCGGCGGTCAGCGCCGCACGGCGATGGTAACTGCGGGCCAGGCCGGTGCCGCCCAGGTACAGCTCGCCGGACACGCCGGCGGGCACCGGGTTGAGTTGGGCGTCGAGCACATAGGTGCCGAGATTGGCGATGGGACGGCCGATGGGCACGCAGTCGGCGCCTTCATCGACGCAGGTCCAATGGGTCACGTCGATGGCGGCTTCGGTCGGGCCGTAGAGGTTGTACAGATTGGCCGCCGGCAGCTTGGCGAACACCTGTTGCTGCGCCTCCAGCGGCAAGGCTTCGCCGCTGCACACGATGCGCTTGAGGCTCGCGCAGGCCTGCACGCCCGGCTCGTGGATAAACGCCTGCAGCATCGACGGCACGAAGTGCACCGTGGTGATGGCGTGACGGCCGATGGTTTCGATCAAGCACGCCGGTTCGCGGTGCTCGCCAGGAGCCGCGACCACCAGGCGCGCGCCGGTCATCAGCGGCCAGAAGAACTCCCACACCGACACGTCAAAGCTGAACGGGGTTTTCTGCAGGACCGCGTCACTCCCATCCAGCCCGTAGGCTTGCTGCATCCAGCACAGACGGTTGACCAACGCGCGATGGCTGTTACCGGCCCCCTTGGGTTTGCCGGTGGAGCCGGAGGTGTAGATCACGTAGGCCAGGTTCAGCGCGTGCACGCTCACTTCGGGCGATGCGCTGCTGTAGTCCTCCAGCCACTCGGCAGGCTGATCGAGGGCAATCGCTCGGATACCCGCAGTGGGCAACGACGGCAGCAGGCTCTGCTGGGTAAGCAGCAGTTGGACGCCGCTGTCTTCAAGCATGTAGGCCAGGCGCTCCTGGGGGTATTCGGGGTCGAGCGGCACATAGGCGCCGCCCGCCTTGAGAATCGCCAGCAGGCCGATGACCATTTCCATCGAGCGCTCGACGCAGATCCCCACCAGCACATCGGGACCGACGCCCTGCTCGACCAGCGCGTGGGCCAACTGGTTGGCGCGGCCATCGAGCTGGGCATAGCTCAGGGTGGTATCGCCGAACTGCAAGGCCGGCGCATCAGGGGTGGCGCGTACTTGATCTTCGATCAGGTGGTGGATGCCGCGCTCGGTGGGATAGGTTTGCGCGGTCTGGTTCCAGGTGTGGATCACGCGTTGGAGTTCGTCGGCGTCCAGCATCGGCAACTCGCCGATACGCTGCTCGCCATCGCCCACCATGGCGTGCAGCAGGCTGATCCAGTGGCGGGCCATACGCTCGACGGACGGCGCGTCGAACAGGTCGTTGGCGTAGGTCAGCGCGGCGTGCAGGGTGCCGGATTTTTCAAAGGTGTCCAGGGTCAGGTCGAACTGGGTGGTACGGCCTTGCCACTCCACCAGGGCCAGCTCCAGGCCCGAGGCAGTGCTGACCGAAGCGATGTCGGCCACCACCGGTTGGTGGTTGTACATCACCTGGAACAGCGGCGTATGGCTCAGGCTGCGTTCGACGTGCAGCGCTTCCACCAGGCGTTCGAAGGGCAATTCCTGGTGGGCCTGGGCGCCGAGGGCATGTTCCTTGATGGCTTGCAGCAGTTCGGCGACGCGGGTTTGCCCGGTCAATTCGGTGCGCAGTACCTGGGTGTTGACGAAGAAGCCGATCAGCCCTTCGACTTCCGTGCGGTTGCGGTTGGCGATCGGCACGCCGACGCGGATATCGCCCTGGCCGCTGTAGCGATGCAACAGCACGTTGAACGCACCGAGCAGCAGCATGAACAGGGTCACGTTGTGCTGTTGAGCGCAGCGACGCAATTGCGCGGCAAGGTCCGCATCAATCGCGAAGTGATGGCGAGTGCCCTGATAGCTGGGCATGGCCGGGCGCGGACGGTCGGTGGGCAGTTCCAGCACCGGGTGCTCATCCCCCAGGCGCGCCTGCCAGTAATCCAGTTGCCGCGCCTGCTCCCCCGCTTCCATCCAGCGGCGCTGCCACAGGGCGTAGTCGCTGTATTGGATCGGCAGCGGCGGCAGTCGGGGTGTTTCGTTGCGTTCGTAGGCGTCGTAGCTGCGGATGAATTCGTCGATCAGCACGTTCATCGACCAACCGTCGGAGACGATATGGTGCAGGGTCAGCAGCAGCACATGCTCCCGCTCGGCGAGCTTCAGCAGTTGCACGCGCAGCAGCGGACCGTGTTCCAGATCGAACGGTAACAGCGACTGGCGCACCGCCGCGGCGCTCACCGCCTGCTCCCGCTCGGCCAGCGGCAGGTCGCTCAGGTCGAGCTGCTCCACCGCCACCGAGGGCTCGATGCCCACCTGCGACAAGCGTTCATCAGCCTGACGCTGAAACACCGTGCGCAGGGTTTCGTGGCGCTCGACCAGACTGGCGAACGCCTGTTCCATGGCCCGCAGGCTCAAGGCCCCCGTGAGCCGCACCGCGCCCGGCAGGTTGTACGCGCCACTGGTCGGGTCCAATTGCCAAAGAAACCACATGCGCTGCTGCGCGTAGGACAACGCCTGGCGATCTTCCGCCTGCACCCCGGCCGGAATCGGAAACCGCGAAAACTCCACGCCTTCTGTCTGTAAGGCCTGCAGGAACCTCTGGCGTTTTTCCAGGGGCAACCCGATAAACCGGCGAGCAAGTTTCAAGGAGTCTTCAGCATTCATTTCTTGGGATCCGGAGCAATAGGCAGGAAGCACAAAGGCACGTCGTCCCTATAAAACGAATCGCGAAAGGAAAAATTAGCGAGGGGATGCAGGCGCGAAACCGAGCGTCATCAAGGGTTACACCTGTGACGGGAAAGATGCACGTAACCGAGCTAGCATTGACGGAAACCACTTTATGCAACTACATTTAGTTACACGCAAGGACCGCCGTGTCCAAAAATGAAAAGCTGCTGGCCAAACTGCTCAATGAGCAAATGGCATTTACATGGCCCGAACTCGTCACGCTGCTGCGTCGCCTGGGCTACACACAGATCGAAGGGGCTGGAAGCCGCGTCAAGTTCGACAGTGGCGACCCCACTGCAATGATCACGCTGCACAAGCCTCACCCTGGCAACGAACTGAAGCACTACATTCGACGCCAGATCATCGAACAATTGAAATCAGGAGAACTGATTCAGTGAACAACCAACTCAAACACAAAGGCTACATCGGCTCTATCGAGGCCAGCCTTGAAGACAACTGCCTGTTCGGCAAGATCCTATTCATCAAGGCGCTGATCAGCTACGAAGGAAAAACCGTGGCTGATTTGGATGCCGCTTTTCAGGAGGCCGTGGACGACTATCTCGTGACGTGCCAGAACCTTGGTCAAACCCCGGAAAAACCCTGCAAGGGATCTTTCAATGTGCGGGTCGGACATGACCTGCATTTAGCTGCGGCGCTGGCGGCGACCCGCAGGAAAGTCACGCTCAATGACCTGACGCGTCAGGCGCTGAATGAGTTCCTGCAACATCACTTCGCAGAACTTCACCCCAGCGCATAGCAAACTACCCCAACCGCCGACACCCCAGTCATGCGCGCAAACATGCCCGCCAGCACAAAGGCGCGGGCGCCGGGAACCTGAAATAAATCCGCGTAAGGGTTTGCCATGACTCAGACGCCGCCTGTGCCGAATGTGCGCATTTTTTCTATCACACCAACCGTTTGATCTGCTTATGCCGCCATACCAACCGGTAATACGCGGTCTGCAGCCCGAGCATCGCCAAGTAGGTGACCGGGAACGCCATCCACACCCCTTCCAGACCGAAATGGGCATTGAACAGGTAGGCCATCGGCAACTCGACGCACAACACGCAGAAAATCGAAATCGCCACCGGCATCAGCACCACGCCGCTGGCGCGCATGATGCCGCCCACCACCGCCTGAAAGCCGAACACCAGGATGCTCCACAACATGATGTGCAGCAGGTGTTCGGCGTTGACCCGTGCCGCCGCGTCGGTGATGAACAGACCGAGCAGCCAGTGCGACAGTGCATAACCCAGCACGATCAACCCGCCGGTCAGGCAGGTATTGATCAGCAGCCCGGTGCGCAGGATCGGCCCGATGCGCTCCAGGCGCCCGGCGCCGATGGCCTGGGCGCCGAGGATCGAGGCGGTGATGGCAATGGACAAGGCCGGGAACTGCACGTAGTTGACGATCTGCGTCACCGCGCCATAAGCCGCCGTGGCCTGGGAGCCGTGGCCGTTGACCAGGGCCAGGATGACCAATTCCGACAACGACAACACCACCATCTGCAGGCCGGTGGGCAAGCCGATACGCAGGACTTTGCCGAGAATCGCGCGGTCCAGGCGTAACGCTGCAAGCAACTCGCGGTCCGGTGCCATTACATGATTTTTACCGCGCAGGCGCAGGATCAAAAACAGCATCGCCGCAGCGTTACCCACCAGGCCGGCGTACACCGCGCTCTGGATGCCCAGCGGTGGCAGGCCGAGCCAGCCGCGTATCAATGCCGGAGTCAGCAGCAAGCCGACCAGGGTCGAGACCATCAGCGCCAGCAAAGGTGAAATCGTGTCGCTGACCCCGCGCAACAGTTGGGTGTAGAGGATAAACACCAGCAGCAACGGCATGATCAGCATCATCATCCGCGCATAGCCGACCGCATCGTCGAGCACATCCAGCGGTGTCCCCAGTGCCTGCAACGCCGAGCGCGCGAACAGGCTGCCAAGCACCGCCGCAATCAACCCCACCAGTGCGCCCAGGGTCAACGTGGCGCCGGTAATCGACTTGACCATGCCCGTTTCCTGGGCACCCCAGGCCTGGCCGATCAATACCGACGCGCCAGCGCCCAGGCCGATCACCAGGGCAATGAAAAAGAACACGATGGGAAACATCCCCGAGACCGCTGCCAACGCCTGGGTACCGAGCATCTGCCCGACATAGATGCCATTGAGGGTGCCGGAAAAGCTCTGCAGGAAGTTGGACAGCACCATGGGTGCGAGAAAGATCAGGTAGACCTGCCACAGCGGGCGTTGCAAAGGGCTTTGCATGAAAAACGGGGCCTCGGATCACAAAAGCGTTCGAGGGTTATACCGTAATTGGATCCGACCTTCCCGAGGTTTGTCCTTTATCGAGATGATGATCAGCCGAGCTGCCTTGCTAACCGCCATAGCGGCTCGAGCTGACCAGACCACGCGATCTCAGTTGGCGTCCGGCTTTCGTTTTCCCATCATGTAGTCGATGTTGATCATATCGAATCGGCGGTCTTCAGCGCCCGGACCGTTGTCGCCAATGCCGATATCCGTTTCACGCAACAAGCCTGGGCGTCTCAGCAGTTCAGCCGCCAGTTGGCGCGCCTCTGGAGTGAACGTTCGAGTTGACGGCCTCTTACCTGCTGCCTCTTCCAGTTCGGAGACGTTGATGAACCTGTCGTTGGCGCCCGCCGTATATTGCCTGAAGTTATCCTTGATACCTTTAAGCAGGTCGTAATCGCTCATTCCCTTATCGTTATCGGAGAGGTAAACAAGGTCGTCTCGGGAGAAACGGCCATCCACCGAACCGCTTTGACCACGGTCGAGCGACTTGAACAAGTCACCCCGATTCTGCACCTCCCTGGCGATGTTCACTTCATCCCGGGTCGCTGGCCGCCCATCCAAGTGAAAGCCGCCGGCGACGGAACTCAGTGATTTATCGGTGATAAACCCTGGGGCATCCGGATCTTCCAGCGCGCTGAAACGGGCCAGTACTTTATTGGAAAGGGCTTCGTTGCTGTCGTTGGCATAAGGCTTGGCGTCATATCCCGAAGCCTTACCGCCCAAGGTGTCGCCTGTAGAGGAAGGCCACGGCGCAAAAACCTGGTTCATTCGTTGTTGCCGCATTCCCCCGGGCATGCCTGCAGGACCGACCTCCCGCATGGCTGACGAGAAGGCGGTGGACGCGTTTCGCGCGCTGGACAGAACCGTATTCGCGAGCTGATCGTCTGCGTTCATAAGAGAGGACGTATTTGGGGCGCCGTACACCGCCATACTCTCGAGCACATCGTCCGGACTGATAAGACCATCCTGCTGACCACCATTGGTGATGCCATCCAGCATGTCAGCCATTTCAGGATTGCGGGAAATCTCCCTGGCGAGCATGGTCATCCGGTCATGGTAAGGGTCGCCGGTCATTGGACGTTCAGCTACATGCTCAAGCGTGTCACGCGAAACGAAAGGAGAACCTGGGGTTCTGAAATAGTCGAAGTTGTTTGCAAACTCTCCCAAAATACGCACAGGAGGAAGCGCTCCACCGCTCAGTGCAGGTTGACCTGCACCACGCCACTGACCTTGGCTGACTGGCATCGCGTTATAGGAAGCCTCGTTTCTCATGCAATTTGGCGCAGGCGGATAAAACATGCTCATCATCATTCCTCGTTAATGGAGTCCTACACTGTCAACCCAGGCAAACCCTGCGCTGGATCACTTTCCCTGTGTGGCGGCCTACGACTTAACGGTTCCAGCACCCCGCAGTAACAGTACAATCCCCTGAAAGAACATGACATTTGCATGCTCGGACCACGGCCCGAACGCAGTGAGAAAAGTATCCCCGCCAAAGTAGGCCTTGCCCTCCGATTCAGCCCCCAGGTCAATCGCCAAACGTCTTCGACGGCCTGCGCAACGTCGGATCAAACGGATTGATCCTCGGCCCGATGGCCACGGCCTCGCGCTTGAGCAATTCCACCACCATCGGCAGGCGGCTCGGCCCCAACCGGTCACTGATGGTCGCCACACTCAATGCGGCCACCGCGTGCCCATCGCGATCGAGGATCGGCACCGCCAGGCCCGCCATGCCTTCCAGCACCCCGGTGTTACGCGCCGCGTAGCCCAGGTTGCGCACATTCTCCACTTCCGAACGCAGCAGCACTTCGTCGTACAGGTGAAAATCCTTGAGCCGAGGCAGGTTGTAGCGGATCACGGTTTCGCGCTCTTCCTCCGGCAGGAACGCGAGGATCGCCAGGCTGCCCTGCCCCACGCCAAGAGCGACGCGCCCACCGATATCGCCGGTGAAGGTGCGGATCGGGTACGGGCCTTCGCTGCGGTCCAGGCAGATCGCATCGAAGCCGCTGCGCGCCAGTAAAAACAGCGAATCGCCCAAGGAGGCGCTCAGGCGCAACAGGCTCGGTCGTACCAAGTCGCGCAGGTTACCGGTCTTGCCCGCATTGGCCGCCAGGGCGAAGAACTCCAGGCTCAGGCGATAGCGCTTGCTGCGCGCGTCCTGCTCCACCATCCCCTCCTCCATCAGGCTGCGCAGCAGGCGGTGGGTGGTGGGTTGGGACAGGCCGACCTGTTGCGCAAGCTGGGTCACACGTTCGCCGTCTTGCGAAACCTCGCCCAACGTACGCAGCAGCGCAAACAACCGTGATACGCCGCCAGCACCGACTTCCTTGAGGTTTTCATTCCGCTCAGTGGAATCCATATCGCCTTTCATCTCTTTTAATTCTGGTGAGTGAATAAAACTGAAAAAAGTAGTCCGTTCAGTGAAATTCCATCTTCCACGCATCCTAGTCTTCGTCCTAATCTGCGTCCACAGGGGCGAAAACGAACAACACACGGCAGCCGACTTGAGATCGAGCGCCAACGCACCCGCAACATTCTTTTCGCATCTGCCCAAAACAAAAAAAGCGCGTTTCGACGCGACTGAAAAAGGTGGAACGCAGACATGGCATTTCTCCAACTCATCGCCTTGAGCAAACGCTACGGCGCCGTCGACGCAGTGGTTGCCACCGACCTGGCCGTGGAAAAAGGCGAGTTCGTTTCCCTGCTCGGCCCATCGGGCTGCGGCAAGACCACCACCCTGCAAATGATCGCCGGCTTCGTCGAGGTGACCAGCGGCCAGATCCTGCTGGATGGGCGCGACATTACCCATGCCAAGCCCGCCAGCCGTGGCCTGGGCGTGGTGTTCCAGAGCTACGCGCTGTTCCCGCACATGAGCGTGTGCGACAACGTCGCCTTCGGCCTGAAGATGCGCAACGTGCCCGCCGCCGAGATCGCCGGCAAGGTCAAGACCGTGCTCGATCTGGTGCGCCTGGCCCCGCACGCCGAGCGCTACCCGCGTGAGCTGTCCGGCGGCCAGCGCCAACGCGTGGCCCTGGCGCGCGCCCTGGTGATCGAACCGCCGGTGTTGCTGCTGGACGAACCGCTGTCCAACCTCGACGCCAACCTGCGCGAAGAGATGCAGTTCGAGATCCGCCGCATCCAGTGCGCCGTGGGCATCACCACGCTGATGGTCACCCACGACCAGGCCGAAGCGCTGTCCATCAGCGACCGCGTGGTGGTGATGGAGGCCGGCCGCGTGACCCAGATCGACGCACCCTATACCCTCTACGAACACCCGCGCACGCGCTTCATTTCTGACTTCGTGGGCAAAGCCAACCTGTTGCCCGGCGATTACGACGCCCTCGGCATGCCGCAAGTGCGGCATGAAAGCGGCGACGGCGAACTGACCCTCAGTCTGCGCCCGGAAAAAATCCAACTGGTGAACGCCGGCAGCGGGCGCCTGCAAGGCCAGGTGCTCGACCGCTTCTTCTTTGGCAGCCAATGGCTTTACCGCATCCACACTTCGTTGGGTGAAATCACCGTGGTGCGCGCCAACGACGGCAGCGCGCCGCTGGCCAAAGGCGCGGCGGTCGGCCTGGAATGGCCGGCTGAGCTGCTGCGCGTGCTGGCCACCGACGAGGTGCGCCCATGAGTCGGGGCTACCTGCTGTCGCTGCCGGCGCTGCTGCTGTTCAGCGGGCTGCTGATCCTGCCGCTGGGGCTGACCCTGGTGCTGTCGTTCAACGTGTTCGATTATCAGGTAGGGGTGAAAGCCGGCGAGTGGACCTTGGCCCATTACCTGGCGCTTTTCAGCGACGCGTACTTTTACGAAATCTTCTGGCGCACCTTCTGGATCAGCGCGCTGGTCACCCTGCTGTGCGTGGTGATCGGCGTACCGGAGGCCTACATCCTCAGCCGCATGGGCACGCCGTGGCGCTCGATCTTTCTGATCCTGATCCTCACCCCGCTGCTGATTTCAGTGGTGGTGCGCGCGTTTGGCTGGAGCCTGCTGCTCGGCGCCGACGGCCTGATCAACCAGTTGATCCAAGTGCTCGGCGGGCGCCCGGTGAAGCTGTTGTACACGCCGTTCGCGGTGATCATCGCGCTGGTGCATGTGATGCTGCCGTTCATGATCATTCCGGTGTGGACCTCGCTGCAAAAACTCGACCCGTCGGCCGAACAGGCGGCGCTGTCCCTCGGCGCCAGCCAGGCCACGGTGATGCGCAGGATCGTGTTGCCCCAAGTGATGCCCGGGGTGCTGTCCGGCACCCTGATTGTGTTCGGCCTGGCCGCCAGTTCGTTTGCGATCCCCGGCCTGCTCGGCGGGCGGCGTCTGAAAATGGTCGCCACCGTGGTGTACGACCAGTACCTCTCGGAACTCAACTGGCCCATGGGCGCGACCATCGCGGTGGTGTTGCTGCTGGTCAACCTGCTGATCATGTTGAGCTGGAACCGCCTGCTCGAAAGTCGCTACAAAAAGTCCCTGGGGGTTTAGACACATGTCCAGAAACGGTCCTTTGGCGCTCGGTTTCCATGGCCTGGTGGTGCTGTTCATGATGGCGCCGCTGGTGGTGGTATGCCTGGTGGCGTTCACCCCGGAGAACACCTTGAGCCTGCCTACCCAGGGGTTCTCCCTGCGCTGGTTCCGCGCGGTGTTCGAACGCGCCGACTTTATCCAGGCGTTCTACAACAGCCTGATCCTGGCGTTCAGCGCTGCGACCCTGGCCACGCTGATCGCGGTGCCGGCGGCGCTGGCGATCAGTCGCTACTCGTTTGTGGGGCGCAACTTTTTCAGTGCCTTGTTCCTGTCGCCGATCATCATCCCGCACCTGGTACTGGGGGTGGCGATGCTGCGCCTGTTCGCCCTGATGGGGGTGAACGGCAGCTTCACCTGGTTAATGCTGGCCCATGTGGTGATCATCACCCCGTACGTGCTGCGGCTGGTGCTGGCGGCGGCCATCGGTATCGACCGCAGCGCCGAACAGGCGGCCGAGTCCCTGGGGGCTGGTCGCTTTACGCTGTTCCGCCTGATCACCCTGCCGATGATCCTGCCCGGCGTGGCCGGTGGCTGGCTGCTGGCGTTCATCAACAGCTTCGATGAAGTGACCTTGTCGATTTTTGTCAGCTCGCCGGCCACGCAAACCCTGCCGGTGCGCATGTACGTGTACGCCACCGAATCCATCGACCCGATGATGGCGGCGGTGTCGGCGCTGGTGATCGCGCTGACGGCGGCGACCATGATTCTGCTCGACCGGGTCTACGGCCTGGACCGCGTGCTGGTGGGGAAACATTGATGGCCCTGTTCAAACGCTTGGCCGACACCGCACGCCCTGCCATCGCGTTTACGCTTGACGGTCAACCGGCCAGCGCCCTGCTCGGCGACACGCTGCTGACCGCCGTGCTGACCTGCGGCGAACATCTGCGCGGCAGCGACTTCAGTGCCGAACGCCGTGCAGGGTTCTGCCTGATGGGCGCCTGTCAGGATTGCTGGGTGTGGCTGGAAGACGGTCGGCGCGTACGCGCCTGTTCGACGCTGCTGGAAGCGGGCCAGGCGATCCGCCGCGATCCGGGGCGCACAGCATGAAGCCGGTAGTGATTGTGGGCGCAGGCCCGGCGGGGATCAGCGCGGCGCGCACCCTGCTCGACCATGGCATCCGAGCCTGCCTGGTGGACGAAGGCCTGCGCGGTGGCGGGCAGATTTATCGGCGCCAACCCGAGGGCTTCCAGCGCACCGCCCGGCAACTCTATGGCTTCGAAGCGAGCAAGGCCGAAGCCGTGCATCGCACCTTGGATGAACTGGCGCCGTTGATCGACTATCGGCCACGTACCCTGGTGTGGAATGCCGAGGACCAGCGCCTGGACTTGCTCACGGACGACCACGCCGACAGCCTCGAGTACTCGCGGCTGATCGTCGCCACCGGCGCCACCGACCGTATCCTGCCGGTGCCTGGCTGGACCTTGCCCGGCGTGTACAGCCTGGGCGCGGCGCAGATCGCCCTGAAGTACCAGGGCTGCGCCATCGGTGAGCGGGTGGCGCTCTGTGGCAGCGGGCCATTGCTGTATCTGGTGGCGTATCAATACGCCAAGGCCGGCGCAACGGTGGTGGCGGTGCTCGACAGCGCGCCGTTCAGTGCTCAATGCCGGGCGTTGCCGGCGCTGCTCGGGCAACCGGCGACCCTGGCCAAGGGCTTGTACTACCGCGCTTGGCTGACGGCTCACGGAGTGCCCGTACACCAAGGCGCGACGCTCGCGCAGATCGACGGTGAACAACGCGTCAGCGGCATTCGCTGGGGCACGCACACCCTCGCCTGCGACGCGGTCGCTTTCGCCCATGCCCTGCGCAGCGAAACCCAGCTGGCGGACCTGCTCGGTTGCGCTTTCGCCTGGAACCCCTTGAACCGTGCCTGGCTGCCCACCCGCGACAGCGCCGGGCGCAGCAACGTGGAAGGCGTCTACCTGGCGGGCGACGGTGCCGGGATCATGGGCGCGGATGCTGCCCAGATGGCCGGCGAACGCGCGGCGCTGGCGTTGCTGGAGGACGCCGGTATTGCCATCGATCAACAACGCCCCGCCGCTCTGGAACGCCAATTGGCGCGCATCCAGCGCTTTCGCCTGGGCCTGGAAAGCGCATTCCCCTTTCCTGAACACTGGGCGGCGCAGGCGCCGGACCGCTTGATGGTGTGCCGCTGCGAAGAAGTCAGCGCCGGCGATATTCGCGCGGTGGTGGATGAGGGGCACTGGGAGATCAACCGGGTCAAAGCCCACTGCCGGGTCGGCATGGGCCGTTGCCAGGGCCGAATGTGCGGGTTGGCGGCAGCGGAGATTGTCGCCGAGCGCAGTGGCCGCAACGTTGAAGACGTGGGCCGTCTGCGTGGCCAGGCCCCCATCAAGCCGCTGCCGTTCGGCGTGCAGGTGCAGCCATGACCGATGTGATCGTACTGGGCGGCGGCATTGTCGGCGCTTCGGCGGCAATGATGCTCGCCCATAAAGGCCAGCGCGTGGCGCTGCTGGAGCGCGACTTTTGCGGCTCGCATTCCAGCGGCGTCAATTACGGCGGCGTGCGCCGCCAGGGTCGGCCCTTGCATCAATTGCCGCTGTCGCAACGCGCCCATCAATTGTGGGGCGAGTTGCCGGGGCTGATCGGCATCGACGGCGAATACGTGCGCTGCGGGCATTTGAAGCTGGCCCGCAGCGCCGCCGATTTCGACGCGCTGCACGCCTACGCCGAGCGCACCCGCGAGTTTGATCTGGGCCTGCAACTGCTGGACCGCGTCGAACTGCGCGCGCGTTTCCCATGGGTAGGCGACGTGGCGGTCGGCGCCTCGCTCTGCCCGGAAGACGGGCATGCCAACCCGCGCCTGGTATCACCGGCCTTTGCCCGCGCCGCGCAACGGCACGGCGCGGTGGTGCACGAGCAGGCTGAGGTGGTGCACATCGAGCATGACGGGCAGGCGTTCCAGGTGCACTGCGCCAACGGCCTGCAGCTACGCGCACCCTGGTTGCTTAACTGCGCCGGAGCCTGGGCCGGCAGCGTGGCCGCACAGTTCGGCGAGCCGGTGCCGATCACCTCGGCGCACCCGGCGATGCTGGTCACCGAGCCGCTGCCGGTGGTGATGAACGTCAGCACCGGCGTTGAAGGCGGCGGAATCTACGCGCGCCAGGTCGCGCGCGGCAATTGCATCCTCGGTGGCGGGCGCGGCTTTGCCCTGGGCCCGCGCCAGGCTCGCCCCGGACAGGCGGCGGTGCTGGAGATTCTGCGCAATGCCGCCGAGCTGTACCCGTTTCTCCAGGGCGCCCAGGCGATCCGCACCTGGAGCGGCACCGAAGGTTACCTGCCCGATCACGAACCGGTGATCGGCCCCAGCAGCACCACACCGGGTTTGCTCCACGGTTTCGGCTTTGCCGGCGCCGGGTTCCAGCTCGGTCCCGCCGTCGGCGAAGCCCTGGCAGAGCTCGTCTGCTCCGGCCGCAGCCGCCAGCCCATCGAAGCGTTTTCCATCCGTCGTTTCCAAGCCTGAGAGGAACAACCATGAACCCACGCAATGCGCTGTCCTGCTTGACCCTCGCCCTGTTCGCCGCCGGCGCCCATGCCGCGCCGACGCTGTACCTGGGCATGAACGGCGGCACCATGGAACGGGTGTATGCCGACAAAGTACTGCCTGCGTTCGAGAAGGCCAACGACGTCAAGGTGGTGATCGTGCCCGGCACCTCGTCGGACATTCTCGCCAAGGTCCAGGCCAACAAAGACAACCCGCAGATGCACGTGATGTTCCTGGACGACGGCATCATGTACCGCGCCATTTCCATGGGCCTGTGCGACAAACTGGCCCCCAGCCCGACCCTGGAGCAGATTCCGCCCAAGGCGAAAATCAAGGACGAAGCGGTGGCCGTGACTTTGGGCGTCACCGGCCTTGGCTACAACGCCAGGCTGTTCAAGGAAAAAGGCTGGGCCGCGCCCACTTCATGGATGGACCTGGCCGACCCGCGTTTCAAGGACAAAGTGGTGTTCCAGTCCCTGGCCTCCTCCACCTTCGGCCTGCACGGTTTCTTGATGTTCAACCGTTTGCAGGGCGGCGACGAGACCAACGTCGACCCCGGCTTCAAGGCCTGGCCGAAAACCATCGGGCCCAACGTGCTGGAATACATCGCCAGCTCGGCGAAAATCTCCGAGATGGTGCAAACCGACGAAGCCGCGATCTTTCCCCTCACTCCAACCCAGGTCGCCACGCAGAAACTGCTCGGCGTACCGATGGAATATGCGCAACCGAAGGAAGGCGCGGTGGTGCTGAACGTCGCCGAATGCGTAATTGCCCGCAACGACCAGCCGGAGCTGGCGCAGAAACTCGCAGCCTACCTGCTGACCGCCGAGGCCCAGGCACCGGCGCTGGAGGAAGGTGACCAGATCCCCTCGAACCCAACCACGCCGACCACCGACAAGACCCGCGCGCGGGTGGAAGCGATGCAGGGGTATTTGCAGACGGCGATTTCAATTGACTGGGACCAGGTGAACCAGGCGCGGCCGGAGTGGAATGCGCGGTGGAGCCGGTCGATTGAGCGGTAGAGCGCGGGGCCAGCCCGCTCACCACGGAGTTATTTCAGCCTTTGAAACGTGTGTAGATATCTATGGCTATCGGGGCCAGATTCACCGAGTTGCCGTGGGGTGGCCCAGAGGATTTTAAATGTGGGAGGGGGCTTGCCCCCGATGGCGGCCTGACAGCCGACCAGAATGTTGGATTAAACCGAGTACATATCCGTTGCTGCGGTTACGGCGGCTATGGGTTCCGCCCTTACGGCGGGTCACTTTTGGAAGAGCGCCAAAAGTAACCAAAAACGCTTTGCCCCACCACTCGGCACCTCGCCTTGGCTCGGTGTGCCCGTAATCCGACATTGATTTGGAGGGCCGCCGCCACGCGCCATCCATGGCGCGGGGCGGCTAAACCGGCATCCCTGCCGGTTTACCCCCCAAATCAATGCCGAATTCCGGCCAGCGTGGTTAACGGGGCGCCTGAGATCAAAAGCAAAAGCGAGAGCAAGAGCGGCTCGCTTCGCATCGTGGTTAGGGTTGGTGGCTGCATATCTTCGGTGACATAGCCTGAGAAAATGAGGTTCTCGTGGTGAGCGGGCTTGCTGTGGTGAGCGGGCTGGCCCCGCGCTGGGCTGCGAAGCAGCCCCAAACCCAGGCACCTCGGTGTGTCAGCTAAACCCCATCGCCTGGAATGGGTCCGCTTCGCAGCCCAGCGCGGGGCCAGCCCGCTCACCACAGAGTTATTTCAGCCTTTGAAACGTGTGTAGATATCTATGGCTATCGGGGCCAGATTCACCGAGTTGTCGTGGGGTGGCCCAGAGGATTTTAAATGTGGGAGGGGGCTTGCCCCCGATGGCGGCCTGACAGCCGACCAGGATGTTGGATCAAACCGAGTACATATCCGTTGCTATGGTTACGGCGGCTATGGGTTCCGCCCTTACGGCGGGTCACTTTTGGAAGAGCGCCAAAAGTAACCAAAAACGCTTTGCCCCACCACTCGGCACCTCGCCTAGGCTCGGTGTACCCGTAATCCGACATTGATTTGGAGGGCCGCCGCCACGCGCCATCCATGGCGCGGGGCGGCTAAACCGGCATCCCTGCCGGTTTACCCTCCAAATCAATGCCGAATTCCGGCCAGCGTGGTTAACGGGGCGCCTGAGATCAAAAGCAAAAGCGAGAGCAAGAGCGGCTCGCTTCGCATCGTGGTTAGGGTTGGTGGCTGCACATCTTCGGTGAAACATAGCCTGAGAAGATGAGGTTCTCGTGGTGAGCGGGCTCGCTCACCACCTGCGAGCCTGTTCACCATAAGCAAGCCCACTCGTCCCGGACAGGGTGCGAGGTTAGACGGGAACGATGGGCAGCGCGCGTTTGTGTGCGGTCTTGTGGTAGGCGTTCTCCACTATCGTGCGTACCTGCTCACTGACGGGTTCGCCCATCAGGTAGGCATCGATATCGTCGTAGGTGCAGCCGTAAGCCACTTCGTCGAGTTTGCCCGGCGCCAGTTCTTCGAGGTCGGCGGTGGGGGCTTTTTTGACCAGGTTGGCCGGCGCGCCCAGCGCGGTGCCGAGCAGGCGTACCTGGGTCTTGGTCAGACCGGACAGCGGCGCCAGGTCGCAGGCGCCGTCGCCGAATTTGGTAAAGAACCCCATCAGCGCTTCGGCGCCATGGTCGGTGCCCACCACCAGCCCGTTGTGCAGGTTAGCCACGGCGTACTGCGCGATCATGCGGGCGCGGGCCTTGACGTTGCCTTTGATGAAATCCACCTGCGCGGCGCTGGCTTCGCTGGCCTCCAGGCTGGCCATCAAGCCGTCGACACTGGCGGCGATGTTCAGCGTGTCGATCTGGTCCGGCTGGATGAAGTCCAGGGAGGCCTGGGCATCGTGTTCATCGGCCTGGCTCTTGTAAGGCAGGCGCATGGCGATAAAACGCGCGGCATAGCCATCGTCACGCAGTTGCTCGGCGGCCAGCTGACACAAGCGGCCGGCGACCAGCGAGTCGACACCGCCGCTGATGCCCAGCACCAGCGCTGTGCAGCCGGACTGGCGCAGCGTGTGTTTGATGAAATCGATGCGCCGCTGGATTTCCTGGGGCTCGCCGCCCTGGCCCAGCGCGCGGTTGATGTTCAGTTCCTGAGCGATGCGGTCCTGGGTTTGCATGTCACACCTCCACTTTGCCAACGTTGAAGACTTGCGCGGCGTACTGCAAAAACGAGGCGTCTTCGCAGACGTTTTTCACCGGGTCATCGGAGAACTTCACCACCGGTTCGCCATGGACCCGCACCAGTTTCATCACGATGCTCAGCGGCTCTACGCCGTCCACATCGCACGCCAGGCTGGTGCCCATGCCGAAACCGAACCGTGCCTTGCCGCGAATGTGGCGCAGGATCGGCACGCATTTTTCGAAGTTCAGCCCATCGGAAAACATAAGGTCTTTGGTCATCGGGTCGATGCCGAGTTCCTTGTATCTGGCCAGCACTTTGTCGGCCCACACAATGGGGTCACCGGAGTCCTGGCGCAGGCCGTCGTAGAGTTTGGCGAAGTACAGGTCGAAATCCTTGAGGAAGAAATCGGTACTGATGCAATCGGTCAGGGCGACACCGAGGCGTCCCCGGTATTCACGCACCCAGTTTTCCAGGGCGGCGTTCTGGCTCTCGCGCAGGCGCCCCAGTTGCTGGTGCACCATCAGCCATTGGTGAGCCATGGTGCCGATCAGCGGCAAGTCGAACTCATAGGCCAGGTGTGCGTTGCTGGTACCGATGAACTGGCCGGGGAAATCGCGGCGCATGATGTCGACCACTTCGCGCTGGGCCTTGAACGACAGGCGCCGGCGGGTCGAAAAGTCCGAGACGCGCAAATCGGCAAGTTCGTCGCGACTGAGGTTTTTCTCCAGCCAGTCGAATTTCTGATAGAGCTTGCGGGTGACGTCTTCGAGGGTCACGTCGGGGTATTTATCGCGATTGCGCAGTTCGCTGACCAGCGCCAGCACCGGTTGTTCGAACATGATGCAGTGCAGCATCGGGCCGATCACGCGGACGTTGAGCTGGCCGTCCACTTCGCTGACGTGGATATAACGCAGGTTGAAGCGGAACAGCCCGAGGAAGCGCTCGTAATCCGGGGAGAGGTACTCGCGAAAGCGCGGGTTGAACAGAAAGCGCAGCTCGCCCTCGCGCATCTGCAGGTCGGCGAGTTTCTCAAGCTCGGCGCGCAGTTCAGGGATCAGGTGGCCGAGTTTTTCCTTGGACCGCACGATGAAGTTGTACTCGACATCGACGTTGGGGTGCTGGTGCAACACCGCCTGCATCATGGTGAAGGTGTAGTAATCGGTGTCGAGCAGGCCCTGGATCACCGGGGCTTGGTAGTCGTATGCACTTTCCATGGTGTCTCTCCTTAACGCGTGGCCATCGCGGCCAGTTCTTCGCGGGTGCGGCTGACAGCGGCACCGGCCTTGAGTAACTCATTGACGGCCTGCTCGCCGCCCTCCTCGCTGATCCCGCGGCACGCCGGCAGGTGCAGGACCACCTCCAGGCCGGCCCTGAGCAGTTGCAAGGCAGTGGTCTTGACGCAGAAGTCCAGGGCCAGGCCACCGACGATGACTCGCAGCACGCCTTGGGCTTTCAAATACTCGATGACGCCGGTGGACAGTTTGTCGTGCAGATCGTGGTAGCAGGCGCCGTAGGGGTGCAGGTCAGGCTCGACGCCTTTCCAGACGAAGTAATCGTAGTCATAGGGAGTGGGCAATTCGTCGAGCAACGTAAACCCTTCGGTGCCCGGCACGCAGTGGCTGACCCAGGTGAGATCGGCGTGGACCAGGCCGGTGGCCTGCATCATCTCGGCCTGCTCCCGGACCACCCACGGAGCGTTGGGGGTGTGCGCGTCTTTACTGCCGATGCGGTGCCCGGCCAGGCTGGCCATGTAGTTGAGTTCGGCGCCGATCCGGTCACCGCCTGCCACAGGCAACTCGTTGGGGCACAGCGGCGTAAAGCTCTTCTGAGCATCGACGTCGAATGAAGCAATGGCAGTTTTCGAAAGGGTCATGGCGTTTCTCCTGTGGCCTGGAAACAAAAGTACACGTCATGTACTTTCAAAGCAAGAAACATTTATTTATATGTGCCAACGCGAGTACATGACATATCGCTTCGATCCGTTAGACTGTACCCATCGTTGTTAGGAAGGATGTCCCATGTCACTGAGCCCGTACCTGCACACCGTCGATCTGTGCGTGCTGTTTTACTGCCGCGCCTCGGGAGAACTCAAACTGCTGCTCAACCAGCGCGATGCGCAACCGTTCGCCGGTCACTGGGCATTGCCGGGGGTGGTGGTCAATGGCGGCGTGCAAGATCTGAGCCTCAAGGATGCGGTGGAGCGATTGCGCGCCAGTGACAAGGTCGGCCTGGAGCTGGCCTGGTGCGAACAGGTCGGCACGGTGGGCGATGCCTTCCGCGACCCGCGCTGCTGGTCGTCGTCGACGTATTACCTGGCAATCGTGGCGCAGGAAGTGAGCCTGGGGGAGCGTCAGGGCTGGTTCTCGTTGAACGCCGTGGCGGATGGCAGGATCAGGCTGCCGTTCGATCACAACCTGATCGTTGCAGCCGTGCTCGAGCGGCTCTTGTCCAAGTCGTTATACAGCAGCTTGCCGTTGATGTTCCTCGGGCATGAATTCAGCGCGCCGCAAGCGACGTCGATCTTTTCCCTGGTGTTGGGCAGGCCGGTGCTCAAGACCAGTATTCGTCAGCGTCTACTGAAGCTGACCGAGGCGGGATACCTGCGCGAGACCGGGCGTAAAAAGCCGGGTGAAGGCGGCCGGCCCCAGGCCACGCTGGAACAGCTGAAGCCTGGGTCGGTGTATTTTTTCGATCGCAGTTTTGCCGAGTAGCCTTGCTGCCCGGCAGGGCTCAGTTCATCCAGTTACCGCCGTCGACGTTGTAGGTCTGGGCCACCACGTAGTCAGCTTCCTTGGACGCCAGGAAGATCGCCATACCAGTGAGGTCCTGCGCGGTGCCCATGCGCCCGAACGGCACCTCGGCCCCTACGCGTTTTTTCTTCTCGCCCGGCGCCAGGCCTTCATGCCGGGCGAACAGCGCGTCCACGCCGTCCCAATGCTCGCCGTCCACCACGCCGGGGGCGATGGCGTTGACGTTGATGCCCTGTTTGATCAAGTTCAATCCCGCTGATTGGGTCAGGCTGATCACCGCCGCCTTGGTCGCGCAGTACACCGCCACCAGCGGCTCGCCGCGTCGACCGGCCTGGCTGGCCATGTTGATGATCTTGCCGCCGTGGCCCTGGCGGATCATCTGCCGCGCAGCGGCCTGCAAGGTGAACAGCGTGCCGCCGACGTTGATCGAGAACAGCCGTTCGAAGCTTTCGCGGGTGATGTCGACGATGGGCGCCAGGTCGAACAACGCCGCGTTGTTGACCAGGATGTCCAATTTGCCGGCGTGGGCCACCACCGCATCGATCGCGGCGTCGATGGAGCCTTGGTCGGTCACATCCATCGCTACCGCGTAGGCCTGGGGCCCCAGCTCGGCGGCGGTTTCACGAGCCTTTTGCAGGTTGATATCGGCGATGGCCACCGTGGCGCCTTCTGCGATGTACGCCTGGGCAAAGGCACGGCCGATGCCTCGCGCCGATCCGGTGATCAGCGCGCTCTTACCGTCGAGTCGTTTCATGGTGATGTCCTGAGGATTATTTGGGATAGCCGGCGCGCTTCATCTCGCGCTCGGTGCTGGTCTGCGCCTGCTGCAGGGCCTGATCGACCGACATGCCGCCCGTGAGCGCGGCCGAGAACAGCTTGCCGACCGAGGTGCCGATGGCCTGGAACTCGGGGATGGTCACGTACTGGATGCCCACATACGGCACCGGTTTGAGCGATGGGTGCGCAGGGTCGGCATGGCGCATCATCTCCAGCGTCACCTGGGCAAACGGTGCAGCCTTGAGGTATGCCGCGCTATAGGTGGACTGGCGCGTGCCCGGCGGTACGTTGGTGATGCCTTCTTTGTCGGCGACCAGTTGGATGTAGTCCTTGGACGTGGCCCAGGCGATAAAGGCCTTGGCGGCATCCTTGTGCCTGGAGGTGGCCGGGATTGCCAGCGACCAGGCGTACAACCAGGAGGAGCCTTTGTCGGTGACTTCGGTCGGGGCCGCGGCAAAGCCGACGCTGTCAGCGACTTTACTCTGGCTCTTATCGGTCGTGAACGAGCCGGCCACGCTGGCATCGACCCAGATCACGCATTTGCCGCTGTTGAATAGCGCCAGGGTTTCGTTGAAGCCGTTGCTGGACACCCCCGGCGGACCGTATTGCTTGAGGGTGTTGACGTAGAAGTTGGCCGCCGCCGTCCACTCGGGGCTGGTCAGCTCAGGCTTCCACTGTTCGTCGAACCAGCGCGCCCCGAATGCGTTGGCCAGGGTGCTGAGCAACGCGACGTTTTCGCCCCAACCGGCCTTGCCGCGCAGGCACATACCGTATTGGCCCTTGTCCTTAACGGTGAGTTTGGCGGCGAATTCGCCAAGCTGGCTCCAGGTCGGGTGCGCGGGCATGCTCAGGCCGGCCTGCTGGAACAGGTCGGTGCGGTAGTAGGTTACGGTGCTTTCGCCGTAGAACGGCAAGGCGTACAGGGTGTTGTTGACCGACAGGCCCTGGCGCACCGACGGGAAGATATCGTCGGCGGCGTAATCGGCCGGCAGTTGCGTCAGCGGCTCCAGCCACTGCTTGGCGCCCCACAGCGGCGTCTCGTAAGTGCCGATGGTCAACACATCGAACTGCCCGCCCTGGGTGGCGATGTCGGTGGTGAGGCGCTGGCGCAGGACGTTTTCTTCGAGGACCACCCAGTTGAGCCTGATGTCCGGGTGCTGTTGCTCAAACACCTTGGACAGGCGTTGCATGCGGATCATGTCGCTGTTATTGACCGTGGCGATGGTCACGGTGTCCGCGGCCTGGCTGGGCAAAGCCAAGGCCAGACCGGTAAGCCCGAACAGCACGTGTGCAAGCATGGTTTTGCAGGTTGGGAGCATGACGGTTTCCACCTGTTGTTTTTGTTGTTGAGCGCCGATTACAGCAGCTTGGTTACGCCCTCACAAACCCGTGGCGGATGCGCCACTGGTACTTTTTTAACCCTTGGCAACGCTGCAAAAAAGTATCGGCGGCGGGCGCAAGCGCGGGTAGCGCGCGGGTGCTCAGCGGCGTATTTTGAGGCGTTCCCACAACGACAAGAGGCATCGCCATGCCCGTCAGCCGCGCCGCTCTGTTCGAACACCGCCCTGCCGAGCGCGAAGTAATCCTGCCCGAGCCCGACCACTGCTTTCGCTGGTTCGAACACGACTATCCCTATGACCTGGCACGCTGGAACCACCATCCCGAGTTTGAGATCCACCTGATCCGCCAGGGCAGCGGCAAGCTGGTGGCGGGCGACTACATTGGCGCGTTCAGCGCCGGGCACGTCGCACTGATCGGCCCCGACCTGCCCCACGACTGGATCGGCGACCTCGCCCCCGGCGAGTACCTGGCCGGCCGTGACGTGGTGCTGCAATTCGACGGCGCCGCCCTGCTCGCTCTGCGCAATACCCTGCCGGAACTCGGCGACGTGCAGCGCTTGTTCGAACAGGCGCGGCGCGGCCTGGCTTTCAGCGGCGACACCGCCGTGCGGGCCGCGAGCCTGCTGGAAGACATCGGCCGCGCCCAGGGCCTGCAGCGGCTGATCCTGTTCCTGCAGCTGCTCGACACCCTCAAGAACGCCCCGCCCTCGCAGGCCCAGGCCCTGGCCAGCCCGTGCTACGCCCCCACCCTGGATGCGCGCAGTGCCGAGCCCATCAACAAGGCGTTCGACTACCTGATGCGCGAACTGACCGGCGATGTGCGCCTGTCGGAGATCGCCCGCCAGCTGGACATGAGCGAGCCGGGGTTTTCACGTTTCTTCAAGCGCAACACCGGCCATGGGTTTATCGACTTGATGCGCAAATTCCGGGTGCAGCGCGCTTGCCGCTTGCTGCTGCACAGCCAGATGTCGGTGGCGGATATCTGCTTTGAAGTGGGCTACGCCAACCTGTCGAATTTCAACCGACACTTTCGCATCGAGATGCAGCAGACGCCGAGCGAATATCGACGCGAGACGGCGATTCACCTGTTCAACCGCAGCAGAAAATGACACCCAGCCAATGTTGATCAATGGGTCGACTATTGGCTGAATTTTCCAGCCATTTCAGTCCTGTAAACGAAGTTGGTACATCCTGTGCAAACGTTTGCGATACGAACTTGCCAGCCAAGCTCCTCGCTGCCCGAGCAATCGGGTTTAAACCGCGTAAGAACAGGGATTTTCAATGCAACCCACCTCCAGGCTCCCCGCCCCCTTTGCTGTTTCCGTGCTACTGGCCGCCGTTACGGGACTACTCAGCGCACCCATTTTGGCGCAGACCACGCCATCCGATGACTCAGCACAGGGCGAAACCCTCGCCCCCGAAGCCAGCCCGCCGAAGAAAGGCGCGTACCTGTCGGAGTGGTTCAACCAGGACCTGACGCTGATCGGCAGCAAAGACATCAGTTTCGGCCCCAAGCCACAGGACGATGTCTACCTGGAATACGAGTATTTCGGTCGCAAGGGCCCGTTCGAGCTGTACGGCTATATCGATGTGCCGAAGATCCTCACCATCGGTAACAGCAATGACAAAGGCGTGTGGGACCATGGCTCGCCGGTGTTCATGGAGCATGAACCGCGCATTTCCATCGACTACCTGGCCGGACGCAGCCTGGCCATCGGGCCATTCAAGGAATGGTACGTGGCGTTCGACTGGATCTACGATCACGGCAGCAACAAGGAAAACCGCGCCAATACGCTGTACAGCGGCCTGGGCACCGACATCGAGACCCACTCGCGGGTCAACCTGTCGGCCAACTTCTATGGACGCTACCAGTGGGAAAACTACGGGGCGAGCAACGAGTATTCCTGGGATGGCTACCGTGCACAGATGAAGTACATCGTGCCTATCGGCAAGTTCGACAACGGTGCCTCGCTGACCTACATCGGCTTCACCAACTACGATTTTGGCTCGGACCTGCACAAGGACAACCCGGCGCGTACCGCCAACGCCCTGGTCGCGACCAACGTGCTGCTGTATTCGTTCACGCACCTGCGCTTCACTCTGGTTGGCCGTTACTTTCACAACGGCGGCAACTGGGAAGACGGCAGCGAGTTGAATTTCGGCGAAGGCAACTTCCGCGCGCGCTCCGACGGCTGGGGTTACTACGCCGGCGTGGGCTACCAATTCTGATCAAGGAGCAACAGATGAACGCATTCAACCGTCTTTCGATTGCCATCGGCCTCGCCCTGCTGCCCCACGTGGCGCTGGCACAGGCGCCGATCAAGCCCAAGGTAATGCTGGTCACCATGTTCGCCCCCGAGGCGCAAACCTGGATAGACCGCCTGGCGCTCAAGCAGGAAGTGCGCGTGCCGGGCCTGTCCGCCGAGTACCCGGTAATCCGCTGCAACACCCAGGACGTGTGCCTGCTGGTCACCGGTATGGGCCAGACTAATGCCGCCGCATCCACCCTGGCCCTGGCGCTGTCACCGCAGTTCGATCTGCGCCAGAGCTACTTTCTGGTCGCGGGCATCGCCGGTATCAGCCCCAAGCACGGCACCCTCGGCACCGCTGCGTGGGCTCACTATCTGGTGGAGTTCGGCACGCAGTGGGAGTTGGATTCGCGGGATGCGCCCAAGCAATGGCCGACCGGTTACCTGGGCATCAACACCAAGGGGCCCAACGAGAAACCGCCGCTGGACTACAAAACCGAGGTGTTCGAGCTCAACCCCAAATTGCAGGCCAAGGCCTTCGCTTTGTCGCACCAGGTCGAACTCAGCGAAAGCAAGGAGTCGGCCGCCTGGCGCAAACACTACCCCGCCGCGCCCGCTAACCAGCCGCCGCGGGTCACTCGCTGTGACACGCTGGCCGGCAATACCTGGTTCTCCGGCACGCGGCTGAGCGAGCGCGCCGAGGTGTGGACCAAGCTGCTGACCGACAATAAAGGCGAGTACTGCACCACTCAACAGGAAGACAATTCCACCTACGAAGCCCTGCTGCGCGCCAGCCGCGAAGGTCTGGTGGATATCCAGCGCCTGGCGGTGGTGCGCGCCGGCTCGGACTTCGACCGTCCTTACCCTGGCTACAGCGAAGTGGATAACCTGCTCAAGTACGCCGATCAGGGCGGCTTCGTACCGGCGCTGGAGAACCTGTATCGCACGGGCAACCCGTTGGTGCAGGCGATCCTGAATAACTGGTCGGCGTGGGAGAACGGGGTGCCGGACGCCTGAGACCATGAGGCTTGCGACGGGGCGCTTGCCGTGCTGAGCAGGCGCCCCTCTGCACCTATCAGGGCACCAGAATGATTTTATCCGCGCTGCCCTGGTTCACCGTTTCATAACACCCGACCCCTTCGGCCAGCGCCACCTCGCGCAGGCCAGTCGGCAGCGGCAGCGAACCTTCGTCGAAGAAACACCCGAACTGCTCCAGCATCGCCGCGCATTGTTCGCAGTCATAGAGCAATGAGTTGATGCCCACCACCGAGCCGCCTTTGCGATACAGCGCCAGGGCCGGCAATTGCACGTGGCCGTCCACCGGTGCGGCGATGATCGCGATGCGCCCGAACGCCGCCAGCCCCGCCACGGCCGCCGGCAACCAGAAGCCGGTGGTGTCGAAGATCACATCCGCACCGCCGGCGAACACCTCATGCACCTGCGCGCCCAGCGTTTCAGGCTGGCCCAGGGCAATCGCGGCGAAACCCTCGGCCTGTAACGACTCGACCTGCTCAGCGCGGCGTACCGCCGCCAGCACCTGGGCACCGCGGATTTTCGCGAGGGCCAGGGCCGCGCTGCCCACCGCGCCATTGGCACCGATCACCAGCAACCGCGTGCCGCTGCCCACACCGCTGCGCTCCAGGGCATCCCATGCAGTGGTGTACGGCACCCCGAGGCTGGCCGCCTGGGCAAAGCTCAATTGCGCGGGTTTGCGCGCCACGCCCTTGGCCGAGACGGTCAGGTACTGCGCATGGGAGCCGTCGGCGAAGAAGCCCAGGTCCCGACCGGTGCCCCACACTTCCTGGCCGAGCAGTGCCTGGGGGCCCTGCACCACCACGCCGGCAAAGTCGCGGCCGGGGATACGCGGCAACGTGGTGTAGGGGAAACGCCCGAGCACGTTCTTGACGTCGCTGGGGTTAAGGCCGGCGGCTTTGATCTGCACCAGCACTTCACCCAAGGCCGGAACCGGCGTGGGGACATCAACCAGGCGCAGCGCGGCGAGGTCGCCGGTGGTGGAAAATTGCAATGCGTTCATGCGTGCTCTCCCGCAGAAAAAAAGGGTTCAGGACAGCCAGCCGCTGACCAGTTGCCGGCCCATGGGCCAGAGTTTTTCGCCGAGCAGCATGCCCATCAGGCCCACCAGGGCGATGGCCGGCGGTGCGGGCGAGCGAAAATCCAGGGCGCCGTAGAGCACGCCGACCAGCAGGCCGATGGCCAGGGAAATCAGATAATCCATGGGGGTTACGCCGTGTCAGTTGAGAGCGCCAGTCTAGGCAGCGCGCCGCGCCGACATCGGCCAAGAGCTTCAGGATATCGGCCAACCCTTCAACCCACGTACTGCGACGGTGCTACCCCCAGCTCGCGGCGGAACATGTCGCTGAAACTGCTCGGCGAATAACCCAGTGCGCGGGCAATTCCACTGACCGACTGGCCCTGGATCAGCGCCGCCACCGCCGTGGCCAATTGCACCTGGCGCCGCCATTCGGCGAAACCCATGCCCAGGTGACTCTGGAACAGCCGCGCCAGGGTGCGCACGCTGGCACCGGCCGCTTCGGCATGCTGCTCGAACGGGATCGCCAGGGACGGCGCCGCCATCACCGCCTGACACGCGTTCATCAGCCGGCGGTCGGCGCCCACCGGCATGGCGATGCGGATCGACGAGCGGCGCGCACGGTGCAACTCCAGCAGGGCCAGGCCGACCACCGCGTCGTAGTAGGCGCCATCGCCGCTGTCGCCCTGCTCCACCAGCGTGACGATCAGCTCGCGCAGCAGCCCACCGACATCGATCACCTGCACCTCGGCATCCAGCGTGGCCGCCAGTGCCGGGCGCAGGTAGATGTTGCGCATCTGCAAATCCGACACCACGCGAATCCCGTGTTCCACCCCCGGCGGCAGCCAGACCGCGCGCTGGGGCGGTACCACCAGGGCCTCGCGCGGGGTTTCAACCCACATCACGCCGCTCATGGCGTAGAGCAACTGGCCCCATTCATGGCAATGGGGCTCGATGTAAAGCCCGCGCGGATACGTGCGCGCCAGGGGCTGCACGGGGACGGCGGGATCGGTCAGGTCGGGGGGCGCTGCCAGGGCCATGGGCGGTCGTCTTGGGTGGATGAGCGGCCATGGTAATGAGCACCGCTCGACAATCCGAGTGAATTTTCAGCGCCGCCGGGGATCACTTGCTTATACCACCAGGGACGATGGCCCCATGACTAACGCAAAACTGTTTGTAATCGACTACACCCTTCATGGCGAAGCCAAGTCATTCATTATTCGTCTGGAAAAACTCGACACTCTGGAAGCCTGGCATTGGGCCAGTTGCGACGCGGGCGTCGGCCGTATTGGGCGCTTCGCACGCGAGCAGGTGAAAAAGACCAGCCCGGCCCAGGCCGAAAAGTACGGCATCCAGAACGTGCAATGGCGCCGCTCGGACGCACGCGCGCAGGCATGAAAGAGGAGAAAACAGCATGGCTTTACCCGAACACGTCACTGGCAAGGCACACATCGACTATACCCAGAACACCTTGTTCGGGCCGTTGGCCAAGCAGGCCGAATGTCAGGTGAGCCTGGAGCACACGTCCGAGCGGCTGGTGCTCAAGGTGTTCCAACCGCTGCCGGAAGATTTGCAGGATGCACAGACCGTAGTGTTTGCGCTGCAAGGCCGACGTACCAGTGCGGTCGTCAGAGACAGCCGGCGCCTGGCCGACCAGAGCCTGCAACTGCAGCTTGAAGCGCAGTAACCCGTACTGAAGAAGCGTGTGGCGGGCCGGCCGGCCCGCCACAACGCCCGCGCTTGCCCTACCTCAGCTTTTAGCCGACTTGGCGCACTCGCATCCCGTGGCCGAAGCACACGGTTCGCCATGAGCGTGGTGCTCGGCACAGCCCGGGCAGCAATAACCCTTACCGTCCTTCATTACCGCATCGACGCCCAGTACACATTTGCAGTGCGGGCAGGCACAGGTTTGATCTGGCATGGTCAGACTCCTCGTTCATGGTCGTCAAGGTGCGGCGAGCGCCGGCACCTTTAGCACTGACTGCGAGCCTGCGCCGATCGTTCAAACCTTCAGTCGCTGCGCGTATTGCTGCGGTACATGAATACCAGCGCGAGGGCCAGGCACACCATGGCCACCAGGCGACTGCCCGACAATTCGATGGCCGGGTTGCCCAACCAGCCGAAATTATCGATCAGCATACCCATGCCCAACTGCCCGACGATCACCGCCACGGTGGCCACCGCCGTGCCGACCACCGGCACCGCGCCCACCATCACCATCATGTACACCACCCCGAACAACGCCCCGGTCAGTTGCCATTTGGGCACGTCCAGCAGGCTTACGGCCTGGGCCGGCTCAAAGAAGAAAATCAACAGCGCGGTGGTCAATGCACCGACCGCGAAGGTCAACAGGCTGCTGCGCAGCACGCCGACTGTCTGCCCCAGGCGGCCATTGATCGCCGCCTGCACGCTGAGAACCGCGCCGGCGGCAATCACCACTATCAGTAAAAAAATCAGATTCATCGCCTTACCCTCGTGCAATCAGAACAAGTGCCGCCACAATCAACGCCAGCGCGATCCAGCGCTCGCCATTAACCCGCTTGCGCGCCGTGCCGAACCAGCCGAAATGGTCAATCAGCACGCTCTTGCCCACTTGCCCGGACAGGATCGCGATCATCGTCATCGCAATGCCGATGTGCGGCGTGGCAAGGGTCAGCACCACCACATACATCGGCCCCAGGAACCCGCCGATCAACTGCCAGCGCGGCAAATCGGTGAGCGCCGGACCCTTTTGCGGACCGCTGAATAACAGCAACAGGAACAGAATCGCCGAACCTACGCCGAAAATGCTCAAGGTCGCCCACAAATGCCCCACCTGAACCCCCAGCGGCCCAAGCAGACCGGCTTCCACCGATAAGCCCATGCCGGCCAGGATCACCAGCGGCAACAGCAGCAAGCGCAACAGATTTCTTTTCGGCCTGGCCTGCGCCACGCCCTCAATGGAACTTGCCTGCATACATCACCTGCGTTTCAACGTTGGAAGAATGGCGCGCATTATCCGGTAGCTGTGCTGTGCGATAAATGGCAGCATGCGGACAACACCTTTGCGCAATGCGCACAGCACGGAGCCGTAATGCAGGGTTTGAATGAATTGAGTTTCAAGGCGTTGCGCCTGTTTGTGGCGGTGCTGGACTACGGCAGCTTTTCCGAAGTAGCGCGCCGCGAAGGTTTGGCGCCCTCTTCGATTTCGCGCCAGGTTCAATTGATGGAGCACGCCCTCAGGCAACAGTTGCTGTATCGCCACACTCGCGCGGTCAGCCCCACCGAGGCCGGGCGCCTGCTCGGACGGCACGCGCGCCTGCTGCTGGAGCAATTGGAAGCCGCTGGCCAGGCCCTGCAGGAGCAGGACAGTGAACCCAGCGGCCTGGTGCGCATTAACGCGCCGATGGTGTTCGGCCAGCGCCACTTGTCACCGTGGCTGGGCGAGTTATGTCGGCGTTACCCGAAGCTGCAACTGGATATCCAGCAAACCGACACCTACGTCGACCCATTACAGGACGGCACCGACCTGCTGTTTCGCATCGGCGTGCTCAACGATTCCAGCATGCAGGCGCGCATTTTCGCGCCGCAACGCTTTCGCATCGCCGCCAGCCCCGCTTATCTGGCCCGACATGGCACACCCCGTCACCCGGACGAACTGGCCGCACACCAGTGCCTGGCCTATAAAGGCGTCACCGGCCAGCAACGCTGGTTCTTCCGCCGCGCCCAGGGCGATTGGACGCCCTACAGTGTCAAAGGCCCCATCACCGGCAACCACGCCGACACCCTGACCCACGCCGCCGAACAAGGCCTGGGGCTGGTGGTGTTTCCCTCCTGGCTGATTGGCGACAGCCTGCGCGCCGGCACCTTGCAGGCGGTGCTGACCGACTACGACGTAGCGACCACACTGGAGCCCCAGCAGATCGCGGCGTTGTGGCCGGGCAGCCGGCGTTTGTCGCTGAAGGTGCGTACGGTGATCGATTACTTTGTGGAGTGTTTTGGCACCGTGCCGTATTGGGATCGCTGACTCAAAACAACCACTGTCCAATCAACCACGCGTTGGCGCCACTGATCAGGGCAAACAGCATCCACGCCAGCAAACGCGTCGGCAGCCGGTTCACAAACGGCCCCATCAGTTGTTTATCACCGGTCATACGAATCAACGGATACAGCGCAAACGGCAATTGCAGGCTGAGCACCACCTGGCTGAGCACCAGCAGCTTGCCGATCGCCTCATCGCCCATCAGCCACACGCCGACAAACGCCGGGATCAGCGCCAGCCCGCGAGTGATCAGGCGACGTTGCCAGCAGGGAATCCGCAGGTTGAGGTAGCCCTCCATGATCACCTGCCCGGCGATGGTGCCGGTAAAGGTTGAACTTTGGCCCGACGCCAGCAGGGCGATGCCAAACAGAACGCTGGCGAAGGCGCCGCCCACCAGAGGGTCAAGCAGGTGATAGGCATCCTGGATTTCCACCACATCGGTATGGCCGGTCTGGTGAAACGCAGCGGCAGCCAGTACCAGAATCGCGGCGTTCACCAGCAGGGCCAGGGCCAGGGAGCCGATGGTGTCGATGCGCGCCAGTTTCACCGCGTCCTGTTTGCTGGCGAGGTCCTTACCGATCAGGCGGGTTTGCACCACGGAACTGTGCAGATAGAGGTTATGGGGCATCACTGTGGCGCCCAGGATGCCGATGGCCAAGTACAGCGGCGCCGCATCGCTGATGGCCGACAGTGACGGCGCAAAGCCGCTGAACACCTCGGGCCAATGGGGCTTGATCAGCACCAGCTCGACAAAGAAACACACACCAATGGTCGCCACCAACGCCAGCATGATCGCTTCCAGGCGACGGAAACCACGGTTTTGCAGGGCCAGGACCAGTAAGGTGTCGAACGCGGTGATCACAATGCCGGTGGTCAGCGACACCCCCAGCAGCAAATGAAACGCCAGGGCGCAGCCCAGCACTTCGGCGAGGTCGGTGGCGATGATGGAAATTTCCGCCAGCACCCACTGGGTGCGCGCCGAGCGTCGGCTGTAGCGTTCGCGGCACAGTTGTGCAAGATCCTTGCCGGTGGCGATGCCCAACCGCGAACACAGGCACTGCACCGCCATGCCCGCCAGGCTGGCCAGCAACACCACGAACAACAGGCTGTAGCCGTAACGCGAACCGGCTTCGATGGCCGTGGCCCAGTTGCCCGGGTCCATATAGCCGATGGAAATCAACAGGCCGGGACCGGCGAACATCAGGGCGCGCTTGAAGAACGAGGCCTTGGGGTCAACGATGACGGAGCCGGCCACTTCCGGCGGGCAGAACGGGGCGGTAGCGATTTTTGGCAGGCTGAATTTCACGCGATATCCCAGGCAAACACACTCGACAGGCACGCAGCTTATCAGTCGGATGCAACCGTGCGCATCACCGTCTCCCGTGGCAGGTCAAAGGCTTCCACCACCTGCACCACCAAGTCCATTTCCTGGTTCAGCGCCTCACGCTCCATGCGTTGGCGAATCGCGCCGATCACCAGCACCGCCAGGGTGGTGACTGAATACGCCGGGCCGGAAAACGCCCGCACTCCGGTCACCAGCAACATCGCGGCAGCCAACGCCTGGCCCACCACCGGGATCGCCGAGGCGGCGCCGCGGCGCAGGATAAAACCGGTCAACCCGGCCAGCGCAGTGCCGCTCAACGCTGCGGTGGCCGAACGCCCCTTGTCGAAACGACGGAAGACGCCCTGCTCTTTCTGCGCGGCCACCTGGAGTTCCGCATCGAACACCAGCCGGTCGGCGTTGCTGAGTTTGCCCTTGTACTGCTCGATCAGTTTTTCCGCGATCAGAGCCTCAAGGTCTGCCAACGCCAGGTTTTCGAGCGGCGCGTCAAATGTGAGGCCCAATCGCCGCGCCACATCTTCGGCGATCTGCCGGTAGGTGACGCCGTGACCACGGGCGAGGTTCATCAAGCTGTCACCGCCCATGCGTTGCAACGCGATGGTCAGCTTGAGCGGTTCACGCACGGTGGCATCGATCGAGGCACTGCGTTTTTGCGCCATCAGCTCGGCCAGAAACTTCAATTCCTCCGGCCGCGCCTGCACCAGGGCCGCAAACAGATCCACGTCCTCCTCGGCAAACCGCACCTCGCTGCTGCGCTGGTCGGCGCGGATCATGCCGCGCCGCTCGTGCAGCAGGTCGGTGTACTGCACCACCGTCTGCAATTGCGGCCAATAGGCCGCGTGATCGAAGGTGGCCAGGTGCACATTACAGACCTTGGCCTTGAGCGCCGGCGTGACCGGGATCGGATAGCGGCCGATGCATCGCTCGGTGTCCGGTTTTATCGCCAGGGCCCAGTCCTTGCTGGAATGACAGTTGATCACCCGGCCACTCAGCAGGCCCGACACCTCTTCCCACGGGCTCGACGTGCAGATCGCCCCGCCCATCAGCAGCAGGTTGTCCAGCGGCAATTGGCGGGCGGTGCCGGGGTTGGCCAGCAGGCTCTTGACCAGAATCCGTGCGCCCAGGGAATGGCCGATCAGGTTGATACGTCGCACCGGCAGCGACTCCTGCCGCAGGTAGCGGGTCAATTCGGGCAGCAAGGTTTTGGCCACTTCATCGACCCGCGCTTCGACACTTTTGTAGTGGTCGAGGAAATAGGCGATTGCCTTACCCACCCCAACCGTCGCCGCGCCCAGGCTGCCGCCGCCGAGCATGGCCGCGATCACGTCCTTGAATGGCGCGAACAGGTTTTCCAGAAAATGCCCCGCCGGCCAGAACAGCATCAGGTTGGTCGAGCCTTCGATACCGGCCAACTGCTGCTTGAAATTGCCCAATTGCTGCCGGTTGAAGAATGCCGAATACCCATGCACGTAGAGATTGAGCACCTCGCCCTGGGGTTCGCCGCACAGCAGAAACGTGGGCTTGCGGGTGCGGTGCATATCATCCCACTGGTGCTGCATGGGCAAGGACTCCGGGTAACGAGGGACGCCGATAGTAACAAACTGTGAGCGACGGCAAGGTGAATCCTGACCGGCGTGGCAGTCTCCAGGTAAAGGCATAATGCTCGGCCTCAACGCATAAGCCCGAGACAGGCGGGCGATGGCAAAACGCTCAACCGGCGAAGTTATCGATTTTCACCTGCCCATCGGGGAAGATCGCGACCTGCCACGCAGCAAAAACACAATTCTCATCCTGTAAAAAGCGCTCTAATACCCGCCTGTTGATTGGCTTTGAAGATTTTGGAGTTCGCAATGCCCCATGAAGGCAACCTGTTACAAGCGGCCGTGGTGTTTCTGCTGGCGGCCGTGCTCACCGTGCCCCTGGCCAAGCGCCTGCAGTTGGGCGCGGTGTTGGGCTATCTGTTCGCCGGGGTGATCATCGGCCCGTCGGTGCTGGGCCTGATCGGCAATCCGCAAAGCGTGGCGCAGTTTTCGGAACTGGGGGTGGTGCTGCTGCTGTTTATCATCGGTCTGGAACTGTCGCCCAAGCGGTTATGGGTGATGCGCAAGGCGGTGTTCGGCGTAGGCCTGGCTCAGGTACTGTTGACCGGCCTGGTGATGGGCGTGGTGGCACTGTGGCTATTTGGCCAGCCGTGGAACAGCGCAATCGTGCTGGGCCTGGGCCTGGCGCTGTCGTCCACGGCGTTCGGCCTGCAGAGCCTGGCCGAACGCAAGGAGCTGAACCAGCCCCACGGTCGTCTGGCTTTCGCGATCCTGCTGTTCCAGGACATCGCCGCGATCCCTCTGATCGCCATGGTGCCGCTGCTGGCCGGCAGCGATCACCCCACTACCGAAGCTCAGGGCCTGCAGCATGTGTTGCAGATCCTGGGCAGCATCGCCGTGGTAATCATCGGCGGACGCTATCTGCTGCGGCCGGTGTTTCGCATCGTCGCCAAGACCGGCTTGCGCGAAGTGTCCACCGCCACCGCGCTGCTGGTGGTGATCGGCACCGCGTGGCTGATGGAGCTGGCGGGCGTGTCGATGGCCCTCGGCGCGTTCCTCGCCGGCCTGCTGCTGGCGGACTCGGAATACCGCCACGAACTGGAAGCGCAGATCGAACCGTTCAAGGGCCTGCTGCTGGGGCTGTTCTTTATCAGCGTGGGCATGGGCGCCAACCTCGGCCTGCTGCTCAGTTCGCCGTTGATCGTGATCGGGCTGACCCTGCTGTTGATCGGTCTGAAATTGCCGCTGCTTTACGCAGTCGGTCGGCTGGTGGGCGATCTCAATCGCGAAAGCGCCCTGCGCCTGGGCGTAGTGCTGGCGGCCGGCGGTGAGTTCGCGTTCGTGGTGTTCAAGATCGGCCGCGACCAAGGCCTGTTCGAGCCGCACCTCTACGATGTGCTGGTGCTGACCATCACCTTGTCCATGGCCGTCACGCCGCTCTTGTTACTGGTGTGCCCGAAGCTGTTCAGGCCCAAGATCAAACCGGTGGAAGTGCCCGAAGAGTACCGGGCCATCGAAAGCGACGCGCCGCGCGTGGTGATCGCCGGCATGGGCCGCATGGGCCAGATCGTGGCCCGTATTCTGCGTGCGCAGAACATCTCCTTTATTGCCCTCGATACTTCGGTGGAAACCATCGAGCTGACCCGCAGCTTCGGCGGCATGCCGGTGTTTTACGGCGACCCGCAGCGCCCGGAAATCCTGCACGCGGCCAAGGTGGATCAGGCCGAATTCTTCGTGATCGCCATGGATGACCCGGAGATCAACATCAAGACCGCCGAGCTGGTACGCAACCTCTACCCGCACATGAAGATCATCGCCCGCGCCCGAAACCGTCAGCACGTCCATCGCCTGGTGGACCTGGACGCCTCGCCGGTGCGCGAGACCTTCTACTCCAGCCTGGAAATGAGCCGCCGCGCCCTGGTCGGCCTGGGGCTCAGCCAGGCTCAGGCCGATGCACGCATCACGCGCTTCAAGAACCACGACCAGCAAGTGCTCGCCGCCCAACACGCGGTGTACGACGACGCCGCCAAAGTGATGCAGACCGCCCAGGAAGCTCGGGCGGAGCTGGCGCGGTTGTTTGAGATGGACCGACTTGAGGAAGAGTCCGACAAGGTGTGAGGTAAGGGATGAACGATATTGCGAAATTTCTGACAGAATACGGCGCAATTTCGTTTATCCCTGGAGCGCTTCATGGCCACCTTCACCAAGACCGCCATCCTGCTGGCCCTTGCGCTTACCGCCGGCAGCGTATTCGCCGCCGCCAAGCCGACCACGCAAACCATCACCACCCTGGGCGGCAAATTCAACTTCATGCTGCCCAAGGCTTACGTCGCCGACACCCTGCCGGTCGACAAGGCCCAGGACGGCACCGGTGTCACCCAAGGCACGATGTACGCCAACCAGACCAGCAAAAGTGTGGTGATCGTCGCCGAAACCGTGCGCAACGATGGCATCGACGTCCAGGACAACGACGCGCAGTTCCTTGATGGCGCCGTGGCCGGTTTCGTCAAGGATCAGAGCGCCGCCCTGCCCGATTTCAAGAAACTGAGCGAGAAAAAACTCACCTTCAAGGGCCTCGGCCTGCGCCAGGTCGACAGCACCGCCACCCAGGGCGGCGGCAAGACGCTTAACTCCACGTTCCTTGGCGGTTCAGGCAATCACTTGCTGGTGATCCAGGCCATCTCGCGGGCGGACGATGTCAAGGGTCACGCGGCGCTGGTCAAGCAGATTACCGGCGGCAAATAACCCGACTCGCTAGTTGTGCAGAAGATGAGTATCGACCCATCGGGGGCAAGCCCCCTCCCACATTTCCGGTCTACCGTGGGAGTGGGCTTGCCCCCGATGGCGGTGTGAATTGCGCCCCAAAAGTTGGATCAGGCATTACTTCAGGCTGTCTTCCAACCAAACCTTAATGTCCTGCACTTCTGCTTCGCTGATGGTATGCGGCATCCCCGGATAGCCATGAAACGTCGGTTCAAGCCCCAACCCGCTCAACACCTCGTTCGCCCGCGTCGCCGATGCGTACGGCAGCGCCTGATCCAGGGTGCCGTGGCCGATAAAGATCGCCAGCTGATTCAAGCGCGGATCCGGTTTCAGCTCGGCCTTGAGCGCCGGCAAAACACTGCCGCTCAACGCCGCGATGCCCCGTACGAGTTGCGGGTCACGCAACGCTACTTCGTACGTCATGATCGCGCCCTGGCTGAACCCGACCAGGAACACCCGGTCACTGCGGGTGTGGTATTTGGTGGTGGCTTGGCTCACAAAGTCTTTGATCAACCCGGCACTGCGCTGCAGGTCGGCGGGCTCGCCGTCGTATTCGCCATCCCCCGGGGTCTTGGTGAACCAGCGGTAACCGCTGGGCGCCACCGGCATCGGGGCGCGTGCGGACAGGTAGGTCCAGGTCGACGGCAGCGCGTCCTTGATGCCGAACAAGTCTTGCTCGTCGCTGCCGAACCCATGCAGGAAGATCACCAGCGGCTGGTTACGCGACTCGCTCCGGGCCTGCTCCAGGTAGGCCAGCGGCAAATCAGTGTGCAACGCAGTGTCGGCATGCGCGGCACCCGCCACCAGTGTCAGCGTCAGAGCGAACCATTTGAACATCAGGCGTTACCTCAGGGTTTGCGCAGCAAATAAGTATCCATGATCCAGCCATTGGCCTGGCGCGCCGCCTTGCGTACGCGCTGGATATCGTCCGCGACTTCGGCGACCTTGCCGCTGATCAGTATTTCATCCGGCGTGCCCAAATAAGCGCCCCAGTAGATCTCCAGGTCTTGATCGGCCACGCTGCGGTAGGAATCTTCAGCATCCAGCATCACCACCAGGGTATCGGCGTCGCTGGCCTGCCCTGCCGCCAGACGGCGCCCGGTGGTGATCTCGACAGACTTGCCGATGCGATTCAACGCGACCTTATGCTGGGCCGCCAGGGCCTGCACGCTGGTGATGCCGGGGATCACTTCGAATTCAAACACGCAACGGCCACTGGCCAGGATCGCCTGCAGGATGCGAATGGTGCTGTCGTACAACGCCGGGTCGCCCCAGGCCAGGAACGCACCGACTTCGCCGTCAGCCATTTCCTCGTTGATCATGCGTTCGAAGGTGGCTTGCTTGTCGCGGTTGAGGTCTTGCACGGCGGTGGTGTAGTCGATATCGCCGCGCACGCGCTCGGGGCAATCGGCCTCGACAAAGCGGTAGCCGGGCTTGGTGATGTAGGTCTGGCAGATCTCGCGGCGCAGGTCGATCAACTTGTCTTTGCTTTGGCCCTTATCCATCAGGAAAAACACGTCGGTGCGGTTCAGCGCCTTCACGGCCTGCATCGTGATGTAGTCAGGGTTGCCGGCGCCAATGCCGATGATCAGGATGCGTTTCATGGGGTGCTCTCAGTGCGGGGCGTGGATTTTGCCATGTTCACCCACTCAAGCGTGAGTTTCCAGGCGCAGGCGCCACACCTGGTTGAAGCGCAACTCGACGGCGGACAGCGGCTCCACGTCTATGCGGTAGAACATCGCCGCCGGAAACTGCATGACGCACAGCATCGCCGCACGGATCACAAAAGGATGAGTGATCGCCACGCTATGGCCCGGCTGGCACTCAAGAGACTTCAGACACAACGCGACACGGGCGCAGAGCTGATCGACCGACTCGCCACCGTGGGGCGAACTGGCGCTGTCGGCACGCCAGCGGTCCAGCGCGGCAGGGTCGAGTGTGCGGATATCGCGCCCCCGCCATTGGCCCAGGTCAATGTCGCGCAGCGCCTCGTCGATCTCGGCATGGGCGCCGAACAACCGCGCCGTTTGCCGGGTCCGCGCCTCCGGCCCGCTCAGCAGCCGCGCGCCTGGCTTGTAACGAGCGGCCAGTGACAGCGCGGCGCCCTGCCAGTCCATCGCTACCGATTCGTCATCGGCAAAACGCCCCTGCTTTTGCAGGGGCGTGACGGCATGGCAGATCAGGGTCAAACGGGTGGCCCGCATCGCAGGTCGCTCCAACGCAGCAGTCGAGGCCCGCAAGCCTGGCGCAGTTGGCGCAACGATGCAACGCCTGACAAAGCCACCCTCACACCGCCCGGCGTCAGGCCGCGTGGCTTTCTTTCTTCAAGCTGTCCATATCGATCACGAAGCGGTACTTCACGTCGCCCTTGAGCATGCGCTCGTAGGCTTCATTGATGCCCTGGATGTCGATCATTTCCACGTCCGAGACGATCCCGTGTCTGGCGCAGAAGTCCAGCATATCCTGGGTCTCCTGGATGCCGCCGATCAGCGAACCGGCCAGGCTGCGGCGCTTGAAGATCAGGTTGAATACCGTGGGCGATGGGTGCGGGCTGTCGGGGGCGCCGACCAGGGTCATGGTGCCGTCGCGCTTGAGCAGGTTGAGAAACGCATCCAGGTCGTGGGGCGCGGCGACCGTGTTGAGGATGAAATCCAGGCTGTTGGCAACCTTGGCCATTTCATCCGGGTTCTTCGACACCACGACCTGGTCGGCGCCCAGGCGCAGGCCGTCTTCGCGCTTGTTGGGCGAGGTGGTGAACAAGGTCACATGGGCGCCCATGGCATGGGCGATTTTCACCGCCATATGGCCCAGGCCGCCAAGGCCGACTACGCCGACTTTCTTGCCCGGCCCGACCTTCCAGTGATGCAGCGGCGAATAGGTGGTGATGCCGGCGCACAGCAGCGGCGCCACCGCGGCCAGGTTGCTGTCATCGTGGGAGATGCGCAGCACGAACTTCTCCTTGACTACGATGTTGTCCGAGTACCCGCCGTAGGTGTTTTCACCGCCGAACACCGGGCCGTTGTAGGTGCCGGTAAAGCCGTTCTCGCAGTACTGCTCTTCGCCTTCGGCACATGACGCGCAGTGCTGGCAACTGTCGACCATGCAACCGACGCCGGCCAGGTCGCCGACCTTGAATTTCTTCACATTGGCGCCCACCGCCGTTACGCGGCCGACGATTTCGTGCCCCGGCACCGATGGATAAAGGGTGTTGTTCCACTCGTTGCGCGCGGTATGCAAATCGGAGTGGCAGACGCCGCAATAGAGAATGTCGATTTGTACGTCATCCGCCCCTGGGGTGCGGCGCTCGAAGGTAAAGGGCTTGAGCGAGTCCTTGGAGTCCCGAGCGGCGTAGCTGTAAGTCTTGGCCATTTCGTTCACCTGTGTGATCTGACGTTGAGGTCAGTGGACCAGCATAGACGCTGAAACGTTCAACCGAGCACGCCCGTACAATTCCCCTCGCGCCACGCCGCCTAACCTCACGACTTTCGATCATCTGGAACACGGAGAGCAGGCATGGTTAACAGAGCAATCAGGGTAAGCCTGGCAGTGACGCTGCTGGCCGGCGCGGTGATGGGCACTGCAGTCGCGGCGACACCGAGCGTAGCGGTGGCCCCGCAGTACGACACCAGCCACGTGTATGTCGCTCCGGCGGATGTCGACCGGTTTGCCCAGAGTTTCCTCGCTACCTTTGGCGGCAAAAGTACACCCCAGGTGGTGGTCAACGTGTTGCCGGTGCCGAGCAGCACCACCTCGCAATTGCTGCAGACGCCGGCCGGCACCGTGTCGCTGTTCGGCTTTACCACGCCGATCCCGCACCCGTTCGGCCAGGAACGTAACGGCTATCTGGTCAAGGATATGGACGTGGCGCTCAAGGCCGCCCGCGAAAATGGCGCGGCGGTGATCGTCAGCGACTTCCCCGACCCCATCGGGCGCGATGCGGTGGTGCAATGGCCGGGCGGCGTGAACATGCAGCTCTACTGGCACACCAAGACCCCGGACTACGCCGCGTTCCAGACCGTGCCGGAAAACCGCGTGTACCTGTCAGCCGACCGCGCCGATGCGTTTATCAAAGCCTTCCTGGGGTTTTCCCACGGCAAAATCCTGGCCGACAACCAACAGGCACCCGGCGTGGACGTAGGGCAAGGCAATGGCACCTACCGTCGCGTGGACATCGAGTCTTCGTTCGGCCGCATGGCCGTGCTGGTCACCAACGGTCAACTGCCCTACCCCTTCGGCCATGAAACCACCGGTTACCAGGTCGCCGACCTGAACGCCACCCTGGGCAAGGCCACCGGCTCAGGGGCCAAAGTGCTGGTGCCGACGTTCGACAGCAAGGGCCGTCGCAGTGCATTGGTTGAATTCCCCGGCGGTTACGTCGCCGAGATCCACCAACTCAACGCGGCCCAATGATTCGTTGCACAGGCTGGAGCCTGGCCGTGCTGTGGCCGCTGCTCGTAGGCGGCGTCCACGCCGACGAGCAGCCGACGCGCCCGTCCATCAAGGCCAATCGCTGGCAGGAAGACTGGTCGGTACTCAAGGACCCGGCGCTGCGCACGCAGCCGCTGGACAACCTCAAGTACCTGCCGTTGTCCAGCGCCAACCCGTTCACCTATCTGTCGTTGGGAGCGACCTTGCGCGAGCGCTTCGAAATGAACGACGCCAGTGGCTTCGGTGTGAAGAACGTGGACCGTGATCGTTACCTGATCCAGCGCTTGCAGGTCCACGCCGACCTGCACCTGAACGAGCACTGGCGGGTGTTCACCCAGCTTGAGGACGTGCGCGCCTACGACAAGACCACGGTCGGCGGCGCCGACCAGAACCGTGTCGATCTGCGTCTGGCGTTCGCCGAGTACGTCAACACCTTCGACAGCGGCACGCTCAAGGCCCGCGCGGGGCGCCAGGATTTCGCCTTCGACCTGCAGCGCTTTATCTCATCGCGCGACGGGCCGAATGTGCGTCAGTCATTCGATGCGTTGTGGGCCGACTGGGAGACGTCTGACTGGCGCTTTATCGGGATCGCCAGCCAACCGGTGCAGTATCAGGACGGCCGGCATTTCGACGACAAGTCCAACAGTGACGCGCGCTTCCATATGCTGAGGGTCGAGCGCCTGGTGGGCGGCAAGAACGAGTTGTCGGCCTACTACGGCGTGTATGAACGCAGCGCCGCGCACTATCTGGATGCAGACGGCGACGAGGCCCGCCACCTGTTCGACGCACGTCTGGGCGGCGCGGCCATGGGTTTTGACTGGGACATCGAAGCGATGCTGCAAAGCGGCTCGGTGGGCAGCAAGGACATTCGCGCCTGGGCCGGCGGCAGTCGCACCGGCTACACCTTCGACAGCCTGGCCTGGAAACCGCGCATCGGCCTGCAACTGGACATCGCCTCGGGCGACCGCAAAACCGGGGACGGCACAGTCGGCACGTTCAATCCGCTGTTCCCCAACGGCTACTACTTTTCCCTGGCCGGCTATACGGGCTACAGCAACCTGATTCACGTCAAACCGTCGATCACCGTCAAGCCCATCGACAAGCTCAGCGTGCAGACCGCCGTCGGTCTGCTGTGGCGCCAGACCACCAGCGACGCGGTGTACACGCAACCGAATCTGCCGGTCGCCGGCACCGCAGGCCAGGGTGAACGCTGGACCGGTGCCTATGGTCAGCTACGTACCGACTATGTGTTTACACCGAACCTCACCGGCGCCGTTGAAGCAGTGCATTACGCCGTGGGCCGTACCTTGCGCGATGCCGGCGGCGATGACAGCAATTACCTGGGGGTGGAACTCAAGTTCAGCTGGTGAACCCAGGCAAGCACACCCGTACAAGCCCCAGGCCCGGTTTCGGGCAATAGTGAGGCGGGTTTTTCAGTCCCTCAATCAAGGAGTTTTCAATGAGCACATTCGTTGCCAAAGACGGTACCCAGATCTACTTCAAGGATTGGGGCAGCGGCAAGCCCGTGCTGTTCAGCCACGGCTGGCCGCTGGACGCCGACATGTGGGAATACCAGATGGAGTACCTCAGCAGCCGCGGCTTTCGCACCATCGCCTTCGACCGTCGCGGGTTTGGCCGTTCGGACCAGCCGTGGACCGGCAACGACTACGACACCTTTGCCGACGACATCGCGCAGTTGATCGAGCACCTGGACCTCAAGGACGTGACCCTGGTGGGTTTCTCCATGGGTGGCGGAGACGTCGCGCGCTACATCGCACGCCACGGCAGCGCACGGGTGGCCGGCCTGGTGTTGCTGGGCGCCGTGACGCCGATCTTCGGCCAGCAATCCGATTACCCGCAGGGCGTACCGCTCGACGTGTTCGCTGGTTTCAAAGCCGAACTGCTCAAGGATCGCGCGCAATTCATCAGCGATTTCAATACGCCGTTCTATGGCCTCAACAAGGGCCAGAACGTATCCGCAGGCGTGCAGACCCAGACCTTGCAAATCGCCCTGCTGGCCTCCCTCAAGGCAACGGTCGACTGCGTCACCGCGTTCTCCGAAACCGACTTCCGCCCGGACATGGCCAAGATCGATGTACCGACCCTGGTGATCCACGGCGACGGCGACCAGATCGTGCCGTTCGAAACCACCGGCAAGGTGGCGGCCGAGATGATCAAGGGCGCTGAACTGAAGGTGTACAAGGATGCACCTCACGGCTTCGCGGCCACCCACACCCAGCAGTTGAACGAAGACCTGCTGGCCTTCCTGAATCGCTGAAACACCCGCACCTGATGATCACTTGCACGTTCTGCGTGCAAGCGATCATCACCCGTGCATCACCCTCTCCTTATTTTGGCCGGGCTTGCCCGGCCGTTTTTTTGCTCAAGAAAAACGCCGGCTCAGCACCAAGCGCCCAGGCCCTGCGATCAGCACGCTGGAAAAAATGATCAGCAGCAGCCAACCGAACTGCCCCTCAAACAACGTCCACTCCGGATGCACCACCACCATGGCGATCAACAGCACCGCCAGGATCGGCAGGCACGCCAGGCGCACCAGCACGCCGGCAATGATCAGCAGCGGGCACAGCACCTCGGCAAAAATCGCCAGCAGCAAAGTGAACTGGCCCCCCAGGTGGAACGGGTCTTCGATCAGCTTCAATTGCCCGCTGTAGTCGAGCAGTTTGGGCAAACCATGCACCCACAGCAGGAACAGCGCCCCGCTGCCGCGCAAAAACAACAGCCCCAAATCCTGACATTTTGATTCGTTCATGCGTGCTCCCTGTTGGATGGCCTCTAACGCCATCCATTGTCCGGGCAGCGCTGCACGCACGCTTGCAAGCCTGTGCTGACTAGTCTCCCGTTCCCGCAAACCCCACGACAATTTCATCGATCACCGCCCGCACGCGCGCGGTGTGACGCAGGTCGGCGTGGGTCACCAGCCAGACATCGTAGGGCAGCGGCCGGGTGCGCTCCGGCCACAACCGCACCAGCCCGTCGCGCTCGCCGGTGAGGATGGGGATCTCGCCGATGCCGATCCCGGCGGCGATGGAGCGACGTACCAACAGGCTGGAACTCAGGGACGCGACGATGCGCCCACGGCCCAGGGGTTCGCAGACCAGGGTCATGTCTTTCTGGCTGTGCAGGTACGGTTGATACACCACCAGGTCATGCCCTTCAAACAGGCCGCCCGGCTGCGGCGAGCCATGACGATCGATATAAGCCTGGGAAGCAAACAGCCCCACCGGCCAGCGTGCAATGCGACGAGCGATCAGGTCGGGGTTGTCCGGACGCGTGTTGCGCACGGCGATATCGGTTTCACGTTTGGCCAGGCTCAGGAGCTGGGTAGACGCGTCCAGCTGCACGCGCACATCCGGGTGCCGGTCGTGCAGCCGCGCAATCGCCGGGATCAGGAAATCGATCGCCAGGGAGTCGGTGGTGCTGACCCGCACGGTGCCGGTCAGGCGATCATCCAGGCCCTGGATCTGACGCTCCAGCTCCAGGGCCGAGCGCTCCATTTTTTCCACCGAGTGCAAGGCGGCCTCGCCAACGGCGGTCAGGGCATAGCCTTGCGAGGTGCGCAGGAACAGGGTTGCACCCAGGGATTTTTCCAGGGCATTGACCCGGCGCCCCACGGTGGCCTGGTCGACACCCAGTACCCGCGCGGCTGCGCGAAGGGTCGACTCACGGCAGACCGCGAGGAACACGCGTGCATCATCCCAATTCATGTGCGCTCCCATGCTGCATATATGCATCATTATGACGTGTAATCGCTGCATTATTGCATCGATAAATCTGGATATGCTGGGCGCCGGACAAAATACCCAGGATTGTCATCATGCTCGACACTCACCTTCCCTCCCACAGCCCTTCATGGCTGGCGATTTTCGCCGGCCTGTGTGCCAGCCTGGTCAGTATCGGCCTCGCGCGGTTTGCCTACACGCCGCTGATTCCGTCGCTGATCCAGGCGCACTGGTTCAGCGCCAATGACGTGGTGTACCTCGGTGCGGCCAATCTTGTGGGTTACCTGGTCGGCGCGCTGATCGGGCGGCCCCTCGCCCGGCACACCTCGAACACGACGGCGCTGCGCGGCATGATGGTGGCGGTGACCCTGGCGTTCTTTGCCTGCGGCTTCCCGCTGTCGGTGGTGTGGTTCTTCATCTGGCGCCTGCTGTCGGGGATCGCCGGTGGCGCAATCATGGTGCTGGTGGCGGCGACCGTGTTGCCCCATGTTCCGGCCGCGCGTCGAGGCGTGGCCAGTGGTGCGATTTTCCTCGGTATCGGGCTGGGCATCGCCGGTTCCGGCACCCTGGTGCCGCCCCTGTTGAGCCTGGGCTTGCAACAGACCTGGTTCGGCCTGGGCCTGCTGGCGCTGGGGCTGACCGCCGCCAGCTGGTTTGCCTGGCCCACAGGCACGCTGTACGAAGCCCCGGCGCAATCGGCCACGGCGGTGCCAACGCCGCCGGGGGTGTACCTGTTGTTTGCTCAATACGCTTTTATGGCCGCGGGCCTGGTACCGGCCATGGTCTTTCTGGTGGATTACGTCGCCCGAGGGCTGGGCGCCGGGGCCCATATAGGTGCGATGATCTGGGTGATGTACGGCCTGGGCTCGATTGTGGGACCGGTCACGTACGGTTTCCTGGCCGACAAGCTCGGTGCTCGGGTGAGTATCCGCCTGGTGCTGGCAGTGCAGGCGATTGCCGTCGGCTTGCTGGCCGTCTCCAGTTCGTTCACGGCGCTGGCCGTACTGGCCGTGATCCTCGGCTCATTCCCGCCGGGTATCGTGCCGCTGGCGCTGGCGCGGGTTCACGAACTGATCCCCACTCATCACCAACAACAGGTAGCGTGGAGCCGTGCTACGGTGTCCTTCGCGACGTTCCAGGCGGTCGCGGGGTTTGCCTATTCCGCGCTGTTCAACGCCAGCGGCGGTCAACATGCAGTGCTGTTCACGATCGCCGCCGGCGCCATTGTGATCGCGTTGCTGCTGGAACTAGGCATGCTCCTGCTGAACCGCAAACCGCCTGATGCGGTCCCAACCCATACGCTCATCGTTGCAGGTAACTTCAAATGACGCTTCCCACCGAAATGACCCTTATCGAAATCACCACCCCCGGAGGCCCCGAGGTGCTGCAACCACGCCAGGCGGCGGTGCCGGTGGCTGGCCCTGGCGAGATCCTGATTCGCGTGCACGCGGCCGGGGTCAACCGCCCCGATGCCCTGCAACGCGCCGGCAAGTACCCGATGAAACCCGGCATGAATCCGCTCCCAGGCCTGGAAGTGGCCGGTGAAGTGGCCGCCCTGGGTGACGGCGTGACCGAATACGCCTTGGGCGACAGGGTCTGTGCCCTGACCAACGGCGGCGGTTATGCGCAGTTCTGCGCCGTGCCGGCCGGCCAGGCCTTGCCGATCCCCGAAGGCATGGACTGGATCCAGGCCGCCGCCGTACCGGAAACCTTTTTTACCGTCTGGGCCAACCTGTTCGGCCTGGGCGACGCCCACACCGGCCAGCGTGTGCTGATCCACGGCGGCACCAGCGGCATCGGCACCACTGCGCTGATGCTGTGCCGCGAGTTCGGCATCCAGGCCTTCGCCACCGCCGGCAGCGCCGATAAATGCGCGGCCATCGCCACACTCGGCGGCGAACCGATCAACTATCGCGAACAGGACTTTGCCGACGTCATCGCCGAGCAGACCGACGGCCATGGCGTGGATGTGATCCTGGACATCATGGGTGCCTCGTACCTGAACAATAACCTCAAGTCACTGGCCATGGACGGGCACCTGGTGATGCTCGGTTTCCTTGGCGGCGGCAAGGCCCATGATGTCGACCTGCTGAGCATCCTCAGCAAGCGCGCGGTGATCACCGGCTCGCTGCTGCGCGCGCGCACCGGGGCCGAAAAAGCCGCCATCGCCGACCAACTGCGTGAATACATCTGGCCGGTCCTGAGCGCCGGGCGTTGCCTGCCGATCATCGACAAGGTCTACCCCTACACCGACGCCGCCCAGGCCCATGCGCGGATGGAAGGCGGCGATCATATCGGCAAGATTGTGTTGCAGGTCGCCTGATTCAAAAACACTACAAATCAATGTGGGAGGGGGCTTACCCCCTCCCACATTGATTGCGTGATTAGTCGCAATAGGTGGGATAGTCGATATAGCCCGCCTCACCGCCACCGTACATCCCCTCCTCCCGCAACGGGTTCAGCGGCCAGCCATTGAACAGGCGCTGGGGCAGGTCCGGGTTGGCAATGAATGGCCGCCCGAACGCGATCAAATCCGCCAGCCCCGCCTGCACCAGGCGCTCGCCGCGTTCGGCGGTGTAGCGCCCGGCGTAGATGATGCGGCCGCTGAAGGTGCTGCGCACTGCCTCACGAAACGTGTCAGGCAGGTCCGGCGCGTTGTCCCAGTCGGCTTCGGCGATGGACACGTAGGCAATCCCCGACTCTTCCAGCACCTTGATCGCTTCGATGTAGGTGTGATGCGGATCCTCTTCCACCAGGCCGATGTACACACGGTCTTGATCGGTGCCGCTGAACAGTGGCGAAAAACGCACGCCCAGGCGTTGCGGGCCGACGACTTTGCACACTGCTTCGACGATCTCGCGCAGGAAGCGCAGGCGGTTGTGCAGCGAACCGCCGTATTCGTCGTCTCGGGTGTTGGAATGGGCCGAGATGAACTGGTTGACCAGGTAACCGTTGGCCGAGTGGATCTCCACCCCATCAAAACCGGCATCCAGCGCGTTGCGCGCAGCCTGGGCGTACTGGCCGACCAACGCTTCGATTTCCAGCACGCTCAAGGCGCGCGGCACCGGCGGTTGCTTCAGCTCGCCGACGCCCGGCGCGGTTTCGATAAAGGCTTTGGCCTGCAAGGCCGGCAGCGCGGACGGGGCCACCGGCGCCGCACCGTCCGGCTGCAAGGCGTTATGGGACACACGCCCTACATGCCACAGTTGGGCGAAGATCACCCCGCCGTCGGCATGCACTGCATCGGTCACCTTGCGCCAACCATCGATCTGGGCCGGTGAGTAGATACCCGGCGTCCACGCATAGCCCTGGCCGCGTGGTTCGATCTGGGTGCCTTCGCTGACCATGAATCCGGCGCCGGCACGCTGGCGGTAATATTCGGCCATCAGCGCGGTGGGAATGTCGCCGGGTTGCGCGCTGCGCTGGCGGGTCAGGGGCGGCAGCACGACGCGGTTGTTCAACGTGTGATGCCCGAGCTTTACCGGGGTGTTCAAGAGACTGTCAGTCATTGCGATATTCCAAATTCAAGGCGAACACAAGCATTGGCGACTCGTTGGAGTCGCCAATGAATACAGCGTGAGGGGGGTTAACTTAAGCGGTGAGTTTCAGCAGGGCCTTGGCCACATCGGCGGAGCTGGCCGGGTTCTGGCCGGTGATCAACAGGCCGTCTTCAAGCACGAAGGATGACCAGTCGGCCCCCTTCTCGTAACGGCCGCCGAGCTTCTTGAAATCATCTTCAATCAGGAACGGCACCACCTCGGTCAAGCCCACGGCAGCTTCTTCGGAGTTGGAGAAACCGGTGACGCGACGCCCCTTGACCAGCGGCTCGCCATTGACCGCCTTGACGTGGCGCAACGCACCCGGCGCATGGCAGACGAACCCGATGGGCTTGCCGGCGCGCTCGAAGGCCTCGATCAGCGCGATGGAGGTCGGCGACTCCGCCAGGTCCCACAGCGGGCCGTGGCCGCCTGGGTAGAACACCGTGTCGAAGTCGGCGGCATTGACCGAGTCCAGCTTGACCGTGTTGGCCAGCGCCTGTTGGGCAGCGGGATCGGCGGCGAAACGGCGGGTCTGCTCGGTTTGTGCATCCGGCGCATCGCTGACCGGGTCCAGCGGCGGCTGGCCACCGGCTGGGGATGCCAGCACCAGCTCGGCGCCGGCGTCCTTGAACACGTAATACGGCGCAGCAAACTCTTCGAGCCAGAAGCCGGTCTTGCGCCCGGTATCGCCGAGCTGGTCGTGGGAGGTCAGTACCATTAATACTTTCATTTTCCAGTGCCTCGATCGGTGTGGTTATCGGTGTGTTCGGGGCCGCCCAACAGCTGTTGGGTCAGCCAGAGCGCCTCGTCGAACGGCGCCGGTGTACGGGTGATCTTGCTCATGACGCTGCTGCCCAACCACAGCGCATAAAGACGCTGGGCCAGGTGCTGCGGGGGCTGTGTGAAACTCAGGGAGCCGTCGTCAATCCCGCGTTGCAGCGCCACCGCCAGCAACGCGATGGTGCGTGACGTGCCACGTTGCAACGCCAGGCGCATCGGCTCTGAAAGGTCTGACACCTCGGCACCGAGTTTGACCGCAAGGCATTTGCCCGCATCGGTGCAGCCGGTCTGGTTGTCGATCCAGGCTTGCCAATAGCGCATCAATTTGGCGTGCTGGCTAAGCCCCGGCTGGTCGAATAACTGCTGCATGCCGTGCACGTAGTGGTCGAAGTAGGTGTCGAGCAACACCACGCCGAACGCGTCCTTGGAACCGAAGTAGTGGTAGAACGAGCCTTTGGGCACGTCGGCGCTCTGCAGGATTTCATTGAGCCCAACCGCGGAAAAACCCTTACGGCCGACGATCGCTTGCGCGGTCTCCAGAATCGTGCGGCGCGCGCTTTTACTTGGGTTGTGCATGCTTGGCTCCTTGCGATTAGACCAGTCGTCTAGTGCGTGGAGCCATGGTAGGAGGCGGGCCGGCGTCTCACAATGTCAGATCCGCAAGGATTTCGGACATAGCGCTGCGCCAGTTGCCGTTTACCCGGCACACGCCGACAATCCCACCTCCCGCGCCCCTTGGAGAAATAACGATGCACAGCGTTGCGCTGATGGTTTACCCGAACTTCCAGTCCCTGAGCCTCAGCCTGGGCTCGGTGTTCGAGTGCGCGAACCTGCTGAGCGGCGAGCCGGCCTATGAGTTTCATCTGGTATCGGAAAGCGGCGGCGCGGTGATGACCTCCCAGGGGTTTTCGGTAAATACCTCGCCGATTCGGGCACAGGGCTACGACACGCTGATCGTCAGCGGTTACCTGGAATTCCGTCTGCCGGAGGCCAATCTGCTGGACATGGTCAAGGCCGCGTCCGCGCAATCGCGGCGCGTGGCCTCGCTGTGCATGGGCATCTTCGTGCTGGCCGAGGCCGGCCTGCTGGCGGGCAAGCGCACCACCACGCACTGGATTCACGCGCCGGCCTTTCGCAAACGCTACCCGGACATCCGCCTGGAAGACGACAAACTGTTTGTAGTGGACGGCCAGGTCTGGACCGGCGCCGGCATGAGCGCCGGCGTCGACATGGCCCTGGCCATGGTGGAGAACGACCTGGGCGTCGACCTCGCCCGGCGCATCGCACGCAAGCTGGTAATCGCCCAGCGCCGTGGCAGCGAGCAGTCGCAATTGTCGGCGCTGCTGGAACTGGACCCCAAATCCGACCGCGTGCAACTGGCCCTGGCCTACGCCCGCGAGAACCTGACCCACGACCTGTCCGTGGAGGCGTTGGCCGAGGTTGCACGGTTGAGCCCGCGTCAGTTCAGTCGGGTATTCCGCGAGGAAACCGGGCAAACCCCGGCCAAGGCCATCGAAGCTCTGCGGGTGGAAGCCGCCCGGGCAATGATGGAAACCAGCCGGCACCCGGTGGAAGTGGTGGCGCGCGAGACCGGCTTCGGTGATCGCGAGCGCATGCGCCAGGCATTTCTAAGGGCGTTCGGACAGCCGCCGCAGGCGATGCAACAAACGTTTAATGCAGCACCGCCCGCGTAACCCGGTAACTCATCAACTGCGGATCATCCGCCAGCTCAAGGGCTTGCACCGGACGCGGCAGGTTATCCAGCACCGCGCGCCAGAACGCCTGGGACACTTCGTCCTGATCATAAAACCGCACCAGCCAATCCGCCTCGCCGCTGCACAGCACCTGGGTGGCAATGGCGCGCCCGATGCCTTTGCGGCGGTAGCGCTTGAGGATAAACAGGTCGGCCAGTTCCAGGGCCTCGATGCCCGGTAACTCACACCCTTCGATCAGCAGGAAGCCGGCGATATAGCCGTCGACCAGCAGCAGGTTGGCGCTCCATTGCGGGTCTTGCCAATAGCGGTTGAGGTGCTCGTCATGGATGTAGAAACGCCCATCCGCCTCGACGTCTTCCTGCTCCCAGTCCGAAGACTCATAGGCGTAGTACTGGTAGAGATTGCGGATCAGCTCGGCTTCTTCGGGGCCGGTCTGGATCAATTCCACGGTGGTTTCAGGCATGGGGCGCTCGATCAGAAAAAACAGGGCGCCATTGTTCACAAAACACCGGCAGCGGCCAAGAGCGCGGCGAACCTTTCTACTGGCTGAACGGATTGCAGTTAGCCATGGCCTCGGCCGAATTCTTGAAACATTTCGAATAAACTTCGCCGGTTCGCCACTTTTTCAAGGACACGCACTTTGAGCAACGTCTGTACCGCCGGCCTGGATGTGGGCTTCGCCTCCCTGGATTACCTGCAGATCTTCATCCTGGGCGTGGTCCAGGGCATTACTGAACTGTTGCCGGTCTCCTCCACCGCCCATATGCGCGTAATACCCGCCCTGCTCGGCTGGCAGGACCCCGGCTCGGCATTTTCGGCAGCCATGCAGTTGGCGGCGCTGGCAGCGGTGGTGAGTTATTTCTGGCGCGATGTACGCCAGGTGACCACGGGCAGCATCAATGCGGTGCGCCGGGGTGACTATAACGATCAATGGTTCAAGCTGGCCGTGGCGATTGTATTGGCGACCATCCCGATAGGGATTGCCGGCCTGGCCTTGTCGTCGACACTGAATACCTGCAACTCACCATTGCGCGGGTTGATGGTGATTGGTATTTCCTGCGTCGTCATGGCGGTGTTGCTGGCGGTGGCCGAGTTGCGTGCGCGGCATACCCGCGAGGTCAGCCAGATGCGCCTGCGTGATGCGTTGATCGTGGGCGTCGCACAGATTGGCGCTTTGATTCCAGGCGTATCACGTTCCGGTTCTACCTTGACCGCCGCGCTGTTCCTCAACTTCAAACGCGAAGAAGCCGCACGCTTTTCCTTCCTGCTGGGGTTACCCGCCATTGCCCTTGCCGGCTTGAAGGAGCTGTGGGTGTTGTTGCACGCCGACCTGCCCGCCCACGCCTGGCCACATCTGCTGTTCGGCCTGGTGGTTGCCAGCATCTCGGCGTTCTTTGCCATCTGGGGCCTGATGAAATTCCTGGAGCGGTTCTCCACCTGGCCCTTCGTGATCTACCGCGCGCTGCTGGGGGTGTTCCTGATCGTGGCGGTCAGCACCGGGCTGCTGAGTTGATATAACTCGTTCTAAAACCTGCATAAATCTCCTGTGGGAGGAGGCTTGCCCCCGATAAGGGTGGGTCAGTTGATACATCTGTGACTGATCCACCGCTATCAAAGATCGTTCCCACGCTCCCGCGTGGGAATGCAGCCCGTGACGCTCCGCGTCACCTGTGCGCAGCCGCCAAGACTTGCAGCGGCCGGCGGGACGCAGAGCGTCCCAGGAGGCGTTTCCACGCAGAGCGTGGGAACGATCAAGACCACGGTGGATCGCTCTATCAACTGCCTGAAACACGGTTAGACAATGTGGGAGGAGGCTTGCCCCCGATGAGGGTGGGTCAGTTGATACATCTGTGACTGATCCACCGCTATCAAAGATCGTTCCCACGCTCCCGCGTGGGAATGCAGCCCGTGACGCTCCGCGTCACCTGTGCGCAGCCGCCAAGACTTGCAGCGGCCGGCGGGACGCAGAGCGTCCCAGGAGGCGTTTCCACGCAGAGCGTGGGAACGATCAAGACCACGGTGGATCGCTCTATCAACTGCCTGAAGCACGGTTAGACAATGTGGGAGGAGGCTTGCCCCCGATAAGGGTGGGTCAGTTGATACATCTGTGACTGATCCACCGCTATCAAAGATCGTTCCCACGCTCCCGCGTGGGAATGCAGCCCGTGACGCTCCGCGTCACCTGTGCGCAGCCGCCAAGACTTGCTGCGGCCGGCGGGACGCAGAGCGTCCCAGGAGGCGTTTCCACGCAGAGCGTGGGAACGATCATCGGCGGTTCAATCCAGATCACTTGCGTCATGCCGCTCAGCCAACTGCTCATGGGGCTCGCCCGAGACCCGGTTCACCCGCCGCCCACGCTGCACTGCCGGGCGTGCTTCAATCGCCTCGGCCCAGCGCTGTACGTGCGGGTACTCGTGCACCGCCAGAAACTCGGCCGCCCCATACAAGCGGCCTTTGACCAACCCACCGTACCAGGGCCAGATGGCGATGTCGGCGATGGTGTATTCGTCCCCGGCAATGTACTCGCTCACGGCCAGGCGCTTATCCAGCACATCCAGCTGGCGCTTGGTCTCCATGGCAAAGCGATTGATCGGGTATTCCATCTTGCTTGGCGCATACGCATAGAAATGCCCGAAACCACCGCCCAGGTACGGCGCGCTGCCCATCTGCCAGAACAACCATGACAAACACTCTGCGCGGGCCGCCGGTTCGGTGGGGAAGAACGCGCCGAATTTCTCGGCCAGGTACTGCAGGATCGCGCCGGACTCGAACACCCGAATCGGCGTGGCGCCGCTGTGGTCCATCAGGGCCGGGATTTTCGAGTTCGGGTTGACGTCGACAAAGCCACTGCCGAACTGGTCGCCGTCGCCGATCTTGATCAACCAGGCATCGTATTCCGCACCGGTGTGCCCCAGGGCCAGCAGTTCTTCGAGCAGGATCGTGACCTTCTGCCCATTGGGCGTGGCCAGGGAGTACAGCTGCAACGGATGCTTGCCGACCGGCAGCGCCTTGTCGTGTGTGGGACCGGCAATCGGCCGGTTGATGCTGGCGAAGGTGCCGCCGCTTTCGGTGTCCCAGGTCCAGACTTTAGGGGGTACGTAATCGGTCATGCTTACTACTCCAGAGGCGTTTGCGAACAGCTGAGCGCTTCAGACTAAACCAAAGACCGGGCGTGCGTCACACTCCCTGCCGACGTATGCCGAGGCACCTGCACACGCAGCGCGATCAACAGTGCCGCCAGCAGCATCAGGCACCCTGCGCCCAGGAACACTCCGTCGATGCCCGTGGCACTGAACATCGCGCCCCCGCCGGCCGCACCCGCCGCGATGGCCGATTGCACCGACGCCACCACCATGCCACCGGCACTTTCCGCCTGATCCGGCACTGCACGAGCCACCCAGTTCGACCACGCCACCGGCACGCCGCCAAACGCCATGCCCCACAACGCCAGGAGTAATGCCTGGCCCGGCAGCGACGCGGGCAGCAACACCAGGGCCAACGCCGCCGCCCCCACCAATGCCGGCATCAACACCAGCGTGCCGCGCGGGTTACGCACCAGCCACCAGCCGGCCAACAGCGTGCCGACAAAATTCGCCGCGCCGAACCCCAGCAGCATCAGGGCCAAGCCTTCAGTACCGACCCCGGTGGTGCTTTCCAGAAACGGACGAATGTAGGTAAACAGCGCGAAGTGCCCGGTGTGCACCAGCACGCAGCCGAACATGCCAATGGCAATGCCGGGGCGCAGCAGTACGTCCAGCACGGTGCGCAGCCGCGCGGTGCCGCTGGGTGCCAGGCGCGGCAGCGTGAACAGCTGGAACGCCAGGGTCACCACGCCGACGGCGGCCGCAGCCACGAAGGCGCTGCGCCAGCCATACAGGCCGCCGAGGTAGCTGCCCAGCGGCACAGCGACGACGGTACCCACTGCAATGCCGCTGAAGATAATCGACAGCGCCCGTGGCAGCGACGCCGCCGGCACCAGGCGCATGGCAACGGCCGCCGCCATGCTCCAGAAACCGCCAAGGGCAATGCCCAGCAGGATGCGCATCAACAACAGCACCACGAGGCTGGACGAGAACGCCACCAGCAGGTTGGACGCAATCATCAGCGTGGAGAACCCCAACAGCACCAGGCGCCGGTCGATGCCGCGCGTCAGGCCGGGCACCAGCAACCCGGCGAACAAGGCCACCACCGCCGTGACCGTGACCGCTTGGCCGGCCAGCGCTTCCGATACGCCCAGGTCCAGGGCCATCGGTGTCAGCAGGCTGGCCGGCAGGTATTCGGCCGTGAGCAGGCCGAACACGCCCATCGCCAGGGAAAACACCGCCATCCAGGCCGGGGTGGTCGGCTCGACCCTGTCATGGGCAGGGGCATGGCACACACAATCATTCATCACAAACCATCCTCAGGTATTAGCGTGACGGCCAGTCTAGGTTTCACTACCTGGATGATCTATGATTCAAACCCTTGAGTTTTTGACCGAAACCCCGAGCATGCCAACCGACACTGCATTCACGCTGTCTTCCGAACTGATCAACGAACTGCTGCGCAGCATGCGCCTGCGCGGCGTGCAGTACCGGCGCATCCAGGCCGGGCCGGTGTTCGGCATCGGCTTTGCGACCAAGCCGGGCCATGCGTATTTCCATTTCCTGGCTGCCGGCTGCGCGACCTTGCGAATGGAAGACGGCAGCCTCTTTGAGCTGTCGGCGGGAAACGCGGTGTTTATCGCCCACGGTGGCGCGCATGCGCTGTTATCCAACCCGGCTGACCCCGTGCAGGACATCGCCAGCTTCGACGCCGCCCCGCTGGGCGATACCGTGTGTGCCGTGAACGCCTCGCCCGACGAGCCTGCCAATACCCTGCTGTTCAGCGCCTGCATGGAGTTCGAACTCGACAGTATCCAGGGCCTGGGCAACCTGATGCCGGCCTTGATGCTGATCGATGCGGGAGGCCAGCGTTACCCCGGCCTGATGCCGATCCTGGCGGTGATGGAACGCGAAGTCTCCAGCGCCCGCGTCGGGTATGCCGGCATCCTGGCGCGTCTGGCCGATGTGGTGGCGGCGATGATCGTGCGCGGCTGGGTCGAATGCGCCTGCGCCAACGCGTCGGGCCTGGCGGCCGCCTTGCGCGACAACCGCCTGGCGGGCGCCCTGCTCGCCCTGCACCAGCAACCGGGCCGCGACTGGAGCGTGGCCGAACTGGCGGCGCACTGTCATACCTCGCGCTCGGTGTTCGCCGATCGTTTCCAGGCCACCCTGGGGGTGCCACCACTGCGTTACGTGACCGAGCTGCGCATGCGCCTGGCCAGCCAGTGGCTGACCCTGGAACGCCTGCCCATCGAGGAAGTGGCGTACCGCCTCGGCTATACCTCACAGGCCGCTTTCAGCCGCGCCTACAAACGCATCACCGGGCAACCGCCGGGCGCCAGCCGGCAGGGATTCAGAAGCCCGGCATAAAGGCCCGACCCGTCGAGCTGTTGAGCGGCGGATAGAGGCCGATCAGCCATTGCGCGGCGCGACCGAGGAACCTTAATCTCTGAATCCCTCACCCTGACAGCAATGGAGGCTTCATGAAACTGATCGGCATGCTGGACTCGCCCTACGTGCGCCGCGTGGCTATTTCCCTGGAGTTATATGGGGTGGATTTTGTGCACGAGCCCTTGTCCGTGTTCCGCACCTTCGATGAATTCGCGCAGATCAACCCGGTGGTCAAGGCGCCGACCCTGGTGCTGGACGATGGCACGGTGTTGATGGACTCCAGCCTGATCCTGGAATACCTCGAAACCCTGGCCCCGGCTGATAGGAAGTTGTTGCCCCAGAAGCCTGGCGCACTTGCCCGCGACCTGCACATCCTTGGCTTGGCCCTGGCAGCTTGTGAGAAAAGCGTGCAGATCGTTTATGAGCACAACTTGCGCCCGGCCGAGAAACTGCACGCGCCGTGGCTTGAACGCGTCAGCGGGCAGTTGCTCGCGGCCTATGGGTTGCTGGACAAACAGTTGGGCGACAGCGAAGCGCTGACCCAGGCGTCGATCACAGCCGCCGTCGCCTGGTCGTTCAGTCAGTTCACTGTGGCCTCGGTGGTCAAGGCGGATGCGTTTCCCCATCTGCAACGGCATGCCGAGCGCTTGGAGCAGCATCCCGCGTTCAAGCGTTACCCGATCGCCTAAGCGCCGCAGTTCAAATGTGAGAGGGGGCAAGCCCCCTCCCACATTAATCTGGGCTGCCTGAACTTAAGGTGTTCGGCTCAGACCCAGCCGCCATCGACAATAAAGTTCTGCGCCGAACACATCGCCGACGCGTCGGAGGCCAGAAACAACGCCATATTGGCGATGTGTTCGGGCAGTACGCTGCCAGGCAGGCACTGGCTGCGCGCGATCAGGTCCTTGGCGGCGTCATCGACCCACATGGCCAGTTGCTTTTCGGTCATCACCCAGCCCGGCACCAACGTGTTGACGCGGATGCGGTTCGGGCCCAGTTCGCGGGCCAGGGCGCGGGTCATACCGTGGGCGGCGGCCTTGCTGGCGGCGTATACCGGGTAACCGGCGGAGGCCATCATCCAACCCACCGAACCCAGGTTGATGATCGAGCCGCCGCCTGCGCTTTTCATCATCGGCACCACGGCCTTGGCCGCGAAAAACGCGTGCTTGAGGTTGACCGCGATGAGTCGGTCGAAGGTGTCCGAGTCGACTTCTTCCAGGGTATGGCGCACATCGTTGGCGGCGTTGTTGACCAACACAGTGATCGGGCCGAGGGACTGTTCAAAGCGACCGATGGCGGCCTTGTAGGCGATCTCGTCGGTAATGTCACAGCAGACGAACTCCACCGCATGCCCGCGTGAACTCAACAGCGCCGCCAGGCGTTCGCCCTGGCTTTGCGCGCGGTCCACAAAACCTACCCTGGCGCCCTGTGCGGCAAACGCACGCACCATGAATTCGCCGATCCCCGAGGCACCTCCAGACACCAGTACAGTCTTGCCCTTGAGGTCGGGGTAAACGGCGTGCTCAGTACTCATACAGTGATGCCTCGCTTAATTAGTCTTATTTTATTTTACGAAACGACGGTTAAAGGCTATAAATTCGCTGTCACAACGACAAAATATCGCTATTAGTAGAACTATTCCACTCAAAACAACAAAAGGAAGTTCGATCATGAAGCACCCTCGATACCTGCTCTCCGGCCTGGCGCTGTCGATGCTGATTGCCAGTGGCGGCGCTCAGGCGACCGGCTTGTCCAGCGAGCACAAACCTTTCGGTAAAACCAACGACGGCACGCCGGTCGAACAGTACATCCTGCGCAACAGCCACGGTATGCAAGCCACGGTGATTACCTACGGTGGCGTGCTGCAATCGCTCAAAGTGCCGGACAAGCATGGCAAGGTCGATGACGTGGTGCTGGGCTTCGACGACGTGCAAGGCTATCAGAGCGGTACCGCGTTTTTCGGCGCCACCATCGGACGCTTCGGCAATCGCCTGGCCGGCGGTGCTTTCGAACTGGACGGCAAGCGCTACCAAGTGCCCCTCAACGACGGCCCCAACTCGCTGCATGGCGGCGCCCAGGGCTTCGACAAGCAGGTGTGGAAAGCCGAATCGGTCAAGGACAAGGACTCGGTCGGTGTGAAGCTCAGCTATCTGTCCAAGGACGGTGAGATGGGCTTCCCCGGTAACCTGACCACCGAGGTCACTTACCGCCTCAACGACAAGAACGAACTGCACATCGACTACAAGGCCAGCACCGACAAACCGACGGTGCTCAACCTCACCAACCACAGCTACTTCAACCTCGCCGGCGCGGGCAATGGCGACATTCTCAAGCAGGTCGCGACCTTGCACGCCAGCCACTACACTCCGGTGAACGCAACGTTGATTCCTACCGGTGAACTGGCACCGGTCAAAGGCACGCCGATGGATTTCCTGAAACCGACACCTATCGGTGAGCACATCAAGGAAGACCATCCGCAACTCAAATTCGCCGAGCCGAAACAAGGCGGCTTTGACTTCAACTGGGCGTTGGACAACAAGGGTGACGTTAAACAACTGGCCGCCGAGGTACACGACCCCGAATCCGGCCGACGCCTGCAGCTGTACACCAGCGAACCGGGCGTGCAGTTCTACACCAGCAACTTCCTCGACGGTTCGGTGAAGGGCAAGGCCGGCAAGACCTACCTGCACTGGAGTGGGTTCACCCTGGAGACTCAGCACTTTCCGGACGCACCTAACCAGCCCAAGTTTGCCTCGACCCGTCTGAATCCGGGGCAGACGTATACCCAGAACACCGTCTTCAAGTTCAGCGCTGATTAAAACCGCCTTACCGTGGCAGGGGGCTTGCCCCCGATTACGGAGTGTCAGTCTGCATTTTTGCTTCTGATACACCGCTATCGGGGGCAAGCCCCCTCCCACCTTTTGATTTCACATGACCCGGGCTCAGCTTTGTTTCATGGACTCAATCACCGCTGCCAGCAACAACATCGAACCGCTTTACTGTGGGAGGGGGCTTGCCCCCGATTACGGAGTGTCAGTCTGCATTTTTGCTTCTGATACACCGCTATCGGGGGCAAGCCCCCTCCCACTTTTGATGGTCATTGCCTGGGCTGGATCAACTGAGTTCTTAACTGACTGGCATTAGGGCAAGCGCCCCCCACATTCAGTCCTCACATGGCCTGGAGTCAGCGTTGTTTCATGCGGTCGATAACCACGGCCAGCAGCAGGATCGAACCTCGAATCACATATTGGTAGAAGGTGTCGATGTTCTTCAGGTTCATCGCGTTTTCGATGATCGCCAGGATCAGCACGCCCGCGATCACATGGCGGATCATGCCGATGCCGCCGCTCAGCGACACGCCGCCCAGTACACAGGCGGAGATAACCGTCAGTTCAAAACCCTGGCCGATCATCGGTTGGCCCGAGGTCATGCGTGAGGCGAGGATCACGCCGGCGAGTGCGCCGATCAGGCCGTGCACGGCGAAGATCAGGATTTTGGTGCGGTCCACGTTCACGCCCGCCAGCAGCGCCGCTTCCGGGTTGCCGCCGATGGCCATGGTGTTGCGCCCGTAGGTGGTGTAGTTGAGCAGCCAGCCGAAAAACAGGAAGCACACCAGGGTGATCAGGATTGGCACCGGCACGCCGAACAACTGGCCGTTGCCGAAGATGAAGAACTGCTCCTGGGACACGCCCACGGCCTTGCCGTCGGCAAATATGTAGGCCAGGCCGCGCACGATCTGCATGGTCGCCAACGTGGTGATCAGCGCGTTGACCCGCAGTTTGGCGATCACGATGCCATTGATCAGCCCGACGACCAGGCCCATCAGCAATGCTGCGCCAATGCCCAGCATCACGCTGTCGGTATCGCGCATGACGATGGCCGCGACCACGCCGGCACAGGCGATCACCGAGCCCACCGACAGGTCAAAATGCCCCGACGCCAGGCAGAACAGCATGGTGCACGCGGCGATGCCCACGGTCGACACCGCCAGGCCCAGGCCGCGCATGTTCAGCGGCGAGAGGAAGTTGTCGATCAGCAAGGCGCACAGCACGAAGATGCCGATGGCCGCCAGCAGCATCGCCCAGTTGTCGAGCAAGGCGCGCATGTCCAGGGGTTTGCGTGCGCGGGGCAGCGCGTTGTTTTGAGTGGTCATGGTCTTCTCTCAGTTCGTCACGCGGCGCGGCAAGGCCAGCTGCAGCAGGTTGGATTCAGTGGCGTGTTCACGCAGTTGTTCGCCGCGCAGGGCGCCTTCGCACAGCACCAGGATGCGGTCGGAAATGCCCATGACTTCCATCAGGTCGCTGGACACCACAATCACCGCAATGCCCTGCGCCGCGAGGTTATGGATGATCTGGTAGATCTCGGCCTTGGCGCCGATATCGATGCCCCGCGTCGGCTCGTCGAGCAGCAGCACTTTCATCGGCATCGACAGCCAGCGGCCCAAAATGGCCTTCTGCTGGTTGCCGCCGGAGAGGTACAGGATCTTTTGCGCGGCGTTCGGGGTTTTGACTTTCATCGCCTGGATCTGCTGCGCGGCGTTGCCCTTCTCCCAGCCCTCGCGCAGCAGCCAGCCGAAGCGCGAGTGGGCGCCACGGGCACTGATGTTGATGTTCTCGGCCACGCTGGACAGCGGGATGATGCCTTCCTTCTTGCGGTCTTCGGGGCACAGCAGCACCCCGGCGGCGATGGCGTCGCGCGGCGAACGCAGTTGCAATGGCTCACCACAGAGCTCAAGGCTGCCGGCGCGGGCACGCTCCAGGCCGCTGAGCAGACGGAACAGCTCGGTACGCCCTGCCCCGACCAGGCCGAACAAGCCGAGTATTTCGCCTTTGCGCACCTGGAAACTCACCGGCTCGCGCAAGCCTGGCCCAAGCAGACCGTCGACCTTGAGCGCCACCTCGCCCTGCTCGCGCGGGCGGTAGTCGTAGATGTCCTGAATGTCGCGACCGACCATGCAGGTCACCAACTGGTCGTGGGTCAGCGCGCTCATGTCCTCGAACGTGCGCACGTAGCGGCCGTCCTTGAACACCGTGACCGCGTCGCAGATGCGGAACACTTCTTCCATGCGATGCGACACGTAGAGCACCACTTTGCCCTCGTCGCGCAGGCGCGTGATGATCGCCATCAAGCGGTCGATCTCCCGCGCCGACAGGCTGCTGGTCGGCTCGTCGAAGGCGATCACATGGGCACCACGGGACAGTGCCTTGGCGATTTCCACCAATTGGCGCTGGCCCAGGGACAAGCGCCCCAGCTTCTGGTCCGGGTCGATCTCATCGGCCAGGCCCTTGAGGCACGCCAGGGCCTGCTTGCGCAGCAGGCCACGGTTGACCACGCCCCAGCGCGTGGGCAAATGGCCGAGGAACAGATTCTCGGCCACGCTCATTTCCGGCACCAGATGCAGCTCCTGGTGAATCACCGCCACGCCGCTGGCGATGCTGTCGGCGGCGCATTTGAAGGCCATGGTCTGCGCGCCGATCTGCACCGTGCCGCTGCTCGGGATATAGGCTCCGCCGAGGATCTTCAGCAGCGTCGACTTGCCCGCGCCGTTTTCGCCCATCAAGGCGTGTACCTGCCCCGGGTGGGCGGTGAAGCAGATACCGTCCAGCGCCTTGACGCCGGGGAAGGTTTTGCCGATGCCGTCGAAGCGCAGACTGGCCCCGGCCGTATGTTGTTGATTGACTTGCGCGTGCATAACCACCTCATCACACCGATCAGGCGGCACCGTTACCGGCACCGCCGAGGAAAGCGAGCTGCCTTATTTCCACAGGCCGATCTTTTCCAGTTCCTGCTTGAAGTTCTCACGGGTGATCAGCGTCACTTCGTCCATGGCCGTGTATTTAGGCGGTTCGGTGCCTTTGGTTACCCACTCGTACATCATCTCTGCGGTTTTGTAGCCTTCGATATGCGGGCTTGGCAGCATCGAGCCGAAGAAACCGCTGTCGGGTTTTTTCAGCTCGCCGATGGCGTCGGTGCCGTTGATGCCGATACCGATCACATTAGCCGCCTTGAAACCGGCCGCTTCGGTGGCGCGTACGCCGCCGAGCACGGTGTTGTCGTTCATACCGCCGATGATCAGGTTTTTCACGCCGCTTGGAAGTTTGACCAGGGCCGAGTTGGTGGCGTCCATGCTGCCCGGTACATCCAGGGTTTTCAGCGCAGCGGTAAGGATGTGGTCTGCAGGGAAACCGGCTTTTTTCAGCGAATCAATCGAACCGTCGGTGCGTTTTTTACCGGTATCGAGTTCATTGAAGGTGTTGACCACCGCGTAGGTATCCTTCCAGTCCCAACCGCGCTTCTTCGCTTCGGCGGCCATGGCGGCGCCCTGCTTCTGGCCCACTTCGAAGGCCGCCATACCCAGGTACGGCACGTCTTCCATAAACTTGCCCTTGGCGTCGACGAAACGGTCGTCCACCGCCATGACCTTCATGTCGTTGAGCTTAGCCTTGGCCACAATCGCCGGGCCCAGAGACACATCCGGCGGGCAGATCACAAAGCCCTTGGCGCCGTTGGCGGCCAGGCTGTCGATGGCCGAGAGGGTTTTCTCGCCGTCGGGCACGGCGATCTTGATCAATTCAAAACCCTTGTCCTTGGCGGCTTTTTCAGCGAAAGCCCACTCGGTCTGGAACCACGGCTCTTCAGCCTGCTTGACCAGAAAGCCGATTTTGACTGCATCAGCGGCCAGCACCAGCCCGCTCAAGCTCATGGCCGATACCGCTACAGCGGCGCAGCACAGGGAACGGATACCACGACGACGATTCATACGGGTGACTCCTTGTTATTGTTTTTAGGGCTTGGGTTAACCGGCAAAGCGATGGCAAGGTTTGCCAGGTACATCGACATCGATAGCCAGCACGGCACCGTCCAAGGGGTGATCCAAAGGGCTGGCCGCGCTGGTGATAAACAAGGTGGTGAGCCTGGGCCCGCCGAACACGCAACTGGTGGGGCGGCTGACCGGCAGCTCGATGACTCGATCCACCTCGCCCGTGGGCGTCAGGCGCAGCAGGCAACTGCCGTCCCAACGGGCGTTCCAGATATAGCCATCGGCGTCCATGGCCGAGCCGTCCGGCCCGCCACGCGGATGCGGACCAAACCACACCGTGGGCGATGCCAGACCGCCGTCGGCCTGGATACCGTGCTGATAAAGCGTGCCGTCGAGGCTGTCGCCGAAGTGCACCTGGCTGCCGTCGTCGCTCCACAGCAACGTATTGGGAATCCCCAACCCTTGCAGCAACGGCGTGACCGTGGCGTCGGCGTCCACGCGAAACAGGCCGCCGGAACGCCGCGTGATCGGCAGGTCCTCGCCGTGCTCGCCGATGTTGTTCTGCATGGTGCCCAACCACAGCCGGCCCTGGGCATCGCAACGCGCTTCATTGCCACGGTTGCCAGGGTGCGGATCGGCCTGGCACAGCAGGGTCAGCGCGTCGGTGGCCAGGTCCAGACGGTAGACGCCACTGCTCAACGTCACCAGCGCATCGCCGCGTTCACAGGGGATAAACGCCGAGACATGCTCGGGCATCCGCCATATACGCAACTCCCCGTCCTTAAGGCGCAGCGCCTGCTTGCCGGCGATATCCACCCAATACAACGCCTGGGTCGGGCCGTCCCAGAACGGGCCCTCCCCCAACTGCGCACGGTGTGCGGTCACTGCGCTCAACGACATGAAACCTCCTGGACGCCGGTTATGTGGTTACAGCGGATCGCGCGACGGCGTGCCATCCACCAGACGCTGGATACGCAACGGGTTGGCATTTTTCAGCGCGTCGGGCAGCAGGCTGTCCGGGTAGTTCTGGAAGCACACCGGACGCAGGAAGCGGTCGATGGCCAGGGTGCCGACCGAGGTGCCACGGGCATCGGACGTCGCCGGGTACGGACCGCCATGCACCATCGAATCGCAGACTTCCACGCCGGTCGGGTAGCCGTTGAGCAGGATGCGCCCGACCTTCTGCTCCAGCAGCGGCGTGAGTTCGGCGAACTGCTGCAAGTCGCCCGGCTCGCCGATAAGGGTTGCCGTGAGCTGCCCATGCAGGCCGTGCAAGGCCGCGCTGAGCTGGGCCTGGTCGGCCACTTCGACAAATACCGTGGTGGGCCCGAAGACTTCTTCCTGCAGTGCCTCATCGCCATTGATCAGCAAGCTGGCGTCGGCTTTGAACAGCTGGGGTTGCGCCTGATTGCCGGATTGGGCATTGCCCGCCAGGTGCTGGATACCGGGGTGCGCCAGGAGTTTTTCCAGGCCCTTGCCATAGCTGCTCAAGGTGCCGGCGTTGAGCATGGTTTGCGCCGGTTGCTCGCCGATCAATTGCGCCACTTGCCGGGTGAATGCGCTGAATTCGGGCGAGGCGATACCGATCACCAGGCCCGGATTGGTGCAGAACTGGCCGCAGCCCTGCACCACCGAGGCGGTCAGGTCGCGCGCCACGGTGTCTGCCCGTGCCTGTAGGGCCTGGGGCAGCACGATCACCGGGTTGATGCTCGACATCTCGGCAAACACCGGGATCGGCTGCGGACGCGCCGCCGCCATGTCGCACAGGGCACGGCCGCCTTTGAGCGAGCCGGTAAAGCCCACCGCCTGGATCGCCGGGTGCTTGACCAGCGCCTCACCGACGCCGCCGCCGAAGATCATATTGAACACGCCGGCGGGCATCCCGGTGGCCTCGGCCGCACGGATGATCGCATCGGCCACGCATTCGGCCGTCGCCATGTGCCCGCTGTGGGCCTTGAACACCACCGGGCACCCGGCCGCCAGCGCGGCTGCGGTGTCGCCGCCGGCGGTGGAGAACGCCAGCGGGAAGTTGCTCGCACCGAACACCGCCACCGGGCCGAGGCCGATGCGGTATTGACGCAGGTCCGGACGCGGCAGCGGCTGGCGGTCCGGCAAGGCTTTGTCGATGCGCGCACCGTAGAAATCACCGCGACGCAGCACCGTGGCGAACAGGCGCATCTGGCCGCTGGTGCGGCCGCGTTCGCCTTTGATGCGGGCGGCCGGCAGCGCGGTTTCGCGGCACACCAGCTCGACAAAGTTATCACTCAGGGCATCCAGCTCGTCGGCAATCGCGTCGAGGAACTGCGCACGGCGCGCGGCGCTCAGGGCGCGGTACGCCGGGTAGGCAGTGGCGGCGGCCTGGGCGGCGGCGTCGACTTCTTCCGGGGTGGCCTGGAAGAAGTCCTGGGGCAAGGTTTCACCGCTGGCGGCGTCGACGCTGTGCAGCTTGATGCTGCCCTTGGCGCTGCGCTGGCCGCCGATGTAGTTGTGGCCGAGAAACTGACTCATGAGGAGCTCCTTAAAGAGTGATGACGTGACCGGGTTCGAACACCGCATCGGCCTGGCCGACGCTGTTGATCAGCGGCGCGCCGAATTCGGCCTGGCTGATCTCGAACACATCCCCCGGTTGGGTACGTATACCGTCGGCGAATGACAGCGTGGCGGTGCCGAAGAAATGAATGTGCACATCGCCCGGCGTGAGGAACTGACTGTACTTGAAATGGTGATACTCAAGGTTTTCCAGGCTGTGGCACATGTTGGCCTCGCCACTGAGAAATTCGTTTTCCCAGATCACCTGGCCGTCGCGCAGCAGGCGGCTGGTGCCGGCCAGGTGCTGGGGCAACTCACCCACGCGCAGTTCCGGGCCGTAGCTGCAACTGCGCAGTTTGGAGTGGGCCAGGTACAGGTAATTCTTGCGTTCCATGACATGGTCGGAGAACTCATTGCCCACCGCGAAACCCAGGCGATAGGGTTTGCGGTCGGGACCGATGACATACAGGCCGCCGATCTCCGGCTCTTCGCCGGCATCTTCGGCAAACGGTGGCACCGGGAACGCCTGGCCAGGGCGCACCACGATGCTGCCGTCGCCTTTGTAGAACCATTCCGGTTGCACGCCCGCCTGGCCCGCTGCGGGCTTGCCGCCCTCCACGCCCCATTTGAAGATGCGCATGGTGTCGGTCAACGTGGCTTCGTCGCCGGCCTGCTGGTGCATCTTGTCGCGGGCGGCGGCGCTGCCCAGGTGGGTCAGGCCGGTGCCACTGATCAGCATGTGGGCCGGGTCCGGGTGGTCCAGGGGCGGCAGGATCTTCTGTTCAGCAAGCAACGCGGCGTAGTCATGGCTGTCGCCCAGGCCCAGGCTGTCGACCTGCCGCTGCAACGAGGTGCCGGCCTGGATGGCGGCCAGGGCCAGTTCGCGCACGCTATGGGCGCCCTGCACTTCACGCAACCGGGTGCCATCGACAACGCCGACCCGGCGCTCGCCGTTATTGAGTTCGAACTGCACTAGACGCATCAGGTTTCTCCTTGAATTAAGTACGGGTGGCGCCACGGGCGCTGGCGGCGAACTGGTCGGCCGGCAGCACATGTTTGCGCTCCAGCACGCGGTAGACCACGCCGGTCAACACCAGGCCAAACAGCATCACGCCGCACAGGAAGTACAGGCCCGAGGCCAGGTTGCCGGTGTATTCCTTGAGCGCGCCGATCACGAACGGACCGATATAACCGCCCAGGTTGCCCACCGAGTTGATCAATGCAATGCCCGCCGCCGCACTGGCGCCGGCGAAGAAACGCCCCGGCAAGGTCCAGAACACCGCGGTGCAGGAAAACATTGCGAACGCCGCCAGGCACAACGCGGCCATCTGCAGCACCGGCGCGCCGAGCCAGGCGCTGAAGAACAGGCCGGTGGCGCCCAGCACATAGAGCACGGCAAGGTGGCCGTAGCGGTCGTTCAAACGGTCGGAACTGCGCGGAATGATCAGCAGGCCGATGATCCCGAAGATATACGGCACGGCAGAGATAAAGCCGGTGACCAGGTCAGTGCCGCCGAACTGTTTGATCAGGGTCGGCAGCCATAGGCCCAGGCCGTAGATGCTCAGAGTCACTGGCAGGTAGAACAGCGCCAGCAGCAACACACGTTTGTCCTTGAGTGCATGCAACGGGTTGCCGTGACGGGTCTGGCCGTAGGTTTGCAGGTCTTTGGCCAGCTCGCCGGTCAGCCAGGTTTTTTCGTCCTCGCTCATCCAGTTGACCTGTTTGGGGCCGTCCGGCAGGAAGCGCAGCACCGGCCAGGTGAGCAGCAGCGCCGGGGTGCCGATCACGATGAACAGCCACTGCCAACCGTGCAGGCCGAGGATGCCGTCCATGCCCAGCAGGCCGCCGGACACCGGGCCGGTGATCATCATGGCAATGGGTTGGGAAAGGATGAACAGACCGAGGATCTTGCCGCGATGGCGCACCGGGAACCATTGGGTGATGTAGTACAGCACGCCGGGGAAGAACCCGGCTTCCGCCGCGCCGAGCAGGAACCGCATCACATAGAAGCTGTGCGGCCCCTGCACAAAGGCCATGCCGATGGTGATGGTGCCCCAGGTGATCATGATGCGCGCGAACCAGCGCCGCGCGCCGAAGCGGTCGAGCATCAGGTTGCTGGGAATCTCGAACAGGAAGTAGCCGATAAAGAACAGGCCCGCGCCTAGGCCATAGGCGGCGTCACCGATGCCGACGTCGGCGCCCATGTGCAGCTTGGCGAAACCCACGGCGGAACGGTCCACGTAGGCGATCAGGTACAGCAGGATCAGGAAGGGAATCAGTTTCAGCGTGATGCGCCGAACAAGCCGCAGTTCCTGGCTCATGGGGTCGATCTCCGATTGTTGTTTTTATAGAAGCTCGGGGGACGCCTCTCGCGAAAATTCGCCAGGGTCATACCTCAGGTGAGATCGACTATATAGTAGTACTATTTACGAAACAACACTTCCAAATGGAAGATTTTGCGCTTATGTTTAGCCGCAGAGAGAACATATAGTCATACAATAAGAGAAACCATCATGTCTGATAAAAAGCCCGGCCTACGCTCCGCCCAGTGGTTCGGTACCGCTGACAAGAACGGCTTCATGTACCGCAGCTGGATGAAGAACCAGGGCATTGCCGACCACCAGTTCCATGGCAAGCCGATCATCGGCATCTGCAACACCTGGTCGGAGCTGACCCCGTGCAACGCGCATTTCCGCCAGATCGCCGAGCACGTCAAGCGCGGTGTGATCGAGGCTGGCGGTTTCCCGGTGGAATTCCCGGTGTTCTCCAACGGCGAATCGAACCTGCGCCCTACCGCCATGCTCACCCGTAACCTGGCGAGCATGGATGTGGAGGAAGCCATTCGCGGCAACCCGATCGACGGCGTGGTGCTGCTGACCGGCTGCGACAAAACCACCCCGGCCCTGCTGATGGGCGCCGCCAGTTGCGACGTGCCGGCAATCGTGGTCACCGGCGGGCCAATGCTTAACGGTAAGCACAAGGGCCAGGACATCGGTTCGGGCACGGTGGTGTGGCAACTGAGCGAGCAGGTCAAGGCCGGCACCATCACCCTGGACGATTTCCTCGCGGCCGAGGGCGGCATGTCCCGTTCGGCGGGCACCTGCAACACCATGGGCACCGCGTCGACCATGGCCTGCATGGCTGAGGCCCTCGGCACGTCCCTGCCGCACAACGCGGCGATCCCGGCGGTGGACGCGCGTCGTTACGTGCTGGCGCATATGTCGGGCATGCGCGCGGTGGAGATGGTGCGCGAGGACTTGAAGCTGTCGAAGATCCTCACCAAAGAGGCATTTGAAAACGCGATACGCGTCAACGCCGCCATCGGTGGGTCGACCAACGCCGTGATTCACCTTAAAGCCATCGCCGGGCGTATCGGCGTGGAATTGGACCTGGACGACTGGACCCGCATCGGTCGCGGCATGCCGACCATCGTCGACCTGCAACCGTCGGGGCGCTTTCTGATGGAAGAGTTCTACTATGCCGGCGGCCTGCCTGCAGTGCTGCGTCGCCTGGGTGAAGCCAACCTGATCCCGCACCCGAACGCGCTGACCGTCAACGGCAAGACCCTGGGGGAAAACACTCAGGATTCGCCGATCTACGGCCAGGACGAAGTGATCCGCACCCTGGACAACCCGATCCGCGCCGACGGCGGCATCTGCGTGCTGCGCGGCAACCTGGCGCCACTCGGTGCGGTGCTCAAGCCATCGGCGGCCAGCGCCGAACTGATGCAGCATCGCGGCCGTGCGGTGGTGTTCGAGAACTTCGACATGTACAAGGCGCGCATCAATGATCCGGAGCTGGATGTGGACGCCAACTCGATCCTGGTCATGAAAAACTGCGGGCCCAAGGGTTACCCAGGAATGGCCGAAGTCGGCAACATGGGCCTGCCGGCCAAGCTGCTGGCCCAAGGCGTGACCGATATGGTGCGGATTTCCGATGCGCGCATGAGCGGCACGGCCTACGGCACGGTGGTGCTGCATGTGGCACCGGAAGCCGCCGCCGGCGGGCCGCTGGCCACGGTGCAGGAAGGTGACTGGATCGAGCTGGACTGTGCCAACGGCCGCTTGCACCTGGACATTACCGACGCCGAGCTGGCGGCGCGCATGGCCGACCTCAAACCACCGCAGAACTTGATCGTCGGCGGTTATCGCCAGCTGTACATCGACCATGTGCTGCAGGCCGACCAGGGCTGTGACTTCGACTTCCTGGTGGGGTGCCGTGGGGCGGAAGTCCCACGGCATTCCCACTAATTGGGATGCTATGATGCCGCGAATTTAAGCCAGAGCATCCCTGTCGTTATGGATCAACAGCCGTCCAAACCGCGCAAGAGCATGCATGCCCAGATCGTCCAGGACTTGGGCATGCACATCGTTTCCGGTCGCTTCAAGCCAGAAGAACGCCTGCCGATGGAGGCCACGCTCTGCGAGGAGTACAAGGTCAGCCGTTCGGTATTGCGCGAGGCGACCCGCGTGCTCAGCGCCAAGGGCCTGGTGTATTCCAAGCCACGGGTGGGCGCGGTGGTGCGGCCACGGCTCAAATGGCACCTGCTCGACCCGGACGTGCTGTCCTGGTTGATGCAGTCCACGCCCCATAGCGAGTTTTTCAACACCCTAGCCGGTGTGCGGCGCATCCTCGAACCGGAAATCGCCGCCATGGCCGCGACCACCGCCACCGATGAAGACATCGCTATCATCGAAAAGGCTTACTGCGGCATGGAAACCGCCAAGACTCACGAACAGCTGCTGCAGGCCGACCTGGACTTCCACCGTGCCATCGCCGACGCCACGCGCAACGACCTGCTGGCGTATATGTGCAACATGCTATCGCTGCCGTTGCGCGAATCGATCAACATCACCAACCGCCGCCCGGACATCCAGGGCCTGAGCCTGCCTCGGCATAAAGCCATCCTCACCGCGATCCAGAACCGCGACGCGCTGGGCGCGCGGCATGCGTCGCTGGTGCAGCTGGATGACACGCGGGTGGCGCTGGATACGGTGATGAACGTGCTCACCCCGCTCTAAAACCGAGTGAAAGAAAAGGTGGAAGGGCGCAAGCCCCTCCTACCTATCTATAAGCCGTAGGCCTGAATACCCACATCGTACAGGTGACTTTCCTTGGCCCAGAACACCCGGTCGCCGGCGCCGTCGAAGCCGATCACGCCTCGGTAGCCGTCCACGGCCAGACGTTTCCAGGACTGGCCCCAGTCCTTGGAATAAAATACCGCTCCCGCCGAGATGTTGGCGTCGCCCCACCAGTACAGCCAGCGCGGTGGGCGGTGTTCGCTGTAGGTGTTGATCATCAAACTGTTACGTCCCACCCATAACTGCTGGGCCTGGGTGCTGGAGGCCAGTGGCGAGAACACGCTGGGCACCTCGCCCAGGGGTTGCCAGGCCAGGGTGGTGGTGTTCATTTCAGCGACGACGGCGTGGCCATGGGGGCCCTGGTCGATCAGGCCCAGTACACGGCCGTCGCCGTTGTTCGCCAGGTCGTTGATGTACAGACCTTCTTCACGCTGCACCGCCCCCACCTGCCACGCTCCGGCCGCGCGCGACAGCTCGACGCGGGTGGTGACGCTGAACGCCAGGTTGTCGCCCTTGCCGTCGGGGTTGCTGGCCCAGAAGCGCTGGGACACCCAGATATAAGCGCGCCTGGCATCCAGTTGCAGCACATGGGTCACCTGATCGTTGGAATCGTGCCACTCCTTGATCTGCGGGTGCTGGCTGCTCACGAATTCGGGCCCCACCACCAGAGAGTGTGGCGTGGCGATCGGCGTGCTGTGCTGGCCGCCATCCAGTGAGTACGACACCCCTGTCTGCACGCTACGGCCTTCCTCCTCGATTTCGTCGGGGTTGCGCCAGGCCCAGACCTCGTTCTGGCTGTAAAAGTACGGCGCGAGTTGGGTCAGCACCCCGCCCAGCTCGGGGAAGAATCCTTCGGCCAACCAGGTCCAGGTCTTCCCCTGGTCATCGCTGCGAAACACCACCTCCTGGCCCTCGGCTTCCTTGGGTCGCTTGAGGTCGGTGAGCAGGAACACGCGCTCGCCATCGGCGCTGGACACCAGGCATGCGGTGCCACTGACCTGCGCCACGGGCTTGAACGCGCCGTCGGCATCCAGCCGCGACACAAAGGTGGTCTCGGGTTTATCGCGCGGGAAGAAGCCGGAATAGCCACCCTCCTCTTCCTGCGCCTTCGGCGTCTTGCCGTAAAGCTGCTCGTTCAGGTTGACCTGCCCGGGGGACGGCGTAAACGTGTGATATTCGTCCTCGACCCGACCCAGCAGCCAGGTACCTTGCCTGGTCACGACAACACCTGTGCAGGACTCGCTGACGTGACGCGGGCTGAGCCCCGGCAGCACGCCTATCTGCTGCTGATCCGGGCTGGCACCGCCGATACCCAGCTTGGCGCTGGTGATGATCCAGATGTACCACAGCGCCGCGCCGATCAGCAGCGCGACGACCAGGCGAGCGATAAGGGTTGAACGAGGCATGGGATGTCCATCTGCGGGGAAATGGGCAAGCTTTTCTCATCTATCGATGGGCGCGTAAACGCTTATTTGCGGGGACGCGCGGTTTTCCGTCGCGGCTGTGACGTGGCTTGCAATCGCAGCGAGGCCATTGCAAGCCGATAAGGCGCGTTACAGGGTGTAGGCGATGCCCACCTGCACCGTACGCGGCGCGCCTGGGTAGGCGTAGATATTGCCGAACGCGCCCTCTTCGTACTCACGGTTGAACAGGTTCTTAACGTCCAGGTTCAGGCGCATTTTGTCGTTGACCTTGTAATAGCCGAGCAGGTCGATGACGGTGTAGGCGCCCATGGAAAACGCGGTGTTGGCGGTCTGGCCGGCGCGTTCATCGACGTATTTGCCGCCGGCGCCGAGGCCCAGGCCCTTGAGTGCGCCGTCCTGGAATTCGTAGACGTTGAGCAGGCTGAAGCTGTTGCGCGGGATGTTCAGCAAGCGCGTACCACTGCGCAGGGTATTGTCCCGGGTGACCTCGGCATCCACGTAGGCATAGCCGCCGATCACGCGCCATTCGGGGGTAATGTTGCCGGCAACGTTGAGGTCGAAACCGCGACTGCGGACCTGGCCGGCGGCGACGCTGAAGGTGGAGTCCACCGGGTCGGTGGTCAGCACGTTCTTTTTGTCGATCTGGTAGATCGCCGCGTCGACGCTGAGTTGGCGGTCCAAGGCTTCCCACTTGATGCCCATTTCATAGGATTTGCCCTTCTCCGGCGCAAAACCTCCCCCTTCACGGCTGGCGCCAGTGTTGGGCTTGAACGAACGCGCAGCGTCGGCGTAGACGGCGACGGTGTCGGTCAGGTCGTAGATCACGCCCAGCCGTGGAGTCACGGCGTTGTCCGCGGCCTGCCAGGGTTTCACACCCGCCACATAACTTTCGTAGTTATGCTCGAACCGCTCGAAACGCGCACCGGCCAGGACTTTCAAGCGTTCGGTCAGCGCCACCTGGTCCTGCACGAAAGCCGCGTAGGTCTTGAGATTTTCTTTATCGTGGGTCGGCGTGCGTGTCAGCGGTGGACGCGCCTGGCCGTAGACCGGATTGAAGATATCGATGGGGTAGGTGCCGGCGGCGGCGCTGGAGCGCTGGATGATCGACTGATAGTCGTAGTCCTCGTACTCGACGCCGGTCAGCAAGGTGTGATCGAGGCCGCCGGTGGAGAAGTGCCCGGTCAGATTGAGTTGGTAGTCCTTGTCGGTCCATTCCAGCTTGCGGTAGTTGAAGTTGCGTTGCAGCGTGCGGCCGTCGGCGCCCAGGCTGCCTGGGCCGTTGGCCTCGATGGCATTCCCCTGCAACGTCCCATCCAGCCACTGGAACCCGCCGCCCAACGTCCAGCTGTCGTTGAGCATATGCTCGAAACGCAGCTGGGCCATGTTGTTATCGTTGTGCAGCTTGCCTACGTCCTTGTCGCCCCAGAAGGTATCGCGCGACGGCGTGCCGGCCTGGTTGGCGAAACGCGTCAGGCCACGGTCCAGCGGATGGTTATTGCGCATGAAATCGCCTTCGAAGATCACCTTGGTGTCATCGCTGGCCTGCCAGGTGATGACCGGCGTCACGCCGTAGCGCTCGGTCGACACATGGTCGCGGAAGGTGTCGCCGCCCTCACCCACGACGTTCAGGCGATAGGCCAGGCGCCCCGCGTCGTCCAGCGGACCGGAGGCGTCAAGGGTGCCGCGCTGCATGCCCTGGTCGTTCAACTGGCTGCCGAGGGTCACCGTCGGTTCGGCCAGCGGCTGCTTGGACACCACATTGAAAGTGCCGCCCGGATCGCCACGACCGTAGAGCATGGTGGCCGGGCCGCGCAGCACTTCCAGACGTTCGATGGTGTTGGCGTCCGGCATGTTCGGGTAACCACGGTTGATCGGAAAGCCGTTGCGGTAGAACTCGCCGGTAGTAAAGCCGCGCACGGTAAACGTGGTGAGGCCCTGCCCGCCGAAGTTGTTGGCACGGCCCACGCCGCCAGCGTAGTCGAGGGCATCCTGCAGACGGGTCGCGCCGAGGTCTTCGACCACGTCCTTGGACACCACGCTGATGGATTGCGGGGTTTCGTGGATAGAGGTGTCGGTGCGCGTCGCACTCGCCGAACGCGTGGCATGGTAGCCCTTGACGGGACCTTGCGCCGTCTCGTAATCGCCATCGCCAGTGACAGTGGTCGCTTGCAATTCAAGGCTCGCGGGCGCTGTGGAAACCTCCTCTGCCCAGCCAAGAGGGGAAAACGCCTGAAGGACACACAGGGAAATCAGCGTACGACGCATGGTTGTTGACCTAGTGAATGAGCCAGATGGGACGGCAAACCTGCCAAGAATTCGCCGCGAATGGTATATCAAGTCATTCGTGTTTGATATCTATTCTCATTCGTTATCTTTTATGTATCCCGTGTGTATCCACCTCAAACGCCAGCCGTAAAAAAGCCACTCGATTGAGTGGCTTTCATTACCTCGGCATGGGCTCAGCGATAGCGCTCAAGCCAGTGCGCGTATGGGGCCGGCAAGGTCCAGGCGGACTTCTCCACACCCAGCTCCTTGGCGGCGAAATACGCCCAGTGCGGATCGGCCAGGTGCGCGCGCCCCACCGACACCAGGTCCAGCTGACCGGCCTGCAACGCGCCCTCAGCCAATTGCGGGGTGCCAAAGCCCCAGGCCGAGGTCACCGGAATACCGGCCTCACGGCGTACGCGTTCGGCAATCGGGCCCATAAAGGCCGGGCCCCACGGAATGTTAGTGTCAGGAATGGTGAAACCGACGCTGACGCTCAGCAAGTCCAGGCCGCCAGCTTTGAAGCGGCGCGCCAGTTCGATGGATTCGGTGAGCGTCTGTTCGTCACGGCCGTCGTACTCGATCACGCCGAAACGCGCGGTCAGCGGCAGGTTTTCCGGCCAGACCTCACGCACGGCGGCCAGGGTTTCCAAAAGGAAACGGCTGCGATTGTCGAAGCTGCCGCCGTAGGCATCGGTGCGCTGGTTGGAGTGTTCAGAGAAGAAACTCTGGCCCAGGTAGCCGTGGGCGAAGTGCAGTTCGATCCATTCGAAACCGGCGTCGCGGGCCCGGCGGGCGGCATCGACGAAATCCTGTTGTACGCGGGCGATGTCTTCCAGGGTCATGGCGCGCGGTACGTTGGGCAGGTTGGCACCGAACGCAATCGCAGACGGCGCGATGGTTTCCCAACTGCGGGCATCGGAGGCAGGGATATGGTCATCGCCTTCCCACGGGCGATTGGCGCTGGCCTTACGCCCGGCATGGGCGATCTGGATACCCGGCACCGAACCCGCCGCCTTGATAGCCTGCACCATCGGCACAAAAGCTTCGGCGTGGGCATCGCTCCAGATACCGGCGCAGCCTGGGGTGATACGGCCTTCCGGGGCAACGGCGGTGGCTTCCACCACCAGCAGACCGGCACCTCCACGCGCCATGCCGGCCAGGTGGACGTGGTGCCAATCGTTGACCACGCCGTCTTCGGCCATGTATTGGCACATCGGCGGGATGGCGATGCGATTGCGCAGGGTGACGTCTTTGAGGGTGAAGGGTTCGAACAAAGCGGACATCGTGAACTCCAGAAGCAGGTGACTGATTCGATAGTTCGATGGTAATCGAACAATAGTATTGAGCGATACCCCCCTGTTATCATTCATTTCATGCGAGCCTTCAAACACCCTACCCTGCAAGACCTCACACTCGAACGCGTGCTCTACGCCCTGAGTGATCCGGTGCGCCTGGAGATCGTCCGGTGCCTGGCCGCCGTGCCGGAAGCCACCTGCGGCGAATTGGATGGCGGACGGCCCAAGTCGAGCATGTCCCACCACTTCCGCGTACTGCGCGACGCCGGCCTGGTGCACAGCCGCAGCGTAGGCACCACCCACATGAATTCGTTGCGCAGCGATGAACTTGAAAGCCGCTTTCCGGGATTGCTCGCGTCCATTCTTGCCCAGCAATAAGTCTATTCACTCCAGCAGTGACACCAAGCGAGCATCGATAGTGCCCTCGCCCATCTCCAGCAGCGCCAGCGTCACCGGCAACTTGAAACGTCGGCGCCCCGCGCTGCCGGGGTTTACATACAGAATGTCACCGCGCCACTCGATCAACGGCTTATGCGAATGCCCGGTAATGACCAGGCGCGTGTGAGGAGTGAGCAACGCCGGGACATCGGCGATGTCATGCACCAGCAACGCCTGGCAGCCGTTGAGCGTAACGTGCAGATGGTCCGGCACCTGGCGTGCCCACGTCGCATCCTGATCATTGTTGCCGCGCACCACGTGCAGCGGCGCGATGCCGGTCAGTTGCTCGATAATGTCGGCACTGCCAATGTCGCCCGCATGGACGATCTGCTCGCAACCTTGCAGGGCCGCCACGGCTTCGGGCCGAAGAAGGCCGTGGGTATCGGAAATCACGCCGATCTTCATAGGGTTCACTCTCTAGGGTTTGATTCTGGATGCATAGGTATCTGCACAAGTCTTAAAGGCTGACACATAACTCTGAGGCCGCCATACATTCAGCCAGGCCACGATTCTCAAACCTGCTGCCATCGGTGCCAAAATTGTTCCGCCCGACGGCTTAAACGTTTCAGGTTGCGGCGAACCTAACGGGTTCGTCGGCGTCCGAGCTAAGGCACTGTCGCTTAACGTTCGTCGCGAGGTTGTCATTTGAAAGCCGCCATCATCAAAAAGTACCGCCTGGTCATCAAGACCATGGGCTACGTCGGCTGGTCGTTGTTCTGGCTGTTGCTGTGGGACGTGGCCGTCACGGTGGACTTCATGCTGTTTCTCACCACCAAGATCAACCTGCCGCTGATGCCCCTGACCCTGCTCGGCTCGGCCCTGGTGGTGCTGATCAGTTTTCGCAACAGCAGCGCGTACAACCGCTGGTGGGAGGCCCGTACGCTGTGGGGAGCGATGGTCAACAATTCGCGCAGTTTTGCGCGCCAGGTGCTGACCCTGCTGGACGACCCTGGCAGTGAGGTCAACCCGGTCAAATCCACGCTGTTGCGCCGGCATGTGGCGTATGTGAACTGCCTGGCCGCCCACCTCAGGGGCCAACCATGCCCTGACGAAGTGCGCGCGTTCATCCCCGCCGAGGAGTTTGCGCGCAATGGCGCAACCAATAATTTCGCCAACGACCTCCTCACCGGCTCGGCGGCGTTGCTGGCGCGCGAATACAAGGCCGGCCACCTGGACAGCATTCGCCTGGCACGGCTGGAGTCGACCCTGGTAGACCTGTCCAACGCCCAGGGTGGCATGGAGCGCATCGCCAACACGCCGCTGCCCTACCCGTACGTGTATTTCCCGCGCCTGTTTATCACGCTGTTCTGCCTGATCGTACCGGTGGGCCTGGTGGAATCCCTGGGCTGGTTCACCCCGCTGGCCTCCACGGTGGTGGGCTTTATGCTGCTGGCCATCGAACGCATCGGCACCGACCTGCAAAGCCCGTTCCGCTCCAGCGAACATCAGATCCAGATGGAAGCCATCTGCGAAACCATCGAGAAAAACCTGCAATCGATGCGCCGCGACACCCTGGCCGAGACCGTGATCGGCTGAAACCGCCCCCACGTCCTAAAGTGCGTGCCCTCTCGGTCGATAACGAGGGTACGTACGCAAGGACCCTACCCTTCATAACAACCCCTGCGACGCTCAGCACTACCGTTTGCCTTGCCAAAACTATAAATACCCGCGGGTGAAAGTCATGAATATCAAGCAGAAGCTGACCTGGGCGTTCGCGGCTATCGCGTGCGTGCCGGTCATCCTGGTAGCGGTACTGGTAGTGTTGAACCTGCGCGAGGGGGCCCAGGCTAATTTCCTCGACAGCAGCGGGCGTGAAATCCGCCAGATCGACAACGGCATGAAGCAGTTCTTCGACGGCATCAGCCAGAACGTCGAGTACGTGGCCAAGGACCCGCGCGTGGTCGCGGCCAAGGAGCTCAAGAGCTACGCCAGCGCCGACGCCGCGCAGATCCCGCTCACGCCGACCAATAAAGAGCTGCTGGCGATTTTCGATCAGTTCGCCAAAAGCCACCCCACCACCGCCTACCTGTCTCTCGGCCTGGCCGACGGCGGCTACGCCAGCTGGCCCGACGACGCCAAGCTGACCAACTACGACCCGCGCGTGCGCCCCTGGTACAAAGCGGCGATTGCCGCGCCCGGCACCACCGTGCGCACCGGTGCTTATTACTGGGCACCGGACGACGTGGTGCTGATCGGCACCGTGCACACCGTGGCCGACGCCAGCGGCAATGTGCTGGGCGTGATCGGCCTGGATGTGTCGCTCAAGCAACTGACCGAACTGGTCAAGAACATTAAGCTCGGTGACAGCGGTTACCTGATGCTGGTGGAAGGCAACGGCAACGTGTTGGTCGACCCCAGCGATGCCAAACACAATTTCAAACCCCTCGCCGACCTGGGCCCCAACTACGCCGAACTGGCCAAGCGCGGCGACGGCGTAACCCAGATCGACATCGACGGCGTGGCCTACATGGCCAACGTGGTCAGTTCCAAAGACCTGGGCTGGCGCTTTATCGGCCTGATCAAGCGCGACGAAGTGATGGCCGGCGCCACCCGCCTGACCTGGTTGATCGCCGCCATCGCCGCGGCGCTGGCCGTGGTGTTCGCGATTGTCGGTGCCAGCTTTGCCAGCGTTATCGTGCGGCCGATTCGCGGCGTGGCCGATGGCCTGCAGGAAATCGCCGAAGGCGAAGGTGACCTCACTCGGCAACTCAAGGTTCAGGGCAAAGACGAAACCGCCACCCTGGCCGGCTGGTTCAACCAGTTCCTGGGCATGATCGCGCAACTGGTGCAGCGCATCGGCAGCGCATCCTCCGACCTGCAGAGCGCCGCCGCCGACACCAGCGAAGTGGCCAACAACATGAATCAGGCCGCCGGACGCCAGCGTGAAGCGGTGGAACTGGTGAGCACCGCCTTCAACGAAATGGTGGCCACCGCCAACGAAGTCGCGCGCTCCTGCAGCGCCGCCGCCTCGAGCGCCGACGAAGGCTACCGTGACGTGCACGACGGCCAGCAACATATCGGCGAAGCCACCGGCAGCGTACTGCGGCTCAGCGAAGACTTGCAGAAGTCGACCCAAACCATGCAGCAGTTGGAGCAGGACAGTAAAAACATCAACACCATCCTGGATACCATCCGCTCGATTGCCGAACAAACCAACCTGCTGGCGCTCAACGCCGCCATCGAAGCCGCGCGGGCCGGTGACCAGGGCCGTGGCTTTGCGGTGGTTGCCGATGAAGTGCGCGCCCTCGCCCGCCGCACCGCCGACTCCACCGGCGAGATCGACAGCCTGCTGGGCAACCTCGCCCGCCGCACCCAGGAAGTCACGCAGCAGATGCAGGGCAGCCTGCTGGTGTCCCACACCAGCGTGGAACGCATCCAGCAGGCCCGTGACAGCTTCGACAAGATCCGCGGCTCGGTAGACTCGATCCGCGACCAGAACACCCAGATCGCTACCGCCGCCGAAGAGCAGCATCAGGTCGCCGAGGAGATCAACCGGCACATCGCGCAGATCCATGCCGATGCGCAACTGGTCGAAGGCTTTGCCCACTCGGCGCAGACCGGCTCGGGTCGTCTGACTGATATTTCCGCTCAGCTCAAGGGGTTGGTGGGGCGCTTCAAGTTCTAGCCAAACAACCGAAGGCGATCAATAAAGCCGCTTGTTTCTGACGGAACAAGCGGCTTTTTCATGCGCCCGCACTCACCACGGCCGTTGAAGTCGGCCGACCAGCAAAAATGTACTAACTAGTTACTTGTCTTGCTAACATTGCGCCTTTGCCCTCTCTCACTCGAGTCCTTTCGATATGAAACGAGCATCGCGCGCCACTGGCGTCTCTAGATTTATCCTGCTGGGCCTGGGTGTGATCATCGCCCTGCTCGGCCTCGCGCTGGCCGTCGGCGGCGCCAAACTGGTCAGTCTCGGCGGTTCCTGGTACTTCCTGGTGGGCGGTGTGGCCATGGCGGTTGCCGGGCTGTTGATTGCCCGTCGAAAACCGGCCGGCGCGTGGCTGTTCGCGGGTTTTCTGCTGGGCACGGCGGTGTGGGCCGTGGCGGACGTTGGCCTGGTGTTCTGGCCGCTGTTCTCGCGGCTGTTCATGTTCGCGGTGATCGGCCTGGTGGTGGCGCTGGTGTACCCGCTGCTGGCGGGCAAGCCCGCCCGCGGCGCGTATGGCGTGGCCGCCGTGCTGGCTGCGGGCGTGGCGATTGCCGCAGGCAACATGTTTGTCGCGCATCCGAGCGTGGCGCCTACCGGTGCAGGCCCGGGCGTTACGCCGGTGGTGGCGGCCGAGGCGCAGAAAGACTGGGCGCACTACGGCAACACCGAAGGCGGCAGCCGCTTTGCCGCCCTGGATCAGATAAACCGCGACAACATCGGCAAGCTCAAAGTGGCCTGGACCTATCGCACCGGTGACGTGGCCATCAGCGACGGCAACGGTGCCGAAGACCAACTCACACCCCTGCAGATCGGCAACAAAGTGTTTATCTGCACGCCGCACAACAACCTGATCGCCCTGGACGCCGACACCGGCAAAGAGCTGTGGAAGAACCAAGTCAACGCCCAGTCGGCGGTATGGCAACGTTGCCGGGGCCTGGCGTATTTCGACGCCAGCGCGCCGATCGTCCAGCCGACCCAACCCGGCAGCTCGCCGATCATCGCCGCCAGCGTTGCCCCCGGCGCACAGTGTCAGCGTCGGTTGCTGACCAACACCATCGATGCGCGCCTGATTGCGGTGGACGCCGACACCGGCCAATTCTGCGAAGACTTCGGCACCCATGGCCAGGTGGATCTCAAAGCAGGCCTGGGCAATGTGCCGGACAGTTACTACCAACTGTCCTCCGCCCCGCTGATCGCCGGGACTACCGTGGTGGTCGGCGGCCGCGTCGCCGATAACGTGCAGTCCGATATGCCCGGCGGCGTCATCCGTGGCTTCGATGTGATCAGTGGGCAAATGCGCTGGGCCTTCGACCCGGGCAACCCTGAGGACAAACACGCGCCGGCAGACGGCAGCACCTATGTGCGCAGCACGCCCAACAGCTGGGCGCCGATGTCCTACGACCCGCAGATGAACACGGTCTTCCTGCCGATGGGCAGCTCGTCCACCGACATCTACGGCGTGGAGCGCACCCAACTCGATCACACCTATGGCGCGTCCGTATTGGCGCTGGACGCCTCAACCGGTGCCGAGAAGTGGGTGTACCAGACCGTTCACAATGACCTGTGGGACTTCGACCTGCCGATGCAACCGAGCCTGATCGACTTCACCCCACCGGGCAGCGACACCGCTGTACCGGCAGTGGTGATCGGCACCAAGGCCGGGCAGATCTATGTGCTTGATCGCGCGACCGGCCGGCCGCTGACCGAGGTCAAGGAAGTACCGGTCAAGGCCGCGAATATCCCCAACGAACCCTACTCGCCGACCCAGCCTGAATCGGTGGGCATGCCGCAGATTGGCGCGCAAACCCTGAGCGAGTCGGACATGTGGGGCGCCACCCCGTACGACCAATTGCTGTGCCGCATCGACTTCAAGGGCATGCGCTACGACGGCCTGTACACCGCGCCGGGTACGGACAAATCCTTGAGCTTCCCTGGCTCTCTGGGCGGCATGAACTGGGGCAGCATCTCCACTGACCCGGTGCACGGGTTTATCTTCGTCAACGACATGCGCCTGGGCCTGTGGATCCAGATGATCCCATCGCAGAACAAGGCGCTGGCCGCGTCCGGTGGCGAGGCGTTGAACACCGGCATGGGCGCGGTCCCGCTCAAGGGCACGCCGTATGCGGTGAACAAAAACCGCTTCCTGTCGGTGGCCGGCATCCCATGCCAGGCGCCGCCGTTCGGCACCCTCACCGCCATCGACATGAAGACCCGGAAAGTCGCGTGGCAAGTGCCGGTCGGCACCGTCGAGGACACCGGGCCGTTGGGTGTTCGCATGCACCTGCCGATCAAGATCGGCCTGCCGACCCTTGGCGGAACGCTATCGACCCAGGGCGGCCTGATCTTTATCGCCGGCACCCAGGACTTCTACCTGCGCGCCTTCAACAGCGGCAACGGTGACGAAATCTGGAAGGCGCGCCTGCCCGTCGGGAGCCAGGGCGGCCCGATGACCTACGTGTCGCCCAAAACCGGCAAGCAATACATCGTGATCACTGCCGGCGGTGCACGCCAGTCCACCGACCGGGGCGACTATGTAATCGCCTACGCCTTGCCGTAACCCCAGCGTGCGCTCCGGCACTGCTTGAACATGTGGGAGGGAACAAGCCCCTCCCACACAGCAGCGCATGTAAGGCCCTAATCAGGCACGGGCAACGCCCACTCCTCGCCTTGCTGGTACTCACGCGGCGTGCAGCCGAATTCACGGCGAAACACGGTGTGCAGGTACTGCGCCGACTTGAAGCCGCACTGTGTCGCCACGTCGGCAATCGGCCGTTCGTGGTTTGCCAGGCCCTTGGCGGCGGCGGCGAGTTTAAAGCGCAGGATCTCGTCATGCACGCTGCAACCGCGCACCTTGCGAAAGTGTGATTCCAAGGATGAACGCGACACGCCGACATAGGCCGCCACCTGCGCGGTCTTGATGCCCTGGCAGGCGTACTGGCGGATAAACAGCAGCGCCTGCATCACGTACGGGTTGCCCAAGGGCTGATGCAGGCTGGAGGCCTGCACGTTGATCGCCTCCGGGGCCACCAGGATCTGCGTGCCACTGGCGGGTTTGCCGTGCAGCATCTGGTGCAACAGCGCGGCGGCGGTGCGGCCCATGGTTTCGGTGCCCTGGATCACGGAACTGAGCGGCACCCGCGTGAGGGTGCGGGTCAGCGGGTCGTTGTCGATGCCGATCAGCGCCACTTGCTCCGGCACCGCGATACCAGCGGTGAGGCAGGCTTGCAGCAATTGCCGGGCGCGGGCGTCGGTGACGGCGATGATGCCGATGGGCTTGGGCAGGCTGTGCAGCCAGGCGATCTGCTGCTCCACCGCGCTGTCCCACAATGGCGCGCTGGTGCCCAGGCCGCGATACACCTCCACGTGCAGACCATCGCGCTGCATCAGGCGACGAAAGGCTTTTTCGCGCTCCTGGGCCCAGCGGTTGGCCTGGGCCTCGGGCAGGCTGAAACAGGCAAACCGGGTCAGCCCGGCCTCGATCAGGTGCTCGTAAGCCAGCTTCATCAACCCATGGTTGTCGGTGGCCACGTAGGGAATGCCCTTGGGATAGGCGCGTGCATCCTCATAAGAACCGCCCACCGCCACCACCGGCACCTTGCTGTGGGCCAACGCTTCGCCGATCAGCGGGTCATCGAAGTCGGCGATGATGCCGTCGCCCTGCCAACGCTCGATGCCTTTGAGCCGACACAGAAAGTCCTCCTCCAGGAACAAGTCCCAGGACGCACGCGTGCTGCTCAGGTAATTGCCGATGCCGGCGATGATGCCACGGTCGTAGATTTTGCTGCCGTTGAACAGCAAGGCGATGCGGTGCACGGGCGGTAGGGTTTTCATTGTTATTGTCCTGGGGCCAGTCGGCACAGAGTAGCCCTCACCACTCAAAATCGCACCCTGCCTTGGTGATTTTCATAATCGGCGGGCGCGGTGCCGTTGCTAGTATCCAGACACCGCCAAGAACAATAAGGAAAACGCCATGACGTACTTCCCCGGTGTCGAGAAGGTTCGCTTCGAAGGCCCCGACAGCGATGCTCCCCTCGCCTTTCGCCATTACGACGCCAACAAGCTGATCCTCGGCAAACCGATGCGCGAGCACCTGCGCATGGCCGCGTGTTATTGGCACACCTTCGTGTGGCCGGGCGCCGATATGTTCGGGATGGGCACCTTCAAGCGCCCTTGGCAGCGCAGCGGTGAGCCGATGGATGTGGCCATCGGCAAGGCCGAGGCAGCCTTTGAGTTTTTCTCCAAGCTGGGCATCGACTATTACAGTTTTCACGACACCGATGTGGCGCCAGAAGGCAGTTCGCTCAAGGAGTACCGCAACCACTTTGCGCAGATGGTCGACCACCTGGAGCGCCATCAGGAACAGACCGGCATCAAGCTGTTGTGGGGCACCGCCAATTGCTTCAGCAATCCGCGCTTTGCGGCCGGCGCCGCCACCAACCCGGACCCGGAGGTATTTGCCTATGCCGCGGCCCAGGTGTTCAGCGCGATGAACGCTACACTGCGGCTCAAAGGCGCCAACTATGTGCTGTGGGGCGGTCGCGAAGGGTATGAAACCCTGCTCAACACCGACCTCAAGCGCGAGCGCGAACAGCTCGGGCGCTTTATGCGCATGGTGGTGGAGCACAAGCACAAGATCGGCTTCAAGGGCGACCTACTGATCGAACCCAAGCCCCAGGAACCGACCAAGCACCAGTACGATTACGACAGCGCCACGGTGTTCGGCTTCCTGCACGAATATGGTTTAGAACATGAGATAAAGGTCAACATCGAAGCTAACCACGCGACCCTGGCCGGGCATAGCTTTCACCACGAAATCGCCACCGCCGTGTCCCTCGGCATCTTCGGCAGTATCGACGCCAACCGCGGCGACCCGCAGAACGGCTGGGACACCGACCAGTTCCCCAACAGCGTCGAGGAAATGACCCTGGCCACCTATGAAATCCTCAAGGCTGGCGGCTTCAAAAATGGCGGCTATAACTTTGACTCCAAGGTGCGCCGCCAAAGCCTCGACGAAATCGACCTGTTTCACGGCCACGTCGGCGCCATGGACGTGCTCGCCCTGGCGCTGGAACGCGCGGCGGCCATGGTGCAGAACGACCGGTTGCAACAGTTCAAGGACCAACGCTACGCCGGTTGGCAGCAACCCTTGGGCCAGTCGGTACTGAGCGGCGAGTTCAGCCTGGAATCCCTGGCCGAACATGCGTTTGCCCATGAACTGAACCCCCAGGCCGTGAGCGGTCGGCAGGAGATGCTGGAGGGGGTGGTCAACCGGTTTATTTATCGGTGACATTTTCACGACAAATCCCTGCACGGAGCGTCGAAGGACGCTCTACAGTTTTACCCGCATCACGCTGTGTCTTTCCAACAACAATAAAAGGACGCACCACCATGAAATCATTCAAACGCACCCTGCTCGCCACCGCCCTGGCCCTGTTCGCCCTGCCGGTCATGGCCGATTCCGCCCATCCGAAAATCGGTTTTTCCATCGACGACCTGCGCCTGGAGCGCTGGTCCCGCGACCGCGATTACTTCGTGGCGGCGGCGGAAAAACTCGATGCCAAGGTTTTTGTGCAATCGGCCGATGCCAACGAGCAGAAGCAGATTTCCCAGATCGAAAACCTGATCTCGCGCGGCGTCGATGTGATTGTGATCGTGCCGTTCAACGCCACGGTGCTGACCAACGCGGTCGCCGAAGCGAAGAAGGCCGGAATCAAGGTGGTGTCCTATGACCGCCTGATTCTCAATGCCGACATCGATGCCTACATCTCCTTCGATAACGAAAAAGTCGGCGAGATGCAGGCCAGCGGCGTGCTGCAGGCGGCGCCCAAGGGCAATTATTTCCTGCTCGGCGGCGCGCCTACCGATAACAACGCCAAGGTGCTGCGCGAAGGCCAGATGAAGGTGCTGCAACCGGCCATCGACAAGGGCGATATCAAGGTGGTCGGCCAGCAGTGGGTCAAGGAATGGAACCCTACCGAAGCCCTGAGCATTGTCGAAAACGCCCTGACCCGGAACAACAACAAGATCGACGCCATCGTCGCCTCCAACGACGCCACCGCCGGCGGTGCGATCCAGGCCCTGGCCGCGCAGAAGCTGGCGGGCAAGGTGCCGATCTCCGGCCAGGACGCCGACCTCGCCGCCGTCAAGCGCGTGATCGACGGCACCCAGACCATGACCGTGTACAAGCCGCTCAAGCTGATCGCCACCGAAGCCGCCAAACTTTCGGTGCAACTGGCGCGTAACGAGAAACCCACCTACAGCTCGCAGTACGACAATGGCAGCAAGCAGGTCGACACCATCCTGCTCACCCCGACGCCATTGACCAAGGCCAATATCGACCTGTTGGAAAAGGACGGTTTCTACACCAAAGAGCAGATCGGCGGGCAATGACCGTCATGGCTGCCGACTACCTGCTGCAAATGAACGGCATCGTCAAAACCTTTGGCGGTGTCCACGCGCTGAACGGCATCGACATCACGGTGCGGCCGGGGGAATGCGTCGGTCTGTGCGGCGAGAACGGTGCCGGTAAATCCACCTTGATGAAGGTGCTGTCGGCGGTCTATCCCCACGGCACCTGGGAGGGAGAAATCCTCTGGGACGGGCAGCCGCTCAGGGCGCACTCCATCAGCGAAACCGAGGCCGCCGGCATCGTGATCATCCACCAGGAGCTGACCCTGGTGCCTGACCTCTCGGTGGCCGAGAACATTTTTATGGGCCACGAACTGACCCTGCCCGGCGGCCGCATGAACTACCCGGCGATGCTGCACCGCGCCGAAGCGCTGATGCGTGAACTCAAGGTGCCAGACATCAACGTGGCGCTGCCGGTGTCGCAGTACGGCGGCGGCTACCAGCAACTGGTGGAAATCGCCAAGGCCCTGAATAAAAAAGCGCGCCTGCTGATTCTCGACGAGCCCTCCTCGGCCCTGACCCGCTCGGAAATCGAGGTGCTGCTGGACATCATCCGCGACCTCAAGGCCAAAGGCGTGGCCTGCGTGTACATCTCCCACAAGCTCGATGAAGTGGCGGCGGTGTGCGATACCATCACGGTGATTCGCGATGGCAAGCACATCGCGACCACGGCCATGGCCGATATGGACATCCCGCGCATCATCACCCAAATGGTCGGTCGCGAGATGAGCAACCTCTACCCCACCGAGCCCCATGACATCGGCGAGGTGATGTTCGAAGCGCGCCATGTCACCTGTTACGACGTGGACAACCCCAAGCGCAAACGCGTCGACGATATTTCCTTTGCGCTCAAGCGCGGCGAAATCCTCGGCATCGCCGGGCTGGTGGGCGCCGGGCGCACCGAACTGGTGTCGGCCCTGTTCGGCGCCTACCCCGGCCGCTGCAGCGCCGAGGTGTGGCTGGACGGTGAGGTGATCGATACGCGCACGCCGCTCAAGTCGATCCGCGCCGGACTGTGCATGGTGCCCGAGGACCGCAAGCGTCAAGGCATCATCCCGGATCTTGGCGTGGGCCAGAACATCACCCTGGCGGTACTCGACACCTATGCGCACCTGACCCGCATCGACGCCGAAGCCGAACTGGGCAGCATCGACCGGCAGATCACGCGCATGCACCTCAAGACCGCCAGCCCGTTCTTGCCGATCACCAGCCTGTCCGGCGGCAATCAGCAAAAAGCCGTGCTGGCGAAAATGCTGATGGCCAAGCCCAAAGTGCTGATCCTCGACGAGCCCACGCGCGGGGTGGACGTGGGGGCCAAGTATGAAATCTACAAGCTGATGGGCGCCCTGGCCGCCGAAGGCGTGGCAATCATCATGGTCTCCTCGGAACTGGCCGAAGTGCTGGGGGTGTCCGACCGCGTGCTGGTGATCGGCGACGGCCAGTTGCGCGGCGACTTCGTCAACGAGGGGCTCACCCAGGAACAGGTACTCGCCGCCGCGCTCAGCCAAAACAATAACAATCGGAAGACCGCGTAGATGAATCAGGTCAAACAGCTGTTTACCCGCTACAAAATGCTCGCTCTGGTGATTGCCGTGGCGGTGATCTGGCTGTTCTTCAGCTGGCAGACCGAGGGCGGTTTCCTCACCCCGCGCAACTTGTCCAACCTGCTGCGGCAGATGTCCATCACCGGCATCCTGGCCTGCGGCATGGTGCTGGTGATCATCAGCGGCGAAATCGACTTGTCGGTGGGCTCATTGCTGGGGTTGCTGGGAGGGCTGGCGGCGATCCTGGACGTGGTCTACCACATTCCGCTGCTGGCTAATTTGAGCCTGGTGGCGCTGTGCGGCCTGATGATCGGCCTGGCCAACGGTTACATGACGGCGTACCTGCGCATCCCGTCGTTCATTGTCGGCTTGGGCGGCATGCTGGCGTTTCGCGGGGTTCTGCTGGGGATCACCGGCGGCACCACCATCGCGCCAGTGTCGCCATCGCTGGTGTACGTGGGCCAGGGGTATCTGCCGCATTCGGTGGGGATTGGGCTTGGGCTTTTGCTGTTTGCCCTCACACTGTTCTTGACCTGGAAACAACGACGCAACCGCGCGCTGCACGGGCTGGCCGCGCACTCATTGATGCGCGACGTGCTGCGCGTGGTGGTGATCGGCGCAGTGCTGGCCGGTTTCGTCAGCACCCTCAACAGCTACGATGGCATCCCCGTGCCGGTGTTGCTGTTACTGGCGCTGCTCGGCGTATTCAGCTATGTCACCAGCCAGACCGTATTCGGCCGCCGCGTGTATGCGGTGGGCAGCAATATGGAAGCCACGCGGCTGTCGGGCATCGACGTGCAGGCGGTCAAACTGTGGATCTTCGGCATCATGGGCGTCATGTGCGCCCTCGCCGGCCTGGTCAACACCGCACGTTTGGCGGCGGGTTCACCGTCGGCGGGCAATATGGGCGAACTGGACGCCATCGCCGCCTGCTTTATCGGCGGCACATCGATGCGCGGCGGGTCCGGCACGGTGTATGGCGCATTGCTGGGGGCGCTGGTGATTACCAGCCTGGATAACGGCATGTCGATGCTGGACGTGGACAGTTACTGGCAGATGATTGTGAAGGGCAGCATTTTGGTGTTGGCGGTTTGGGTGGATGTGAGTACGCGGGCGGGTCGGCGCTGAACCCGTTCTCATCGGCCCCACATTGACCGCATTCCATTGGAGGCTTGGTGGCGTTTGGTCATGGTTTGTAAAGGGCCAGCAAGCCACATCCCTTTTAATTGCAGGACGTTTCCTAGACAATCCTCGCCGCCTTGTGCCTGTTGGAATCGATGGCTAGTCTGCGGTCCGTCACTACTCATCAGTGATCGGGTTTAGTCGCCCGGATTCAGAACAGGCGCATGTTTCCCATGAAGCTTTATGGTGGCTGTGCGCAGGGCGCCTTCGGGTGCGCCGGGTTCCTGTTCTGACCGGTCGACTAACCTGCGTACAGCCGCCACCTTCGTTTAGTCGCAAAGCGTGTCGGCTCCTTGATCAGACAGGAACTACACCATGAACAAAGTCGTCCCCGATCCACCCTTCGATCCCGCCAAAGACCGCGCCGCCTTCAACCGCGCCATCGACCATTACCTACCGACCCAAGGCTTTCACTCCATCAACGAAGACCTGAGCTTCGAAGACGCCCTGCTCTACACCGCCAGTTTGCTCGATAGCGCATCGGCGACGGCGTTGGATTGTGGCGAGCAACTGACGAGCCCAGAGCGAGCGAAAATCCTGGCAGTGTGGCACTTGCTTGAAATTGCCAAAACCACGGTAGATCGCTCAATCAACTGCCTGAAACACGGTTAGAAAATGTGAGAGGGGGCTTGCCCCCGATAGCAGTGGGTCAGCTACACAGAAGCTGACTGATCCACCGCCATCGGGGGCAAGCCCCCTCCAGTCGGGTTGGTTTACAACTGATGAATCAGGCTGACCGTTGCGCTGCTGTCATTGGCTCAACACCACATCGCGCATCGGCGGGATGTAACCGTAGTCATACGCCTCCTGCACGAACGAACGATCCCCCTTGAGCACAATCCTGACCGTCGGCGCTTCGGTGCCGCCGATGCGGTAGTCGCCGCCGGCGGTGGGCACGCTGTCGATAAACGATGTGACCAGGCCATTGGGCATCACGCAGTGCGAATAGGTCTGGAACGGCTGCGACGGCGGGTTGCCCAGTACCAGGCCCGAAGCATTCATCGGTGTGTAGGGGCCGAACAGATGATCGCCGACAAACCCGTAGACCCCATCCGGGCCCGTTATGCCATCGGCATAGGTGAACTTGTGACTGATGGTAAACAGGTAGTACTTGTTGTCCTGAAACACGTAGTGCGGCCGCTCGGTCTGATCGTTCACCCCGACGGCGGTGACCAGGGGCGGCAGGAGTTCCCATTCATCGCCATTGAGGTCCTTGGCCACCGCAAGGCCGATGCAACCCACCTGGTAACGCGCACCGCCCACATGTTCATGCCCTGGCGGCACCAGGCCCAGTTCGTTCGCGCCCACTTCGTGAGTGCCGCGCTCACCTGCTACGTTGCCTTCGAACACCATGTACAGCTTGCCGTCCTTGGGATCGATAAACGGGCTGGGGTCGCGGAAGTTCCAGGTCGCGTTCTGCGCTTCGGTCTGGTAGTAGGTGCCATCGGCTTCGAACAGGGCCTTGACCTGAGTGAAACCGCGCAACTCGACACCGCTTTGGGACGTGACCACCTGGCCTCGGACCTTGGCAATCGTCGCGCCCGGAGTGACGCAGGTGTAATACAGGTCGATGTCGCCGTTGTTATTGAGCAGGATCGGTGTACCTGCCCATTCACGCGTGGTCGGCGATACGCCTTCGGCCATCACGCGGCCGCCGAAGATCCAGTCTTTGCCGGTGCGCGAGTACCAGTAGCAGATGCGCGCATGACCATGGCGATCTTCCCAATCGCGCTTGATGTCGTAGCGACCATCGGCATTGATGAATTGCGGATCATGGGGGCGACGGTCGGCCGTCAGGGTGAAGATCACGGACCAGCCGTTGACCGAAACCACCGTGCCGTCCAGGGTGCGCAAGGGCATGGTGTCCCAGATAAACACCGTGTCGCTCATCACCGGGAAGTCGGCAGGCACCAGCGGTTGAGTCGTGGTGGGGTCATTTTCATTCACTTTGAGCGCATCTGCGCGTGTCCAGCGAGTGGGGATAATAGTGGCGTGTTTCATGATGAAGTCCTTTTCATTGACGCTTGGATACGGCCCGTCGTGGCGAGCCAGCGTATTGAGTTGATCCATTGACCTACACACAGTGCCCAGCGGGGCTGAAGCGTCCTTCCTGGACAATCAGTGCTTAAAAACTGTGTTTATATACAGTATTCGGCATTCGCCTGGGCGTCAACTCTTGAGTGAAAATATCCAGAGGTGGGAGGGGTTTGCTCCGATAGCAGCGTGCCAACCAGTAACGAAGACCACGGTGAATCGTTAATTGGATATTTCGGTGCAGTGAAGCCCTGGACTTAAACAGCCAAGCCCAGGTTAGGCGCGAGCTTACTTACGCCTGCCCGATGTCAGCGCTTTGTCGTCGTTGAAGAATTTAAAAACTACCCACACACTTCCACGCTCTAATACCAGAATGTATTTTTCCGATTACTGGCCTTACAAACGTTAGCCTTACTAACGAAAATTCTGAACTCTCGCGCCTAAAGGAATGTAAGAAAAATCCTCGAAAAGTAGGATGCTTCCTTCAATAAAAAATATTCCTAGGAAATTTCGGATTTTTTTAAAAATCTTTGACCGATTTCTGTTTTGGGATTATAGATTAATGGCGCAGCGCACTCCCTGTACTTAAGCAAAGGAGACAACGTATGAGTAATGAAAAAACTGTTACCGAAGTCGATCTGGCGAAAGTATTTAGCCTGAACGGCGAAAATGGAAAAGTAGTATTGGCGGTGGTCAACTAATCTGCATCGCCTATAACAAGAGCGGCATGCTTAAGGAAGGTGCCGCTCTTCCTTACCAGGAGTGCGACATGATCGATTTTACAAACTGGTTATGCGGAGAAAAAATAAATATCATTGATATCGGAGCTCGGATGACGCCAGGGGAAGCACCGATATATCAAAACCTGATCAAAAATAATCTATGTACGATTACTGCAGTAGAGCCAGACACCAGCACGAATGAGCTACTAGTCAAACTATCAAATGCAAAAATTTATAATTTAGCGCTAGGTACAAAAGGGCTTTCTTATCTGAACATCTGCCAACTACCTTCGTGTTCATCGCTCCTAGAGCCAGATACAGAAACACTATCCAAATACTCAGGCATGGAATACTTTTACAACGTCATAGACCGCGTCAGCCTACATGTAGATGAAATGGACGACATTTTCCAGGATGAAATCTTTGATTTCCTCAGCATAGACGTCCAAGGAGCCGAGTTAAATGTCCTGGAAAATGGAAGGAGAAACTTATCCAACCTTCTGGGGATTCATATTGAGGTGTCGTTTATTGAAAAATATAAAGGACAACCCTTATTTCGTGACGTCGATACTTTTTTAGCCGGCAATGATTTTTCCTTCCATTGCTTTACAGGATACGGCACGAGGTCCCCACGGGGAATTGAAATAGATAACTCTCCCATAAATGGAATAAACCAGTGGCTTTGGGCAGACGCTTTCTATTTTCACAATTTATATGATATAGACTTTTGGAAAGAACCTGGAAAACTAATAAAACTCGCCTGTATCTTTCATAACCTGTATAAATCCTACGACTTCTCAGCTCATTGTTTAAAAATTCACGACCATCAATTTGGCTCAAATTATCTCTCGGAATATGCGTCACTTATATCCAATCTCACAAATACATGCATCAAATCAAGCAGTGACGAAAATACATATTTAGCCAAAATAGCGCAAAAAATAAATTACAACTAAAACCTGAACGGAAACTCAGAAAATGAAAGATCCATTTAACTCAGAGCAAGAAAAACCTGAAAATGAATCAATTTTAAAAATAAAAGAATCAATTAAAATTACAGATAGCCTAGTTGCATCAAGAAAAATATTTATAACGGGAGAAATAAACCACAACCTAGCCTACAATACAGCTAGAGAACTTCATGCGTTATCTCATATTAGCGACGATCCAATATTTATTTTTATCAGTTCTCCAGGCGGACACGTTGAGTCAGGGGATATGATCTATGACACTATAAAATTCATAAAACCAAAAGTTTTTACAATAGGATCCGGGTGGGTCGCTAGCGCTGGCGCACTGATATATGTAGCGGCTGATAAGGAAAATAGATACTCCCTACCCAACACTCGCTTTCTTCTCCATCAACCATCTGGTGGCTTTCACGGTAGAGCAGAAGATTTCGGCGCCTACTCAAAAGAAATTAGCTTTATGAAAGAGCGACTAAACAAAATATTCTCAGACGCCACTGGGCAACCCATAGAAATAATCAGACAAAATACAGAGCGCGACTTTTGGTTAAGCGCCGAAGAGTCAGTAAAATATGGACTGGTCCACAAAATAGTGACCTCTGAACATGAAATATTCTAAAACTTGCCGGCTTAAACAAAAATCTCATTTCTCATCCTTCGGCGAAAACTCAAAGAATGCGAAAATTTTAGAACAGAAAAAATCTTATACGATAAAAACCATAGACAACTTAGGCTATGACGAAAACCTAAATAAATGCAGTGATTTTCTGAACCCCCTTTCTGGTCCGTTCAGCTTGAAAGGAGCAAAATTTGGTGAAACCATTGCGCTAAATATAGAAGGCATTATACATACTCGTGATATTGGACTTTCATCTTGTGGACTTCTACCTACCCATTTAGATGAAACACTAAAAAAAGATGTTCTCGGTGAGCCAGTCATTTTTTGGAAAATTGAAGATGAATTTTGCTATCCCATTAAAGGCCGCCAAATTGATCGCTCAATCGCTTTGAGAAAGTCTCTAATGATCGGTTGTTTAAGAAGTGCTGAAAATCTTGGTGAAGCCTCCTTAAGCTCGTTGGATGTGGACCAATATGGCGGCAACTTTGATTGCAAGCTTTTTAAACAGGACGCATTAATTTTTCTACCCATTAGAAATGACAATGCTGAGTTTTATATAGGAGACGTTCATTATTGCCAATCCGATGGCGAAGTCGGCGGAACGGGCATAGAAGTTACAGCTGAAATAACATTTTCAGCAGAGGTCTGCAGTGCCCCCATACACAAGGGCCTACACGTCACTGTAGATAACCTCGTATATTTTATGGGCGTCGGATCGACCATAAACGACGGGATAGCCAAGGCTTTTTCACAAGGTTACGAAGCATTAACTCACAAAGGAATTAATGACAACCTAACTAGACTACTACTGGCCCATGGAAGCACATTACAGCTTATAAAAATTGGATATCCAAATATTGTAGCGATAGGTATAGAGTTAAAATACTTTTCATAGGCATTGGGGAGCAATCCATGAACGCCATCACAACTCCAAATATAAATATCGCCAAATAACTATTTTTAAACATCTCAGAACGTTTGTGGAAAAGCTTTGACTATTTACTAAAGAAAAACAGTCTAAACGATATGCCTTTTGCGGCATTAATAAATCAATTTCGAGACTCAAAAAAAGCACCTCCATTTTTCTTTGCCGCTCACCATATTATTTTAAATCATTGTACAAACAGAAATCCCATCTACAACTCTGCAGCATCTGAATTACTTAAAATTAATGCTCACACCAATTACAAAAAACTGTCCATAAACCCATTCTTGAAATCAACTAGCTCTCAAGAGTCAATCTGCCTTAACGCGATATTTTCCGACATTAGACATACTTATGGAAATGATGACTTCTTGCCTATTGCGTTTGACAGTCCCGAGCAGTCCTATCCTACAAAGCTCATGATTGAGTCAGCCATCGACATCATAAAAACCGCCGCACCCTCACTTTATGATGAAATTGAATTTATCATTGAGGAAATAAGAATATTCAGCTCTGGAAACATTAGAGCCGGGTCAAACTTTAATACACTAGGCCTCATCTACATCAGCCAGCAAGAAGAAACAGATGATGTGTCGAGGTATATTGAACATGTCACTCACGAATCAGCTCATAACTTATTGTACGCACACTGGACAATCGATCCAATTTTCAACAATCATTCAGAACAGCTCTATTACACCCCTTTCAGGAATGACAAACGGCCTTTAAGCGCAATATTTCACGCTATGTTTGTCCTCGCGAGAACGGTATACATCTTTGATCAAATTCATCGTAGCTCACCGCACAGCCTAAACTTCAAAAACATTAAAACAAACTATAATGAACGTGGAAACCCCGCTTCATTCAGAACTAAATTCTTACAGACCGCCAGCATTATTTCGAAAAATGCAAAACTCACGATCTACGGCCAAGAAATTTATAATGGCTGCCTGCAAATGGTTGAAGATTGTGAGTTAGAAATATGAGAAAACCAATCGATACCTAACTGTTGGTAGTTATATTTTAACCCGCGAAACCAGAGTTTTTAGGCTTCCTTTTACTTTTATATAAATAGTTCCTCTCCACCCTTTCCAAGTGAATGACCGTTTTCTTGTATTGGCGATGTGGGAGGCCCCTCCCACATTGGTTCTGCAAAACTCTCCCAACCGTTATTTGGAAACCGGCATCGCAAACTCCGCGCCCTGTTCGATGCTCTCCGACCAGCGCTGCATGATCGACTTCTGCTTGGTGTAAAAGCGCACGCCCTCAGTGCCGTAAGCATGCATGTCGCCGAACAGGCTCCTCTTCCAGCCACCGAAGCCGTGCCAGGCCATCGGCACTGGGATCGGTACGTTGATGCCGACCATGCCCACTTCGATGCGTCGCGCAAATTCGCGGGCGATGTGGCCGTCGCGGGTGAAGCAGCTGACGCCGTTGCCGAACTCGTGGTCGTTGACCAGCTTTACCGCTTCGGCGAAGTCATTCACGCGCACGCAGGCCAGTACCGGGCCGAAGATTTCTTCGCGGTAGATGCTCATCTCTTTGGTCACGTGATCGAACAGTGTCGCGCCGAGCCAGAAGCCGTTTTCCAGGCCCGGTTCGCTGGGCACGTAGTCACGCCCGTCCAGCAGCAACTGTGCGCCGGCCTGCACGCCTTGTTCGATGTAGCCGCTGATGCGTTCCAGGGCGGCGCGAGAGACGATGGGGCCCATCTCGGCTTTAAGGTCGCGGCCATCAGTGATGCGCAGGTGCTTGGCGCGTTCGGTCAGGGCGGCGATGACTTTGTCACCCACATCGCCCACCAGCACCGCCACGGAAATCGCCATGCAGCGTTCGCCGGCACTGCCATAGGCGGCGCCCATTAAGGCGTCGACGGTTTTTTCGATGTCGGCGTCGGGCATTACCACCATGTGGTTTTTCGCACCGCCCAGGCCCTGCACGCGCTTGCCGTGGCGCGCGCCGGTTTCGTAGATGTACTGCGCAATCGGCGTGGAGCCGACGAAGCTCACGGCCTTGACATCGGGGTGTTCGATCAGCGCGTCCACCGCTTCCTTGTCGCCCTGTACCACGTTGAACACACCCTTGGGCAGGCCGGCTTCACGCAGCAACTCGGCCATGAACAACGACGCACTCGGGTCGGTCGGGCTGGGTTTGAGGATGAAGGTGTTGCCCGCCGCGATGGCGATGGGGTACATCCACATCGGCACCATCACCGGGAAGTTGAACGGCGTGACGCCGGCCACAACGCCCAGGGGTTGGCGCATGGTCCAGTTGTCCATTCCCCGGGAAACCTGGTCGGAATGCTCGCCCTTGAGCAGGTTGGGAATGCCGCAGGCGAATTCGAGGATATCGATGCCACGGTCGACCTCGCCCTGGGCGTCGGTGAACACCTTGCCGTGTTCGGCGACGATGATGCGCGCCAGGTCGTCTTTGCGTTCACGCAGCAGGTGCAGGTACTGGAACAGCACGCGGGCGCGGCGGATCGGCGGGGTGTCGGCCCAACCGGCGAAAGCGGCCTGGGCGGCGGCGACGGCTTCGGACACAGTCTGTTGGCTGGCCAGCGCAACGCGAGCGGTTTTCTCGCCGGTGGCCGGGTTGTAGACATCCTGATAGCGATCATCGCGGGAAACGCGCTGGTCGTTAATGTAGTGCTCGATGGTGCTGGTCATGGCAGTCGATCCCGGTGGGTAGCGTTGGGACACACCTTAGGCTTTCGCTTTGTTTCGAACCAGAGCAGAATCCAGAACTTATTGTCCTTACAGATGAACAATCCAGGCATGGAAAAATCCGAGATCGAAGGCTTGTGGACCCACATACACTGGCTCTCCGTGCTGGAAGAACACGGCACCTACACCGCCGCCGCCGCGCGTCTGGGGGTGAGTAAGTCCGCCGTCAGCCAGCGGATTTCCGACCTGGAAAAAGCCACCGGCACCCGCCTGGTGACGCGCACCACCCGCAGCGTGCGGCTGACCGAGGCCGGGCGATCATTGACCCGCGACGTGCGCAGTGCCTATGAGCAGATCGCTCGCAGCTTTTCGTCGGTGCGCGACGCCGCCGGGGAAATCCGCGGCCTGGTGCGCCTCACCGCGCCGGTGGCGTTTGCCCGCCAGCAATTGGTGCCGCACCTGTCGGGGTTCCTGCAGCAATACCCGCAGGTGCGAATCCAACTGGACGTGTCCGATGCCCTCAGTTCACTCGCCGCCGAGGGCTATGACCTGGCGGTACGTCATGGTTTTCAGGTGCCGGAAACCCATGTGGCCTGGAAGCTGTGCGACACCGGATCGGTGCTGGTCGCCACCCAGGATTACCTGCAACGCCACGGCGAACCGCGCGAGCCCGGCGAGCTGTCGGCGCACAACTGCCTGTTCTACCCGCGCGGCAGCGACCAACCGGCCTGGACCTTCGAACGCAACCACAAAACCGTCGAACGCATCACCGTGCCCATCGCCGGCAGCTTCGCCACCAACAATAGCGAAGCCTTGCGCGATGCGGCCCTGCACCACCTGGGCATCGCCCTGCTCCCCGATTTCAGCGCCCACGCCGCGCTGGCCAGCGGCAAACTGGTACAGGTGCTTAAAGGCTGGACCCTCAAGGGCGCGTTTGCCGATGAGATCTATTTGATCCGCCCGTACTCACCCCATGTGCCCAAGTCGGTAAGTGCGTTGGTGGGATATCTGAAAGGCAGGCTATCCGGTGGGTTTGCATTCAAAGGGTAATATTTATCCGTTGCCAGAAAGAACTAAAAGTCCATAATGGACAAATTAGTTTACGCCGGAGACACCCATGCTCACTCCTCCTTTTGTGATCGACCAGACCCAGGCCCGCCAACACCTGGACCGCCTCGACGTACCGCAGATCCTGCGGGCGCTGTTCCGCGACCTGGCCGCCGGGCACGCGGTGCAGCCGGCGCAACAGCTCGTGGCATTCCCCCACGGCGCCGGTGACTTCATTAACTACCTCGGTGTGCTGGCCAATGAGGGGGTGTATGGGGTCAAGACTTCGCCCTACATCGTGCGCGAACAAGGGCCACTGGTGACGGCGTGGACGCTGCTGATGTCGATGCACACCGGCCAGCCGTTGCTGCTGTGCGACGCCGCCGAACTGACCACCGCACGCACGGCCGCCACCACGGCGCTGGCGGTGGACGCACTGGCCGCTCCGCAGGCCCAACGCTTGGCGATTATCGGCAGCGGCAAAGTAGCCCAGGCCCATGTGCAGTATGTGAAGAACCTGCGGGACTGGCAGAGCATTCGTGTGTTTTCGCCGAGCGCGGTCACGGCCAATCACGACACCCTCCATTGCCTTGACCCGCGCCTGAGCGTCGCCGCCAGCTGCGAGGCGGCGGTGGACGACGCCGACGTGATCCTGCTGTGCACTTCCTCGGCAGGCCCCGTACTCGACCCGGCGCGCCTGAGTAAGCCGGCGCTGATCACCTCCATCAGCACCAACGCACCGCGCGCCCATGAAGTGCCGCCCCACAGCCTCACGAACATGCAGGTGTTCTGCGACTATCGCCAGACCACCCCCGCCGCGGCCGGTGAAATGCTGATCGCCGCCGAACAGCACGGCTGGCACCCCCGCATGGTGCTCGGCGACCTGCCCGAGCTGCTCAGCGACCTGGCGCCACGCCCGACCTATGATCGCCACGTCTTCTTCCGCTCCATCGGCCTGGGCCTGGAAGACATTGCCCTGGCCAATGCCCTCTGGAGACAGCTATGAACCACGCGGACTACATCATCATCGGCGGCGGCATTGCCGGAGCGTCCACGGGGTTCTGGCTGTCGCCGCACGGCAAGGTGATCGTGCTGGAACGTGAAAGCCACCCGGCCTATCACTCCACCGGGCGTTCGGCGGCGCTCTATACCGCCGCCTACGGCACCCCGCAGGTGCGCGCGCTGACCCTGGCCAGCCGCGACTTTTTCGACCACCCGCCCGCCGGTTTCTGTGAACACCCGTTGCTCACGCCACGGGGCGAAATGACCGTGGACTTCACCGGCGACCCAGCCGAATTGAACGCGCAATACCTCAGCGCCAAGGCCACCGTGCCCCAGGTCGTGCAGCTCAGCGTCGATGAAGCCTGTGAGATGTTACCGATCCTGCGGCGGGAAAAAGTCCACGGCGCACTCTACGACCCGACCGCCAGCGACATCGACACCGACGCCCTGCACCAAGGCTATCTGCGCGGTATCCGGCGCAATGGCGGCGAGGTGCGTACCGACAGCGCTGTGCTGGGGTTGAGTCGCGAACGTGCCGGCCTTTGGCAGGTCAGCACCGGGGACGCCACCTTCACCGCGCCGATCATTATCAACGCCGCCGGCGCCTGGGCCGACCTTATCGGCGAGCTGGCCGGCGCGGCGCCCATTGGCCTGCAACCCAAGCGGCGCTCGGCGTTTATCTTCGCCGGCCCCGAAGGCGTGGACAGCCATGGGTGGCCGATGCTGGTGGCGCTGGACGAAGCCTTCTACATGAAGCCCGACGCGGGCATGTTCCTCGGTTCGCCGGCCAATGCCGACCCGGTGCAGGCTCAAGATGTGCAGCCTGAAGAGTTGGATATCGCCATGGGCATCTACCAGATCGAAGAAGCCACCACCTTGAGCATCCGCCGCCCCACCCGCACCTGGGCCGGGCTGCGCAGTTTTGTGCACGATGGCGATCTGCTCAGCGGCTTCGATCCCCAGGTGCCGGGGCTGTTCTGGGTCGCGGCACAAGGCGGTTACGGCATTCAGACCTCACCGGCGATGGGCCAGGCCAGCGCGGCACTGGTGCGCGGAGCACCGCTGCCGCAGGCACTGACCCGCTTCGGGCTGGACGCTGGTATGCTCTCCCCCGCCCGCCTGGAGCCCCATTGATGAATACCGCCGAACACGACAAGGCCCTGCAGAATTTCCGCGCGATTGCCGACGCCATCGCCACGTTGTTTTTCCCACATGCCGAAGTGGTGCTGCATGACTTGCGCACGCAGACCGTCGATTACATCGCCAACAACCTGTCCAAGCGCGCCATCGGCGATGATTCGGCGCTGGAGGACCTGCTCAGCGATGACGTCAGCGAAGTAAATATCGGCCCGTACGAAAAGCTCAACTGGGACGGTCAGAAAATCCGCAGCCTGAGTACCGTGCTGCGTGACACCCAGGATCGTCCGCTGGCGGTGCTGTGCATCAACCTGAACATCTCGCTGTTCGAAAACGCCAAGGCCGCGCTGGACCTGTTCCTGTCGCCGAGCAAACTGATTCCACAGCCGGATGCCCTGTTTCGCGATGACTGGCAGGAGCGTATCAACACCTTCCTCCACGCCTGGATGCGCGAACGCCAACTGAGCCTGAACCTGCTGACCCGTGACCACAAACGCGAACTGGTACTGGCGCTGCATGCCGAAGGCGCGTTCAAGGGCAAGAGTGCCTCGAACTACGTGGCCAATGTGCTGGGCATGGGGCGGGCGACGGTCTACAAGCACTTGAAGGAACTCAAGGGCTGATCGAATGGGGTCACGGGCCTGATTGCAGTAGTGACTGACATTTATCGGGGGCAAGCCCCTCCCACACTTGGAGCACCGGGCATCAGCCATACCCTTTGGAAGGGGGCTTGTCTGTGGGAGAGGGCTTGCCCCCGATGGCGCCCTTTCAGTCGCCGTAAATATCCGACTTGAAGTACCGCTGTGAGATTTTCTGATACTCCCCACTGGCGCGAATGCCGTCGATGGCGCTGTTGAGTTCGCTGACCAACGCGCTATTGCCCTTGCGCACCGCGATGCCCGCGCCTTCGCCCACGTATTTCGGGTCTTTGAGTTCCGGACCGACGAAGGCGTAGCCCTTGCCGCGTGGCATCTGCAGGAAATCGTTCAACGGGATGGTGTCGGCAAAGATCGCATCCAGGCGCCCGGCCGCCAGGTCCATGTAGATTTCTTCGTTATTGCCGTAGCGCTTGACGTTGATGCCCTTGGGCTCGAACACCTCGGTGGCGTAACGGTCGGTGGTGGTGGCGCGCTGTACCCCGACGGTCTTGCCCTTGAGGCTGGCGTACTGGTCATCCACCACCGCGCCTTCCTTCATCACCAGGCGCGAGGAGGTGAAATAGTATTTGTGGGTGAAGTCCACCGACCTCTTGCGGTCTTCATTGATGGTCATGGACGACAGGGCCATGTCGATTTTCTTCACTTTGAGGGAAGGAATCAGGCCATCGAACTCACCTTCGACCCACACACACTTAACCTTCATCTGCGCGCACAACGCATTGCCGATGTCGTAGTCGAAGCCGACGATCTTGCCCTCTTCGGTCTTGGAGGCGAACGGCGGATAAGCCGCCTCGATGCCGATGCGCAGGGTTTTCTCAGCGGCCAGCAAATGGTTGGCGGCAAGCGGGCTCAAGGCCAGGGCGGGGATCAGCAAGCGTTTCTTCATGGGGGTGTCTCGCAGGTTGTTGTTGGTTTGGCAAGAGTGAAGAAAAATGCAACGCAGTTTTTTGTACTTATAAATCCATACTGGACTTTTATGTACATCACGTCAATTACACACCGCTGCGACGTTTCCCCATGCACTATTTTGAACGTTCGCATGCCCCGCTCCCTCAATACTGAAGGACGACCTGGAGGCAAGCGCCATGGCAGCAAACAAGCGTGAAGCGTCGCAACCATCCGATTGGGATGCGCAATTGGCTAGAAACACCGAATTGTTCTTCGAAGCCGACCGCCTGGAACAGGCGGCCTACGACATCATCGGCACCAGCCTGGCGGATGCCGCCGCGTGGCTGCGCTTTACCGAAGCCAAGCAGGTCGCCGACGCCAAGCGCACCGAGGCGTATCAGGACCTGATGCGCATCCGGCGCGCCATGGAGCAGGAGCGTTCGCCGGCGCCAAAATCCGCAGAGCAAAAAAAACCCGGCGGCGCATGACTGCGTCGTCGGGCAAACGAAGCGACCAGCTTCAGTAACGCGGTTTGACGGCCTTCCAATCCGGTTGATAACGCTGCATCTGTTTCACATCGTCGCGCTGACGAATACCGCAGCTCAGATACTGATCATGCAGCTTGCCCAATTGGCCATGGTCCAGTTCCAGGCCCAGCCCCGGAGCGCGGGTGATCTGCACACAACCATCGACAATCGGCACTTTGCCGCCCTTGATCACCTCTTCGTCCGGCGCCTGCCAGGGGTAATGGGTGTCGCACGCGTAGTCCAGATTGGGCACCGCGGCCGCCACATGGGCCATAGCCATCAGGCTGATGCCCAGGTGCGAGTTGGAATGCATCGACACGCCCAGGCCGAAGGTCTGGCACATCTTCGAAAGCACCTGAGTGTCACGCAGGCCGCCCCAATAGTGGTGGTCGGCGAGCACAATCTGCACGCTGTTCAGCGCCACGCTGCGGCGGAACTCATCGAAATCGGTGACCACCATGTTGGTCGCCAGCGCTAACCCGGTGCGTTTGTGCAGGTCGGCCATACCGTCGAGGCCGGGGGTCGGATCTTCGTAATACTGCAGGTCGTCGCCCAGTAACTCGGCCATGCGTATTGCCGTGTCGAGGGACCAGTTGCCGTTCGGATCGATGCGCAGCGGCACGCCCGGGAAGGCTTTTTTCAGCGCCTTAATACACGCCACTTCATGCTCGGGGTCCAGCGCCCCGGCCTTGAGTTTGATGCTCTTGAAACCATAGGTGTCGATCATGCGCCGCGCCTGCGCGACGATCTGCTGCTCATTGAGCGCCTCGCCCCAGGGGTCGGGTGCGTAGGGAGCACCAACGTGCTCGGCATATTTGAAAAACAGGTAGGCACTGAACGGGATGCGCTCGCGGATCGCCCCGCCCAGCAGGTCCACCAACGGCACGTTCAAGGCGTGGGCCTGGAGATCGAGCAAGGCCACCTCGAACGCCGAATACGCATTGCTGACTGCTTTGCTGGCATGGGAGCCCGGCGCCAATTCCGCTCCGGGCAGACTCGCCGGCGTATGGGCCGCGACGGTAGCCTGGACGATAGCGCGCAAGCCGTTGAGATTGAACGGGTCGAGGCCGATCAGCTGCGGCTGCACCCGTTGCTGGATCGCCAGTGCCGGCGCATCGCCGTAACTTTCGCCAAGGCCGATGTAGCCGGTGTCACTCTCCACCTCGATGATCGAGCGCAGTGCGAACGGTTCATGGATACCGCTGGCGTTGAGCAACGGCGGGTCGCGAAAAGCAATCGGGGTGACGGTAACGCGGACAATTTTCAAGAGACGGCTCCCTGCAGGCCTGAGCGCATGGCGTGATGATCGGTGGAAGGTTCGGCAACGGCAGGCTTGACGCTCACCGCGTTAACAGGCGCACCGGCACGCGGCGCGGTGCGTGCAAAAAACACCAGCACCGCCGCCACCAGCGAAGTCGCGGCCAGGCCATACAAGCCGCCCTCGATGGAGCCGGTGGTCTGCTCGAGCAATCCGAACGTGGTGGGCGCGACGAAGCCACCGAGGTTGCCCACCGAATTGATCAAGGCAATCACCGCCGCCGCGATCCGCGCGTCCAGGTAACCCTGGGGGATCGGCCAGAACAGCGCCGAGGCGGCTTTAAAACCAATCGCGGCAAAACAGATGGCGACAAAGGCAAACACCGGCCCGCCGATGGTGGACATGAACATGCCGACCGCCGCGATCACCAGCATCAGCGCAACCCAGGCCTGCTGGTGCTTCCACTTGCTGGCCAGGGAGGCGAAACCGTACATGGCGACGATGGAAATCAACCACGGAATCGAATTGAACAAGCCCACCTGGAAGTCCCCCAGGTCGCCCATTTTTTTGATCATGCTCGGCAGCCAGAACGTGGCGCCGTAGATGGTCAGGGCGATCGAGAAGTAGATGAAACAAAACAGCGCGATCTGTTTGTCGGCCAGCAGCTTGAACAGGGATGGACGACTGACCTGGGCGGCTTCACGGGCCTGCTGCTCATGGTCGATGGCGCTGACCAATGCATGCTTTTCCTGCGCGCTGAGCCAGCTCGCCTCGCGGGGATGGGACTGCAGCCAACACCATACGAACCCGCAGAGCACGATGGAGGCAAACCCTTCGATCAGGAACATCCATTGCCAGCCGTGCAGGCTCAGGCCGCTCACGCCCAGCAGCGCGCCCGACACCGGCCCGGAAATCACCGAGGCGATGGCCGAGCCGCTCAAAAAAATCGCCATGGCCTTGCCACGCTCGGCGGCCGGCAGCCACTGGGTAAAGTAATAAATGATGCCGGGAAAAAACCCCGCTTCGGCGGCGCCGAGAACAAAGCGCAGCACGTAGAAGCTGGTTTCGCCTTGTACAAAGGCCATGGCCATCGCGGCCGCGCCCCAGGTGAACATGATGCGCGTCAGCCAGGCCCGTGCGCCGTAGCGTTGCAGTAACAGGTTGGAGGGCACTTCGAAAATCGCGTATCCGATAAAAAACAGCCCGGCGCCCAGGCCGTAGGCCGCCGCGCCAATGCCCAGGTCGGTTTCCATGTGGCTGCGCACAAAACCGATATTGACCCGGTCGATATAGTTAACGATGAACATCACCACGAACAGCGGCAGCACGTGACGTTTGACCTTGGCAGCCGCACGCGCGAGCACGGTGGGGTCCGGCGGGTTGTGGAAGGTATCCAAGGGCGACTCCCGATCATTATTTTTGTAGGGACGCATCGATCATGGACGCCTGGCATTGATCCCGTCTAATCTAACTTGGCATTCGATTGATACCAGGATTAGATCAATGTTTGAGCTGACCCAGCTGCGCTGCTTTACCACCGTGGCCACCGAGCTGAATTTTCGCCGTGCCGCCGAGCGGCTGAACATGACCCAGCCGCCCCTCAGCCGACAGATCCAGTTGCTCGAACATCACCTGGGCGTGGAACTGTTTGCGCGCACTACCCGCAGCGTCGCGCTCACCGCCGCCGGCCGGGCGTTTTTTATCGAAGCGCAGAACCTGCTCGAACGCGCCCAGCAGGCGGCCATCACCGCGCGCCGCTTCGCCGAGGGCGATATCGGCACGGTCAATATCAGCTTCGTCGGCAGCGCGGTGTATGAGTTTCTGCCCAAGGTCATTGCCGAAGCGCGGCTCAAGCAGCCTCAGGTCAAGATCGACCTGTCGGAGATGAACACCTACCAGCAATACGAAGCCCTGCGCGCGCGGCGCATCGACCTGGGCATCGTGCGCGCGCCGTTGCTGGAACCGGGCTATGCCACCGAATGCCTGGTGCGCGAGCCCTTTGTGCTGGCGGTGCCGAGTGCGCACCGCCTGGCCGATGCCGAGGCGGTCAGCGTGCAGGACCTGGACGCGCAACCCTTCCTGATGTACGCCCATGCCGCGTACCCGCCGTTTAACGAGCTGCTTACCGGCCTGCTGCGCTCGGCGCGCGTGGCGCCGGACTACGTGCAGTGGCTGGGCTCGTCCCTGACCATTCTGGCGCTGGTCAACGCCGGCATGGGCCTGGCCCTGGTGCCGCGCTGCGCCAGCAGCGTGGTGTTCAAAAACGTGGTGTTCCGCGACATTGACCTGGGCGAAGGGGCGCAGAGCGAACTGCACCTGATCTGGCGTGAAGGCAACGACAACCCAGCCTTCACCATGCTGCTGGAGGGTATTCGCAACGCCGTGCGGGACGGCTGGGCCTGAGCGCGGCCCGCCTGAACGATCAGGGTGACCGCCGTGCAGTCATCCGATTCTCTCGAATACTTGCCTGATCCTCCGAACTTGCAGGTAATCGCATAGATAGCCCTTGCGCAGTCGACTAGAGTTCGACGATGGGCGACCTATCGCCCTCCCTATAAGAAAACAGTATCCCTAACCGAAGATCAGCAGGTGAGCCAGTCATGGAGCTACGAATCAACCAGAAGACCTATCAGGTCGATGCCGACGCCGACACGCCGTTGCTGTGGGTGATCCGCGATGACTTGGGGCTGACCGGCACCAAGTACGGCTGCGGACTGGCTCAATGCGGCGCCTGCTCGGTGCTGGTTGACGGCAACGTGGTGCGTTCGTGCGTGACGCCGGTGGCCGGTGTGGTGGGCCGTGAGGTCACCACGATCGAAGCGATCGAAGCCGATGAAATCGGCAAACGCGTGGTCAGCGCCTGGGTCGAGCATCAGGTGGCGCAGTGCGGTTACTGCCAGTCCGGGCAGGTGATGGCGGCCACTGCGCTGCTCAAGCACACCCCGGCGCCGACGGTGGAGCAGATCGACGCGGCGATGGTCAACCTGTGCCGTTGCGGCACCTACAACGCCATTCATGCCGCCGTGCAGGACCTGGCGACCGGGAAGGAGCACGCTTGATGAACACGCCTGAACTGATTCCCGGCCTGCCCCTGGGCGAACCGATCAACCTGTCCCGCCGGCGTTTTCTGGCCAGCACCGCCGTGGGCGCGCTGGTCATCGGCTTCGGCCTGCCGCTGGGCGCGTCCAGGGTACAGGCCGCTACCGGTGCGGCCGCCGAACGCGGCACTCAGGTGCCGGCATTCCTGGAAATTCGTCCCGACGGCAGCGTGCGCCTGCTCAGCCCCTTCATGGAAGGCGGCCAAGGCACGCACACCGCCATGGCGCAGATCGTCGGCGAGGAGCTGGACGCCGACCCCGCCACTTTCATCGTTGAAGCGGCACCACCCGGCGACGCCTATGTGGTGATGGAAAACGGCATGCGCATCACCGGCGGCAGCATGTCGGTGCGCATGAGCTACCCGACCATGCGCCGCCTCGGCGCCCTTGCCCGCGCCATGCTGCTGCAGGCCGGCGCGCAACAGCTCGGCGTGCCGGTGGCGCAGTTGACCACCCAACCGGGCCGTGTGGTGCACGCCGCGTCCGGCCGCTCGCTGGGTTACGGCGAGCTGGCCAGCCGCGCTCTGGACATGCCGGTGCCCGATCCGGCCAGCGTCACCCTGCGCGACCCGAGCCAGTTCCGCTGGATCGGCAAACCGGTCAAGCGCGTCGACGCCTACGACAAGTCTACCGGCAAGGCTCTGTACAGCATCGACCTGAAAGTCGACGGCATGCTCCATGCCGCCGTGCAGCATGCGCCGCGCCTGGGTATGACCGTCGGCAGCCTGCGCAACCAGGCTCAGGTCGAGGCCATGAAGGGCGTGCATTCCGTGCATCAATTGCCCGGCGCGGTGGCGGTGGTGGCCGAGCGCTGGTGGCATGCCAAACGCGCGGTGGAAGCGATCCAGGTGGACTGGCAGGAACCGACCGCCGATTCCACCGTGCGGGCGATGCCGGCGGATTTTTCCAGCGACGCTTACCGTGATTTCCTCGCGGCCCAGCAAGGCCCGGCCCGTGACGATGAAAACGAAGGCGATGTGGCCGGTGCGCTGTCGAGCGCCAAAACCGAGGTCGAAGCGACGTACCACAACCAATACGTCAACCACGCGCAACTGGAGCCGCCATCGGCACTGGCGCGCTTCAACCCGGACGGTTCGCTGGACATCTGGCTGCCCAACCAGGCGCCGGACATGTTCCGCGCCGACATCGCCAAACGCACCGGCCTGGCGCCCGAGCGCATCAACCTGCATTCACCGCTGTTGGGCGGTTTTTTCGGTCGGCACTTCCTGTACGACTCAGCCAGCCCTTACCCGCAGGCCATTGCCCTGACCAAGGCGGTGGGTCGCCCGATCAAGCTGATCTGGAGTCGTGAAGAAGAATTCCTGCGCGATGTTTTGCGCCCGGTGGCGGTGGTCAAGTTCCGCGCCGCGCTGGACGCTGACGGCCTGCCCGTGGCCATCGAAGCGGTGAGCGCCACCGAAGGCCCCACCGAAGCCATTGCCGGCAAACAGGGCGACAAACTCGACCCCACCGCCCTTGAAGGGCTGTCGGGCAAGAGTTATGCGATCCCCAACAAGCGCATCGCACAGATCTACGTCAAAGGCCCGGCCATGCTTGGCTACTGGCGGTCGGTGGGCAATTCGCTCAACGACTTTTTCTATGAAGCGTTCCTTGATGAGCTGGCCGACAAAGGCGGTCGCGACCCGTACGAGCTGCGCCTGCACCTGCTGCGCGACAACCCGCGGCTGACCACGCTGCTCAAGGCGGCGGCTGAGTTGTCCGGCGGCTGGAAGCGCGGCCCTTATACCGCCGAAGACGGCACCCGCCGCGCGCGGGGCGTGGCCATGGCCTCGCCGTTTGGCTCGCATGCGGCAGTGATCGCCGAGGTGTCGATCGATAAAGGCCAGGTCAAGGTGCATCACATCTGGGAAGCCATTGACCCCGGCAGCATCGTCAATCCGGCCATCGTAGAGGCGCAGGTCAACGGCGCCGTGGCCCTGGGCCTGTCGCAAACCTTGCTGGAAGAAGCGGTGTACGTGGACGGCAAGCCACGGGCGCGCAACTACGACCTTTACCCGATCCTGCCACCTTCGCGGATGGCCCAGGTGCATGTGAAGATCGTCGAGAGCGGCGAAAAAATGGGCGGCATCGGCGAACCACCCCTGCCGGCCGTGGCGCCGGCGGTAGTCAACGCCGTGGCGCAACTGACCGGCCAGCGCGTGCGCAGCCTGCCATTGAGCCGACACACTTTCAGCTGACCGACCGAGACCGCCCATGAACAACCGATTCGCAAGAACCCTCGGCTGGTTGGCCGTGCCCTGCCTGGTCGCCGCCGGCGCGCTGGCGTGGTACGTCACCCGTCAGCCTGTTACCGCGTTCGAGCAGCCGCAAGCTGCCGAGTTCGACCCTGCGCTGGTCAGTCGTGGCGAGTACGTCGCGCGCCTGAGCGACTGCGTGGCCTGTCACAGCCTGCCCGGCAAGGCGCCGTTCGCCGGCGGCCTGGAAATGGCCACGCCACTGGGCAATATCCACGCCACCAACGTGACGCCGGACCCCACCCACGGCATCGGCCGCTACAGCCTCGCCGACTTCGACCGCGCGGTACGCCACGGCGTAGCGCCCGGCGGGCGGCGTCTGTACCCGGCCATGCCCTACCCCTCCTATGCCAAGCTCAGTGACGATGATGTGCGCGCGCTCTACGCATTCTTTATGAAGGGCGTACAACCGGCGAACCAGGCCAACATCCCCAGCGACATCCCCTGGCCACTGAACATGCGCTGGCCGATTGCGCTGTGGAACGGGCTGTTCGCGCCGAACGCCACGTATGCGACCAAGCCCGCGCAGGACGCGCTGTGGAACCGGGGTGCCTATATCGTTCAGGGTCCCGGCCATTGCGGCAGCTGCCACACGCCGCGCGGCCTGGCCTTCAACGAAAAGGCCCTGGACGAAGCCGGTACGCCGTTCCTCGCCGGCGCGCTGCTCGACGGCTGGTACGCTCCCAGCCTGCGCCAGGACCCCAATACCGGCCTGGGCCGCTGGAGCGAGGCGCAGATCGTGCAGTTCCTCAAGACCGGTCGCAACCAGCACGCGGTTGTGTACGGTTCGATGACGGAAGCGTTCAACAACTCGACTCAGTTCATGAACGACGACGACCTGGCCGCCATCGCCCGCTACCTCAAGTCCTTGCCTGGCGACCCACAGCGCGACGGTGCACCCTGGGCTTACCAGGCCGTTGCCGCCAACGCCCGCACGGACGCTCCGGGCGCCCACACCTATGCCACCCGCTGCGCGTCCTGCCATGGCGCGGACGGCAAAGGCCAGCCCGACTGGATGCCGCCGCTGGCGGGGGCCACCTCAGCCTTGGCCACAGAAACCGCCTCGGCCATTAACATCACCCTCAACGGCGCCCAGCGCGTAGTAGCCGCCGGCGTTCCGGACGCCTATCGCATGCCGGCCTTGCGCGAGCAACTGTCCGACCAGGACATCGCCGAAGTGCTGACCTACGTACGCAGCTCCTGGGGTAACCACGGCGGCGCGGTCGAGGCCAAGGCCGTCGGCAAACTGCGCGAGCACACTGACCCGGCGAGCAGCACGCCGATCATCCTGCAGATGCGCTGAGCTGCGGCGTCAAACCAACGAGCGGGCAAGCTCTGCAGACGCAGAGCTTGCCCGCCAAGGCCGCAGCACTGCCGCGCCTAAAGGCCAACCGCCTCATCCAGAAAACGCATCACGCCTTTCAACGCATATTCAGCGGCGAGTACCTGCACCTGGTCGCGCGAACCGATGAAGCGTTCCTTGCGGCTGAATACCTTGACTGCGCCATTGAGGTGATACGCCCAGGCAAAACACACGGTGCCCGGCGGGATGCCATCGATGCTGTCAGGTCCCAGCAGCCCAGTGGTGGCGACGGCCACCTGCGCAGGGCTATCGCGCAAGGCGCCCTGGGCCATTTCGCGGGCCACTTCGCAGCTGGTGAGGTTGAACGTCGCGATGGTGTAGGCACTGACACCCAACAAGCGTTGCTTGGCTTCTTCGGAATACACCACGTACCCGCACTCGATACACGCACCACTGCCCTCCACCTGCGACAGCAGCGCAATGATCTTGCCGGCCGTGCACGACTCGGCGGTGGTGAGCAGCAGGCGATGTTGTTTCAGGCAATCAACAGTGGCTGCGGCGATTGACATGCACTTCCCTCCTCTGGATAGACAGCGCGCGCTACTCCTTGGAAAGCGAGCGCCGGGTAAAAATTCGGCACCGGACCGCTCCCTATCGGACTCAGCCCTTGCTGTGTTCCGGTGACGATGGCCCTTTGGTTATGCCACGCGGCCCGGCGACGCTCCAGATCACCGCGCCGACAAACGGCAGCAGGATCACCAATGCGGTCCATCCCAGCTTGGTGCGCGAGGTTTTGCTGCTGCGCCAGACACTGTTGATGATCCACAGGTCGAGCAACACCAGGATCACGGCCAGCCCTGCCCAGAAGTAAGTAGTTTGCATACGACACCTCCTAGAGTGAGTGATGCACTGTTAGGCTGCACGCCAAGTCCAGAGGTTCACTTTGCTGATAAGCGAAGCGGCAACTAATCGAAGCGACAAACAGCTAGCAAGTTAATATCAAGCACTGCACTTCAGCGCGCCAAAACTTATACGAAGCGGTGTTAACAACCGGCATTTTGTATAAGTTTTTCCCACTCATTACCGTTCATCGCCATTTTAAAAATTTCTTCAAGCATTTCCGCCACTGGCGTTATCGGAATAAGTGTCCGTTGTTGCAATGGGCATTCACATACCTAACTTGATTAATGTGGAGATGCATCATGCCTACCAGTAATAAAAACCCCGGCAACTTCGCCAACGACCACGAACGCGCATCCGAAGCAGGCCGCAAAGGCGGCCAGGCGTCTGGCGGCAATTTTGCCAACGACCGCGAGAAAGCCTCGGAGGCTGGGCGTAAAGGCGGCCAGCACAGCCACGGCGGCGGCCGCAAGTCGTAAATGCACCAGGATCAAAGCGCTATGTAATCGCAACTTTCGTGACACTTTTAAGCAATGTTCGCGCGTCTCAGCTTGGCGCAAGTTGTGCGTGAGGCCGTGCAGCGCAGATAACTTAAGCGCTTCAGTGAAAGTTGCGTCACCCTTATAAACATGAGGTAAGCGACAATGAGCACTCAAGATAAACAAGGCCAAATGAGCGTCAGCGAAGCGGGCAAAAAAGGCGGCGAGGCAACTTCCGCCAGCCACGATAAGGAGTTTTATCAAGAGATTGGCAGTAAAGGCGGCCAGAACAGTGGCGGCAACTTCAAGAATGATCCTGAGCGCGCCGCCGAAGCCGGCAGCAAAGGCGGTCAGAACAGTGGTGGAAACTTCAAGAACGATCCCGGACGCGCCGCCGAGGCGGGCAGCAAAGGTGGGCAAAGCAGTGGAGGAAACTTTGCCAACGACCGCGAAAAAGCCTCGGAAGCCGGGCGCAAAGGCGGCGAGCACAGCCATGGTGGCGGGCGCAACAGTTGAGGCGCCGATGCAGGGGAGCGGCACCGCTCCCCTGTTTTTTTAACGCTGCTGATGGCTCACGCCCACAGCGCCAGACCTGCCCATACGCGGCCTGGATGTACGCGTTGCCGTTCATTGCCTGAGGAGATGTGTGATGTTTTTACATAACAAGCGACTTCAATACACCGTCCGTGTCGCCGAACCCAACCCGGGCCTGGCGAACCTGCTGCTGGAACAATTCGGCGGTGCCCAGGGAGAGTTGGCAGCGGCTTCGCGCTACTTCACCCAGGCGCTGGCCGAGGACGATCCAGGTCGCAAAGACCTGCTGATGGACATTGCCACCGAGGAGCTCAGCCATCTGGAGGTCATCGGTTCGATCATCGTCATGCTCAACAAAGGCGCCAAGGGTCGCATCGCCGAAGGCGTCGAAGAAGAAGGTGAGCTGTACCGCTCACTCAATGGCGCGGGCAATGACTCTCATATCACCAGCCTGTTGTACGGCGCCGGTTCACCCTTGACCAACTCGGCGGGCGTGCCATGGACGGCGGCTTATATCGACACCATCGGCGAACCCACGGCCGACATGCGTTCCAATATTGCCGCCGAAGCGCGGGCCAAGATTGTGTATGAGCGGTTGATGAACGTCACGGACGACCCTGGCGTGAAAGAAGCACTGGGTTTTCTGATGACGCGGGAAATCGCCCATCAACTGTCCTTCGAAAAAGCCTTGCATGCGATTCAACCCAACTTTCCCCAGGGCAAGCTGCCGGGCATGCCTGAGTTCAGCCACGTCTACTTCAATATGTCGCAAGGCACGGAGGATAAACGCGGCCCATGGAACGAAGGGGACGCGTGGGAGTTTGTGGAAAACCCGCTCCCGGCCGTGGACGGCGGCGACGGCCTTGCCAGCGTGCAACTGAGCGCCGAAGACGAAGCCCGGCTGGATCAAATGAAAGCCCGCACCCTGTCCGACCCGCTCAGCGACCCGGTGACGGGCGCAGATTTGGGTGCCTCGAAGCAGCCGTAACAACGGCGACGGGGGCAGGCCTCACTGCGGCCTGTCCTCGCCTCCCAGGATCGCGGCGCGACACGCGGCCAGGATTTCATCGGCCAACGCCGAGTCGTCCGGGCATGCACGGGACATGATCAACCCACCCAGCACCTGTGCCATCAATGCAAGCGTGCCGGCACGCGAAGCGGTCGGGTCCTGCGCTTGTGCCTCTGCTTTGGCCGCATGCAACACACCCAGTTGGGCTTCGATGCCGGCGGCAAATGCAACGCGAACCTCGTCTTCCTTACGTGCGGCATCACCGCACAACGCCGCCAGTGTGCAACCTGTGGCGCGCTGATCGCGGTGCTCGCGCGACAGGTACACGTTTACGAACGCCTCGGTCGAAGCCCCCGCCGTGCGCGCGGCCGACTGCGCCAGGCCACAGGCTGATGCTTGTGCCATGAGGTCAGCCTTGGACTCGAAGTGTTTGTAGAACCCGCCCTGGGTAAAACCTGCCGCCGCCATCAGGTCAGCGATGCCCACACCGTCATACCCACGCTCGCGAAACAGCGCCGAGGCCGTTTCCACGATGTGCGCGCGATTGGCCTGAGCCTGTTGTTTAGAGACTTTCATGGTCCACCTGAATCTTTTACGTACGTGCCGCAAGCATACATTGATGTCGACCAACATCAAAACATTGACATTTTAGATTTCGGTCGTAATCATTAAGCCCTCTCCATCACCCGCGACACTCTTCAGGAAACTCACCATGACCATGCTCCCTACTGTTCTGATTACTGGCGCCTCCTCCGGCATCGGCGCCACCTATGCCAGGCGCTTCGCCCGTCGTGGCCATGACTTGGTGCTGGTCGCTCGCGACAACGCGCGCCTGGAGGCATTGGCCGTACAGTTACGCGAGGAAAACGGTGTGGCCGTGGAGGTGTTCCAGGCCGACCTGACCCTGGCCGCCGACCTCGCGTCGGTGGAAACCCGCCTGCGCGACGATGCACGCATCGGCATCCTGATCAATAACGCGGGCATGGCGCAGTCCGGAGGCTTTGTTCAACAGAGCGCCGAAGCCGTCGATCAACTGATCGCCCTCAACGTCGTGGCGCTGACACGCCTGGCTGCCGCCGTGGCGCCGCGCTTTGCGCAGGCCGGCAGCGGTTCGATCATCAACCTGGGCTCGGTGGTGGGTTTTGCGCCCGAGTTCGGCATGTCGGTGTACGGCGCGACAAAGGCATTCGTGCTGTTCCTGTCCCAGGGACTGAGCGTGGAATTGGCGGCCAAGGGCGTGTACATCCAGGCCGTCCTGCCCGCCGCCACTCGCACCGAAATCTGGGAACGCGCCGGCATCGATATTAATGCGCTGCCGGAAGTGATGGACGTGGATGAGCTGGTGGACGCGGCCCTGCTGGGTTTCGACCGTCGCGAGCCGGTGACCATCCCGCCATTGCACGTCGAAGGCCGTTGGGACCAACTGGACCAGGCGCGCCAGGGGCTGCTCGCGGATATCCGCCAGGCGCACGCCGCCGAGCGTTATCAGGCGCAGGCCTGAGTCCTATAGCCTGGCCGGGGCCTATGCTTGAGCCTCGGCGTCGATGCACAGATCAATCGCCACGGTATCGAGACGGTCACGTTGCAGGGTCGCCAGACTCTGCAACGTTTTTGCGTGGACGGCGTCCGCGGCGTCCTTGAGTCGTTGCCACTCTTCAAGGCTGATGACGTCGCGCAGCACTAGCTCATCGGCTCGGCTGATCAAGGTCTGGTGGAAGTCATCGGGATGATCCAGGCGATAGCTGTCGTCCTCGAGCAGCAAGTGCCAGCCTCGAATTGCCATTGCCTTGTCGGTTTTCTCCATCGTCACAGGCCCCCTTCATGCCAGCCAGCACCGTGCCTCGCACATCACTTATGCTCATCCGCCTTGCCTTCCTGCATCTGCACGGAGGACTTGGTGGAGCTGCTATTGCCTTTTGTGGCGTTGTCCGAATTGTCGAAGCAGCCGTGCAGCAGGAACAGGCTGCACAAGCCCAGGCACATCGATAACTTTTTCATGATCGTTCACCAGGTAATGAAACAAATGGCCCCGACGCCAGCGCGTTGCCTGCGCCAGCCCTTGTTTAGTCTGGCCGGGAGCACCGGCTATACGTTCAACAAATTCGGCACAGGCCTGACGAGCGGTGACGGCAACACGGCGTTGAAAATCTGAATTATTTGCCCGATGCGCCCTCTGTTTTTCAAACCGCAGGTAGTTGAAGGAGGGGTCTTGAGTGAGCTGAATTGGGTCCAATGGCCTGCCATGGTGGTGACGGTAATCGCGGCCTGGCTGATTGGATCGCAACGACCGGCGCGACGAATGACGGGTTTCTGCTGCTTTATCGCGAGTAACGTGCTGTGGGTAATCTGGGGCGCGTACGCGCAGGCCTACGCGCTGATCGTGCTGCAAATCTGCCTGTGCCTGATGAACCTGCGCGGATTCAGGAAGAACTTTCTGAATCGCTAGCAAGCACGCTTCACCCCGCGTTCCGGCTGCGCTGGTTTTTTCGAAATCCTCGCGCGTTCATGCCCAAAAGAATGCCCTCCAGCAGGATCAGCGCGAACGCCTGGGTGTGCCAGCCCCACACGATCCACAAGGCATTACTGAGGATGAACCCCCAGAATGCAAGCATGCGGCGACGCGGTCGTTGCGAGCCGATAAACCAGGCCGAAATCACCGTCACCACCATGGCAGGCCACTGCACCCAATCCATCAAATCCAAACAAACCTCCTTTGGTAAACCTGCTCGTCGGTGAATAAAACGGGGCTCAGCCCAAGGCTGTATCGAGAAACATCATGACCGCGAAACCCAGCATCAGCCCGAGGGTGGCCGGAGTTTCGTGGCCGTTGCGGTGGGTTTCCGGAATCACTTCGTGGGAGACGACGAAGATCATCGCGCCTGCCGCCAGCCCCAATGCAATCGGATAACCCAGGGCAAAGCCGCTGGAAATCCCCAGCCCCACCACGGCGCCCAGCGGTTCCATCAGCCCCGAACCCACCGCGATCAGCATCGCACGCAGCGCCGAGACGCCGGTGACCCGTAGCGCCAAAGCGACCGCCAGGCCCTCGGGAATGTCCTGGATGGCGATGGCGGTGGTCAGTGGCATGCCGACGTGCAAGTCGCCATCGGCAAAGCTGACACCGATGGCCATGCCTTCCGGCAGGTTGTGCAGGGTGATGGCGAGCACGAACAGCCAGACACGATTGAAACGTTCAGTCTGCGGGCCTTTACGCCCACTTTTCGAATGCTCGTGGGGCACGAAGCGATCCAGGCCGACCATCAGCGCCACGCCCAACGCCAGCCCCAACACCACGGTGCAAGCAGCCGACAACTGATGGCCGGTAATCGATTGTGCGGCCTCTATACCGGGCAGAATCAGTGAAAACGAGCTGGCCGCGAGCATCATGCCGGCCGCGAAACCCAGCATGACATCCTGGGTCCGCGCGCTGATCTCACGCAGCACGATGGCCGCAATGGCGCCCAGGGCCGTGGCAGCGAAACCGCTGAACCCGCCCAGCAGGGCGTAGTGCAAATGGGTCGTGTCACCCTCGACGACGGCGTTGTAGCCGCTGGCCAGCAACCACAGCGTCACCGCGACTGTGCAGGACCAGAACAATGCGCCGGTCCATCCCAGGCTTGAGGCCCGGTGCAGCCAGGGACGCGACGGTGCTGGAGCGGACGACGTAGAGGGGTCGGGCATCAGTGACTCCATGGGGGTGCTCTTGCAGACCGGGCGATTGAATCAACTGTCTTAGGATTTGAGTGTTTGCGTTGAAGTTCCAACGTTTTGACCTACGTGCTCGGCAAGCACGGGTATGGCACCTGTCGTCGGCCCATCGAGCGATAAAAACAAACTTTCCCTGCACGCAAGCTATCCATAGGAGGCATTCGATCACCAACAGAAGGGACTCCAGCATGGGTGCAATTCATACAATCCCTGGCGTCAGAGCGGCCTGCGCTACGGCAGTGGCGTTGCTGCTCGGCGCCTGCGCCGCCGACAATTCAGCCTCCAACGTGGTTGCGCCGGGCGATGCGCCCTCGCCCACCACGCGCTCTTTAGAGGCCGGTGCGGCGCTGTTGCAATCACGCCCGCCGGTTGAAGCGTTGAACGCGTACCTCGACGGTTTCCATTTCTACAACGGCCACATGGACGCCCAAATGGAGGCGCACCACTACTGCGCGATTCTTAATGAAGAAGTGATTCAGTGCGTGATTTACGACGGCAATCGCAAGGATGCCAAGTTGATGGGCGTGGAATACATCATCAGCGAGCGCCTGTTCAGCGGCCTGCCCAAAGCCGAACAGGCGCTGTGGCACAGCCATGTGCACGAGGTGAAATCCGGCCAATTGATCGCGCCTGGAATTCCCGAGGTGGCCGAGCATGCCTTGATGGAAAAGCTCGTACACACCTACGGCAAGACCTGGCACACCTGGCACACCGACCTCAATAAAGACCTGCCTCTGGGCGTGCCCCAATTGATGATGGGCTTCACGGCCGATGGCCAGGCCAACCCGCAACAGGTGGCCGAGCGCGATCGTCGGTTCGGCATCGACAGCGCGCAGAAGCGCAAGGCCCGTGCCGACATACCGACCCCCACTGTGGCGCCGGGCGCGGATGCGTGGCGCCATGGCAACGTGTTCCAAATTGCGGACCCGACCAACACGCCCCATCAGCACTGAATTTACCGATTGAGGAACCGCCCCATGCCCTCGCTCAAGATCGCCACATTCAATGTCAACGGCATCGGCGCGCGCCTGCCGAACCTGTTGCGCTGGCTGGAGAAAGAACGCCCGGACATTGTCTGCCTGCAGGAGCTGAAAGCGGCGGACAAAGCGTTCCCCGCCAAGACTCTGGAAACGGCGGGCTATGGGTCTGTGCACCACGGTCAGGCCTCCTGGAACGGTGTCGCCATTCTGGCCCGCGACGCCGAACCGCTGCTGATTCATCGAGGCCTGCCGGGCGCCGAGGACGACACCCAGTCGCGCTATCTGGAAGCGGCGGTATTGGGGGTGGTGGTCGGCTGCCTGTACCTGCCTAACGGCAATCCGCAGCCTGGGCCGAAATTCGACTACAAACTGCAATGGTTCGAACGGCTGATCCAGCACGCGCAGCGCCTGCAGGCCAGCGAACACCCGGTGGTGCTGGCGGGTGACTACAACGTTGTGCCCACCGACCTGGACATTTACAGCACACGCTCCTGGCTCAAGGACGCCCTCCTGCAGCCGGAAAGCCGTGCGTGTTACCAAAAGCTGCTGGAGCAAGGCTGGATCGACTCGATACGGCATCTGTATCCGGACGAACGCGTTTACACGTTCTGGGACTATTTCCGCCAGCATTGGCAGAAAAATTCCGGGCTGCGTATCGACCACCTATTGCTGAACCCGATACTCGCGCCGCGCCTGCGCAATGCGGGCGTGGATGCATGGGTACGCAACGAAGAACATGCCAGCGACCATGCGCCCGTGTGGGTCGAGATCGCGCCTGAAACGCGCCATGGGTAAGCGTACCGTCCCGCTCCAGGCCTCCTCCCGCTACCCGACCACGCCCGATGGCCGCTATTTCGTAGTCAGGGGCATCCTGTGGCGCTGCAGCAATCCGCAGTTGCCGGAAACGGTCCGCCAGGATCTGGTCAAGCAACTGATGACTGCGCGTCGCCAGGTAAAAGCCGCCAAGGCGAGCGGCGATGACGACGCGCTAAAAGACGCGCGCTCCAAGGTGCAGCGGGCCAAGGTTGGCTTGGGTGAGCGCGGCCCGGTGTGGTGGGATGACGGGGCTGATGACTTTAACCGGCATAAGGTCGCGAATACGCCCTACGCCGCGTGGCATGCCGCATTAACCACCGCCACGGTCTAGCGCATGCGCAAGACGGTGGCGGCGGCCTTTAACTCGGCGCCGCCACGGGGGTCGCCAGGCGGTTACAGCCATACAGCACGACACCCAGCAGCATCAGCGCGCCACCGCGCAGCCAAGTGTCGAGGCTCTGCTGGCTGAGCAGAATCAGGCACGACACGATGGCCAGCACCGGCACCCAGGTCGGTACGCGGAAGTGATCCTTGTCGACAGGGTCGCGGCGCAGCACCAGCACCGCCAGGTTGGTGCTGAGGAACACGAACAGCAGCAACAGCACCACGGTTTCGGCCAGGGCTGCGAGGGTACCGGTAAGGGTCAGCGCCATGGCCACCCCGGTGGTGGCGATGATTGCAAACAGCGGCGTCCGGCGTTTGGACAGCACCCGCGACAGCGGAGTCGGCAACAGCCCCATGCGCGCCATGCCATAGGCCAGGCGACTGGCCATGATCATGGTCAACAGTGCGCCGTTGGCCACCGCCACCAAGGCAATAAAGGCGAACAACTGCGGCGGAATATCCAGGCCCGAGGCCCGTACCACTTCCAGCAACGGCGCCGAGGTCGCCATCAGTTGATCCATCGGCAGCACCACGGAGGCGGCCACACCGACCGCCATATACACGACACCGGCGGTGATCAGCGCACCGAACAGCGCACGCGGGTAGACCGTGCGTACGCCACGGATTTCTTCCGCCAAGTTGGCCGATGTCTCAAAGCCAACGAACGAATAGAACGCCAATAACGCGGCCCCCAGCACCGCGAGCATCGGGTTGACGCCGGCTTTGAATTCCACGGCACGCCCAAGGTTCGCCTCACCCGCGTGGAAACACCACACCGCAGCGACCACCACCAGTAACAATCCGGAGAGCTCGATGCAGGTCATCACCATATTCGCGCCCAATGACTCCTTGATTCCGCGTGCATTGAGCAGGGCAATGACCGTCAGGAACACCAGAGCAGCCAGGGTCGGTGGAACCTTGAGAAACGCCGCCAGGTAGTCGCCGGTAAATGCCAGGGAAAGCCCCGCCGCACTGGTGACCGCAGCCGCCAGCATGCTGAAGCCCACCAGGAACGAAACCAGCGGCGACTTGAACGCCTTCTCGGCAAACACCGACGCTGCGCCGGCATGGGGGTACTTGGTTACCAGTTCCGCATACGAGCCGGCCGTGAGCATGGCGAAGAACAATGCCACCAGCAATGGCACCCAAATCGCACCGCCTACCTGACCTGCGATAGTGCCGGCCAGCGCATACACGCCGGCACCGAGGACATCGCCAAGGATGAACAAAAACAGCATTGGCCCGGTCACGGCGCGGCGCAGCGACGGTTTGGCGGATGAAGCGGGGCTGAAACTGGATTCGGTCATGGGCGGCTCTGCAGGCAAGTTGTCTAACAATGGAAGCGACCAGCGCGGACAAAGTTCATTTAACTCACACCTGGCCAACCGTTTGGTGAGCAGGTGCCCTGCTTTACGCGCCGAGCACCTGGAACAGGGTTACTTCTTGGCTTCTTTATCCGGGTCTGCGGAGCGTTCCAGAAATGCCTGGGTCAGTTGCGGCAAATGCTCCAGCAACCACTGAGCCATGGCGATCTCCTGGGGCAGAATCTGCTCGCACGCCGCCTGAGTCTCGGCGTCTCCGGCCTCTCGCGCTGCTGCAGTCAGCACGGTATAGGAGGCGATCTCCATGTTCTCGAAGACATAGCCGGCCATCGCCCCCTTGATCACCTCGTCGCTCATCAAAGAGCCACCAACGGCCTGCCCGAAGGCCATCAGCTTGCCTCCCATGTCTTTGAGCGTCGAAGCTGAACCACCCAGGCGGGTCAGGCACTGGTCAATGAGTGCCTGCTGGCCGAGGGTTTCCTGGATATGTTGGTCGATACGTGCCTTGAGCTGCGGGTAATGCTCCAGGCGTTCGGATTGTGCCTTGAGCATCTTTTCGGCCTGCTGCTCCATCGCGTGGGCATCGCGCAACCAGTCAAGTACGTTTTCTTGTGGTGTCGCCATGGTGTTAATCCTCCTGAATATGAGAAAAAAGCAGGCGAGCTGGCCAAGCCGGAACTCATCGGAACGGGCCCCTTGTACTGATACTCGCCTCCCCTGCATGTGAAGCGAAAATGCACTGTAAAATTTCAAAACCAACGCGCGTATGGCGACCAGTGGTCATGCCCTTGCCGCCAAGCGAAACGGAACCTGGGCCTGCTTTGGACAATGAGGATTGCGCCGCCAATGGAGGCCGACTCGACGAAGCACTGGAAGAACGTTTCCGGCCAGCGACCCCATCACGCCTTGAGCGTTTGCACCGAGGGCATGCTTGTGAAAAAGAGTGAACTGCCAGTCAAGACCTGCGTGACGTGTGGCCTGCCGTTCACTTGGAGAAAGAAATGGGCGCGGTGCTGGGAACAGGTGCGTTACTGCTCGGAGCGCTGCCGACGTGGCAAGAGCCAAGTCCGCCCATGACATGAAAGGCGCGAAGCCTCTTGTCATCGGACGGTTTCACACCTAGGGTGTGAAAAACTTATACAGGCAACAACCCTATGTACAAGAATGAGCAATGGCCGCTGACCCTTTATTTTGATGGCGATTGCCCACTCTGCGCGCGAGAAATCAAGCTGCTACGCCGCCGAGCCTCTTGTGCGCGGCTGTTGTTCGTAGATATCAGTGACCCTGCCTTTGACGCGCAATCGCTGGGCGTGAGCCTGGACGCAATGGGCGCCGCCCTGCACGCCCGGTTCAGCGATGGCACCTGGGTCACCGGCCTGGACGCGACACTCTGGAGCTGGCGCGCGGCCGGGATGGGAATCTGGGCCGCACCGCTGTCATGGCGTCCGCTTCGGCCGTTGTTCAATCTCGGCTATCGTATGTTCGCCCGCTCGCGCCCATATCTGGCGTGGCTGCCACACCCGGATGGCAGCCGCCGCTGCCATGACGGCCGCTGCGCGGTGCCGCCTGCGCCAGGCACGGGCGCACACTCGGTGGCACCCTCTGAATCCATCAAGCCAGGAAATAAATAGCCACCCACCGCCCTCGCGACGGCAGTTTCTTTACTGATGGGCCGCCGGTGGCAGCAGGACGGGCGAGGTGATGGTGGTGATGTATTGCCGGTGAGGTCGGGTGGTGAGCCTAAATTCCAGGCAAAAAAAAGCCACTCATTGAGTGGCTTTTTCTTTGTGTTTGGAGCGGGAAACGAGACTCGAACTCGCGACCCCGACCTTGGCAAGGTCGTGCTCTACCAACTGAGCTATTCCCGCGTCTTGGTGGTGCGCATTCTATAGAATCTCCCGCACCCGTCAACCCCTTGATTCAAAAAAGTTTTATTTCTTTTCAACGGTGGTGCGCAGATGAGGCCAGGCGGCGCGTAGGTACTGGAGCATTGACCACAGCGTCAGGCCGGCGGCGATGAGCAATAATGCGTAGCCCAGCAGGACCCAGAACGTGAAGTCCGACGGGTTCGCCAGCAGGATCACCAGGGCGAGCATCTGTGCGGCGGTTTTCCATTTGCCCATGTTCGATACAGCTACATGGGCGCGGGCGCCGATTTCGGCCATCCATTCGCGCAGTGCCGACACCACGATCTCGCGACCGATGATTACGGCGGCTGGCAGCGTAAGCCAGAGGTTGCCATGTTCCTGCACCAGCAGGACCAGGGCGACGGCCACCATGAGCTTATCGGCCACGGGGTCTAGGAATGCGCCAAACGGCGTGCTCTGCTCCAGGCGGCGTGCCAGGTAACCGTCGAGCCAGTCGGTCGCGGCCGCGAACGCGAACACCGAACTTGAGGCCACATAGCTCCACTGGTACGGCAAATAAAACAACAAAATGAAAATCGGGATGAGCAGGACGCGTAGAACGGTGATCAGATTAGGGATATTCATCGGCACAACTGGCTACGAGGTGGAAAGGCATTCTATTCGCTGTGCAGATTCGCATAAATCAACTCAGCGAGCTTTTTACTGATACCGGGTGCTTTGGCTATCTCGTCAATGCTGGCACGGGACAGCTCCTGCAAGCCACCAAAATGTTTGAGCAAGTCGCGGCGTCGCGTCGGCCCCACCCCCGCTACCCCTTCCAGGGTTGAGGTTCGCCGGGTTTTACCACGACGGGCGCGATGGCCGGTAATGGCGAAACGGTGGGCTTCATCGCGGATCTGTTGAATCAAATGCAAGGCAGGCGAGTCGCCCTTCAAGGTGAACTCATGGGCGGCATCATTCAAGTACAACGTTTCGAAGCCTGCCTTGCGCGTGGTGCCCTTCGCCACGCCCAGCAGGATCAGGTCGGGCACCGCCAGTTCGTTGAGTACGTCACGGGCCATCGATAGCTGCCCCTTACCACCGTCCACCAGCAGGATGTCCGGGAGCTTGCCCTCGCCGTCCTTCAATTTGCTGAAGCGCCGGGTAAGCGCCTGGTGCATGGCGGCGTAGTCGTCGCCTGCGGTGACGCCTTCGATGTTGTAACGCCGGTAATCGGATTTGATCGGCCCTTCCGGACCGAATACCACGCAGGAAGCCACCGTGGCCTCACCGCTGGAGTGACTGATGTCATAGCATTCAAGACGTTGCGGCGGCTCGTCCAGGTTGAGCACTTCAGCCAGAGCGTCGAAGCGCGCGGCGACGTGCTGTCGATTGGCCAGGCGCGCGCTCAGGGCCTGCTCGGCATTGGTCACGGCCAGTTGTTGCCAGCGCGCACGGGTGCCGCGCACGCGGTGGCTGATGTCCAATTCGCGGCCGCGCAGTTCGTGAATCGCCTCGATCAAGGCCGGGAAGTCTTCATGCACTACGTTGACGATCAACTCCGAAGGCAGGTCGCGCTCCGGACTGCTGACATAGTACTGGCCAAGGAACGCCGCCATGACTTCGGCCACCTCCTCGTCGATACCCGTCTGCGGGAAGAAGTTCTTGCTGCCCAATACGCGCCCGCCGCGCACGCTGATCAGGTGCACGCAGGCGCCGCCCGGATTGACGAACGCGGCGATCACATCGACATCACCGCTGCCGCCTTCCATGCTCTGCTGGTCCTGCACGCGACGCAGCAGCGAGATCTGGTCGCGCAGTTCAGCCGCGCGCTCGAAATCCAGGGTGCTGGCAGCCTGCTCCATGGCGCCGGACAACTCATCGGTCAGCGCATTGCTGCGACCTTCGAGGAACATCACCGAATGGCGTACATCTTCGGCATACTCCGCAGGATCAACGAGTCCCACGCAGGGCGCCTTGCAACGTTTGATCTGGTATTGCAGACAGGGCCGTGTGCGATTCTTGAAAAAGCTGTCTTCGCACTGACGCACAAAGAAAGTCTTTTGCAGCAGGCTCAGACTTTCACGAATCGCGCCCGCGCTGGGATAAGGCCCGAAGTACTTGCCCTTCTGCTTCTTTGCTCCACGATGAATACTCAGGCGTGGGAAGTTGCCGTCGGAAAGAAATACGTACGGATAGGATTTATCGTCACGAAGCAGGATGTTATAGGGCGGCCGCCACTCTTTGATCAGTGTCTGCTCAAGCAGCAGCGCCTCGGTTTCATTAGCGGTGATGGTGGTTTCGACCTGGGCGATACGGGCTACCAGGGCAGCAGTTTTCGGCGCGAGGCCGCTCTTGCGAAAGTAGCTCGCCAGGCGGTTCTTCAGGTTCTTGGCTTTACCCACATAAAGCAGGCGCGCCTCGCTGTCGAACATGCGGTATACGCCGGGGCGGCCGCTGCAGGTCGAGAGAAAGGCACTGGGATCAAACGGCGTGGTCATGTCAGGCGCTGGCGTCCACCATGCCGTGGCGCACCGCGAGCAGGGTCAATTCAACATCACTGCTGATGGCGAGCTTCTCGAAAATGCGATAGCGGTAGGTGTTCACGGTCTTGGGCGACAGGCACAGCTTGTCGGAAATCGCCTGCACTTTCTGGCAACCGACGATCATCAGGGCGATCTGGATTTCCCGCTCGGACAAGGCATCGAAGGGCGAGTCGCTGGTGGGCTGGAACGATTTGATCGCCAACTGCTGGGCAATCTGCGGGCTGATATAACGCTGGCCGGCAAACACCAGGCGAATGGCCTGCACCATCTCGGCAAGGCCGGCCCCCTTGGTCAGGTAACCGGCCGCCCCCGCCTGCAGCAAACGCGTGGGGAAGGGATCTTCCTCGCACACCGTAACCACCACGACCTTGATATCAGGATGGCTGCGTAATAATTTGGTGGTCGCGCCCAGGCCGCCGATGCCGGGCATCTTGACGTCCATCAAAACCACATCGGGCTTCAACTCCCGGGCCTTGATCAGGGACTCTTCCCCTGACTCGGCCTGACCGACTACTTGCAGGCCGTCGATGTCAGCCAGCATTCGTGTAATGCCTGTACGAACGAGATCATGGTCATCGACTACTAGCACCCTAATCAAGCAGACACCTCGCGATATGGTCTTATAGGTTGCTGAACACCTTAGCAAAAAACCAAGGCGCAGACCTAGCTGCACGCGTCATATATATGGAGTTTGAATAAGCAGACGCCATCCGCCTAGGGGCGGATGGCCGGATTTGCTGGGCGAAAGGTCAGGATTCCGAAGGCTGAACCTTGAGTTTTCCGCTCACTGAGGCGCAATGTTCGGCCAGGGTGGAGGTGAGGCGACGAATTGCATCCTGATCCTCCTTGAACATCGCCCGGTAGTCACCCAATACTTTCTCTTCAATCTGGCTCAGATTGTCGAGCTGGATCGGCGTGGCCGTGCCGGTCAACACATAAAGCACATCCACGCCCTTTGCGGCGACGCGTGACAAATAGTCGGCCTTAGGCGCCCGCCCGCCGTTTTCGTATTTACCCTGCGCGTTGGCTTCGACGCCTCCTATTTCACCGAAAACTTTCTGCGACAGGCCAAGTCGCTCTCTTTCTTGCCTCAAACGCGAACCGATTCCACTCATTTGGATGTATGATCCTAGTTGGCACACCCCAAGAGGTGACACTCTCATCTCTTCGTCAAACGAACTTGAACGGTTTTGAACTATGCCCGGAATCCGCACTGCTGCACAAGCCAAAGCCTGGCTGGAACATCAAGGAAAGTCAGTTCAAGCATTCGCCCGTGAACATGGCGTCGATCCGGCAACCACCTATCAAGTGCTCGCTGGGCGCAAAAAGGGACGACGTGGAGAAGCCCATAAGGTAGCGGTCCTTCTGGGCATGAAAGAAGGGATCATCCTTTCCGAGGCTGATGGCCAAAAAAAGGGCCAGGAAGTTGTCTCCTGAGACCAGTATGCGCTTATTAGACTGTTGCGCATGATTTAGCTTGGGCGGCAAACCCGCTCCATGCGCCAGAAGCAGTCCTCCTCACCGACGATGTTAAAACCCATACGCTCGTAGAGCCTGCGCGCCGGGTTGGTCTTGAACACAGTCAATCGCAAAAGCCCGCGCGATTGCGCTTTGACGGCCATCTGCTGCAACACCCAACTGCCAGCGCCAAGCCCGCGAAACGTCTCGAGCATATGCAATTCGCGAATATAGAGCGCCTTGCTGTCGCGACTCAGGCTGATAAAGCCGAGCACCGCCGCGTCCTGGCAAATCAGCCAGTTCTCTCGTCCGCCCCACGCCACGTCGAAGCCATCGCTGGACCACAGTAACCCGTACTGCACGTAGTAATGGCGCATTGCCTCATACGTCAGGGTTCGGGCGAAGGCTCGGTCGAGGTCGGTGGCCGCGCGCAGGCTGAACGTCATCAAAACACGACCACTTGACCGGCCCATACGCCGTTGTCACGACGCGCCACTAATAACGCCTCACCCACACCGGGCACAGCGGCGAGCAGTTGACCGTTGGCGGCCCATACCGCGCTGCGCCCGGCGCTGGCCCAGCCGCCCGACGGGCCGCCGTGATTGGCCATCAACACCAGCAAGCCATGCTCGGCGGCGTAGCCTTGAAGCTGCGCGCAGTCTTTGGCATACCCGCCCTCGCTGATCAGCACTGCGGCGGCATACACACTCGCGCCTGCGTGAACGGCGGCGCGCGGATGGCTGGCATGGGTAAAATCTGCGCACACCGCTAACGCAATCTGCTCGCCGCCGAGCTTCAAGGCTTCGCCGCCCGGCCCCGCGACGAATGCCACCTCTTCGCCAGGGTGCAGATGCTGCTTTGCATAGACCGCCAGCGAACCGTCCGCCCCCAGCACCAGCGCGCCAATCATCACGTCGGCGTCGGGGCTCGGTCGGATCGGCATCCCCACCACGGCAGTCAAGCGCAGATCCCTGGCCTTCTCACGCAATGGCCTCAACTGCACGGCGTCTGGCGTGATCGCCAGGCGCTCCGCGAGTGACGGTTCATAGCCGGTCAGCGACAGCTCCGGAAACACCAACAGCTGCGCGCCCTGCTGCGCTGCCGCCTGCATGAACGCCAAGTGTCGCTGAATATTGGCAGGCACATTGCCGGGGATGGAAATCGTTTGAGCGGCAGCAAGGGTCAAGGCGGTCATGAGGATGTCCGGGCATCGCGTATCAACATGTAAACAGCATATCGGCACTCGCCCCATAGTCGTAAGTCCCTTTACGCAATAGAAATTACCGATTGAATCCAACCGCGCGCCTCGAGTAAGCTCGCTCCATCTTTTGGAGACACAACATGCTGCGCCTTTCCCACACTCAGATTTGCCCTGCCGCAAGCGCCCAGCGCTCGCTGTCGGCTACCTGTGTGAGCGGTTCGAGCGCAGCTGTCAGCTTTTATTTTGGGTATTGGTTTAGCCACTGGCGCGCCTGATACCTGAAATCGGCGGCCACTACTCAAGGGGTCGCCTGCCAGAGAAATCTAACCCCCGGTCGGCTCCCCGACCGGGGGTTTTGTTTTTCCAGGCCTCCATTTTTTGCTTGATCACCAACACTTAACAGGAATCACACCATGAACGACGCCACCTATTACCGCTACGACACCTTCACTGCATGGCGATTTAGCCAGCTCCGCTCGGGACAGCCTGCCGCCTCCGATCGGTCGCCCATGGGTGGCAAACCTACACACATCGCCGATACGGCCAATTGTCGAACACCCCAGTAGGGCTGAGCGCGGGAATCGCCCGCCGCTTGCCCAGGAAGCCTTGAATATGAACTCCTCCGTCACCGCCCTGCCCGTTTCCAGCCTGATCAGCGCCAATGAAGCCCTTACCCTGCGCCTGCCCAGTGCCCTTGAGCTCAAGCACCAGTTGCCGCTCAGCCCATTCCTTGTCGAACAGGTCCACGCCCATCGCCAGGCCGTGCGATCCATCCTTAATGGCGACGATTCGCGTCTGCTGGTGATCGTCGGCCCGTGCTCGATCCACGATCCCGAGTCGGCCATGGAATACGCACGCAAGTTGAAGAAACTCGCCCTTGAAGTCAGCGATCAAATGCTGCTGGTGATCCGTGCCTATGTCGAGAAACCGCGCACCACCATCGGCTGGAAAGGACTGGCGTATGACCCTCATCTGGATGGCAGCGATGACATGGCCGCAGGCCTCACGCTGTCGCGCCAGTTGATGCGGGAAATGCTGCGCCTGGGCCTGCCGGTCGCCACCGAGCTGCTGCAGCCCATGGCCGCGGGCTACTTCGATGACCTGCTCAGTTGGGTAGCGATTGGCGCGCGCACCACCGAATCGCAGATTCACCGCGAGATGGCCAGCGGCCTGGACATGCCCGTGGGCTTCAAGAACGGCACCGATGGCGGTGTCGCGATTGCCTGTGACGCCATGCGTTCGGCGGCCCACCCCCATCGTCACTTCGGCGTCGACGGCCAGGGGCACCCGGCGATCATCCAGACGCCAGGCAACCCCGACACCCACCTGGTACTGCGCGGCGGCCACCGTGGCCCCAACTACGATGCGCAAAGCGTGGCGCAGGTCAAACACGACCTGGCCAAATCCAAGGTAGCGGCACAGGTGATGGTCGATTGCAGCCATGCCAACAGTGGTAAGGACCCACTGCGTCAGCCGGCGGTGTTCAACGATGTACTGGAGCAACGTTTACAGGGCGATACGTCGCTGATCGGCATGATGCTCGAAAGCCACCTGTTCGAAGGCTGCCAACCCTTGGGCGCGTCGATGCGCTACGGCGTTTCGGTCACCGACGGTTGCCTGGGCTGGGACACTACCGAGCATCTGTTGCGCAGCGCAGCACAACGCTTGCGCCAGACCCGCTGACTCAACCGAACTTGCTCGCGGGCATAACTCGCGGGCAAGTGCGTATTGCAGCCGTATCCTGCGCCGTGCAGCGCTGCGCAGTGGGAACTAGATGCCGGCCACCGGCTGGCGGGATAGCTCGCGCAGCCACGGCAACACTCGCAGGCCGGTGGCGGCCGCGGGTGGGTCGATGATATCCATGAAGTGTTCGAGGTTGACGTTGTCCGGCACGCCCGGCAGGCGCACCAGTACCGTGGGCGCGGCACCGGCAGGCGCGCATGGGTCCAGGTGGTCGTACACCAGTACATGACGCACCTGCGGTTGCGGCTCGCACGCCTGCACCAGCAGCCCCGCATTGATGATCAGCACATCAAACGGCTCGGCCGGGATAGCCGCGAGTATCTGGACCTCGTCAAAGGTTTGTACCGGGACAATCCGGTGGTACCCCAACTGATTGAGCATTTTCTCGATGTACAGTCGTTGCAGGTGCTGTTCATCGGCAATCAGGATAGTCAGTGCTTTGTTCGGCATGGCGACCCCCATGGGCAGGCAGCGCTCGTCGTTGAGCCTGGCCCATTCTCCAGACATATTCCGACGACAAAATCAGGCATGTTCCCGGTTCGCGTAGGAGTTATCCCAAATCCACCGAATGGCGCTGACTCGCAGTCATACCTGATTGCAGTAACGCTCGAGGCTGTGCTGCAAAGCGTCGATGGCTGCGCCCAATGCGTCGACCGCCGTGCCCAGGGCATCGCGCGCCTGGCATTCGCAGGCGTTCTCCAGCGCCTCGGCACAGGCGATGAGGGCCTGGGCCTTGACCATGCGCGCGCCCCCTTTGACCCGATGGGCAAGGTCATGCAGCTTGGAAAAATCCGCCTGCTGGCAAAGGCTTGGCAGCTCGGCGCGATCCTCTTTGAGGCTGTCGAGCAATGGCCCGAGCAATTCCCGCAGCTCATCGATGTCACCGCCCGTAAGTGCGGTCAGTGCACTTAAGTCGTACAGCGCGTCGAGGTCGCCCCCCGTGGCACAGGCCGTCCGGGACGCCAAGGCCGCGCGCAGGTCCTCCAGGCCGGTCGGCTTGAACAGGCAGCCGTCCATGCCGGCCTGGCGGCAACGCTCGACCTCGTCGGGCTGGGCATTGGCAGTGAAGCCCAGCACCAGGCACGGCACCAGGCCGCGCTGGCGCTCCTGCGCGCGGATATCGCGCGCCAGCGCATAGCCATCCTTAAGCGGCATGTTGCAATCAGTAATCACCCCATCGAAATGCCCGGCCTGCCACACCGCAAGCCCCTGGACGCCGTTATCGGCCGTCACAATACGATGCCCCAGAAAGCTCAACTGCCGCGCCAGCAACAAGCGGTTGGCCGGGTAGTCGTCCACCACCAGGATGCTCAGCGCACGGGCCGGTGGGATGTGCGCCACGGGTGAAGAAACCGGTGCGGCAGTGGTGAGTGCCACGGTCACCGTCACATCCACCCGTGTGCCTTTGCCCAACATGCTGCTCAGGTGCAACTGACCGCCCATCATCTCGCACAGGTTGCGACTGATCACCAGGCCCAGGCCCGAACCGCTGCGCGCCGACTGCTCGTGATTGCCGCCCTGGATGAACGGATTGAACAAACGCTGCTGGTCCTCGGCGCTGATGCCGATGCCTGTGTCTTCCACCCACAACCGCAGGTTCAAGTGGCCGTCAGCAGCCGCGGTACCCTGCGCCCCCAGGCGCACCTCGCCACGGGGGGTGAACTTGATCGCGTTGCCCAGCAGGTTCGACACCACCTGCTTGAAACGCAGCGGATCAATCAGCACCGCGCAATCGATCAAGGGGTCGAGCTCAACGTGCAGCAGCAGACCCTTGTCACGCGCCAGCCCCTCGAACACCCGTGCCACCGAGGTCAGCAATTCGTGCAGGTTGGCCGGGCCAAGGGCCAGGGATAAATGGCCGGATTCAATGCGCGCAATATCGAGAATATCGCCGATCAGCTCCAGCATGCTGCGCGACGCCACCGACGCCACCTGCAGCGCATCGAGGTCGGCCCGGCCCTGCTCGGCGTTCTTCAACGCCAGTTCGATCATGCCGATCACGGCGTTCATGGGCGTGCGGATTTCATGACTCATGGTTGCCAGGAACGTGGTCTTGGCACGGTTGGCGGCGTCGGCGTCCTCCTTGGCCTCCTGCAACTGACCCAGCAAGCGCTGGCGCTCGCTCACGTCGACCCAGCCGGCGATCATGCCCACGACTTTTTCGTCACCGTCACGGTACGGCAGCATCCACTGATAAATAGTCAACACGTCGCCGCTGGGCACCTTGAGCACCCGGTCGTGGACCTGCGGCTCGCCGCGCTCCATCAAATGCAGGTAATCGGCGTGGAACGACTGAGCCTGCGGTGGGTTGCCGGTGTCGGTTTCCACCACGGTCTTGCCGATCACGTCCTCCAGTTTAAAACCGAACACATCCAGGTAGGCATTGTTGCAGGCCATCAGCCGTCCCTGGCGATCACGCACGTAAATTGGATGCGGCGTGCCGTCGATCAGCACGCTCATGAACCGCATCTGGTCGCTCAAGGCCCGTTCGGCCTGGGCGCGCTTGCGGATCAGGTTACGCAGGTAGAACACCCAGCCCAGCGTCACCAGCAGCAGCAAAGCGGCCAGGCCGAAGCCTTGGATAATCACACTGCGATGACGGCTCCAGTAACTGTCTTCGAGGATGATTTCGTTGCGCCAATGGTTGGTCAGCTCATCCATCTCTTCCGGGGTAATACTCAACAGCGCCTTGTCGAGAATCGAATACAGTTCCAGCTGGCCACGATTGACGCCGAACGTAATGCGCGCAGGCTCGGTGCCGACAGTGCTGGTGATACGCAGACGGTCACGGTAATGGCGCGCAATCATATAGCGCGCGCTGATCAGCGATACCGCCGCAGCGTCCACGCTGCCGTTGGCCACCAGCGCCAGGGCCTGCTCGGGGTTCTCCACGTCGACAAAGCCGATCCGCGGGTAGTTGCGGCTGATCTGCGCAGCCAGGCCGTCGCCGGCGATCAGCGCCAGACGCTTGTCCGGCATGTCTTCCAGGGTAACCAAGGGTTCATTGCCCGAGGCCACCACCAGCACATAGGGGTTGGACAAATAGGGTCGCGTAAAGCGAATCTTCTCGGACCGCTCCACGCTCGGTGTGACGACCGCCAGCATGTCCACACGCCCGGTACCGGCCTCGTCGATCTGCCGCGGCAGCGAGCTGCCCCGCTCCATATCGAACTTCAAGCCGGTGCGCAGGCTGATGCGCGTCAGCACCTCGGCGCTCAAGCCTTCGAATTGCCCCTGCTCGTTGAAAAACGACAGCGGTACGAATTTGTCCAGGACCGCCACTTTGACCCGTGGGTGTTTTTCCAGCCAGCGCTGCTCGCTTTCGCTCAAGCGCAGCCGGTCGGCTTCCAGGAAGCCGCTGCCGCCCGCGCTCCAGCGCCGCAGGATTTCCATCTGCTGGTTGGCGGGCACGGCGGCCAGGGCGGTGTTGACGATATTGAGCAGCCGCGCGTCGCCCTTGGCGAAGGCAAACCCGAACGGGTTGACCTCCAGCGCGGAAAAGTCCGCCAGGCGTACGTTATTCAGATGGTTCTTGTTGATCAGGTAGCGCGCGCTGATAGCGTCGCCGAGGTAAACATCCGCCTGGCCGAACGCGACCGCGCCGATGGCTTCGAAGGTCGAGGCAAACAGCATTAACTGCGCATGCGGGTAAAAAGCCTGGACCGCGGCGGGTTGCATATAGTGGTAGAGCATCGCCACGCGCTTGCCCGCCAGGTCGGCACTGAGCGCGTGGCTGTCGCCGGCGCGCGTAACCAGGGCCGGCTGATCATTGGCATAGGACCGCGACAGCACCAATTGCGGGTCGGCCGCCTCGTAGCCGTTGGCCGATCCGACGAAGTCCACGGCGCCGGTCTTGAGGGCTTCAATCACTTCATCGCGGGTATCGTAGCGACGCACCTCGACACTGACGTTCAGTGCCATGGCGATCAGCGAGGCATAGTCCGCCGTGATGCCTTCCAGCTCGTGCTTGTTGTTGCTCAGGTCAAACGGCGCGTAATCCGGCCCGGACACTCCCATGACCAACGTGCGCCGCTCGCGCAACCAGCGCCAGTCAGATTCGTCCAGGGGCACGGAAGGGTTTTCGAGGGTGGAGTGACCCAGCAGCCGCAGGTGGTGCGGCTCGTCCAGGGCCATCGTCGTCAGAGGCAACAGCCCTGTCAGCAGGATGGCCGTGAATGTGACCAGCCGGGACGTGTTCATCTCAGATCAGGTGGTTGCGCTGGGCGAACTTGGACAAATGCACCACCGAAGACATGCGCAGTTTCTCCTTGAGGCGGGTCTTGTAAGTGCTGATGGTCTTGTGGCTCAGCAGCATGTCCTCGGCGATCTCCTTATTGCCCAGACCCAACGCCAGCTTTTGCAGCACGGCCAGCTCGCGGTCCGACAACGAGTCCACCAGCTCCTGCTCGGAAGACTGCAGATCGTCGCGACGTACCGAACTGGTAGGCAGGCTGGGAAAGCAACTGTAGCCGGAGCGGATCGCCCTGATGGCTTTTTGCAGTTCATCAAGCTCACCCGTCTTGGAGACGAACCCCATTGCACCGGCGCGCATGCAGCGCGTTGAGAAGAACACTGCCAGGTATGAGGTCAGCACCAGGATCTTGCAGGGCAGCTCCAGGGCCTTGATCCGACTGATCACCTCCAACCCACCAAGCTTGGGCATCGCAAGATCGAGAATAATCAAGTCCGGGCGTTCCTCGCGCGCGATCTGCATGGCATCGGCGCCATTGCCCGCCTGATAGATCTTGTCGAAGCCTTCCTGCCTCAACAGATATTTGACGGTGGCACGTATAAAAGGATGATCGTCCACAATTAAAGCTTTGTTGCTCATAAGACTCCCCTGGGAGATCAGTACGCTTACATATCACGCGGGGCCTATCTACCTGTGAAAAGTAACAGTTCCGACAGACGGTACTGATTGCTCAGCGCCCCCTTCAGGCCATTCAGGCCCCTCCTTTGAAACACAGTGACAACGTAGAGCTGCGCCTTGAATGGCTGGGCAGGCGCAAGCGCGCAACCATAGCAATGGAGCGTGTGTGCAAATGAAGGGTTAGTCCCGAATGCTTGTAGGATTTTTCCTCGCTACGGCCGGGTCGACCTTGCGCGCGAAAGCGTAGGCCCCAAGGCCCTATTCGGTGGTGCTGGGGCTCCAGAACGCCTGCACCACCAGGGTGGACAGGGAGATACGCGCCACCAGTGCATCCAACTCATCGCCGTCCACCGATGTCACGGCCAGGGTGGCCTCGATCTCGACTTCCTCCGGGCCAAACGGGCGCACATCCACGTCGCTGGCCGGGTAGTTGCAGCGCGCCAGCTCGGCTTCGAGCAGAGCCAGCACAGCCTTTTGCTGGGTACGCCGGGCGATGACGTAAAGGATATTGGTGACCTCCGCCGACACCACATCCAGCGGCTGGCGGTTGATGTTGTTGACGATCGGCCGTAGCAACGTGTTGGCCGCCAGCACGAACAAGGTCCCCAGCAGCGCCTCGAGAATCAGGTCGGCGCCGGCGCAGGCTCCCACCGCCGCCGACGCCCAGAGCGTGGCGGCGGTGTTGAGCCCGCGCACGTTACCCTCCTCGCGCATGATCACCCCGGCGCCCAGGAAACCGATGCCCGATACCACGTACGCCACCACGCGCACGGCACCGTCCGCACCACCGAGGCGGTTGGCCATATCGACGAAAATCGCCGCGCCCACCGCCACCAGCACATTGGTGCGCAGCCCCGCCGTGCGCTGGCGGTACTGGCGCTCGAAGCCGATCAGGCCCCCGAGGATAAACGCAGCGGTCAGGCTGACCAGGGTATCGACCAGGGAGTCGAGGTTGACGTTGTTGATTGCCTGCATGGTAAATCGTCCCGTTTCACTGCCAGCCGAACTTACGGATGTAGTAGCCCTTCACCGCCTGGGTCAGCCCCATGTACGCCAGCAGAATCAACGGCAGGAACACAAAGTACAGCGACGGCAGCGCCTGCAATTTGAAGTAATGCGCCAGCGGCCCCATCGGCAGGAAGATGCCCACCGCCATGATCACGCCCGTCATCACCATCAACGGCATCGCCGCGCGGCTTTGCAGGAACGGGATCTTCGGGGTGCGGATCATATGCACGATCAGTGTCTGGGTCAGCAGGCCCACCACGAACCAGCCGGACTGGAACAGCGTCTGATGGTCCGGTGTGTTGGCATCGAACACATACCACATGAGTGCAAACGTGGTGATGTCGAAGATCGAACTGATCGGCCCGAAAAACAGCATGAAACGTCCCACATCCCCTGGCTGCCAACGTTGCGGCTTGGCCAGCATGTCCGCGTCGACGTTGTCGAACGGAATGGCGATCTGCGAAATGTCATACAGCAGGTTCTGCACCAGCAGGTGCATCGGCAGCATCGGCAGGAACGGAATAAACGCGCTGGCCACCAGCACCGAGAACACGTTGCCGAAGTTGGAGCTGGCGGTCATCTTGATGTACTTGAGCATGTTGGCGAAGGTGCGCCGGCCTTCCAGCACGCCCTCCTCCAGGATCATCAGGCTCTTTTCCAGCAGGATGATGTCGGCCGCTTCCTTGGCGATGTCCACCGCGCTGTCCACCGAAATGCCGATATCCGCGGTGCGCAGTGCCGGCGCATCGTTGATGCCGTCGCCCATAAAGCCCACCACATGTCCGTTGGCCTTGAGCAGGCGCACGATGCGTTCCTTGTGAGCCGGGGTGAGCTTGGCGAACACATTGGTGGTCTCCACCGCCGCGGCCAATTCGGCGTCCGTCATCGCTTCGATGTCGTTACCCATCAGCAGGCCCTGTTGCTCCAGGCCCACTTCGCGGCAGATCTTGGCGGTGACCAGTTCGTTATCGCCGGTCAGCACTTTGACCGCGACACCGTGGGCCTTGAGCGCCTTGAGCGCCGGCGCGGTGCTCTCCTTGGGCGGATCGAGAAAGGCCACGTAACCGATCAGCGTCAGGTTGTTTTCATCGGCCAGGCTGTAGGTATCGCGCCCCGCCGCCATCGGTTGCGCGGCCACGGCCACCACGCGCAGGCCTTCTTCATTGAACGCGGCGGTGACCTGGCGGATGCGCGCCAGCAGTTCATCGGTCAGCGCTTCATTGGTCTCGCCATGACGCACGCTGTTGCACACCGACAGGATCTCTTCCACGGCGCCCTTGCAGATCAGTAGGTGCGGCAAGCCTTGCTCGGCCACCACCACCGACATGCGCCGACGGTTGAAGTCGAAGGGAATCTCATCGACTTTCTGGAACGCCGTGCCCACCTTCAGCTCACGGTGCACTTCCACGTGTTCGAGCACCGCCACGTCCAGCAGGTTTTTCAGGCCGGTCTGGTAGTAGCTGTTGAGGTAGGCCATTTCCAAGACGTCGTCGGACTCTTCGCCCCACACGTCGACATGGCGTGCCAGGAAAATCTTGTCCTGGGTCAGGGTGCCGGTCTTGTCGGTGCACAGTACATCCATCGCGCCGAAGTTCTGGATTGCGTCCAGGCGCTTGACGATGACTTTTTTGCGCGACAGAAACACCGCGCCCTTGGCCAGGGTGGAAGTGACGATCATCGGCAGCATTTCCGGGGTCAGGCCCACGGCAATCGACAATGCGAACAGCAGCGCTTCGGTCCAGTCGCCTTTGGTGAAGCCGTTAATGAACAGCACCAGCGGCGCCATCACGAACATGAAGCGGATCAGCAACCAACTGACCTTGTTCACCCCATGCTGGAACGAAGTGGTGGCGCGATCGGTCGCGGTGACCCGTTGGGCCAGCGCGCCGAAATAGGTGCTGTTGCCGGTGGTGAGGATCACCGCCGTGGCCGCGCCGGACACCACGTTGGTGCCCATGAACAGAATGTTTTCCAGGTCCAGCGGGTTACGGGTCGCGGCGTCCTGCTGGTGGGCGAATTTCTCCACCGGCATCGATTCGCCGGTCATCGCCGCCTGGCTGACAAACAGGTCCTTGGCGCTGAGCACGCGGCAATCGGCGGGGATCATGTCACCGGCCGACAGTACGATCACATCGCCCGGCACCAGCTGCTTGATCGGCAGTTCGATGCGCTTGCCGTCATCCCGGCGCAGCACCGTGGCGGTGTTGCTGACCATGGCTTTCAACGCATCGGCGGCCTTGTTGGACTTGGCTTCCTGCCAGAAGCGCAGCAGGGTCGAGAGCACCACCATGGAGAAGATCACCGTGGCGGCTTTCATGTCCTCGGTCAGCCAGGAGATCACCGCCAACAGGGTCAGCAGCAGGTTGAACGGGTTCTTATAGCAATGCCACAGGTGCACCCACCATGGCAGCGGTTGCTCATGCTCGACCTCGTTGAGGCCGTATTGCACACGCAGGGCGTCGGCTTCGGCGGTGGTCAGGCCGTCGGTGTGGCTGCCCAGCGTGCCGAGCAACGGCACGGCGCTGCTGTTGGCCGCCCCCACCAGGGTTTGCGCCAAAGTCGGTGGCACTTCGCGGCTGACGCTGGCGTCGGTCACGGTTTCGAGCATGGCCAGGCGACGGAAGTGCCGGGCTATGTGCCGGGTCCGCAGGAAGCCGGCGAAGAACTCTTTAAGCAGAGCGAGGTTCATGATTGTTACTCCTGCGCGAGGAAACCGTCGTGCAGGTACGGCCCGTCCGCACCGCGCCCTGGAACAGGCACAGCCAAACATGGCCCGCCCGCCGTAAGAGGCAGGCGCGTCCGTGGCAGCCCGAGGTGAGTCGGGTGCTGGTCAGCGTCGAAGAGAGAGGATCGAGGCACAGCCGGAATGGGCTGCGGCCGGGATGCCGCTTCTCGCGTTAATGGCGAGACAACGGCATCGAAAGAATGCGCGTTACCTTGCCAAGTATGTGCCGGTTACCGGAACCGGCCGACTACTGTCACTCGAACAAGTACCCACTGAGGGTCTCCGCAATTGATGAAAACGCGCGAAGCTTACGCCCCGATTTCTGCCGAGTAAACCGTAGGAAAGTTTCCGCATGATGAATAAGAAAGTTCTTCAGGATGGGTTCAGGAAGCGTCTATTGAGCAGCGGACACCTGGGTCAAGGGGCATCCGCTCGATCTCGCGGCACCTGGCACAAATACTCATCCATCCCCCCGCCACACAAAGCCATGACCTGGATCGACACGCTATTTTCCTGGCGTCCCATGACAATCCCTCCGCGCGTGCGCACCGGCACATAGCCGAGCCGGGACCAGAAACGCTCGGCCTTGCGATTGCCGATCACCACCGTCAGCCGCAACCATCGGGCACCGTTGTTAACCGCCCACTCCTGCAAGCCTGCATGCAGGCGCCGGGCAAACCCAGTGCCGTGCAAGCGTGTGTGCACCAGAAGCAAACCGATATGCCACACGCCGGCAGCAAGCACATCGGCAGCCATATTCACGACCGCGACCAACTGCCCGTCTGCATCGTGGTAACCCAGCCAATACATCCGTCGACACTGCCAACCTGGCGGCAACGGGCTCTGCAGCTCTTCGCGCGCCTCGGTCGGTCGGGCGGGCTCGCCATTGACCGCGATGAAATAATCCGGCGCTTGTTCAAAAAAATACTGCAACTGGGCCTCATCGGCAGCGTGCAATTCACCCACGCAAATGCCTTCAATGCAGCATTCTGGCAAATCCCCCATGTCGCGCTCCCCGCTCCCGATCATTTGCCCAGGGATCAATCATCCCGCGTCAGCACTTCCAGCAACTCGATCTCAAAGTACAAATCACTGTTGGGCTTGATATGCGCACCCATCGAACGCTCGCCATACGCAAGGTGCGCCGGCACGAACAATTTACGCACCCCACCCACCTGCATCCCCATCAGGCCCTGATCCCAACCCTTGATCACACGCCCGGTGCCGATCACGCACTGGAAGGGCTTGCCGCGTTCCCAAGAGGAATCGAACACGGTGCCGTCCGCCAGCGTGCCGGTGTATTGAGTGGTGATCAGCGCGCCTTTGACTGCGGCCTTGCCGGAGCCTGGGCGGATGTCAGTGATCTGGAGTTCGTTGGAGTTCATGGAGGGCTCGTTGGAAGTAGAAAGCGCAGATTTTTAGCAGACTTGAGTGGGTTTGGCACGTCTGAGACAGCGTTCATGCGCGCTCCACCTACAGATAACAGTGACATAACCTCGGGGAAAACACATCCAGCTGATTTCCACACTCGACATGTATGTTCAACCTAAGGAAACCATTATTTCTGAATAAGTAAGATAAAAATGACCATTGGATCCAGCTTCAATTGCCCCGCAGATATCGCTCAGCAAAATCATCGCAAAAAGCGAACCGCAAACGAAAAATGGAGAGCGTCGTTCCCCAATCCCCCTGACTTGTGCTTCGACTATCGCACACTAGTTGAGCAAGACAATGGAATTGCCCAAACGACCGACGCCAGCCACAGAATCTGCGTGATAGGTGCAGGTATTACCGGCTTAACGACTGCTCGCGAATTACATAGATGCGGTTTCAAAAATATTACGCTGATTGAAAAATCAACACGCGTGGGGGGCCGTCATCTTACAGCCCTCGGCAATAACAATACGGCAACTGTCGGCCGCCCTCCTTTTGAGTTAGGTGCAATGAGAATGCCTTTTTTTAATAAGACAAATGAGCCTCCTAAGGAAGGCCGTTCGCTCATGGCCTATTATGCAAGCGAGTTCGAACTGGTCCATTCTGACTTTCCAAACCCCGGCAGCGCTGCTGTCCAGTCAACCGGCATCTATTTGCGAGAAGGCTGCCTGGCAGGAAAAAGTGATCCGACCATGCTTATTTGGAAAAATGAAGATGGGAAAACAGCTCCACCTGGAGATATCTTAGGTCCGGTCTTCACCAAATGGAAAACATTTTCCGAGCGAATGACATTACATATAGCCCAACATTACGGCAGTGAATACTGGGAAACAATGTGGGCCGAAATAGTAAAAAAATACGAAGCAATTTCATTTCGAAATCTTGTAAAAATGCCCGCTATAGATCATTGGTTACAGAGTGATCCTGGAAATTTTGGTGGAATGGGTATGACTGCGCAAGAGTCTGCTATTTTTTACTCCATCGGTATTGGTGACGGTAGTTGGGGAGCATTCTACGACGTCTGTTCAATTTATCCGATACGCACCGCAATGTTCGGTTTCAGCAGCCACCTACAGTTAATTCATGGGCGCGTGCACCCGGATGGTACGCCCATGCCATCACCGTATCTTGACGTTAGAGAAATAAGTGACTCAAGAGGACTTAGATTTAGCAAACCCAATTATATTGGTCTCGCCTCGCTGGCCGAATCTCTATTATTCATAAAACCTAGAGAGACCACGGAATCATTGTATGAACACCTGATAAAAAACCCTAACGGCCTATTAACAAACAGCGCTGTGACAAAAATCAAAAAACTCAAAAATGGCAAGACGAGGGTTTATTACGACTGGAACTCCACACACCCTCACATAGCGAAACAAGAATTTATCGATGCCGACTCTGTCGTCATGACACTTCCTTCGTGGCTCATAGAAACGCAAATTCTGCTGGAGGGATTCAATCAAAAAATGCTGCCTTTTGAAACGACAACTGCTTACAAGACGGCACACTGGGAAAGTAGCTGCAAAGTATATGCACCGCTCAAGAAATCTTTTTTAAATAACAACAAGAACATACCGCAAGCAATAGTAACCGACACATTCATACACGACGCCTACACTTACCGTTACAACAACAGCAACACCTACGACTGCATTTTATTGAGCTACACATGGGAAGATGATGCATTAAAACTCTCGTCATTCAGCAACAAGGAACTCGTCGACAAGTGCATAGCAGAACTGGACAGAATACTTCTGAATTCCGACAACATTAGAGAACGCATATCGCCCTATATAGGACGTGAGCAAGCCGTCGTCCAGAGATGGATGCAAGACAAAAACTCTTTGGGTTGTGCAAAGCTCTATCGTCCGGGGACCTATTACGAAGCAGTAGGACTTATGAAATACAACAGAGACTTCTCTTTTATCTCTGGACTTTACCTTTGCGGCGAATCCTTTTCCGTAGACGCAGGCTGGACCGAGCCCTGCTTTAGAGGAGCCGTCGATACCGTGATTAACATCTGTAACAAAACTAAAGCGAGCTTCAACGGCGGCTTTAGCATGCGAGATTACCCTGAATACAAAACAGAGTACGCAGTACTTGTAAAGGAAACTGACTACAAGACAAACGGAATTGTCTGACTTCCATTTAAACATCAACCCGCCTCTTATAAACATTCAACCACTTCCGGTTGCATAACAATAAGAGGTTTACCTCATGAACTCTCCAATAAGCCCCGCCCGCGTCGCCGTCATTCAGTTCGACCCACAGGTTGGAATAGCCAATCGAGAAGACAACCTGCGTCAAAGCCTCGCGCTCGCAGCCGAAGCGGCAAACGGTGGCGCCAATCTGATCGTGCTGCCGGAATTGTCCAATTGCGGTTATTTCTTCAGCAGCCGGCAGGACGCATTCGATCACGCAGAGCCTGTGCCGAACGGACCAAGCGTTCGCGAATGGACGGACTTTGCCTGCAGGCACCAGGTGTACCTGGCAGCCGGTCTGAACGAGATAGACGGCAGTCAGCTGTTCAACACAGCAGTGTTGCTGGGACCCGATGGGTTCATAGGCAAGTACCGCAAAGCCCATCTATGGAACCTGGAAAAGCTCTGGTTCACACCCGGCGACACCGGGTTTCCGGTGTTTGAAACGCCCATAGGCCGCATCGGCCTGTTGATCTGCTGGGACATCTGGTTCCCGGAAGTGCCACGTATCCTCAGCCAACAAGGCGCCGATATTATCTGCAGCCTGAACAACTGGGTGTGGACGCCGCCGCCGCTGTTCGATGAAGCCGGCAAGTGCATGGCCTCGTACCTGACCATGACCGCCGCGCATGTGAACAACGTGTTTATCGCCGCCGCCAGCCGCATTGGCCAAGAGCGGGATGCACGCTACCTCGGCTGCTCGTTGATTGCCGGAACCAATGGCTGGCCGATCGGTGAAGTGGCGTCGGCCAATCGCCAGGAAATTCTATTTGCCGACATCGACGTCACCAGCGCCCGCAGCGCGCCGATCTGGAACAGCCTCAATGACCTGCAACGCGACCGACGCAATGATCTATACGATCAGATGCTGGGCTATGCCCATCATCCTGCCCTGCCTCGCTGAGCGGAGGGCCATTCATGGAGCCTTTACTGACCAAGAAGACGTCCGCGCGTTCACGCCTGGATATAACGGTCCTGACCCTGGGACTCATTGCGACCTTGTTGATGCTCTGGGTGGTCTCCAACCACCAGGGCTCATGGCCTGGCTACCGCGACATGGTCACGGCCCTGCCGCATCCGGCGGCGTGGTTGCGCTGGGTCACAGGCGATATCAGCGAGGTCGCGTTCTACAAGCATGAGCTGGCATCACTGGGCCTGCTGAGCGGCGCTTATCTGGCCTGGTGGGCAAGCCGACAGGGCAAAGCCTGGCAGGGCTTTTCCATCTCTTATGGCACTGGCTTATGGCCCTGGCTGGTGACCAGCTCATTGATCGGCCTATTGCTCAGTAACCTGCTGTGGGGCTGGAGTGTCACGGCAGACACTTGGCAGCCGACCTTCGCGGCGTTTGTTTCATTGCCGGCAGCGATGGTGCTGATGTTTGGCGGTGGCTGGAAGGTCACCCTCAACGGCGCAGTGCTGGGCGCGCTGCTGGTTACGCCCATGTGCCTGCTGATCGTGAACCTGGTGTGCGTACCGATGGGCCTGCCCGCTGTAATCGGCAACGTGCTGGGCATGGCAATCGGGAGCGTCCTTGCATTCATACTGTGCCATCGGGTGCCCTCGCTGGTGCGTTCGAACTGCATCGCCCCAGAGAGGCCGGCCCCTGTTGCGCCTGCTCGCTATGGTGTGGTCTGGAGCGTGCGTCGAGTGCTGGCCGACTTTTCCGAAGCGCCATTTTTCGGCAATGAACTGGCCAGTCTCGGTCTGTTGGCGGGTGCGTTGCTCGCCTATGCGCTCAACCCGATAAGTCCGGCGTATGGCTCGGGCCTGCTCTTGTACATGATCGGCGCACAGGCAATGACATCGGCAGCTGGGGTGGTGATATGGCGCCGGCAATGGATACGGCACGGCTGGTATCCCACCTACGTTCCGCTGGTGTCAGTGGTCCCGGCGGCTGTGTTGACCCATGGCGGAAGCTGGACGGTAATGGGAGCCAGTGCACTGCTTGGCGCACTGGTCGCACCACCGCTGGCCTTTGCGATTGCGTCGAGGCTACCCGGGCATTTTCACCCCTATATCGGCAACGTGATCTCAATGGCGTTGAGTACGCTGATGATCGTGCCCATCGTCGGCTGGTTGGCGAGTTAACGTTTCGCGGGCACGGGCCGAACCAATCGGCCCGTGCATTCGCCTCCCGCACTGGGAAATGGCTCTGCACTATCATGAGGCCAGGGTGTCGTAATTTGCATGCGCCCATACTCAGGAGAAACCATGCCCCAGGATGTCCTTGCCAAAGAAACCAACCGCCGCCAGCTGCAGCAGATCATCTCCGGACTCTCCGACGGAATCATCCTGGCCGAAGTCGACCAGACAATCCTTTGGGCCAATGAAGCCGCGCTGACCATGCACGGGGTGGATGATGTCGCGGCATTGGGCGCCAATACCCGGGAATATGCTGAACGCTTTGCCTTGCGTTATCGCAATAATCATCCCGTGCAGTTGGAAAACTACCCCCTCGCCCGCGCGGCGGCTGGTGATGAATTCAGCGATGTGGTGGTGGAGGTCACCCCCACCGCCGGCGAAGAGAAAACCTGGGTTCACCGCCTACGCAGCCTGGTGATCAGCGATGCCCGTGGTGAGCCTGAATTGCTGGTGCTGATCCTCAGCGACGCCACTGAATGGGCCAGCGCCGAGCAGCGTTTCGAAAAAACCTTCAATGCCAACCCAGCGCCCGCAGTGATCTGCCGCCTGAGCGACCTGCGTTACATCAAGGTGAACCAGGGCTTCCTGGAAATGACCGGCTATAACCGCGACCAGGTCATCGGCCGCTCGGTGTACGAGCTCGACGTGCTCGAACACGCCGAGCGCAGGGACCTGGCCATTCAGCGCCTGGGCGAAGGTGCGACTATTCCACAGATGCAGGCCGAGCTGAAACTGCCCGAAGGCGGCAGCAAGTTGGTGATCGTCGCTGGCCAGCCGCTGGATATGAATGAAGAAGATTGCATGCTGTTCTCCTTCACCGACCTGGAACCGCGACGCAAGGCGGAAATCGCTTTGCGCCAGAGTGAAGAGCGCTTCGCCAAATCGTTCCGCCTGACGCCGGTGCCGACGCTGGTGTGCAACGCCGCCAACCGGCAAGTGGTGGATATCAACGAAGCCTTCATGACTATCACCGGGCACACCAGTGAAGAATTGATCGGCAAATCCATCGAAGACATCCACTTCATCGACAGCCCGCAAGCGGGCGCCCAGCTCTTCGCCACCCTGGAAAAAGCCGGCAATCTCGACGGCCAGGACCTCAAGGTGCGCAAGAAAGGCAATGAGGTCATCGACTGCGTGGTGTGGGCCGACACCGTAGTCATTCAGGATATGCCGTGCTATCTGCTGGTGATGATGAACATCACCGAGCGCAAACGCTCCGAACTGGAACTGGTGGCGGCCATTGAGGAAGTGATGCAGGACGCGTCCTGGTTCAGCCAGACGTTGATCGAGAAACTGGCCAATGCCAAGGGCGTCAACAGCCCCGACCTGCCGAACGTGGCGTTTACCGACCTCACCGCCCGCGAGCGCGACGTGCTGGGCCTGATCTGCGAAGGCCTGGCCGACAAGGAGATCGCTCTGCGTCTGAAACTGGCGCCCAATACGGTGCGCAACCATGTCGCGACGGTGTATTCCAAGCTGGGTGTGCACAGCCGCAGCGCGGCAATCGTCTGGGCCCGTGAGCGCGGGCTGTTTGCCGGGGAATTACGCCTTAAAAACAGGCGCTGATCATGCAAATGCACTAGTGCAGCTAGTGCGAATTCGCCTTATAGCGCAGCGGTGCAATCAATAACCTTTCAGGCGTCGAATTGGATGCCTGAAGGAACCCGAATGTTTACCCTCGCTCAACTGCGAAATTGCATCGAAGAAGGCCTGTCGCCACTGACCTGCGAATTTACCCTGTGTCGGGATGCCTCATTGACCCTCAAGGTCTATGACGCCGAAACCGGCCGAGTGGACCTGGTAGTGACCGGGATCAGCACCAACCGGCTGCAGACCCAAGAGCAAGTGAAAAAAATGGTGGAAGAGCTGCGCTACGAGTTGCAAAGCAACAATGTGGGCAAGCTCACGCTGGACGACCTTCCTTTATCGACCACGTAATAAAACCCGCTCTCCTGCGGCAGGTAACACGGCCCTTGCGGCCGGTTACCTTTATCCGAGGCACTTGACGTTACCAGCGGGTTACTTCTTGACGGGGGTAATCTCGAGGATCGTACCGTTAGTGGTTTTGAGCAGCACAAACTTGTCGCCCACACGCGTCCATTGGCTTTCTTCCTCTGGTTGCTTGAGGCCGCGTTTTTTCCAGTCGGTGACCGCCGACTCCTTGCGCATCAGCATATCCGGCGCGCGATCGCCCTCTTTCAAATCACGGGCGTTAATGTTGGAAGGTTGCACGGTTTCCTGCGGAGTATCACCGGCCTGAGCGACAAAGCTGGCGGTGGACAGGCTGGCGGCGACCAGCAGGCAGGCGGTTAGAATTTTGGATTTCATGGGTGCTCCTTCAATGAATGATGCGTACCCAGGTTCAGACCCCTGACGCGCGCAATCATTCACCGCATGAAATCCGCTTGATATCGCGCACTGTGCTTGTGCCACTCCAGGTTCCCCGCGATCCAGGCTTTGAGCCCGTTGAGATAACGCTTCAATAACGGACTTGCCTCTTTGAGCAGTACACGCTCCGCCGCTTCGTATTCCAGCATCACGCCGTCATGGATATCAGCAATCCTGTCTATCGCCTCTTGAAGCGAGCACTGGTGTTGTGCCGCAAGCAGATACGGCAGTTTGAACGTACCCACCTCGTTCAAATGCTCCTTATAGGCCGAGTACAAATCGTTGACTAATGTGGTCGCTAGCGCCGCCAGCGCAGTGACTCGGTGGACCTGCGGCTGCGAATACAGATTAGCCGGGACTTCATAGCCACCGATGGCGTCAATCAATACCAGGCACGGCCAGAAGCTGTTGATATGACGACTGGCAAGGTACTCAGCGACGGTCGGCCGGGAGTCATAAACACGCCACGCCCCCTCGGCGGCCATTGCTACAAACATCGCGATACTGATTTGACGCACCCTGGCGACTTGGGACGGCGTGCAAAACTGGCCGACGCGCTGCATATAGGCGCGCAGCCCCACCAGTACCGGATCGCCGTTGAGCTGGATCTCCAGTTGGGCGTCGAAGGGCGTGGGCAGGTAAGCGGGGTCCATGGCGGCAATCGCGAACGATAAACGCGGGGCGACCTGACCGGGGTCGCAACCCAGTGAGCGGTCATCGCAGTAATGGTCGTCGACGGCAAACAGCGCCGCCAGGCACTGGCCTTGCAACAACAGGCGGTCGGGATCGTCGGTGTCCACATGACACAACATGGCATAGCGACCGAAATCCGAGGCGCGGATGTTGTCCCACTTGCCAGGGAAAATGCCGATGTGTTCAATCCATTCCATCAGTCGTTCATTCACCACCCGCCCCAATGCGTTATCTATGCGCATGGGAGATGGGCAACGAAGCGCACGCACCTTAAAAGGCGGAATAACCGACGGTGAGGCAGCCGAAAATGGGTCCATAGCAATATGCCTGATCGTTGTGACTGGGCGGTACCGCTGACCCGACTGCGTGAGTGATGTCTAGAAAATTAGCCAAGAACTTAACGTTTCGCCATGTCGAGGTTAGAACAGGTGGCTCTCTCTGCCTATTTACCTGATTGACGGGCACTCCATCACGGGCCTCGCCACCGGCGATCGCCCACCGATGCGTCGATTGCCATCGTGAAATTAATCCTGTAATTTTTCATGAAATTTTAAGAAATAAATTTCATGACCCCACAAGAAGAACTCGCCACCCTTGCCGCGCTGATCCATGACTTGCGCAAGCACAAGAAGCTCACCCTCGCCCAGCTGGCGCAGAAAATCGAGCGCTCGGTAGGCTTTCTCTCTCAGGTCGAACGCGGTTTGTCGCGCCCGACCGTGGCCGACCTGACCGCCATCAGCCACGCCCTCGACGTGCCCACCACCTACTTCTACAGCCAGCCCAAGCCCAAGGCGATTGAGTGGGTAACCCGCCCCAGCGAGCGGCGCACGGTGTATTACGCCAATGGCATCACCGACATCCTGGTGTCGCCGAGCATGAGCGGCGCTTTTTCCATCCTCGACAGCCTGCTGGCGCCGGGCGCCAACAGCGGTGAACAGACCATGAGCGACCGCGCCGAACAGGCCGGTTTTGTGCTGGAAGGCGAATTGACGCTGTGGGTAGACGGTGAAAGCGACGCGGTCACGCTCGGCCCCGGCGACAGCTTTCACCTGGCCAGTTTCGCCCATTGCCGCTACGCCAACCTCACCGACCTGCCCACCCGCGTGCTGTGGGTTTACAACTAGGAGCATTACCCGTGAAAAGCCAATCCGCCACGCTGCTGGCCGAAGTACGGACCTTTCGCCAGCACCATCCGGACGTGCGTTATGTCGACTTGATCGCCCTGGACATTCCGGGGCATTTCTATGGCAAACGCTACCCGATCGAGATGCTCGAAAAGGTCGCCGCCGGCAGCCCGTTGAAGCTGCCGCAGAATGCCGTGCTGCTCGGCGCTCAAGGCGGCCTGTTCAAGATTGGCGACTACTGCTTCCACGATGGCGACCCGGACGCGAATCGGCGTCTGGTGCCGGGCACGCTCAAGCCGGTGAGCTGGGAATCGCAGCCCCTGGGCCAGATGCTGATCACCTCCGACGGCACCGAAGCCCCTATCGAATTCGAACCCCGCGAAGTGCTGGCCAAGGTGCTGCAGCGCCTGCACCACAAGGGCATCCATCCGGTGGTGGCGTTCGAACTGGAGTTTTATCTGTTCGACAAAACCCTCGATCATGGCCTGCCGCAATTTGCCCGTGACCCGCTGAGCGACGACGCCGACGACCAGCCCACCCTGCACATTGATCGACTGTCGCGCTTCTCAGGCGTCCTGGACGACATGGCGCAGACGGCCAAGGACCAGGGCATCGACATCACGGTGATTACCGCCGAGCTCGGCCCCGGCCAGTTCGAAATCAATTTCGGCCACCTCGACGACGGCTTGCGCGCCGCCGACTGGGCCGCGCTGTTCTGCCGCAGCACGCGCGGCGTGGCCCTCAAGCACGGTTACCGCGCCAGTTTCATGGCCAAGCCGTACTTGCAATACCCTGGCAGCGGCATGCACGTGCACGTCAGCCTGTATGACGGCGCGGGCAACAACCTGCTGGCGGCGCATCAGCAGCAACCGCTGCGCCACGCGGTGGCCGGGTGCCTGGAATTGCTGCCCCATTGCATGCCGATCTTCTCGCCCAACCACAATGCCTTCCGCCGCCTGGGCGGCACCGTCAACGCCGCCACCCGCGCCTGCTGGGGTTTCGAGGACCGCGATGCGTGCGTTCGCATCCCCGACTCCGACCCGCGCAACCTGCGGATCGAACACCGTCTGGCCAGCGCCGATGCGAACCCGTATCTGGTGCTGGCGGCGATCCTCGCCGGCCTGGAACATGGCCTCGACGCCCAGCGCGAGCCCATCGCCCCGCTGAACGAAGACCGCAACAGCGGCGCCGACTTCCCACTGGACATGCTCGACGCCGTACGCACCATGCAGCAGCAAGCCAGCGTGCGCGATAAGTTGGGCGCCGAATTTGTCGACGTGTATTGCGAGAACAAGCGCCAGGATCATCTGGCCTTTCAACAAGAAATCAACGCGCGGGAATACCGCTGGTTTCTTTAACCTCGGCTCACCACAGGGGGAACGGCGCACACAGTGGTTGTGGTGAGGGGGCTTGTCGAATCGTCGCACCGCCCGCGCTGGGCCGCGAAGCGGCCCCAATACAGGCGCTGAGATTTTGTGTTGGGTCAGCGTTCAGTTTCAGGGCCGCTTCGCGGTCCGGCGCTCAATTGGACTCACCGAGCAACAGCTTTTGCTCCCGCGCGCACAGCTCCACCACGTAATCCCACAACACCCGCAGCCGCACCGACTTGTGCAACTCGCGACGCGAGCTGATCCAGTAGCTGCGCTGAATCCGCTCCCCCGGCAGCAACGGCACCAATTGCGGGTCGGACGCCGCCATAAAGCACGGCAACACTGCAATCCCCAGCCCCGAGCGCGCGGCGTGGTGTTGGGCAATGACACTGGTGCTGTGGAACACCACTTTGGGGTTGCGGCAAAAGCTGCTGAGCAGTTTGAGTTCCTGGCTGAACAGCAGGTCATCGACGTAATCGATCCAGGCATGGGTGGCGAGGTCTTCGCGTTTTTCGATGGGCGGGTGGCGGTCCAGATAGGCGCGACTGGCGTAGAGGGCCAGGCGGTAGTCGGTGAGTTTGCGGGTAACGAGTTGGTCGACGCTGGGGCGTTCGAGGTGGATGCTGATCTCCGCTTCGCGGTTGAGGATGCTGACGAAGCGCGGCACAGCCACCAGTTCCACTTCCAGCCCCGGATAACGTTCGAACAGGCCGCCCATGCGTCCGGCGAGGAACATCACACCCAGGCCTTCAGCCACACCGAGGCGGATCTTGCCCAGGGGCGCGGCGGTGTGGGTGAGTTCGTCTTCGGCCAGCAGCGCGACGTTTTCCATGGCTTCGGCGTGCTTGAGCAGGGCTTCGCCGGAAGGGGTCAACTCGTAACCGTGGGCGTGCTGCACGAACAGTGCGGTGCCCAGGCTCTTCTCGATGGCCTCGATATGCCGCGCCACCGTGGCGTGGGTGGTCTTCAGGCGCTGGGCGGCGGTGAGCAGACGACCGCTGCGTTGCAATTCGAGAAAAAACCGCAAGTCATTCCAGTCGAACATGTCGCCTCCTGTGCGTGGGCCGTCGCAGCGCTGTTTATAAACGCACAGCAGCTGGGTAAAAACTAACATTTTTAAGACGAAAACTAACAACTAGGATGGGGGCAATAAGAAAAACAAGCGAGACTTCAGATGCCCACTGCAGCTGCTGAATATGATTACGTCGTAGTAGGCGCCGGCCCCGCCGGTTGCCTGCTGGCCAATCGACTGTCCGCCAACCCCGCCCACCGCGTACTGCTGTTGGAAGCCGGCGGCCGCGACAACTATCCCTGGATCCACATCCCCGTCGGCTATCTGTTCTGCATCGGAAACCCGCGCACCGACTGGTGCTTCAAAACCGAAGCCCAGCCGGGCCTGCAGGGGCGCGCGTTGAGCTATCCGCGAGGCAAAGTGCTGGGCGGTTGCTCCTCCATCAACGGCATGATCTACATGCGCGGCCAGGCCCGTGACTACGATGGCTGGGCCGCCGAAGGCAACGCCGGCTGGGCGTGGGAGGACGTACTGCCGCTGTTCAAGCACAGCGAAAACCACTTTGCCGGTGGCTCGGAATTTCACAGTAATGGCGGCGAATGGCGCGTCGAACAGCAACGACTGTCGTGGCCGATCCTGGATGCTTTTCGCGAAGCGGCAGCGCAAAGCGGCATCGCTAATGTCAGCGATTTCAACCAGGGCGATAACGAAGGCTGCGGCTACTTCCAGGTCAATCAGAAGGCCGGGGTGCGCTGGAATGCGGCCAAGGCGTTCCTCAAACCCGTCCGCCAACGCCCCAATCTCACCGTGATCACCGAAGTGGAAGTCGACCGTGTGCTGCTGGAAAACGGGCGTGCCTCTCAAGTGGTCGGGCGCCGGCTCGGCCAGCCCGTGAGTTGGAAAGCCCGCCGGGAGATCATCCTGTGCGCCGGTTCGGTGGGCTCGCCGGGCATCCTGCAACGTTCAGGAATCGGGCCGTCCAAAGTGCTCAAACCCTTGGGCATCAATGTGCTGCACGAATTGCCCGGCGTGGGCGGCAACCTGCAGGATCACTTGCAGCTGCGGCTGATCTACAAACTGGAAAACGCGCGCACTCTCAACCAGATCGCCGGCACCGTGTGGGGCAAGATGGGCATGGGCCTGCGTTACCTGTACGACCGCAGCGGCCCGTTGTCGATGGCGCCCAGTCAGCTCGGCGCGTTTGCGCGCTCGGGGCCGGAGCAGGCCTCGGCCAACCTCGAATATCATGTGCAGCCGTTGTCCCTGGAGCGCTTCGGCGAACCGTTGCACGGCTTTCCCGCGTTCACCGCCTCGGTGTGCGATCTGCGCCCGCACAGCCGTGGCCGGGTCGATATCCGCTCGGCCAACCCGGCGGACGCGCCACTGATCCAGCCCAACTACCTCAGCCACCCCGAAGACCTGCGCGTGGCCGCCGATGCCATCCGCCTGACGCGGCGCATCGTCGCGGCGCCGGCCTTGAGCCAGTTCAAACCGGTGGAATACTTGCCGGGCGAGTCGCTGCAAACCCAAGAGCAACTGCACGAAGCCGCCGCGCGCATCGGCACGACGATTTTCCACCCGGTGGGCACTTGCCGCATGGGCAGCGATAAAGACGCGGTGGTCGACGCCCAATTGCGCGTGCATGGCATCCCCGGCCTGCGTGTCGCCGATGCCTCGATCATGCCGCGCATCACTTCCGGCAATACCTGCTCACCCACGCTGATGATCGCGGAAAAAGCCGCGCAGCTGATCCTTTCGCCGAACACAAGGAGCTTCGCACCGGAGAAAGAACCGGTTCACGCAATCTGAATAGCGGCGCCACACCCGGCGCCGACAGTGGAACAACAATAAATAATCACTGTGAGGGCTACCCGATGTCAGACCACGCTCAACCCCTGGGCTCGGCAATAAACGCGAGCACCGGCAACGATTCCAAAAAAGTCATCTTCGCCTCGTCCCTGGGGACGGTGTTCGAGTGGTATGACTTTTTCCTCTACGGCGCCCTCGCGGCGGTGATCAGCAAACAGTTCTTTGCCGGGGTCAACGACACCACGGCGTTTATCTTTGCCTTGATGGCCTTCGCGGCCGGCTTTGTGGTGAGGCCGTTCGGCGCACTGGTGTTCGGCCGCCTGGGCGACATGATCGGGCGCAAATACACGTTCCTGGTGACCATCATCCTGATGGGCGTGGCGACCTTCTGCGTCGGGCTGTTGCCCAACTACGCCAGCATCGGCATTGCCGCGCCGATCATCCTGATCGTGCTGCGCATGCTGCAGGGCCTGGCGCTGGGCGGTGAATACGGCGGTGCCGCCACGTATGTCGCCGAGCACGCACCGGTCGGCAAGCGCGGGTTCCACACCAGCTGGATCCAGTCCACCGCCACCATCGGCCTGCTGCTTTCACTGTTGGTGGTACTGGCATGCCGCTATTTCACCGGCGACCAGTTCGAAGTCTGGGGCTGGCGGATTCCGTTCCTGTTTTCCATCGTGCTGCTGGGCATCTCCACCTGGATCCGCATGAGCCTGCATGAGTCGCCGGCCTTTCTGAAAATGAAAGAGGAAGGCAAGGCCAGCAAGGCGCCGATCCGCGAGTCGTTCGGTAAATGGGAAAACCTCAAAGTGGTGCTGATCGCGCTGTTCAGCATCAACGGCGGGCAGGCCGTGACCTTCTACGCGGCGCAGTTCTACGTGCTGTTCTTCCTCACCCAGTTCCTGCGGATGGACCCGGCCCTGGCCAACATGCTGCTGATTATCAGCGTGGTAATTGGCGCGCCGTTCTTCATCCTGTTCGGCTGGCTGTCGGACAAAATCGGGCGCAAACCGGTGCTGATGCTCGGCCTGCTGCTTGCCACTGCGCTGTATTTCCCGATCTTCAAGGGCCTGGCGCACTACACCAACCCGGCGATGGACCAGGCCAGCCGCCAGGCGCCGATCATCGTGCTGGCCGACCCGGCCACCTGTACCTTCCAATTCGACCCGGTGGGAAAGGCGCGGTTTGATAGCCCATGCGACAAGGTCAAGACCTTTCTGGTCAAACAAGGCCTGCCTTACACCAGCGCCGCCGCGCCGGCCGGCAGCCCGGTACAGGTGAGCGTGGGCGATGTGCGCATCGACGGTTTTGACGAAGCGGCCCTGCGTGGCGCCGTGACCCTGGCCGGTTACCCGTCTTCGGCGGATGCGGCGCAGGTCAACAAAGTCATGGTGGTGGCGCTGATCGTGCTGCTGATCCTGATCGCGGCCATGTGCTACGGCCCGCTGGCGGCGTTGATGGTGGAGCTTTTCCCGACACGCATCCGCTACACCTCGATGTCCCTGCCCTACCACATCGGTAACGGTTGGTTCGGCGGGTTCCTGCCGACGGTATCGTTTGCGCTGGTGGTATACACCGGCGATATCTTCTACGGCCTGTGGTACCCGGTGGTGGTGACGGGGGTGAGCCTGATTATCGGGTTGTTCTGCCTTAAGGAAACGCGGCACGTGGATATCGATAGCAACTGAATAAGCGGCAAGCGGCAAGCTTCAAGCTGCAAGTAAAAGCCAATCGGCTCTTTCTTGCCGCTTGCAGCTTGCCGCTTGAAACTCCAAGCTGTACATCCATACAGATAATGGTTGCTCAAATCCATCCGACTGAGCATCCTGCAAAGCATCAACCCGATCTGATGTGATGACCATGCGACTGTACCTTTGTGAAAAACCCTCCCAGGCCAAGGACATTGCGGCGGTGCTCGGTGCCGGTCGTCGTGGCGATGGGTGTTGGCTGGGCAATGGGGTCACGGTCACCTGGTGCATTGGGCACCTGCTGGAAACCGCCCCGCCCGATGCCTACGACGCCAAGTACAAACGCTGGGTGCTGGCCGACCTGCCGATCGTGCCGGACAAATGGAAGATGCTGGTCAAACCCAAGACCGCCAGCCAGTTCAAGGCGGTCAAGCGCTTGCTGGGGGAAGCCCAGGAACTGGTGATCGCCACCGACGCCGACCGTGAGGGCGAGATGATCGCCCGCGAGTTGGTGGAGCATTGCCGCTATCGGGGGCCGATCCAGCGGCTGTGGTTGTCGGCGCTGGACGACGCTTCGATTCGCAAGGCGCTGGCCGCCCTCAAGCCCGGCGCCGACACCTTCAGTCTGTACCACTCGGCCCTGGGCCGCTCCCGCGCCGACTGGCTGATCGGCATGAACATGAGTCGTCTGTTCACGCTGCTGGGGCGTCAGTCCGGTTATCAAGGCGTGTTGCCGGTGGGCCGGGTGCAAACGCCCACCTTGCGCCTGGTGGTGGACCGCGACCGCAGCATCGCCGATTTCGTCCCGGTGGCTTACTGGGCCATCGATGTGGACCTGCGCCACGCACACATGACCTTCACGGCCCAATGGCGCGCCGCCGAGGATGCCTGCGACGACCAGGGCCGCTGTCTCAACTCGCAACTGGCGCAGGCCGCCGCCGATGCCATGGGCAACGCCACCAGCGCGCGCCTGGTAAAGCTGCGCACCGAACGCATGCGCGAGGTGGCGCCCTTGCCTTTCGACCTGGGCACTCTGCAGGAAATCTGCTCGAAGAAACTCGGCCTCGGCGCACAGGAAACGCTGGACATTGCCCAATCCCTCTACGAAACCCACAAGGTCATCACCTACCCGCGCAGCGATTGCGGCTACTTGCCGCTGAGCCAGCACGGCGAGGCACCGAAGATTCTCGCCGCGCTGGGACGTGCCGATCCGGCGGTCGGCGACCTGATGCCGCATATCGATCCCCAGCGACGCTCGCGGGCATGGAACGATGCCAAAGTCAGCGCCCACCACGGCATCATTCCCACCGGGGCCGGCAAGGATGTGGGCCAGCTCAGCAGCAAGCACCGCGCGGTGTACACCTTGATTCGCGCACGCTATCTGGCGCAGTTCCTGCCCAACCACGAATACGATCGCACTCAGGCGGATTTCGACTGCGCCGGTTTTGCCCTGCGCGCGGTGGGCAAAGTGGTGATCGAGCCAGGCTGGAAACGCGCCCTGCCCGAAGCACTCGCACCCACCAAGGGCCGCGAAGCGCCAGCGCCCCAGGCCCTACCGGCGCTGGTGCAGGGCCAGGATTACGCAGTAGCCAAGGTCACGCTCAAGGACCTGTGGACCCAGCCACCCAAACCCTTTACCGAAGGCGACCTGATCAAGGCGATGAAAAACGTGGCCAAACTGGTGGAGGACCCGCTGCTCAAGCAAAAGCTCAAGGACACCACCGGCATCGGCACCGAAGCCACTCGCGCCGGTATTATCCAGGGGCTGCTCGACCGCGGTTACCTGGTCAAGAACGGCAAGGCGCTGGCCGCCACGCCAGCGGCATTCAGCCTGATCGACGCGGTGCCCCGCGCCATCGCCGACCCCGGCACCACCGCCATCTGGGAACAAGCGTTGGACATGGTGCAAAGCGGTGAAATGAGTCTGGAGGAGTTCGTCGCCAAACAGGCGGCCTGGATGAGCAAGCAGGTGGCGCGTTGCAATGGCCTGCGCATGACCATCACCGGCCCGGCCAGCCCGGCAGGCCGAGGAGCGACGCCGTGGAAAAACAAACGCAAGGCAGCCGCTCGCAAGACATCGACCAGCCCAAAACGGGCAAAAAAACCGGTAAATAGCGGATAAACACCAAAAAAAGCGGGCCAGTGACGTTTTTCGACAGGTTTAACGCCGCATTGGTCCTTGCTAGCACGCAGGCCGTCTAGGATTCTGTAGGGGTTGCACTGAATTCCTGATAACAACAACACCGGAGTGGCCGCCATGAAAACCGTTGCACAGCTGCTGAAAGCCAAAGACCAGAAAAACCAGGACGTCCACACCATCCAATGGGATCACACTGTGTTTGAAGCCCTGATGCGGATGTCGGAAAAAAACGTGGGGGCATTACCGGTCGTCCGAGATAACGAAGTGGTGGGCATCATCAGCGAGCGTGACTACGCGCGCAAAATCATGCTTAAGGGCCTGTCGTCGCTGACCACCAAGGTGCACGAGGTGATGAGCGCGCCGGTGATCACGGTGGATACCCATAAACGCGTCGAAGAATGCATGAACATCATGACCGACAGTCACCTGCGTCACCTGCCCGTGGTCGAAGACGGCAAATTGCTGGGCCTGCTCTCTATCGGTGATCTGGTCAAGGAGGCCATCGCCGAGCAGGCTGACCTGATCAGGCAACTGGAGCAGTACATCCGCGGCGAATAGGAGAAACCATGCTCGAATCCCTGGCGCATCAGCAGGACCACCTCGACACCCTGTACCGGGCCATGGCCGATCGGCGCTTTCTGGTGTTGACCGGTGCAGGCATCAGCACGCCCTCAGGCATCCCGGACTACCGCGACCGCGAAGGCGTGCGCCGAGGCAAGGCGCCGATGATGTACCAGGAATTCCTGGCCACCCCGCAGGCGCGGCGGCGTTACTGGGCGCGCGCCATGCTGGGCTGGCCGCGCGTACGCGTCGCACAACCGAATGCAGCGCATCGGGCGCTGGCGACGCTACAACAACGCCGGCGCATCAGCGGGTTGATTACGCAAAATGTCGACGCCCTGCACGATCAGGCCGGCAGCCAGGAAGTGATCGAACTGCACGGCAGCCTGCACCGCGTGCTGTGCCTGGACTGCCAGCAGCGCAGCCAGCGCGATGCGATCCAGCATCTGATGGAAACCCAGAATCCCTACCTGGCGGGCGTCGATGCCGTACAGGCGCCCGATGGCGACACGCTGCTCGACCCGGCCTTCGAAGCGCGTTTTGAGGTGCCCCACTGCCCGCATTGCAACGGCGAACGGTTGAAACCGGACGTGGTGTTTTTCGGTGAGAACGTCGCCCCGCCTACTGCCGCCAAGGCAATGGCGGCGGTGGAACAGGCTGAAGGATTGCTGGTGGTGGGCTCCTCGCTGATGGCCTATTCGGCGTTTCGCTTATGCAAGGCCATGGTCGAGCTAGGCAAACCGGTCATCGCCATCAACCTGGGTAAGACCCGAGGCGATGAGTTGTTGCAGGTAAAGATCGAAGGCTCGTGCGAGCAGCTTCTCCCCTTGCTGGCGGACCGTTTGCAGTAGCTCCCCTTCTCCACCGCAGCGACCGACCAGCGCAAAAAATGACGCTTGAGTCACGCCCCTGCCGTATCTCCCCGTCCCCACGACGAATTATGTAGTGAGCAAAAATAATCACTACATAACCGTTGACGTAACCTTTTTGTCCTTGCATGATCAAGGCGTCTCCCGGATCGGGAGCGTTGGTAATAAGCGTTTTGAAAGAGCTCGTCTGACCGCCGAGCTGTTTTTTCCGGATGTGCACTGCCCACAAGGCAGATTGATGAAGCTGACCGACCTCGAAAGAGCACGGTACAAGAAGCTCGAATGCTCCTTGTCTTCGTTATGAAAGCATTGCGTAGCAGTTCATCAGCAAGACTACATGCATCAGGTTCAAGACCCTGCCCGTATTCGGCAGACAGTTACTGACGCCCGGTTATTGAAGCCGGAGACAACTAAGCAGTTTTAACGGAACCAACTGATAGATCGCCAACTGGTCAAGGGGCTTACACATGAATCTGAACAACCAACCAACTATCGATGAATTGGCTGAGATGTTCGCAGCGCAGAAAGACACACTCGACGACCATATCCTGTGGATTGGCAAATCGGGCGAAGTCAAGATCGACTGCCTGGCGCCCCACACCGAAGAAGCCGAGTTCGACCGTAACAACCGTGAACTGGCGGCGCGCTTGAAGATGTATCGCCGCGGCCAGGGTTATGTCGGCAAGAAGGCCGCTGCCGATCGCAACTTTATCGAACAAGTATTCGACACACTTAACAATGCCTGGGAGTCTTTCAAAGACAGCTCTCAAGTAAAAGTGATTGATCGCTACTACTAGAAACACCTCGTTCAATGTGGGAGCTGGTTTGCCTGCGATAGCCATTAACGTTCAACGACAGTGTTGAAGTTAAGGCGTTATAACAGGCAAGCCATCTCCCACACTTGTTTGCGCCGCGGGTCAAAACGTTGGAAATCGGCCCTTGCCCGCCTCATCGCGAAAAATATCGAACAACACTTGTGCCGCCGCCGACAATTCATGCCCTGGCTTGGTCAGCACACCAATCGGTCGTTCGATCACCGGATCACGCAAGGTAATGCAATGCGCGCCGGCCTCCTCCATCTGCCTGGCGCACAACGCCGGCACGGCACTGACGCCCAAGCCGCTGGCTACCATTTTGCCCACAGTCGCCAATTGATGGCTTTCCAGTGCGACCGGCAGTTTCATCCGTAGCGCACCCAAATGCTCCTCCAGCATCACCCGGACCGTGGACGGCCGTTGCAAGGTGATGAAGGGGTGTTCCAGCAAGGTTTCCCAACCGATCTCGTCGCACTGCGCCAGCGGCGAATCCCCCGGCACGACCGCAATGAAACGATCCAGATACAACGGAGTAAAAGCCAGCGACGATCCTTCAGACGGCTCGAACGCCACGCCCAGCTCAACCTGGCGATCGCGCACCATCTCCAATACCTGCTCGTTGATCAAGTCGTGCACCGTCACGTTCACCTGTGGGTAACGCGCGCGGAATATCTTCAGGATCGGTGGCAACAGGTTGCCAGCAAACGACGGCATCGCCGCCACTGTGACGCGCCCGCGCTGCAACGTGAAGCGTTGGCGCAACTCATCCTCGGCGTTATCCCAATCGGCCATCAGTCGGCGCGCCAGGGGCAGCAGCGATTCACCCTCCGGGGTCAACGCCACGTTGCGTGTATTGCGGCTGAACAATCGCCCGCCCAAACCCTCTTCCAGGCCTTTGATGGTCAGGCTCAGCGCCGACTGGGAGAGGTGCAGACGCTCGCAGGCGGCAGCGAAACTCAGGCTCTGTGCCACGGCGAGGAAGGCACGCAGCTGTTTCACGGTCATGACGGTTCTCCGAGCGACGCTTCGACTATGCTGTTTTCTAAATCAATCAACCTTAAAAAACAACTTAACAAATCAATTCATCAGCGCAACACTCGGGCCATTGGCTGGCCCACAAACAATAAAAGAGGTGCATATGGCAGGTTTCGATAAACGCGTGGCGTCCTATGAAGAGGCGCTGGCAGGCCTGGAAGATGGCATGACGGTACTCGCCGGCGGCTTCGGCTTGTGCGGCATCCCGGAAAATCTCATCGCCGAAATCAAGCGCAAAGGCACCCGTGAGCTGACCGTGGTCTCCAACAACTGCGGCGTCGACGGTTTTGGCCTGGGCGTGCTGCTGGAAGAAAAACAGATTCGCAAAGTGATCGCGTCCTACGTCGGTGAAAACGCGCTGTTCGAGAAGCAGTTGCTCAGCGGCGAAATCGAAGTGGTGTTGACGCCCCAAGGCACTCTCGCCGAAAAAATGCGCGCAGGCGGTGCCGGTATCCCGGCGTTCTTTACCGCCACCGGCGTCGGCACCCCAGTGGCCGAAGGCAAGGAAACCCGCGAGTTCAACGGTCGTCCTTACCTGATGGAAGAATCCATCACCGGCGACTTCGCCATCGTCAAAGGCTGGAAAGCCGACCACTTCGGTAACGTGATCTACCGCCACACCGCTCAGAACTTCAACCCGCTGGCCGCTACCGCCGGCAAGATCACCGTGGTCGAAGTCGAGGAAATCGTCGAACCGGGCGAGCTGGACCCGGCGCAGATCCATACTCCTGGCATCTACGTCGATCGGATCATCTGCGGCACCTTCGAGAAGCGCATCGAACAGCGCACCGTGCGCAAATAATCCGCCTCCAGCCCGAACAATAAGGACACACAAAATGGCTCTTACCCGCGAACAAATGGCCCAGCGCGTCGCCCGCGAGATGCAGGACGGCTTTTACGTCAACCTCGGTATCGGCATTCCGACCCTGGTAGCCAACTACATCCCAGACGGCATGGAAGTCATGCTGCAATCGGAAAACGGCCTGCTCGGCATGGGTCCGTTTCCGACCGAAGACACCATCGACGCCGACATGATCAACGCCGGCAAACAGACCGTCACCGCGCGCATCGGTGCGTCTATTTTCTCTTCCGCCGAATCCTTCGCGATGATTCGCGGCGGCCATGTCGACCTCACCGTGCTCGGCGCGTTTGAAGTGGACGTGCAGGGAAACATCGCGTCGTGGATGATCCCCGGCAAACTGGTCAAGGGCATGGGCGGCGCCATGGACCTGGTGGCCGGCGCGGAAAACATCATTGTGATCATGACCCACGCGTCCAAGGACGGTGAATCCAAGTTGCTCGATCGTTGCAGCCTGCCGCTGACCGGTGCCCACTGCATCAAGCGCGTGCTAACGGACCTGGCGTACCTGGAAATCGAAAATGGCGCTTTTGTCCTCAAGGAACGCGCACCTGGCGTCAGCGTTGAAGAGATTGTGAGCAAGACCGCCGGTAAACTGATCGTCCCGGACCACGTTCCAGAAATGCACTTCCAGTGAGGACAGATTCCATGCAAGACGTCGTGATTGTTGCTGCCACCCGCACCGCCGTGGGCAGCTTTCAAGGTTCGCTGGCCAGCATCCCGGCTCCGGAACTGGGCGCTGCCGTGATCCGTCGCCTGTTGGAGCAGACCGGCCTGGACCCGGCCGAGGTCGATGAAGTGATCCTCGGCCAAGTGCTCACCGCAGGTTCGGGCCAGAACCCGGCACGCCAGGCCTCGATACTCGCCGGCCTGCCCCACGCGGTGCCGAGCCTGACCTTGAACAAGGTCTGCGGCTCGGGCCTCAAGGCGCTGCATCTCGGTGCCCAGGCCATCCGCTGCGGCGACGCCGAGGTCATCATCGCCGGCGGCATGGAGAACATGAGCCTGGCCCCCTACGTACTGCCTGCCGCGCGCACGGGCTTGCGCATGGGCCACGCCAAGATGATCGACAGCATGATCACCGACGGCCTGTGGGACGCGTTCAACGATTATCACATGGGCATTACCGCCGAGAATCTGGTGGACAAATACGGTATCAGCCGCGAAGCCCAGGACGCCTTTGCCGCCGCCTCGCAGCAAAAGGCCACTGCCGCCATCGAGGCCGGGCGGTTTGTCGATGAGATCACTCCGATCCTGATCCCTCAGCGCAAGGGCGACCCGATTACCTTCGCCGTGGATGAGCAACCGCGCGCCGGCACCACGGCCGAGTCCCTGGCCAAGCTCAAGCCGGCCTTCAAGAAAGACGGCAGCGTTACGGCGGGCAACGCCTCCAGTCTCAACGACGGCGCCGCTGCGGTGCTGTTGATGAGTGCCGACAAAGCCAAGGCCCTGGGGTTGCCGGTATTGGCCCGAATCGCCAGCTACGCCAATGCGGGCGTGGACCCGGCGATCATGGGCATCGGCCCGGTCTCGGCCACCCGCCGTTGCCTGGACAAGGCCGGTTGGCAGCTCAGCGACCTGGATCTGATCGAAGCCAACGAAGCCTTCGCCGCGCAATCCCTGGCGGTGGGCAAGGAGCTGGAGTGGGATGCGGACAAGGTCAACGTCAACGGCGGCGCTATCGCCATCGGCCACCCGATTGGCGCCTCGGGTTGCCGTGTGCTGGTGACCCTGCTGCACGAAATGATCAAGCGCGATGCCAGGAAAGGCCTGGCGACCCTGTGCATCGGTGGCGGCCAAGGCGTAGCCCTGGCGCTCGAACGCAGCTGATAAAAGCGCAGCGCAGCTCACGTGTGGGAGGGGCTGCCCCTCCCACATTAGATCGTCATGGCTGGTCATGGGTGAGGCACTGCGAACTTCGTATTCCTAGCCATCACCGTCAGCCCTCTTACACAAGGCTTTGCGTTAATACGCCGGACCCGCTTTAATCGCCGCCAACGTCTCCGCCCCAAGGAACCGCAATGCGCCATCTGGACGGCAACCCTCGCCCGCTTCGCGTCCCGTTATTGATTCTGCTGGCTGGCCTGGTACTGGTCGGCTGCTCGCCCAAGGAGCATTCCCGCGCCGCCGCCATCAATGGCGAACAAGGCCGGGCCGGGGCACAACTGGCCTACGAACATGAATTGACCCTGGCCTTGCCCGGCGCCCTGCTCGCGCCGCGCATGCAGGCCACCCGTGAGGCTTGTGAATCGGCACGGTTCGGCGCCTGCAATATCCTCGGCATTACCGAAGACGGCAATGGCGGGGCAATCATCCTGCGGATCGCGCCGACCGGTGTGGAACCGATGGTCAGGCTGGCCGCCGAAGGTGGAACGCTCGGACAGCGCGTCACCACGGCCGAAGATCTGGCCGACGCGGTGGCTGATGTAGGTCGCCGCCGGGATCGCCTGCAAGCCCAGCAACAGCGCCTCGATGAACTGGCCAAGCGCAAGGACATCAGCGTCAGCGACCTGATCGCCTTGAGCAAGGAACAGGCGAGCATTGAAAATGAACTGCAGGCACTCGCCCAGGTTGCCGCCGGCCAGCAGCGCCGCCTGGACACCAACCGCGTCACTCTCAACTTCCGCTCTTACGACGGCGCGAACCAGTCGTCACGCTTGAGTCGAATGTTCAGCAACCTGGGCACTAACCTGGTGGACGGCACCGCAGACGCCCTGGAGCGCGCCAGCTATGTGCTGCCGTTCTTGATCCTGGCATTCCCGGTGGTGTGGCTGTGGGTGTGGCTGTGGCGCCGGGTTGTGGTGAAGCGCAAAAACACCTGACGGGATTGAAATGACCAGCCCTCAGCGCTTCATGCAGCGCTGATAACGCTCATCCACGCGCTTGGCAAACCACGCCGTGGTCAGGTTGCGAGTGATCTTCGGGCTTTTGAGCACAATCCCCGGCAGAATCGCGCGCGGCATGGGTTTGCCGGCGGCCTTGTCGGCAAGCGCAAACACACGTTGGTACAGGGTGGTTTCCTCGAAATCCAACTGTTCACCTTGCTCCAGTTGGCTGCGGATGCTGGGGTTGCGCATGTCCAGCTTCGCGCCCAACGAACGCACCGCCAGCTCAGTGGTGCCGGGCAGCAATGAGCCGTAGCGTATCAAATCCCCATCCAGTGCCAGTTCGAGCCCCGAAGCCCGACTGACCGCCGCCTGGAACGCCGCATTGCGGCTGGCGTACCACCCGGCGTTAAAGTCGGCGAAGCGGTACAGCGGCTGATCATAGTTCACCGGGTAGCCCAGCAAATGGGCAATGCCAAAGTACATGCCGCCGCGACGGGTGAACACTTCACGTCGGATCGAACCGTCCACGGTGTAGGGATAATTCCGCGCCTGTTTCTGCGCAAAGTCGATGCTCACCTGCATCGGTCCGGCCGTGTGAACCGGGTTGAAACCGCCGAACAGCGTCTTGCCCAACGGCACCATGCTGATGAAGTCATCGAAAATACCGCTCAGGTCTTTCTCCGTGCGCGCGGCGCTCAGGCGCTCGGCGTAGCTCTTGCCGGTGGGCGAATTCAGTTGCAATGCGCTGCGCACCACAAAGGCCGGCACATGCACCTTGCCGGCACGGCGCAAGATTTCATCCTGGGCGATTTTGCCCATATTGGGCACCGGCGGGTCGACCTGGAAGGTGGACTCCTGCTCGGTCACCGCCAGCACCGCGCAGATATTTTCGGTGCTCGGGTAAATTTTCTGGGTATCAAAGGCCGTGTAGATATCCTGGGCCCAGCCATTGCGGTCCGTAACCTTGGCCGGCAGCAACCGCACGATCTGCGCCTTGACCTCGGCTTCGCTGCGTTCCGGTTGCTGCGGACCTCGGGCGGTGGAGCAACCCGCCAGTACCAGCAAGGGCAAAAGGCAGAGGATCAGGCGGCTTGAATACATGAAGATTCCTTGAGTGACGGCGGGCCGTGAGTTGCACGTTTCGACAGGTAAGTCTAACCAGGGTTCGTGGGTTCGGTAGGCTCGTCCGTTACGACCGGATGTGACAGCTGCCGAAACATCCCACGCAAGCGCCGGATAAGCTCTACTCCCCTGCCCCATAAACCTCTGCAAAGTCCCTCGCCTGATCACACAGTGCGAAGGATTGCAGATGGTTTTTTTCGTTATGGCCCTGATTGATAGGGCCGCCTCATGATAGGCGCGACCAGCGAAGCCATTGGCTTTCTGGTACTCGCCGCCCTGGATGCAAAGACCCGCGACGTCGAGTCCGTGCTCAGGGATTTTCGCGGATGCCTCAATAGTTACGACGCCTGGGCCGAGAGTGTCCTCAGCTTTTCGGCGCTGAATATCGAGCAGGTGTTCAAGGCCGGAGATGAAGCGGAGCGGGTCGCGCCGATCAACCGCTCGCTGTTCCCCAGCAGCACCGTTGCAGCATGCCGGGCCGACGGCACCTTGACCTTGGTGCATCGGTTCCAGAGTTCACGGTTCGTACCCATCGGCAATACACCGGTAATCCTCCAGCGCGTCGATGCAGACGGCACGCTGCTGGGCGAGCCGATTCATAAAACCATCGGGGCCAGCGGCATTCTTGAAGTCAAGGAATGCGAGCGTAACCAGCGCTACCGCATCCACTTCTACCCGAATGTATCCGCCGCGCATTTCAAGGCGCTGTACGCCTCTTATCAGGCGGTCATCACGCCGCTGGAGGCGTGGCTGCGCAGCGAATGGTCCGCCACCTTCGAACCGCTGTGGCAGGGCTACTCCGAGGCGAACTTCCTTAAGCGCTACCTCTCGCTCCACGCCGCCTACGCGCGCGGATTTGGCGAAGCGCTGTACTCGCTGTGGGACAGCCTCAAGCAACTGTTCCAGTGGCTGTCGGACCCGGTGGCCCATGCCGAGCAATGGCTGCGGTATCTGTCCCAGGCCGAGTTTGACCAGTTGCTGGCGCTCGGTGCCGACGCTATTGCGACGGGCTTGCTGATGCTCAGCGATGAGCCGTTGTTGTTCATTTACCTGGCGGCGATGGTCAGTTGGATGCGCCTGCTGCCACCGCCGTATATGAACGAGCTGCTCGGTGAAATCACCGGCGAGGTGCTGATCAACCTGTTGCTGATCTGGACCACGGCGGGTATGGGCGTGGTGGTTCGCCTGGGCGCGCAGGTGCTGGGCGGGATCAAGTCGCGGCGCGCGCGCGAGTGGTTGGAACATTTGGCCGAGCAGTTTGGCAAGGTGCGCGTCGAGGGGCACGCCGAGGTGGCCAGGCCGGTGTTGCTCGGCAGTCAGGCCACAGCGATCAACACGCCACCGGTGGGGCCGCTGAAGGTTGGGGACCAATGGGTTTCCAACCCGGTGATAGCGGCGCGCGACAAGACGCAGAGGACGGTGTTGGTGCGGCAGGAGCCTGTAGACGACACGCCGCTCGTGGCGACCAATCCTAAGGGCGATGCGGCGGCTTCTGCGGGTAAAACCGTCACCAACGGCTGCCCGGTGTCGATGGTCACCGGGGAGGAACTGCTGACCCTGACCGATGGCACGTTGGACGGGATTTTGCCGTTTGAATGGACGCGGCTGTATCGCACCAGCGCGGTGGAAGTGGATGTCGGGTTGGGGGTTGGGTGGAGTCATTCGCTGGCGCAGCGGCTGGTGGTCGACGGCGACTCAGTGGTGTGGACGGATCATGAGAACCGGTCGATCACCCTGCCCTTGCCCACGGTTGCTCGACCTGCAATCACCAATAGCTTGGCCGAAGCGGCGATCTATTTAGGCTCATCACCGGATGAATTGGTGCTGGCGCAGGCGTCACGGTTTTATCACTTTCGCGATGGCGCATTGGTCTCGATCAGTGATGCGTACGACAACCGGCTGCGGATTGCCCGGGATTTTTCCGGGCGTATCGAGCGGGTGGATAACGGCGTCGGGCGTTCGCTGTTCCTGCGCTATGGGGCTGGGCGCATTGTCGCGGTGGACTACCAGGTCCAGCGCGCCAAGGAGCATGAGCCTTACGAATGGATCACCGAGCAGAACGTTGTTTCCTACGCCTATGACGACCTGGGACGGTTGGTTTCGGCGACCAATGCCGTCGGTGAAAGCGAGGTGTACCGCTACGACGATCAGCACGTCATTGTTGAGCGCGGCCTGGCCGGTGGGGCGAGTTTCTTCTGGGCGTGGGAACGGGCCGGCAAGGCGGCGAGATGCATCCGGCATTGGGCCAGCTTCTCGCAGATGGACACGCGGTATGTGTGGGGCGATGACGGCCAGGTCACGGTGCACAACGCCGATGGCAGCCAGGAAGTGTATGTCCACGATGACCGCGCACGCCTGGTGCAACGTATCGATCCCGATGGCGCGCAGCACTTCAAATCCTACGACGAAAAAGGCCGGCTGACAGTCGAGCAGGACCCGCTGGGGGCGGTGACGGCGTATCAGTACGACGAAGCCGGACGCTTGGTGGCGTTGTTTCCTGGGGATGATGAGCCAACAACCTACGAGCATGACAACGGTTTCGTACGCGTGGTGCGCCGGGGTGAGGCGGTTTGGAAGTACGAGCGCAATGACCAGGGCGATGTCGTTCGTAAGATCAATCCCGATGGGCATGTCACGGATTACAGCTACAACAAATACGGACAACTGACCGGGGTTTGGTACCCGGATCACAGCTGCCATCGGCTGGTGTGGAATGAACGCGCTCAGCTCATTGAGGAGCAACTGCCCAATGGCGGGATCAAGCGCTATCGCTATGACGACCTGGGCCGCGAGGTGGCGCGCGAGGATGAGTTCGGCGCGCTGACCCAATATCAGTGGGACGGTGTCGGTCGGTTAGTCCGCATCGTTTTACCGGGCGGTGCCACCCGCGAATACAGCTACAACCCCTACGGAAAAATCACCGCCGAACGCGACGAACTCGGCCACGTCACCCGCTACGACTACGCCGACGGCCTGCACCTGATCAGCCGTCGTCTGAATGCCGATGGCACTCAGGTCAACTACCGCTACGACAACGTGCGGTTATTGCTGACCGAGATCGAAAACGAAGTCGGCGAAACCTACCAACTCGACTACCACCCCAACGGCCTGATCCGGCAGGAAACCGGGTTCGACGGCCAACGCACCGCGTACACCTACGACCTCAACGGCAACCTGCAGGAAAAGACCGAACACGGCGACGACGGCAGTCAGCGCATTACCCGTTATGCGCGCGACCACGCCGGTCGCCTCGTACGAAAAACCCTGCCCGATGGCAGCGTCGTTGAATATGCCTACGACCGCCAGGGCAATCTCCTCAGCGTCAACGACGGTCACTGGGCGTTGGCCTACGAGTACGACCGCCAAAACCGCCTCACCGCCGAACACCAGGGCTGGGGCACCCTGCGCTACGGCTACGACGCTTGCGGCCAGCTCAAACATTTGCGCCTGCCGGACAACAACCGCGTGGCGTTCAACCACGACAAGGGCGGGCATCTCGCCACCGTCGAACTCAACGGCAAACCGCTGACCTCACACCTGTTCAGCAAAGGCCGCGAATATCAGCGCCAACAAGGCCAACTGCTCAGCCATTACCACTACGACGACCAGCAGCGCCTGCACGCCCACGCCGTCACCCACCAGACCCATCCGCTCTACCAGCGCCAATACGACTACGACCAAGCCGGCAACCTCACCCGCCTGCTCGACACCCGCAAAGGCGAACACCACTACCGCTACGACCCGCTCCAGCGCCTGACCCGCGCCGACCATTCCCACGACGTACAGGAACGTTTCGCCCACAACCCGGCCGGCAACCTGCTGATGCAAAACCGCCCCGGCCCCGACATCGTCGCCGGCAACCGCCTGATGATCCAGGGCGACCACCACTACACCTACGACGCCTTCGGCAACCTGATCCAGGAACGGCGTGGCAAGGGCCATCAACTCGTCACGGAATACCGCTACGACTGCCAGCATCGGCTGATCGGCATCACCCAACCCAACGGCCAAACCGCCAGCTACCGCTACGACCCGTTTGGGCGGCGCATCAGCAAAACCGTCGATGGCACCACCACCGAATTTTTCTGGCAAGGCGACACACTGATTGCCGAACACCAGGCCGACCGCCACCGCAGTTACCTCTACGAACCCGACAGCTTTCGGCCGTTGGCACTTTTAGAAGGCTTCGGCCCCAAAGAGACAAAACCCTACCACTACCAACTCGACCACCTCGGTACACCCCAGGAACTCACCACCCCCGAGGGCGATATCGTCTGGTCCGCCCACTACCGCGCCTACGGCGAAATCGCCCGCCTCGACGTAGGCAAACTCGACAACCCACTGCGCTTCCAGGGCCAATACTTCGACAAAGAAAGCGGTCTGCATTACAACCGCCATCGCTACTACAATCCGGATATTGGTCGCTACCTGACGCCGGACCCGGTGAAGTTAGCGGGTGGGATCAATGCGTATCGGTATGTGCCTAACCCTACCGGGTGGGTAGACCCCTTGGGGTTGAGTAGGTGTCCGGGCGCTGATGGATGCAAACCGAAAAGCCGCGCAGCAGATCCGGCGGAAAACGTCAGGATCAGTGAGAAAGATGCAGAGCCTCCCAAAGGTTCAGATACCAATCTGTCGAGAAACGGAGCTTTTAGAAGGGCAAAAGAGATAGGAGGCATACCTCGAAATACACAGCCGATAGATACATATCGGGAGCTCATCCGTGATCAGGATCGTCATATCATGGGGCGTGTGTATGTCTTCAGCTTGAAGAAAAACCACCTCACTAGAATCCATGAGCACTCTCTAGGACATACCGAAGGTAATCACGGACCACATTTCAATACCAAAAATACCGTGCACGATATAAAAGTACCGTTAAAAATCGGCGAAAATTCACACACTTACTTCAAGAGATAAAAATGACGACCGCATATATAAATGAGCACGGAGTAAGACCATGGGAAAGTGCACACCCAACAAATGACGCCAAATTCACCACTACGACACTATTAAGCCATAACTTCGACAGCGTCTGGAGATCATGGTGTTCGGTGATAGAGCAGCTGTCAGAAAACTGGTCAATTAAAAGAGAATGGCATTCAGCGCTTACGGCTGAATTTAATTCAAAAACAGAAGAGTATCTATTTAAAAAAGATGCTATCAAAAAACTTAAAAATCGAGATATTTTTAAAAAAAATGAAAATAGTAATATTTACTCAACCATCAAAAACCTCCCTAGCGACCCCGAAAAAATAGACAACCAAATATTTGAAGGCTCGCACAACGTCATTTTAATCATCCAAAAGACAGAAATTGCTATTGAAGACCTCTGGTCAAAAATGACAATATTTGAAAAGCATATTAATGCCGAAAAAATCAGCACATTCTTGGAATCTCAATCCGACGTACTGTTATGCAGGTTTTACGAAGCTGAAACACATGCCGCAGCTCAACTTATTTACCATACAAACATCGAAAATCAAAAAATTATAGAGGCCTCTAAAATGCGATTTAGAAAAATAGGCATTGAAGATGTCCACTTTTACATAAACAACGAATAAGACCATCACTTCGCTTTATACGCATGCCAATACGAATGTAACTGACATGCAAAAAAGCGCACCCGCTCAAGTTGACCTTATAAACCAACACCGCCCTTGCTGATAAGCCGCATTCACCGGTAGCGAGCTGCTCGCTACGCAGGGCAAGCCTGTTCCACAGCGCCTACGGCGAAATCGCCCGCCTCGACGTAGGAAAACTCGACACCCCACTGCGTTTCCAGGGCCAATACTTCGACGAAGAAAGCGGCCTGCACTACAACCGCCATCGCTACTACAATCCCGATATTGGTCGTTACCTCACACCGGACCCGGTGAAGTTGGCGGGTGGGATTAATGGGTATCGGTATGTGCCTAACCCTACCGGGTGGGTGGATCCGCTTGGGCTGAGCTGTAAAAAAACGAACTGCCCTGAGGGGCCGTATAGCGTAATAGTGCCAGGAGGAGGTTTAGCCGCACATGAGGCCGCAGGAGGACATCTGATGGAAAAGCATATTGGTAGAACTCACGAACAGTTGCTTGACCGTTTGAGGCAGGAACCAAACATCCCTGCGGCCTCTACTTTTCACGATAGGGCCACAGCGGAACTCGCCATATCAAATGTTATTAACGAGAATAAAAATAAAATTAAAAACTTTCTCAAAGAAAGCAACAACCAACTGCTCATCATTCAGAACTCCAAAGAACCGATAGGTACCAGTTTTAAAAAGAACACTACAACACCTGTTCCAGGAAAAGAGATTTACTTAATTATTCGAAGAGACGAAACCATGCCCAATGGCTACCGTATTCACACAGGCTATCCGAATCCATGAACCAAGACTATCCTGAGCTACAGCAATTTCTCGCTGGATACTTCAATCAAGATTGGGTTGATGATCACAAAAGCGCGGATGAAGTAATTAATTACTTTATCTCTGATTCTTCTGAAGAGACAAAAACGATAGTGCAACGAGAACTGGAAAGGCTGATTTCCACCGAGAAAACCGAGCAAGAACTTGAAGATTTTTTATTCTCAGAGATGGGTTGCTACTACTATTACCTCAACGAATGGAGCGATGGCAAAACATGGTTAAAACATGTTGCGTTAGTATTGAGTAATGACGAAACTTAAAAATAGCGCACCCAATATAAATATTATTTAACGTTGCCAATATTATTTACCGTTAAATAAATCAGTCTTCTATTTCCAAGTCATGGGCTGCTACGCAGCCCAGCGCAGGGCAAGCCTGCTCACCACAAAGGTTTCGCGTTGCCTTCAGATCCCCGCCAACGCCAAATCCATCGCAAAGTACGTAAAAATCAAATCCGCCCCCGCACGTTTGATCGACCCTAACGTTTCGCGCACGACCCGATCCTCATCAATCGCCCCCGCCTGAGCCCCAAACTTGATCATCGCGTATTCACCGCTCACCTGATACGCCGCCACCGGCAGGCGCGAGGCTTCACGGATGTCGCGGATGATGTCGAGGTAGGCACCCGCCGGTTTGACCATCAGCGCGTCGGCGCCTTCCTGTTCGTCGAGCAGCGATTCGCGCACCGCTTCGCGGCGGTTCATGGGGTTCATCTGGTAGCTTTTGCGGTCGCCCTTGAGTGCGCTGCCACCGGCTTCGCGGAATGGGCCGTAGAGGGCCGAGGCGAATTTGGTGGAGTACGCCATGATCGGGATGTGGGTGAAGCCGGCGTCGTCGAGGGCGCGGCGGATGGCCTGGACCTGACCGTCCATGGCGGCCGAGGGTGCAATCACGTCGGCACCGGCACGGGCGGCGGCCACGGCTTGTTTGCCCAGGTTGACCAGGGTCGCGTCGTTGTCGACGTGGGCACCGTGCATCACGCCGCAGTGGCCGTGGTCGGTGTATTCGCAGAAGCAGGTGTCGGACATCACCACCATTTCCGGCACAGCGTCCTTGATGATCGAGGACATGCGCGAGACCAGGCCACGCTCTTTCCAGGTGTCGCTGCCGCTGGCGTCCAGGTGGTGGGACACGCCGAAGGTCATCACCGACTTGATCCCGGCACGGGCAAATCGCTCGATCTCGCCGGCCAGTTTCTTCTCAGGGATGCGCTGCACACCCGGCATGCTGGTGATCGGCACGAAGTCGTCGATTTCTTCCTCGACGAAAATCGGCAGCACCAGATCGTTGAGGGTGAATTCGGTTTCCTGGAACAGACCACGCAGCTCCGGGGAGCGGCGCAGGCGGCGTGGGCGGGCTTGGGGGAACTGGCTGGTCATGGCTTTCCTGAAAAAATGGCAGAAATCTTTGGGGCGAAAGCTTATGCCCCTTGGCCCCGGCAGCACAAACGCCAAGGGGCGAACAGTGTATTGCGAGGCACGCAATAATGTATTGATCTAGAGCTGTAGACGCCCTTCGATGCACACGGCGACGGCGCCGCCGACCCAGATTTCATCGCCTTGACGCTCAACCCGGATGCGCCCCGCGCGCCCCATGGCAGTGCCTTGACTGACGATGTAGCACGGCGGCGCAAGCCCTTCGCCGAGCAGCCATTGTGCAACGCCGGCATTCAGGCTGCCGGTGGCCGGATCTTCCTGGGCGCCATCGCCTGCGACAAAGGCACGCACCTCGAACTGCGCGTCCACATCGTCGCGCGCCGGGTCGCAGGGGGCGATCACGCCGACGGCCAACCCCAATAGCTGTGAATAGTCCGGCTGCAACGCCAGGACCTGGTCACGATCAGCCAGCATGACCGCAAGCCACCCTGCGCCATTGTCGACCCACTGGCTGCGCACGATGCTGTCCGGCGGCAGCCCCAACCCCAGGCGTACCCGCTCAAGCAGCGTCGCGTCCACGGTGCCTGACCGTAACAATGGCGGCGCAATAAATGCCAGCTCGGCGCCTTGGCGACGGATACGCACCAGGCCGATTTCACACTCCTGGATAATCTCCTCGCCCCTGGGCCTGCCTCCGGCCTGGAGCCACGCCTGGCAACTGCCCAGGGTCGGATGACCGGCGAAGGGCAACTCCTGCAACGTCGTAAAAATCCTCACCCGGTAGTCAGCACGAGGATCGCGCGGAGTCAGCAAAAACGTGGTTTCACTGAGGTTCGTCCACTTGGCGAAGTCGGCCATCTGTGGGTCGCTGAGGCTGTCGGCACCGAGGACGACGGCCAGCGGGTTGCCCTTGAGCGATACGCTGCTGAATACATCCAGTTGTTTGAAATCGAAAGTCGGCATGGATCAGCTCGGAATATTCAGGCCACGGATCACGGCCGGGCGGGCGACAAAACCGTCGAGCGCACGCAGGACGTTGGGGAAGTCCGCAATTGCGACCAGATCGCCGGATTCATAAAAGCCGATCAGGTTACGAATCCAGGGGAAGGTGGCGATATCGGCGATGCTGTAGTCGTCGCCCATGATCCAGGTGCGGCCCAGCAGGCGTTTCTCCAGCACCTGCAGCAGGCGCCGCGACTCGGCGGCGTAGCGGTCCCGAGGGCGTTTGTCTTCGTAGTCCTTACCGGCGAATTTGTTGAAGAACCCCAATTGACCGAACATCGGCCCGATGCCGCCCATCTGGAACATCAGCCATTGAATCGTTTCATAACGGGTGGCCGGGTCTTCGGCGAGCAACTGGCTGGTTTTTTCCGCCAGGTAAATCAGGATCGCCCCCGACTCGAACAACGCCAGCGGCTGACCGCCGGGGCCGTTGGGGTCGATGATCGCGGGGATCTTGTTGTTGGGGTTCAGGGACAGGAATTCGGGAGACAGTTGGTCCTGAGTCTCGAAACTGACCTTGTGCGCTTCATACGGCAGGCCCAGCTCTTCGAGCATGATCGAGACTTTGACGCCATTGGGCGTAGGCAACGAATACAGTTGCAGACGTTCAGGGTGCCGGGCAGGCCATTTGCTGTTGATCGGGAAAGCGGCAAGTGCATTCATCGGGACGGCCCCAGGGACGGAAAGCCCCCATGATAGTCATCCCCGCGCAGTCGTGCATGGGTCATCAATGCGCAACATCGTCTGGCTATTATCCCGCCGAGGAGAACCAATGCGCCCCGCTGCACTCTTAAAAGCGCTCACACGGTGAATGGAGGCACCTGGCTATATCGACAGGGAACACCGCAGGACGCAAACGGCGTCACTGGGGCCAGGCTTGTCCGCCTTAACGCGACGCATGAAGACTCGAACCTACTGATGACGATCAAGCCTTTACGCCTTGTGCAACGACTCAAACGCTATTCCTACATGATGTTGCCGCTGCTGCTGGTCAGCGGCGCAACGTTAGCCATCCTCGATGCGCCGCAAAGTCGCGCCCAGCCGGTGGACGGCGTACAGACCCTGGTGTTCCTGCGCCATGGCGAAAAACCTGCCGGCGGCCTGGGCCAACTCAACTGCCAGGGTTTGAACCGCGCGATGAACCTGGCTACCGTGTTGCCGGAAAAATTCGGCCCGGCCAATTTTGTGTTCGCTCCCAACCCAACGCGCAATGTCGAGGAAGGCGAGCGGGACAATTCCTACAGCTACATTCGTCCCCTGATGACCATCAGCCCCAGCGCCATCAAGCTCGGCCTGCCGGTCAACATCAACTTCTCGGCCAATGACACCAGCGACCTGGCCGATGAGTTGGTCGAAGACAAATACCACAACGCCACCATCTACACCGCCTGGTCCCATGGCTATCTGCCGGAGTTGATCAACAAGGTGGCGAGTGAGGCGTCGGGCGAGAAACACACCATCACCGACGATTGGTCCGGCAGCGACTACGACACTCTCTACGTGCTGACGCTGACCTGGCACAACGGCAAGGCTTCGCTGTTGAGCCGCAACTACCAGCAGGGCCTGAACGACGGCGATCAGACTTGCCCGGAACCGACACAGGTGAGCGCCGACAGCTGACAGCGTATGATGCGCGGCTATCGTCTCATCTGCGGATCATCCCCATGTCCAACCTTCTCTCCACCCAGCCCGTCCGGGGCTGGTCGTTCTGGTGGAAACCGGCGCTGTTCCTGCTGGTGGCCTGTGTCGGCCTCTACTACGTAAAGTGGTCGCCCTACTATGTGAAGGCGTTTGTGGCCGCCGACAACCACAGCATCGGCGCCTCGATTCTCAATGATCAGCAAAGCTCGCCCCTGGCGGCGGCGCTGGCCTACGCCCAGGTGTATTTCCTGGCGATCTGGAAAGCCGCCGTGCTGGCGGTGATTCTCGGCTCGCTGCTGCAGGTGCTGATCCCGCGTGACTGGTTGCTGCGCCTGTTCGGTCGGGCCGGGTTGGGCTCAACCGTACGCGGCGGTCTGTTTGCCTTGCCGGGGATGATGTGCAGCTGCTGCGCGGCGCCGGTGGCGGCGAGCATGCGCCGGCAACAAGTGTCGGTGGGCGCGGCGCTGGCGTTCTGGATTGCCAACCCGGTGCTGAACCCGGCGACCCTGGTGTTCATGGGCTTTGTGCTGGGCTGGGGGTTTACCGCGCTGCGCCTGGTGGCGGGTATTGTGCTGGTGGTGGGCGTGTCGCTGGTAGCCCAGCGCATCGCCCGCCCCGATCAGGTGCCGGACGCCGCGCTGGAAGCGGTGGCCGATGTGAGCCAGGTCGAAGCCCAACCCTTTTTCAGCCGCTGGATGCGGACGTTGTGGCAGTTGTTCTGGAGCACCATTCCGGTGTACATCCTGGCTGTGCTGATCCTCGGTGCCGCGCGGGTATGGCTGTTCCCTCATGTGGACGGGGCCATGGCCAACAGCCTGGTGTGGCTGGTGCCGCTGGCGATCGTCGGCACATTGTTCGTGATTCCTACGGCGGCCGAGATCCCTATCGTACAAACCATGATGACCCTGGGCATGGGCACCGGCCTGGCCGTGGCCTTGTTGATGACGTTGCCGAGCGTGAGCCTGCCGTCGCTGCTGATGCTACGCAAGGATTTCGACGCGCGGGTGCTGGTGACGGTAGCCGGGCTGACCATGCTGATGGGCGTGGTGTGCGGGTTGATTGCGGTGGTGGTGCTTTAAACACGCGGTGGGGGGCTGAGGGCGCTATCGGGGGCAAGCCCCCTGCCACAGGCAACGCAGCGCGATAGGCCCCGGTATCGCCCTCACTCGCGCCGCGTACTCCGCTCGCGCAAATACTCCACCACGGCGCCCTGCTCGCCCGCGAACTCGATGCGGGCGCCTTTGCTTTCGCGCTGGAAAGCGTACATCGGGTCGTAGTACTCACGCAGCAGGCCTTCGATCCAGCCCCGGTGCAGGTCCACGGCGCCGCTGCGCGCCTGTTCGGCCAGGGCGTCCTGCAGGATCACCTGCAAGCGTTGGAACCGTTCGCCGCCCAGGCGCTTGTGGATATTGGCCAGGCTCTGGGTCAGCCGCTCGCCGAACAACGCCTGGCCCTGTTCGCCAAACGTGGCGATGAACTCGGCACACAGGTCGACCACGTAATCGCGCAGGATGCGTTCGACGCGCCCTTCAAGGCTGTCTTCCAGCCACACCATCGGAAACGTCTGCATGCCTTTGTGCAATGGCAATGGCAGCGCGCAGCTGCCGATCATGCGGCTTTCGTCCTCGACCACAAACTGCTCGATGCCGGCCGCGCGTTTTTTCAGCAGGTCCACGGCCAGGCGGTTTTCGAAGTCGATATTGGACGGTTGCGCCGTGGCGCGCTTGCCGAAGCTGGAACCGCGATGGTTGGCGTGGCCTTCCAGGTCCAGGGCATTGCGCAAGTGGCCGAGGACTTCGGTCTTGCCGGTGCCGGTCATGCCGCCAAGCAGCACGAAATCACACTGTTGGGTGGCGTGTTCCAGGGTATCGAGCAAAAACGTGCGCATGGCCTTGTAGCCGCCGCCGACGCGGGGGTAGTCGATACCGGCCTCCGTCTTGAGCCACTGTTGCACGATCTGCGAGCGCAGCCCGCCACGAAAGCAATACAGATAGCCATCAGGGTGAGCCTGGGCGAACTGTGCCCAGCGTTCGATGCGCTCGGCCTTGATCGCCCCGGACACCAGTTCATGCCCCAGGACAATGGCGGCCTGCTGGCCTTGCTGCTTGTAGCAGGTGCCGACACGCTGGCGTTCGTCATCGGTCATCAGCGGCAGGTTGACCACGCCGGGGAAGGCGCCTTTGACGAACTCGACCGGCGCACGGGTATCCATCATCGGCCGGTCGTTGAGGAAAATGCTGCGATAGTCGGTGACGTCAGTTGCCATCAAGCCACCTCTACCGCGTGGGTCTGTCGCTCGACCAGTTCACCGATGGGCGCCAGGCTCAGGCCCAGTTCAGCGGCCACGGCGTGGAATTGGGCGTCGCCTTCAGGGGTGACCGCGATCAGCAGGCCGCCGCTGGTCTGCGGGTCGCACAGCACGCGCTTGTGCAATTCCTGCAGACGTCCGAGCTTGCTGGCATAGCTGTCGAAATTGCGCAAAGTGCCGCCGGGCATACAGCCCTGCTCAAGGTAGTCCTCAATCCCCGGCAGGCGTGGGACCTTGGCGTATTCGATGCGTGCCGTCAGGCCGCTGCCGTCCGCCATTTCCACCAGATGCCCCAGCAGACCGAAACCGGTGACATCGGTCATGGCCGTGACGCCGGCCAATTTACCGAAGCGACTGCCGGGCTTGTTGAGGGTACACATCCAGTCGCGAGCCAGGCCGATATCGGCCTCGCGCAACTTGCCCTTCTTCTCGGCCGTGGTAAGGATGCCGATGCCCAAGGGCTTGGTCAGGTAGAGCTTGCAGCCGGCGGTGGCGGTATCGTTGCGCTTCATATGGCGCTTTTGCACGATACCGGTCACGGCCAGGCCGAAAATAGGCTCCGGCGCGTCAATCGAATGCCCGCCCGCCAGGGGGATGCCCGCAGCATCGCACACCGAGCGGCCGCCGCGGATGACTTCACGGGCCACTTCCGGTGCCAGCACATTTACCGGCCAGCCCAGGATCGCAATGGCCATCAATGGATCGCCGCCCATGGCGTAGATGTCGCTGATGGCGTTTGTGGCGGCAATCCGGCCGAAATCGAAGGGATCGTCGACGATCGGCATGAAAAAGTCGGTAGTGGAGACCACGCCGCGCTCGTCGTCGATGGCATACACCGCCGCGTCGTCCCGCGAGGCATTGCCCACCCACAGGTTGGGGTCGAGGTTCTGTGCGCCGCTGCCGGCGAGGATCACTTCCAAAACCTGGGGCGAAATCTTGCAGCCACAACCCGCGCCGTGGCTGTACTGGGTAAGGCGAATCGGCTCGTTCATGCTGGACCTCAAGCTATCAAGTGCGCCGATTCTAGCAGACAGCAAAAGGCCGGCTGGGCTCTTATGAGCGCAGCCGGCCGGTTTGTTTCAGGGTTTACCGGCGCGCGGCGAGCAAACGCTTGTGGCGGTTGCGCCGGGCGATGTTCAGGCACTCAATGGCCGCCGAGAATGCCATGGCCGCGTACACGTAGCCTTTGGGCACATGGGCGCCAAAGCCTTCGGCGATCAGGGTCATGCCGATCATGATCAGGAAGCCCAGGGCCAGCATCACCACGGTCGGGTTGTCGTTGATGAACTTGGCCAGCGGTTCGGCCGCGACCAGCATCACAATCACCGAGGTCACCACGGCAATGATCATGATCGGCAAGTGCTCGGTCATGCCCACGGCCGTGATGATGCTGTCGATGGAAAACACCAGGTCCAGCAACAGGATCTGCCCGATGGCCGCAGCAAAGCCGATGCTCACGGCGTTACCGGTGCTCTCTTTCTCTTCGGGCTCAGGGTCCATGCTGTGATGGATCTCGGTGGTGGCCTTCCACACGAGGAACAGGCCACCGGCGATCAGGATCATGTCCTTCCAGGAGAACGCCTGGCCGAATACTTCGAACACCGGCGCGGTGAGCTGCACGATGAAGGCGATGGTGCTCAATAGGCCCAGGCGCAGGACCAGCGCCATGCTGATGCCGATGCGCCGCGCCTTGGCCCGGTGTTTTTCCGGCAATTTATTGGTGAGGATCGAAATAAAGATCAGGTTATCGATGCCCAGCACGATTTCCATCACGATCAGAGTCGCCAGGGCAATCCACGCGGTGGGGCTGGCGGCCAGTTGTACAAGGTAATCCATAGGTCAGTCCTGGTGGTGTGCTGGAGAATTAAGTTTCTTGATTGTTCGATTCAGCCTCTTTATCGGCCTGATCGTCCTTCTGGCGAGGGGTGATCAGGCCTTGGGTGGCTTCACTCAGCGCCTGCTCAGCGGCTTTCTGGGTGTCATCAATTGCCTGCTTGGCCGATTCCGAGGCCTTGCCGATCACTTGCTGCGCGCTTTTTTCGACCTGATCACAACCGCTGACCACCACCAATGAAAGCGCAAGCAACGAGGCCGCGCCGAAAGATTTGAGTGTCATGCTGTATCCCTCGTTAGAACATTGAGGCTCTACTAGTGGCCCCGCGATAGCGACGCATTCTATGCAGACGAACAGTTCAGGAAAATTCGTATTTTTCTGGCATATACTTCGACTTTTACGAAGTGACGGCTGACCATGCTCAATTACCGACAACTGCACTACTTCTGGGTTGTGGCCAAGACCGGCAGCATCGTGCGCGCCTGCGAGCAGCTGAACCTGACGCCGCAGACCATCAGCGGCCAGCTCAGCCTGCTCGAGCAAACCTTCGGTATCGCGCTGTTTCAGCGGGTCGGCCGTCAGCTCGAACTGACCGAGGCCGGCCGCCAGGCGTTGCCCTACGCCGAGCAGATGTTTCAGACCGGCAATGAACTGGAGGCCATGCTGCGCGCGCAGCCCAAGGAGCAGCAGATTGTGTTCCGCGTCGGGGTGGCGGATGTGGTGCCCAAGTCCATCGTCTACCGGCTGATCGCACCCACCATGGAATTGAGCGAGCCGCTGCGCATTACTTGCCGCGAGGACAAGCTCGAACGGCTGCTGGCGGACCTGGCGATCCAGCGCCTGGACCTGGTGATTTCCGACAGCCCCATGCCCACGCATCTGGATATCAAAGGCTACAGCCAGAAACTGGGAGAATGCGGCATCAGTTTTTTCGCCACCCAGGAATTGGCCGATCGGCACGCCGGAACATTCCCACACTGCCTGCACGGCGCACCGCTGCTCATCCCCGGCGCGGAAACCGTGGTCCGCAGCCGCTTGCAGCGCTGGTTCGCCGAGCAGCAGATCCAGCCGAAGATCATCGGCGAGTTCGACGACAGCGCCTTGATGCAGGCGTTTGGTCAGTCCGGCAGCGGGATTTTCATCGCCCCCAGCGTGATTGCCGACGAGGTGGTGCGCCAGTACGGCGTAGCGCTGATTGGCCAGACCGACGCAGTCACCGAGTCGTTCTACGCCATCTCGGTGGAGCGCAAGGTCAAGCACCCCGGCATCGTGGCGATTACCGAAGGCGCACGGCGCGAATTGTTTACCGCCCTGCTCTGACGGCCCAGGCGAACCCCGGCGACCCGATGCCACAGCCGCCGGAGCGCGGGCCACGGCATGCTAGACTCCGCGACCTGCTTCCTACAGCCCTTTCTGATTGCTGGGCTGCGCACTTAAAAAAACCAGAGACAACCTGCTTATGACTGCTGCCCCTTCCCTTCTTCAACGCCTGACCCGCGTCAGCCTGGTCACGCAAATCGTCATCGGTTTGATCGCCGGCATTCTCCTGGCTTTGCTGCTGCCGGAGGCGGCCAAAGCCACCGGGTTTATCGGCAAAGTGTTTGTGACTGCGCTCAAGGCCGTGGCGCCGATCCTGGTGTTTGTGCTGGTGATGGCCTCGATTGCCAACCACAAGCACGGCCAGGAAACCCATATCAAGCCGATCCTGTTCCTGTATTTGCTGGGCACGTTTGCTGCTGCCGTGGTCGCGGTGATTGCCAGCATGTGGTTCCCGTCATCGTTGGTGCTCGCCACCCATGACGCCACCGTGAGCGCACCCGGCGGCATCGGCGAAGTGCTGCAAAGCCTGCTGTTGAGCGTGGTGGACAACCCGGTGAGTGCGCTGATGAACGCCAACTTCATCGGCATCCTGGCCTGGGCCATCGGCATGGGCGTGGCCATCCGGCATGCCGGCGAAACCACCCGCACCGTGCTCGATGACCTCTCCAACGGCGTGACGTTGATCGTGCGCGTGGTGATTCGCTTCGCCCCGCTGGGTATCTTCGGCCTGGTGGCCTCGACCCTGGCCACCTCCGGTTTCGGTGCCCTGCTCGGCTACGCGCACCTGCTGATGGTGCTGATCGGCTGCATGCTGTTTGTGGCGCTGGTGGTCAACCCGGCCATCGTGTTCTGGAAGCTGCGGCGCAATCCGTATCCGCTGGTGCTGCTGTGCCTGCGCGAAAGCGGCATCACCGCATTCTTCACCCGCAGCTCGGCGGCGAACATCCCGGTCAACCTCGCGTTGAGCGAGCGGCTGGGCCTGCATGAAGACACCTACTCGGTGTCGATCCCGCTGGGCGCTACCATCAACATGGCCGGCGCCGCGATTACCATCACCGTGCTGACCCTGGCCGCCGTGCACACCCTGGGCATCAGTGTCGACCTGCCGACCGCCGTGTTGCTCAGTGTGGTCGCGGCTATTTGCGCCTGCGGCGCCTCGGGCGTGGCCGGCGGTTCTTTGTTGCTGATTCCCCTGGCGTGCAGCCTGTTCGGCATTCCGAGTGAGATCGCCATGCAGGTGGTGGCCGTAGGTTTCATCATCGGTGTGCTGCAGGATTCGGCTGAGACCGCGCTGAATTCGTCCACCGATGTGCTGTTCACCGCGGCTGCGTGTCTGGACAAACAAAGATAACCGACCTGCCGTCCATCAACTATCCCCGGGGCGGTCTGTTCAAGGTCCGTCCCAGGGCGGCAGTCCGGCGTCGGCCTGGAAAGAATCAGGCACTGGCGCTATCAGGACTGAAGCCTACAAGCGGTACCCCAAACCGCGTACGAGTTGTTCGATCATAGCCGTACCATTTCCCGGTAACGTCATCCAGTTGAGCCGTGATCCGCGCTGAGTTACCACCGGGAATGGTGTACGTGCCGGTGCTGAGCCCCTCCGTTGTATCCCGGTGGGCCCGGTCCACGCCACGATTCGCCGAAACGGCGCGCCAGGCGGAGGTGCCTTTACCCCATGCCGATTGCCACCAAGGCAGGCTTCTGGAAACGATGGCTTTTCCTCCGGCAAACGGGTTGGCAGCGCTGATCACCGCCCGTGTCACGATGCCGCCCGCCCTGCCCGCCAGCCCAGGGCCCAGCTTCGCGATTTTAACGCCCGCGAACACGCCTCCCGCCACAAAACCCAACACATCAAGCGCCAGGAACCCAAGCCCCTCGCCCACCTTGCCCTTTTGAAACCTATCAATGGCTGATGCAAAAGGTACCAACGTCCGGGTCACCGCCTGTATTTCTTCAAACACAGTGACTTCGGTATCGAAGGTGGTGATGCCCCTGGCGTGCTTGGCGAACGCCTCGCGCTCCCCCGGTTTGAAAATATTGTTCAACACCGTATCGGCAATGTACTGGGTCCTTGCAGACGTGAAGGTTTGCAGCGCCCCAGGAGCCTTAACCCTTGCACTTCGCTTCTGCTGTTCCTCGGTGCTGTCCGCCACCACTTCACGAATCGAAGGGCGGGTGTGCGTTGTCTTGACGGAAAGCCCGACACGCGAACTCGAGGGGCTCGACCATTCACCTCGCAGGCCAGGTTTCAGGTCATCCGACAAATCGGGCCGTTTACGGATAGAACCCTGCTGAGGGTTAATCTCATAGACCGTCGTGGCTGCCCCGTACTTCGTCTTGAACAATAACGAACGGCTATCGGCGGGTTGCGCCGCGACCGTCGTAACGGGGCCTCGGTGCCTTCCCGAGTGCTGACTGCTGCGAGTGGTGGTTTCTTCTGCATAGACGCTCAGCTCGCCATACTCCAAGGCCTCTCTATCTTGCGCAGGCAACAGCGACATTAAGTGCTGGACGGTGACGCCCAGGGCGTTCGTAAGGGCGTCCTGATAATCGGTGATGTTTTTTTCAAAATCCTGGTTAATCGGGGGAATGCGCCGGAATGTTTCGAACATATCGTCAAAGGGCACGGCCGGGTCGGTGGAATACCAGCGGACGTGCTTTTGGGGGCTCATGTAAATGTCCAGAATTGAATAAGGGCCTCGCAAGTCCTGATGATTCTGGGTGGGCATCAGTACCTTGGCTTCAAAATCGACATGACCGAATGTCCCCGAAAAACGCTCTTTGAGGATCTCGAGCGCCTTTTCCTTGAGGGGCACAAAGGGAGCGCGCTGCGCGTCCGAGGCTTTTTTCAGGGTGTCGAAGCGTTCGCTGGAGCGCGCGCGGGCCTTTTCGAGCTCTTCGTCCGTATAATTGTTGTCATCGCGTTTTTCGATGGCACCGTCCGCCACGGCCCAATGGATCAACCCCTCCCGCCCCGCCAACGCTTCAACGTCTTTTTCGGCGCTGGAAACAGGTTCGAGGTCGTTCTCGACCAACAGCTTGTAAGTCTGGCCTGCTGCCGCCCCCGGCGTATGGAAATTGGCCTTGGCTACGATAGTCTTGAGGCCGACCCATGCCGGCGAACCATACGTCACCGTATCCGGCACGTCCTTGACCAGCAATTCCGGGGCGTGGTGCGACAACAACAAGTGTGCAACCACCGGGGCGTTTCGGCCGTAGGTCAGCGCCAGATGGTCAGTGAGGCCCTTCACCACCGACGACAGGGGTTTGCCCCAGTTGTCGCGCTGCGACAGATCGTAGCCGGCCAGCTTATTTTTTTCGTTTGGGCGCATCACCGAATGGCCATTGGCGCCCACCTGAAGCAATGTGAGCAGCCAGTCCTCAGCACTGCCTGCCCCGTCGAACCGGGCGCGCATCTGCTCGCCTGCAGCTTGCGCGGCCGGTGTGTTTATCATTTTCAACAGCGCGGCACGCGGGTCTTTCAGATCGGCATCCGACCAGTGATAGCGTTGAAGCAGCTGCACAGCGGCGTTATTCGACGATGGCAGCCCACCGGTTTTATACAGACCCTCGGCTTCTGAGCAAGAAGCCTTGTAAATGGCCTGCTGAGTGGTTTGATCGAGAGGAATCGGCCAGGACAACCCACCCCCCAGGTCACCGAATGGCGGCGGGGGCGATGCCCGAAGCAGGCGAAACACGGCCATGGCCATATTCTGTACCTCGAACATCGTGGTAGGTCGTTCCCAGCCAAGGCCGTCGATGAAGTCTAAAAGCTTTACCCTCTGCCCGGCCTTTGGCTCACCATCGAGTTGAAAGTCCGAATCAGGGTCCAGCTGGATCCATTGCCGGTCCAGATAGTTAATAAACCCTTCGGCACGGTCGTAAGATCGCCACCCCGGGTAGCGGTGGGCATGCCTGGCCGCCTCTCCATCCAAGACCTTAGGCGCCCTTATGTACAATAGTTGCAACGAATTCAATAGCTTATCGAGATCACGTCGATTGCCCGCGGCAGTTTTTTCGGCGCTCTTCGCTTGTTCAGCGCGTGCTTCGTCGGCTCCAGGGGATAGGGTTTGACCCACCGCTGTCGTGGCGTCGGACGCCTCTCGCCGGGGTCGGGTGATCGGGGCGGGTAAAGCTGAAGAGGCGTCCTGACTGTCCAGCACGGGCGAGGACATGCCCGACGGAAAAAAACGCGATTCAACAGTCGACGGGTTGGGCGTTGTGATCATCTAGGCCTCTCATGCACTCAAGGGAACAGGGGGACGGGGCATATGCCTCATCGCCTCGTGAGTGCCGCTGCAGCAAGCTCTGGTTCACACGCCTGTGTGACTTTTAGCGACAAGACGCAGGAATTCACAACGGCCGCCCATTAAAAAGCCCGGTGCCGTTCAACGAGGAACGGCACCGGGCTGCTTTTTTTGACCCTTGGGCTTAGAAGGCGCCCATGTAATCGCGCTTGCCCACTTCCACACCGTTGTGACGCAGCAACGCGTACGCGGTGGTGACGTGGAAGAAGAACTGCGGCAGGCCGTAGGTCAGCAGGTAGGACTGGCCGCTGAAGCGCTTCTCTTTAGGTGTACCTGGGCGGGTGACGATTTCGATGCCTTCCTTGCCGTCGATCTGCTCGGGCTTGAGGGTGTCGATAAAGGCCAGCACCTTGGCGATCAGCGCCTGCAGGTCGGCGAAGGTCACTTCGCTGTCGTCATATTTAGGCACTTCGATCTCGGCCAGGCGCGCGGAAACGCCCTTGGCGAAGTCAACGGCGATCTGCACCTGGCGCACCAGTGGGAACATATCGGGAAACAGACGCGCCTGCAGCAAGGCATTGGGCTCGATGTTCTTGGCAGCAGCGTGGGCTTCGGCCTTGTTCAGCACATCGCTCAGGGCGTTGAGCATTTGCTTGAACACAGGGACGGAGGCGGCGTACAGGGAAATAGTCATGGCAGTCTCATCGGTAATGGCAGGGTTGCAACCAGCGGCGATTATAGCCATGCCCGCTGCTTGTCTTTTATTTTTTCAGGGATAGGCTAATGGCCTTCACTGCATAGGGAACGCGCGATGACCGCCGAGCACGACACCGATACCCCCGAGCCGCGCCTGAACAGCACGGAAATACGCGTCCTGGGCTGCCTGATCGAGAAACAGGCGACCAACCCGGAAACCTACCCGCTGACCCTTAACGCCCTGGTACTGGCCTGCAACCAGAAAACCAGCCGCGAACCGGTGATGAACCTCAGCCAGGGTCAGGTGGGCCAGAGCCTGCGTGCGCTGGAAGGCCAGGGTTTTACCCGCCTGGTGATGGGCAGCCGTGCCGACCGCTGGGAGCACCGGGTGGACAAGGCGCTGGAACTGGTGCCGGCCCAGGTGATTCTGATCGGGCTGCTGTTCCTGCGCGGCCCGCAGACGGTGAGTGAGTTGCTGACCCGCAGCGGGCGCATGCACGATTTCGAGGACGCCGAACAGGTCGTGCACCAGCTCGAACGTCTCATAGCGCGCGGGCTGGCGGTACTGGTGCCGCGCCAGGCGGGGCAGCGGGAAGACCGTTACACCCATGCGCTGGGTGACGCGGCGGATATCGAAGCGATTATCTCCGCGCGCGGCACCCCGGTGGAGCGTGGCGCCGCCGGGGTGTCAGCCGAACGTATCGAAGAGCTGGAAGCGCGAATCGCCGCGCTGGAAGAACGCTTGACGCAGTTGGAACAGGCTTGACCCCGTAAAAGTTGAGTCGGGGGGTGGTTCCTGATGGCGGTGAGTCGGTCAATACCCTCATCGCCTGATCGAGCTTTAGAGACGGGCAAACGCCACGGCTTTTTCGAACTGTTCCTGGGTAGGCCGCACACCGGTATAGAGCACGAACTGTTCCAGCGCCTGAATGGCGATCACCTCCAACCCGGTAATCACCTGTTTGCCTTGGCTTCGTGCATGCACGATCAAGGGTGTTTCGGCTGGAATCGCCACCACATCGAAGACAGTCCGCGCAGTCTCGACAATGTCTGCGTCAAACGCCAACGCATCCGCCTCAGCGCCGCCAGTCATGCCGATGGGGGTAACGTTGATCAGCATGTCCGGGCGAAGGTCGGCCATATCTGCCTGCCAGGCATACCCCAGGTGATGGGCCAGTGCTCGCCCCGCCCTCTCATTACGTGCCACGATCACACCGTTGGCATAGCCACCGTCACGCAAAGCACTCGCCACGGCCTTGGCCATGCCGCCGCTGCCGCGCAGGGCGAAGGTCGAATCCTGTGGAACCGCGTGCTTTTTCAGCAGTTGTTCGACGGCGATATAGTCGGTGTTGTAAGCCTTGAGATGGCCGTTGGTGTTGACGATGGTGTTCAACGAATCAATGGCTTGAACCGAATCGTCGAGTTCGTCCACCAAGGCAATGGCCGCCTCCTTGAATGGCATGGACACACCGCATCCGCGGATGCCCAGCGCCCGAATGCCGCTGATCGCGCCGGGCAAATCCTGGCTGCTGAAGGCCTTATAGTAGAAATTCAGACCCAACTGTTCGTACAGATGGTTATGAAATCGCAAGCCGAAATTACCGGGGCGCGCCGACAGTGACATGCACAGCTGGGTGTCCTTGTTGGGGTGCATCTGCATGGAAAACTCCTTTGAGTAAGCAAATCGGTACAGACCTTACACAACCTTTACCTAGCGGCCGTGCTGTTTTTTAGAAATACGTTGTCTTAAAAGTATCCCCGCGACATGACTTGAGTCCATCGAAGGCAGGACACGAGCGCTGGGGCTAACCGAGGAATGACCATGATTCGTACAATCCCCAAGATCGCCCTGCTGGTGGGTGCACTCGCTATGGCAGGCCAAGCTTCCGCCCACGGTGGTGGATGGGCTGGTCCGGCCGCCTTGGGTGCGTTGGTCGGCGCCGCCGTGGTGGGCTCCGTGGTTGCCAGCCAACCCCGTGAAGTCTATGTGCAGCAACCGGTGTATGTGCAGCCCCAGCCTGTCTACGCCGCACCGCCGCCGGTTTACTACGCGCCGCCGCCACCGGTTTATGTACAACAGCAGGTGTATTACCGCCCGGCACCGGTTTATTACGGCCCACCGCGTGGCTACTACTATGGCCCGCCCCATGGCTACTACCGTCACGGCTGGTAATAATGCATCGTCCAGCCTGAATCAGGCCTCGCGGTTACGCGGGGCCTTTTTTTTGCGACGACGTCCGGTTTCATCGCTTCAAGGTCGCTATGGGGACAATGCCGGGCGCGTATTCACACATGATTGACACCAATGTCTACTTGCCCGAACGGGGCTCGCCCTGTCATGTTTGCGTCACACAACCCTCTCACTATCGAGCCTGTCCACCCAATAACAATAAGGACGATTGACCATGCCCACGCAAAACCCGCACCGCACCGCCGGCCTCTGCACCTCCAGCAAGGTGTACAGCGCCCTGACCGAACTCAAGCACCTCGAAGGCCACCGCAGCGCGAAGTTCCTTGCCCTGCTCGCGGAAAACCTGGTGCGCAAGGGTCTGCTCAACGAGCAGGAAGTGGTGAGCATGCTCGATCAAGTGGTGGACTGACGCCTGGCATCGATGTTGACTATCGAGCCAGTTGATTTTTCCTCAGCCGCCATGGCCCGTAAGGTGACCCCTACCACGATTGGAGGTCCTTATGCCCAGTGTTCAGATCATGTCCGTCATCGGCAGTGCCGTCCCCGCCCCTCTGCGCGCCTCGGGTGTGCTGGCTTGCTGGTACCTGGTACGCGAAGGCGAGCCCATTACCGGCCCGCTCACCTCGTTGAAAGCCGCCGAACACCAGTTGCAAGCCACCACCTACCAATTGCAAGCGTGAAGCGGCCGGTTTACGGCAACGGCAACTTGACCCGCGGCTTGCTCTCGACAAACAGCGCCCAACTGGACATGAACAGCGCCGCCACCAGCGGCCCGATCACAAACCCGTTCAGGCCGAACACCGACAAGCCGCCCAGGGTCGAGATCAGGATCAGGTAGTCGGGCATCTTGGTGTCCTTGCCCACCAGGATCGGGCGCAGCACGTTGTCTACCAGGCCGATCACGAATACGCCGAACAGGCCCAGCACTACGCCCTGCCAGATCGCCCCGCTCAGCAGGAAATACGCCGCCACCGGCCCCCACACGATGCCCGCGCCCACCGCCGGCAACAGAGACAGGAACGCCATCAGCACCGCCCAGAGCAACGCGCTGGGGATATCCAGAAACCAGAAAATCAACCCGCCCAACGCGCCCTGGGTCACCGCCACCAGCACGTTGCCCTTGACCGTGGCGCGCACCACGCGGTTGAACTTGAGCTGCAGGCGACGCTTTTGCGGTTCGGCCAACGGCACCGCCGTGCGCACCTTGCGCACCAGCTCCGGGCCATCGCGCAAAAAGAAAAACAGCAGATACAGCATGATGAAAAAGCTCACCAGGAAATCAAACGTGCCCTGGCCGAAACTGAACGCCTGGGTGGCAAAGAACTGACTGCCCTGCATCGCGCTCTTGACGATTTTCTCGCGCAGCCCTTCCAGGTTGCCCATGCCAAAGCGATCCAGCAGGTGCTGGAAATACGGCGGCAGGAAGTTCTTGAACTGTTCGATGTAGCCGGCCACATCCAGCTTGCCGCTTTCGATGTTCTTGTACAGGGTGGCGCCCTCCTGTACCAGCAACGCACTGGTGATAATCACCGGCAAAATCGCGATGACCAGGCATGCGGCCAAGGTGGTCAGGGACGTGAGATTGCGGTTCCAGCCAAACTTGAGCTGCACGCGGCGCTGCATGGGCGCAAAGATGATGCCGAGGATCACCGCCCAGAACACCGCGCCGTAAAACGGCAGCAATATCCAGATAAAGGCGACGGTCACCAGGACCAGCAGTAACAACAGGGTTTTGAATTGCAGGGTGGTTTGGTTCATGTCCGGTCCATGTCAGAAAAGCAACGGGCCTGTGTAGGCCCTGTTGCTTAGTCCGCTGCGAAACCTGGGAGTGCCCTTATTTATCGCACACCGGTAAACCGCCCTGTTCACGGGTGCGAATCGTCTGCCTTGGCCTCGTCCAACAGTGCCCGGATCATCCGCTCCTGGTCCTCGTAGCGACCTTCGCCGAAGTGGCTGCCGCGTATGCGCCCCTTGGCATCGATCAGGTAATGGGCAGGCCAATACTGATTGTCGAAATTGCGCCAGATCGCGTAGTTATTGTCGATGGCCACCGGGTAGGTGATGCCCAATCTGTGCACCTGGGCCTTGACGTTGTCGATGATGCGCTCGTACCCGTATTCCGGGGTGTGCACGCCGATCACCACCAATCCATCCTTGGCGTACTTCTCAGCCCATGCTTTGACATACGGCAGGGTGTGCTGGCAGTTGATGCAGTCATACGTCCAGAAATCCACCAGCACCACTTTGCCTTTGAGCGCCTGCGGGGTCAGCGGCGGCGAGTTGAGCCATTCAACGGCACCGGACAGCGACGGCATCGCACCCTGGTCGTTCGCGGCCAGCGGCGCTGCCTTGACCTTGCTGACCAGGTAATCCGCCACCTTGGGCACGTTTTCCAGCACCCCGCTCTCCAGGCGGCTGACGACCTCGGACGAGGTACCAGCCAGCAGGGTTCGGTCGGCACCAGTGGAAATCACCGCCGCCGCCGCCAATACCGCCACCCCGGCGCCCCGACGCAGCCAACCGGTCAGCGGAATCGACGCCTTGAGCCGGTTCACCAGGCCGCGCCCGGCGAAGATCAATGTGCCCAGGGACAGAGCGCTGCCCATGCCATAGGCCAGCAGCAACAGGCTGGTCTGCGCATTGGCGCCCTGCAGCATCGCACCGGTGAGGATCACCCCGAGGATCGGCCCGGCGCACGGCGCCCACAACAGGCCCGTGGCGATGCCGATCAGCAGTGACTTGAGCGGCCCCGACAGCGCGCGGCCGTCGGGAGCGATGCGGTTACCCAGCAGCACGAACGGGCGCGCCAGCCAGCCACCGATCCGCGCGCTGATCAACGACAGCGCAAACAGCACCATCACGATCAACGCCACCTGCCGTCCGGTGGCGTTGGCGCGTACCACCCACTCGCTGCTGACCGCCGCCAGGCTGGCGATCAGCGCAAAGGTCAGCGCCATGCCGCCGAGGGTCAGCAGGATTGAGCGGCGGGTGCGGTCGACACCGGCGAACAGAAACGGCACCACCGGCAGGATACAAGGACTGAGGACGGTCAGGACGCCGCCCAGGAATGCGATCAGTAGCATGATGTTCACCTCGGGTCGCGCGTGGCGAACTCAGTTGTCGCCGATGCAGGTGTCGGACACTTTCTGGTAGTTCAGAACCTGTTCGGTGCCGTGTGAGTCGAGGTAGGTCATCCGCGCGCCCACCACGCCGCAGGACGGCCCGGCGTCTTCGGTGATCGATAGCACTTTGCGGATGTCCAGATGCGTGCCGTAGGTGTAGGTCTGCTCGTTGGCACTGGCTTGCGCGCGCGCCGACAGCGTGCAGAGGTTGAGGGCGGCGAACAGGCAAGCGGCGTAGAGGGCTTTGCTGTGGTTCATGGCGATAGGCTCCAGTTCGGGTCGAAGCGAGGCGGTGTGCCTCGTTGGAACCGATTAAAAGCGCCGCAGGTATCGCGCCTGTGTCGAAAATCGCCGCGCGCCCCTCGGTACGTATCCACAGCGCCTGGAGATACACAGCGATACAAAAATGACCTGGGTCAATAAGCCCTCATCCGCCCTGCACTACCCTCGCGCCTTTTTGCGACCCTACCCATGCCCACTGTTATCGCCCCCGAACTGCTCGCCCCCGCCGGCACCCTGAAAAACATGCGCTACGCCTTTGCCTACGGCGCCGATGCGGTGTACGCCGGGCAACCGCGCTACAGCCTGCGGGTGCGCAATAACGAGTTCGACCACGCCAACCTGGCCCTGGGCATCCAGGAAGCGCACGCCCAGGGCAAGCGCTTTTATGTGGTGGTGAACATTGCGCCGCACAACGCCAAGCTCAAGACCTTCCTCAAGGACCTGGCGCCGGTGATCGCCATGGGCCCGGATGCGCTGATCATGTCCGATCCGGGACTGATCATGCTGGTGCGCCGGCATTTCCCGCAGATGCCGATTCATCTGTCGGTGCAGGCCAATACGGTGAACTGGGCCAGTGTCGAGTTCTGGCAGCAGCAAGGGATCTGCCGGGTGATCCTGTCGCGGGAATTGTCACTGGAAGAGATCGGCGAAATCCGCGAGCACGTGCCGGCCATGGAGCTGGAAGTGTTTGTACACGGCGCCTTGTGCATGGCGTATTCCGGGCGCTGTCTGCTCTCGGGCTATATGAACAAGCGCGACGCCAACCAGGGCACCTGCACCAACGCCTGCCGCTGGAAATACCAGGCCACCCCGGCGGTGGAAAACGCCACCGGCGAGATCGTCCAGCAATACGCGCCGGAACCGACCCTGGGTATCGGCGCGCCCACCGATCAGGTGTTCCTGTTGCAGGAAGCCAACCGCCCCGACGAACAGATGCCCGCCTTCGAGGACGAGCACGGCACCTACATCATGAACGCCAAGGACCTGCGCGCCGTGCAGCACGTGGAGCGCCTGGCCCATATGGGCGTGCACTCGCTGAAGATCGAAGGCCGCACCAAGTCGCACTTCTACTGCGCGCGCACCACCCAGGTGTATCGCCGCGCCATCGACGATGCGGTGGCCGGTCGCGCGTTCGACCGCAACCTGATGACGGACCTCGAGTCCCTGGCCCAGCGCGGCTACACCGAAGGTTTCCTGCGCCGCCACGTCCACGACGAATACCAGAACTACCAGAACGGCAGCTCGGTCTCCGAGCGCCAGCAGTTTGTCGGTGAGCTGAGCGGCGAGCGCCGGGGCGAATTGGCCGAGGTCAAGGTGAAGAACCGCTTCGCCGTGGGCAATCACCTGGAATTGATGACGCCCACCGGCAATTTTCACTTCGATCTGGCCGGCCTGCGCAACGCCAAGGACGAAGCCATCGACGTGGCGCCGGGGGACGGGCATACGGTGTATCTACCGCTGCCCGTTGAGATGGACCTGCGCTTTGGCTTGTTGATGCGCGACGTCTGATCAGATCCTGAACTGGCCGACCAGTTGCCCCAGGCGTTGGCCCAGCTCCGCCAGACTGCGCGAAGTCTGGGCGCCCCGTTGGGTTTCATCGGCCACGCTGTCCACCGCCGAGGCAATCTGATGCACGCTGCGGTTGATCTCTTCGGCCACGGCGGTCTGTTCTTCGGCGGCGCTGGCGATCTGGGCGTTCATTGAATTGATGGTGGCGATCAACTGGGCCATGGTATCCAGCGATGCGCCGGCCTGGTTGGCCTGGGCCGAGGTGCCGTCGCCGGCGTCGCTGGAGCGGCGCATGGCTTGCACGGCCGCCTCGGTGCCGGTTTGCAGGCGGTCGATCATGCCCTGGATTTCCTGGGTGCTGGTCTGGGTGCGGCTGGCCAGGGCGCGCACTTCGTCGGCTACCACCGCGAAACCACGGCCGGCCTCCCCGGCCCGCGCGGCTTCGATGGCAGCGTTGAGGGCCAGCAGGTTGGTCTGCTCGGCGATCGAGCGGATGACGCTCAACACGCTGACAATCGACGTCACGTCCTGTTGCAGGCTGTCGAGGGACACGCCGCTGCTGCGGATATCGTTCACCAACGCGTGGATCTGCACGATGCTGCCGTCTACCACGCGTTTGGCCGCCTGACCTTCGGCGTCGGTCTGCTGCGCGGCCACCGAGGCGCCCTGAGCACTGCGCGCCACTTCCTGGGCGGCGGACGACATTTGATTGATGGCGGTGGCAACCTGATCTGTCTCGTGACGCTGACGCTCCATGGCCTGCTCCGAACGCTGGGCCTGGTCGGACACCTGACTGACCAGACCGGTGAGCTGCGCGGTCATTTCAGTGATCTGGCGCACCAGGCCGTGGATCTTGTCGACAAACCGATTGAACGCGCCGGCCAACTCGCCCAGTTCGTCCTGGCTGGTGATGGCCAGGCGTCGGGTCAGGTCGCCCTCGCCTGCGGCGATATCGTCGAGGTTGGCTTTCATCAAATGCAGCGGGCGCAGAATCGTATTGGCCAGCACCATGCCCACGGCGGCAATCACCAGCAACACCACCACCGCCACGCCGAGGATGCTCAGCAGCACGCCTTCCATGCGCTTCTCGACCTTGGCCTCGACCACCGCCACCTGGGCTTCGATGCCGTCGAGGTTGACCGAGGTGCCGATGACCATGTCCCACTTGGGCAGGTACTCGGTGTAGCCGAGCTTGGGCACCAGTTCGGTCTGCCCCGGCTGGGTCGAGCTGTATTGCAGGTAATGGCTGCCGTCCTTGCCGACCTTGACCAGGTCGCGATTGACATAGACGCCGTTGGGGTCGCGGTTGTCCTTGAAGCTCTTGCCCACGCCGTCGGGGCTGTTGCCTTTGAACAGGCGGATGGTTTCGGAGTCGTAGCCGAAGAAATAACCGTCCTTGCCATAGCTGGTGTTGGACAGCAGCTTGACCACCTCGGCCCGCGCCGCCGTATCGCCGGGCGCGGCGGCATCGTAGAGCGGCTTGATGGTACTCATGGCCACTTCCACATAACTTTGCAGAGTGGCTTTGGCGTTATTGAGCAGGCGCTGGCGGGTTTCATCCACCTCACTGCGCGCCTGGCCCTGGAGGATCCACACCGTGGTGAGGCTGATGACCACCGCGAACAGCAACACCGGCACGACGGCAAGGGACAGGACTTTGGCCTTCAGGCTCAGACGCATGGCTTTTCTCTCTTATTGGGCGACTTGAGAGCGTATCGGCCGATGGAAAACTATCTGTAGGAGCGAGCGCGCCCGTTCCTACAGTGACAGGGTCAAAGAGTCATCGCCGCCAGCCAGCCAAACGCCAGCAACGGGATGTTGTAGTGCAGGAACGTGGGAACCACGGTGTCCCAGATGTGGTGGTGCTGGCCGTCGATATTCAGGCCGGAGGTCGGGCCGAGGGTGGAATCCGACGCGGGCGAACCGGCATCCCCCAACGCCCCCGCCGTGCCGACGATGCACACGATGGCCATTGGGCTGAAGCCCAGTTGCACGCACAGCGGCACGAAGATGGCGGCCAGGATCGGCACCGTGGAAAACGACGAGCCGATGCCCATGGTCACCAGCAGCCCCACCAGCAACATCAACAGCGCACCGACCCCACGGCTGTGGCCGATGAACGCAGCCGACGTTTCCACCAGCGAACGCACATCGCCGGTGGCCTTGAGCACTTCGGCGAACCCTGAGGCGGCGATCATGATGAAGCCGATCATGGCCATCATCTTCATGCCTTCGGTGAACAGGTCGTCGGTCTCGCGCCAGCGCACGATGCCCGAAGCCGAGAAAATCAGGAACCCGGCCAGTGCGCCGATGATCATCGAGTCCAGCCACAACTGAATGATAAACGCCGAGGCAATCGCCACACCGGCCACCAGCAGGGTCAGCGGGTTGTACTGCACCGCCACCTGCTCGACCCGCTCGATTTTTTCCAGGTCGTACACGCGTTTTTTGCGGTAGCTGATAAATACCGCGACCAGCAGGCCGACCACCATGCCCAGCGCCGGCAGGCTCATGGCGTGGGTCACGTTGACCTGGCTGATATCCACCCCGCTCTTGGCTACGTTGGCCAGCAGGATCTGGTTGAGGAAGATATTGCCGAAGCCCACCGGCAGGAACATGTACGGCGTGATCAGACCGAAGGTCATCACACAGGCGATCAAGCGGCGGTCCAGCTGCAGCTTGGTCAATACGTACAACAGTGGCGGCACCAGCAGCGGGATAAACGCAATGTGGATCGGCAGGATGTTCTGCGACGCAATCGCCACCACCCACAGCAGGCCGATCAGCAACCATTTGACGTGACTGCCGCCAGTGGCCTCCTGACGGTCCACCAGCAGCAGCGCCTTGTCCGCCAGAGCATGGGCCAGGCCGGACTTGGCGATTGCCACCGCGAACGCACCGAGCAGGGCGTAGGACAACGCCACCGTCGCGCCGCCGCCCAAGCCGCCGTTGAAAGCGCTGAGGGTGGCCTCGATGCCCAGGCCGCCGGTGAGACCGCCCACCACCGCGCCGACGATGATGGCGATGACCACATGCACGCGGGACAGGCTGAGCACCAGCATGGTGCCGACCGCGGCGATGACTGCGTTAATCATGGTTACCTCAAGCAGAAACAGAAAAACAGGCATGCCCGCGCCCCGGCGGCCCATTGGAAGGGCGGCCGGCATGCAGGCTTCAAGGAGGTCTTATTAGAGGGCGGGCACTTTGCAGCAGGCGGGGCCGCATGTCAAAAACCGATGCGAAGGCACGGGCGCTTCCGGCAGATTTAAATTGATCGTTTGAATAAAGAAACCGTCAGAGCCGCCGATAAACAGGCTCTTCGTGTTTTCAGGTAAGGATGTCCGATGTCGCTTAGACAACTCTCCATTCAATGGAAAATCACCCTGCTCGCCGGCCTCTGCCTGCTGGGAATCGTGAGCCTGCTGGTGGGGTTGTCGCTGTACCGCATGGCGCAGAATTCCGAGCAGGTCAAAGCGTCCAGCATGCAAATGCTCGACGAAGCCGCCCAGGCGCGTATCGAAGCCCAGGGTGAGGTGCAGGCGCTGGGGATTCGCCGGCAGTTCATGGACGCCTACCAATATGGTCATGGCTTTGCCCGCCAGGTACTGTTCTTGCGCGAACAGGCCGAAAAACGCTTTCTGGACGCCTTCGACACCCGCGAAGACCTGACCCGCCAGGTCAAGGCCGCGTTGCAGGCCAACCCGGACCTGCTGGGCCTTTCGCTGGTATTCGAAGCCAATGCGCTGGACGGCAAGGATGAACTGTTCGCGAGCCAAGCCGAGCTGGGCAGCAACGACAAGGGCCGCTTTGCCCTGTACTGGTCGCAGCCGACGCCCGGCCAGTTGACCTCGATGGCGCTGCCGGAAAGCGACATGACCGACACCGCCGTCGGCCCCAGCGGTGAAAAGGCCAACGCCTGGTTCACCTGCCCGCGCACCACCCTCAAGCCGTGCGTGATCGAACCCTATTTTTATGTGATCAACGGGCAGAACGTGCTGATGACCAGCATCGTGTTCCCGCTGATGGTCAACGGTAAGGTCATCGCGTCGCTGTCGGTGGACATCAACCTCAACAGTCTGCAGGCCGTGAGCCAGCAGGCCAGCCACAAGCTGTACGACGGCCAGACCCAGGTCAGCATCCTCAGCCCCACCGGCTTGCTCGCCGGCCACAGCGCGGACGCCGGCAAACTCAGCCAGCGCCTGGACCAGGTCGACCGCAATAGCGGCGCGCAGCTGATCGGTGCGCTGGCCGGCAGCACGGGCATCAGCAGCCTGCGCACCGAGCATCAGCTGAAGGTACTGGCGCCGTTCGCGCCGATCCCCGGCGGCAAACCGTGGGGGGTGTTGCTTGAAGTACCGGAAAAAGTCCTGGTAGGCCCCGCCGAAATCCTCAAGGCGCAGATGGACGCGCACAACACCCGTGGCACCCTGCTGGAACTGAGCCTGGGCCTGCTCGCGGCGGTGATCGGCCTGATCCTGGTGTGGTTGATGGCCCGCAGCGTGACCCGGCCGATCCTGGACGTTGCGCGCATGCTCGAAGACATCGCCAGCGGCGAAGGCGACCTGACGCGGCGCCTGGCCTATGACAAACGCGATGAACTGGGCCAACTGGCCGGCTGGTTCAACCGCTTCCTCGACAAACTGCAGCCGATCATCGCCGAGGTCAAACGCTCGGTGCAGGACGCCCGTGGCACCGCCGACCAATCCGCCGCGATCGCCACCCAGACCAGCGCCGGCATGGAGCAGCAGTATCGCCAGGTCGACCAGGTGGCCACCGCCTCCCATGAAATGAGCGCCACCGCCCAGGACGTGGCCCGCAGCGCGGCACAGGCGGCCCAGGCCGCGCGCGATGCCGACCGGGCCACCCGCGCCGGCCTCACCGTGATCGACCGCACCACCGCCAATATCGACCAATTGGCGGCGGACATGAGCACGGCCATGACGCGGGTCGAAGGCCTTTCAGCCAACAGCGAAAAAATCGGTTCGGTGCTGGAGGTGATCCGCGGCATCGCCGAGCAGACCAACCTGCTGGCGCTTAACGCTGCGATTGAAGCCGCCCGTGCCGGTGAGGCCGGCCGTGGCTTTGCCGTGGTAGCCGACGAAGTGCGCAACCTGGCGCAACGCACCCAGGAATCGGTGGAAGAAACCCGCCTGGTGATCGAACACCTGCAGAGCGGCACCACCGACGTAGTGGGCGCCATGGGCAACAGCTATCGCCAGGCCCAGGGCAGTGTCGAACAGGTCGGCCAGGCCGTTACCGCGCTGCGCCAGATCGGCGACGCGGTCACCGTGATCAGCGACATGAACCTGCAGATCGCCAGTGCCGCCGAAGAGCAAAGCGCGGTGGCCGAGGAGATCAACAACAACGTGGCGACCATTCGCGATGTGACCGAGTCGCTGTCGGAGCAGGCCAATGAATCGGCGCGGGTGAGCCAGGCGTTGAATAGTCTGGCCAATCAGCAGCAGGGGTTGATGGATCAGTTCCGGGTGTGAAGGTTGAAGACCTTTCAACGAGGCGTACTCCCGATCGCCATGCGTCACGCATGGCGTTTGGGTAATTCGATCAGCGCCTTCAAACCGCCCCACTCGCTCTGCTGCAGCTGCAACACGCCGCCCCACACCTCGACGATATCGCGCACGATACCCAATCCCAGGCCGTGACCGTCGACCTGTTCATCCAGACGCGCGCCACGGCTCAATACCTGGTTGCGCTGGGCTTCGGGAATGCCGGGGCCGTCGTCCTCCACCGCCAGCAGGTAGTGTGTATGCGTTTCGCTGATGGTCAGGCGCACCTCGGCATCCGCCCATTTGCAGGCGTTGTCCAGCAGGTTGCCGAGCAATTCCAGCAGGTCTTCGCGATCCCATGGCAAATGCAGACCGGGAGGTGTGCGGTAGCTGAGGTCCAGGTGCTCGCCATGGATCATATTGAGGGTGGCGAGCAGACCCGGCAGTTCCTGTTCACAATCGAACAAGGCGCCCGGCAGGGTTTCACCGGCCAGGCGCGCGCGGTTGAGTTCACGGTTGAGGCGTTGTTGCACGTGCTCCAACTGGTCGCGCAGCAGTTGGCTCAGCTCGGGGCGGTCCTTGAGCGCCTCGCTGGACGCCGCGCTCAGCAACACCGCCAACGGGGTTTTCAAGGCGTGGCCGAGATTGCCCAGGGCATTGCGCGAGCGTTTGAGGCTGTCTTCGGTGTGGGCCAGCAGGTGGTTGATCTGCGCCACCAGCGGTTCCAGTTCGAGCGGCACCTGGGTGTCGAGCTGCGAGCGTTGGCCCTGCTGCAATTGGGCGATCTGGTTGCGCGCGGTTTCCAGCGGGCGCAGGGCGCGGCGCACGGTGATGCGCTGCAGCGCCAGCACCAGCAGTAACGCCGCCAGCCCCAGCACCAGACCGATCCGACGCATCATGCGAAAGCTTTCGCGCACGGGTGTGTAGTCCTGCGCCACACTGATAGAGATCGAATGACCGAAGCGCTTGTAGTCCGAGCGCAGGACCAGCAATTGCTGGCCTTCAGGCCCCAGTTGCAGATTGCCTTTCAGACCGGCCTCGGACAGGCGCGGCAGTTCCTGATCCCACAAGGAGCGGGAGCGCCAATGGGTGTCGGCGAAATCGATACGGAAATAATGCCCGGAAAATGGCCGCTGATAGGCCGGCGACAGACGGTGTTCGTCCAGTTGTACGCCATTGGGCCCACGCACCAACGCCACCAGCAGGTTCTCAGCGTCATTGCGCAAGCCCGCCTCCAGGTAACGTTGCAGCCCGGCTTCGAACAACCACAGGCTGGTTTGCGCCAGCACTACCCCGACGATCACCATTACGCTGACCAGCCCCAGGCTCAGGCGTCGTTGAATCGACTTCATGCCGCGCCGGCGCCAAACCGATAGCCCTGGCCCCGTCGGGTTTCGATCACGCTGCGGCCCAACTTGCGACGCAGGTGATTGACGTGCACTTCCAGTACGTTGGAGTCGCGCTCGGTTTCGCCGTCATACAGATGCTCGGCCAGATGGCTTTTGGACAGGATTTGCTCAGGGTGCAACATGAAATAACGCAGCAGGCGGAACTCGGCGGCAGTCAGCTGGATTTCGTCGCCGTCGCGCAGTACGCACTGGCGCCCTTCGTCCAGGTGCAGGCCGGCGGCGTGCAGGGTGGGTTGGTTGGCCTGGCCGTGGGAACGGCGCAGCAACGCCTGAATGCGCAGGTGCAACTCTTCGGGGTGAAAGGGTTTGCTCAGGTAATCGTCGGCACCGGCCTTGAGCCCTTCGATACGCTCGGCCCAGGAATCACGGGCGGTCAGCACCAGCACCGGGGTGGCCAGTGCCGCCGCGCGCCATTGCGCCAGCACCTCGAGCCCCGGCAGGCCCGGCAGGCCAAGGTCGAGAATGATCAGGTCGTAAGGTTCGCTGCGGCCCTGATACACGGCGTCGCGCCCGTCGGCCAGCCAATCGACGGCATAGCCCTGCCGCTGCAGGCCGGCCAGCAGTTCGTCGGCCAGGGGTACGTTGTCTTCCACCAGGAGCAGGCGCATCAGTCTTCCTCGTCTTTGATCAGCACGCCGCTGGTAGCGTCCAGCTTGATTTCGCGCACGACGCCATCGGTGGTTACCAGCTCCACTTCATAAGCATATTGCCCGTGTTTCTTTTCAAGCTCGGCTTCCAGCAGACGCGAGCCGGGATGTCGCGCCATGGCCTGCTGCAGCAATTGCTCCAGCGGCAGGATCACCCCCTGCTGGCGCAGCGCCAGGGCTTCATCCTGGTTGAGGTCGCGCGCCGCCAGGCCTGAGCAGAACACCATGAGCACCAGCGCCCATCGGCCGCCGGCGCGTAAATTTACCTTCATTACGTATCCTGATGATTCTTGAGAACCTGCCCGGTGAGCGCGTCCAATTCAATGTCCCATTCAACGCCGTGGGCATCTTCCAGTTCGACTTGATACAGGTATTTGCCGTATTCCTCGTCCAGGTCGGTGTCCAGCAACGTCGAACCGGGGTGCAGGGCCAGCGCCGCGGCTTCCAGTTGATCAAAAGCGACGATTGTAACAGTGGCGGGCACAGTCAGTGGTTTGTCGGGATCCACGGCGCCGGCCTGGTTCGCCATGCAGGCGATCATACCGACGGCGAATAAAGCTGTGAGGCTCTTCATGATGAGTCTCCGTAACACGATGTTTTCCTACGTCGGTCACGGTAGCCGTCGCAACTTAATTGAAACTGAATTGCCACCATGGCAATTCCGAGCCGGCGCCACAAACAACGGTGTTTATTCAGGATTCACGCGGTATGGTTAACACTTTTCGCGAGCGCATGTGCGCCTACACCTTGCTTGACCAGAGATCGGTATGACAGCCATCCATATCAAATTCCCCGCGCTGACCCTCAAGGCCGGCAAACGCGCCCTGTCGCGCATTCGTGAGCGGGGCCTTGCACCTGCGGATGTCGGCATACTCCCAGGCGCGGCCGGCGGGCCCAAGGCCTTGGGCATCCAGGGCCTTGACCTGGCGCTGTTCGGCGACTGGCTGCCCCGCGCACCACGGCAACGCGCGCTGATCGGTGCGTCGATTGGTTCCTGGCGCTTCGCCAGCGCCTGCCTGCCGGACCCGGTGCAAGGTCTGCTGGACCTCGGCCGCCTGTACAACGAGCAACGTTTCGCCAAGGGCGTGACCATGGCCCAGGTGAGCCAGAGCTGCGTGCGCATGCTCGACGATCTACTGGCCGGGCGCGATGCGCGGGTGCTGGACAACCCCGATTACCGGCTCAACATCATGGTGGTCAAGACCCATGGGCTGCTCGCCGATGACCATCGCGGGCGCCTGGGATTGGGCCTTTCGTCGGTGATTGCCGACAACCTGCGCGGCCGCGCGCGGCTGGCGCGGCACTTCGAACGCCTGATCGTCCACGACCCGCGCCAGCCGCCGCCGGTGCATCCGCTCAAGGACTTTACGTCGCGCTTTCTCGACCTGGACGTGGGCAACCTGCGCCAGGCATTGCTGGCATCCGGCTCGATCCCGATGGTGATGCAAGGCGTGCGCGACCTGCCCGGCGCCGGCCAGGGTACCTACCGCGACGGCGGCCTGCTGGACTACCACCTCGACCTGCCCTACCACGGCGACGACATCGTGCTGTACCCGCACTTCACCGATCGGGTCATCCCCGGCTGGTTCGACAAAGGTCTGCCCTGGCGGCGCAGCAATCCGCAAGGCTTGCAGGATGTGTTGCTGCTCGCGCCCTCCAGGGAGTATCTGGCGCGCCTGCCCCACGGCAAACTGCCGGATCGCAGCGACTTCAAGCGTTTCATGGGCGACGATCCGAGTCGCAACAAGTACTGGCAGGCCGCAATGAGCGAGAGCCGGCGGCTGGGGGATGAGTTTCTGCAATTGGCCGATAACGGTGGGCTAGGCGAGCGCCTGCAGGCGCTTTGACCGAGCGGTATGCGCGGCGAGGGAGCAAGCTGTTAAACTCGCCGGCTGCCAGATACCTGACCGAGCTGAAAATACCGTGGAAATCTTTAAGGAATTTACATTCGAATCCGCCCACCGCCTGCCGCACGTACCGGACGGCCATAAATGCGGGCGCCTGCACGGGCATTCATTCAAGGTGGCGATCCACCTGAGCGGCGACCTGGATCCCCACACCGGCTGGATTCGCGATTTCTCGGAGATCAAGGCGATTTTCAAGCCGCTCTACGAACGCCTCGACCACAATTACCTCAACGACATTCCCGGCCTGGAAAACCCCACCAGCGAAGTGCTGGCCAAATGGATCTGGACTGAACTCAAACCGCTGCTGCCGGAGCTGAGCGCGATTCGTATCCACGAAACCTGCACCAGCGGCTGCATCTATCGCGGTGAATAACCGCCAGTAAACACACACTGTGGCGAGGACACCCGCTCCCTCGTCACAGGGCCGTCCGGCTGATCTATTTTGTGTCACTGCTGCACCGCTTTCGTCCCTCAAGGGCATCGCGAACCGCCTGTTTTGCTCCGTTCCTGCCTCGATTTACGCACTGCTGCCCGTTTGGCACGCGTGGTGCAGCAGGCCTGCGTCACTCATTCAGGGAGCAAGTCACATGACGCAGCACGAACCGGGCAACGATTACCCCTTGAGCGAAGTCCCGATGCATGCACGTAAAGGCTTGGCGTCCACCGCCATGGTGCTGCTGGGCTTTACCTTTTTTACCGCGACCATGTTTGCCGGCGGCAAACTGGGGGTGGCGTTCAGCTTCACCGGGATGCTCGGCGTCGTGGCCTTGGGTAACCTGCTGTTGGGTATTTACGCCGCAGGCCTGGGCTATATCGCCTTTAAAAGCGGCTTGAACTCGGTGTTGATGGGACGCTTCTGCTTTGGCGAGGTGGGCAGCAAGCTCAGCGACCTGATCCTCGGGTTTACCCAGATCGGCTGGTACGCCTGGGGCACCGCCACCGCCGCCGTGGTGCTCGGTAAATATTTCGAACTGAGCCAGGGCAGCGTGCTGGGGTTGATGGTGCTGTTCGGGCTGGTGTTCTGCGCCACGGCCTACGTGGGCTATCGCGGGCTGGAGATTCTGTCCTACATCGCGGTGCCGGCCATGGGCATCCTGCTGGTGCTGTCGATGTGGGTGGCTACGGTGAAAATCGGTGGGTTGGATGGCCTGCTGGCCGTGAAGCCGACCGGCCAACTGGACCTTTCCACGGCGATTACCCTGGTGTTCGGCACCTTTGTCAGCGGCGCGACCCAGGCCACCAATTGGACGCGGTTTTCCCGCTCGGCCAAGGTCGCGGTGCTGGCCAGCCTGATCGGCTTCTTTATCGGCAATGGGCTGATGGTGCTGATCGGGGCGTATGGCGCGATCGTCTATCAACAGCCCGATGTTGTGGAAGTGTTGCTGCTGCAGGGCTTTGCCATGGCCGCAATGGCTATGCTGCTGCTCAATATCTGGAGCACTCAGGACAATACCATCTACAACTTCGCCGTGGCCGGCTGCAACCTCCTGCGCACCAGACGCCGCAAGACCGTGACCCTGGCCGGCGCGGTGATCGGCACCCTGCTGGCATTGCTGGGCATGTACGACATGCTGGTGCCGTACCTGATTCTTCTGGGCACGGTAATCCCACCGATAGGCGGCGTGATCATGGCGGACTTCTTCTACCGCTACCGCGGTCATTACCCGCGCCTGGCGGATGCATGCCTGCCCGCGTTCAACTGGCCGGGGCTGCTGGCCTATGGGGTGGGCACCGTGCTGGCGTTCAATTCGCCGTGGGTCGCGCCGCTGGTGGGAATTGGTGCGGCATCGCTGACCTACATCCTATTGATCGCCCTCCTGCGTGTGCGTGCGCCGCTGGCTGACGCCCAGGCATGAACCTGCTTTCACAGGAATGCTAACCTCACCGGCAGAACCCGCTGCGACACCGCGCCAGAGCCTCGCGGCCTGACGCGGACCAATCGCCATGACCGCCTGAACGCCGACCCGAGAGTCCGGCGGCAATCTGCCCGATATTTTTTGCCAAGAGGAACTAGCCCATGCACATCATCAACGCTCGCCTGCGCCACCGTGAAGGCCTGCATGATCTGCACCTGGAAAACGGCCGGATCGCCAGCATCACCGCACAAACCAGCGTGCCGGCCCTGGGGCCCGACGACCTGGACGCCGCCGGCAACCTGGTGATCCCACCCTTCGTCGAACCGCACATCCACCTCGATGCCACCCTGACCGCCGGCGAGCCACGCTGGAACATGAGCGGCACGCTGTTCGAGGGCATTGAGTGCTGGGGCGAACGCAAAGCCACGATCACCCAGGAAGACACCCGCACACGCGCGCAAAAGACCATCCAGGCCCTGGCCGCCCACGGCATTCAGCACGTACGCACCCACGTCGACGTTACCGACCCGCAGCTCACCGCGCTCAAGGCCATGCTGCAGGTGCGCGAAGAAAGCGCGCACCTTATCGATCTGCAGATCGTGGCCTTTCCCCAGGAAGGCATCGAGTCTTACCGCAATGGCCGCGAACTGATGGAGGAAGCCATCCGCATGGGCGCCGATGTCGTCGGCGGCATTCCGCATTTTGAATACACCCGCGATCAGGGCGTGAGTTCGGTGAAATTCCTGATGGACCTGGCCGAACGCAGCGGCTGCCTGGTGGATGTGCATTGCGACGAAACCGATGACCCCCACTCGCGCTTCCTTGAAGTGCTCGCCGAAGAAGCCCGCAGCCGCGACATGGGCGCACGCGTCACCGCCAGCCATACCACCGCGATGGGCTCCTATGACAATGCCTACTGCGCCAAACTGTTCCGCCTGCTGGGGCATTCCGGTATCAGTTTTGTCTCATGCCCTACCGAGAGCATTCACCTGCAAGGACGCTTCGACAGCTTCCCGAAGCGTCGTGGCGTGACGCGAGTCAACGAGTTGCTGGAAGCCGGCATGAACGTGTGCTTCGGCCAGGACTCCATCGTCGACCCGTGGTACCCCCTGGGCAACGGCAACATCCTGCGCGTGCTGGAAGCCGGTCTGCATATCTGCCATATGCTCGGTTATCGCAACCTGCAAAGCGCCCTCGACCTGGTCACCGACAATAGCGCCAAGGCGATGGGCTTGGGCGAGCGCTATGGCTTGGAGCCGGGGCGCCCGGCCAACCTGTTGATCCTCTCGGCAGACAGCGACTACGAGGTGATCCGCAGCCAGGGCCTGCCGCTCTATTCGATCCGCAACGGCAAGGTGTTGATGAAACGCCAGCCCGCGCAGGTGGCGTTCATGTAAGCGGGCGGTTCAGACAATCGAGTCGATATCCAGTGGCTGCGCCTTCCCACGCTCACTGGACGTGGCGGGTGGAATGCTCGCCGCCGGTGGCGTCTCGCGGTTTTCGCGATGACTGAACCAGCGCTTGAGGCTGGGTTGCAGGTGCGCGGCCTGGGCGTGGCTGCCGTACACATCCCGCGCATCCAGGCGGCGCCAGCGCAGACTTTCCAGGCGCCGGCGGCTGGTATGCAAACGATCGATCTCAGCATTCAACGCCTGATGATAGTGCTCAGGTACATGGCTGCGCCCATTCGGCGCGGGACGACGGTCCAGCTCACGTCGCTTGTCGCGCAATTGCTGGCGCATGCTTTCCAACGCGCGATCCAGTTGTTCGTATTCGCTGTGTGTCACCAGCGAGCTCTGGTTCTCCAGGGTCTGCTGCCAGCGCCGTAGCGTGGCCCAGGCGGCCGGGATGTAACTGGCAGTCATAAAGTGCTGGCTTGCCTGGAACAACTGCCTCAGGAAGTTCTCACGCAAGGGCGTATCGCCCTGCAGTTGCAGTGCACGGTTGGCTCCAGCCTCCTGGATGGACTCGCAACCAGGTTTCCATAGCACCGAAGACTGGGTGCCATCGGCCAACGTGATCGGCATGTAGTGTTGCTGCTCGCCGTGGTGCTGGTAAGGATTGCCACCCACGCGCACCAACCCCGTGGCGAACAACAGCCCCCCGGGGATAGGCGCGCTGAACACGGTAACCGCACCGGGAACCCACAGCTTGGCGGTGGTGTTCATCCACGGTGCCGGAACACTGGGGACCGGGTCGTTGTGGTTGACGATACGGTGATGGACCAGGGCGGAAGCACCAGCGACGAATTCGGAATCGGCGGCGCGGGGGGCGCCGTAGGTGTAGAGGAGGATGTTGTAGTTAGACTCCGGGACTCGGCGCAAGCCCTCGGCTAGCAACAACGCGATAGCGCCACCCAGGCTATGACCACAAATGACGATGCGCTGACCGTCGTGAAACTGATCGAGGTAATGCAGCACAAACTCCCGCATCGCCCGGTAAGCCTCGTAAAAACCTTTGTGTACCTTACCAATGCCGTCTACAACCGGCACCTGATGGGCATCTGCATCTCGCAAAACATCAGCTTTACTGAAGGTGCCGCGTACGGAAATAAGGATCACCTCATCGTGATGAACAATGAACGCTTGAGTATCGGTACCTGATTTCTCGTCATCGAAAAAGTGCAAGCTTGCAGGGTGCTCCTGCTCATTTCCACGGTCGGGACGATTTAATGGATATAACTCTGGATCAAAAGGAAGAATCTCAAACCGCCGCGAATAAGACACCTCTTCATAGAGCGGATAAAAACGTTGTACCTGCTCTGGATCGATTTTCCACGCTTCCTCGTAGCTGGATAGCTGTTCAGCAAAAAAATTTCCTACGCTTGGATTCAGAGGAAAATAGACTTCATTAAAAGGCTTCTCCCGCGGGTCCTGGCCAAAATCGCAGTAACTAAAAGCCGCCATCAACGACAGTTGATAAAGGTTCAAGGCACAGAAATTGTCATCGATAGAGATGATGGGGCGTAAGGCACGCAGCGGCCGCACTTCCAGGACTGTGTGGCTGTTGGGAAAAAGCACGATCCCCGCCAACGTTGGCTGGGGTGCACCAAAGCCTAGATCAGCCATCATTTTCAGGGCATGCCGTGGCGGCTGATGAATACGAGGTGCCGGCGGAGGCAGGTGAGCAACGTGGCGGACTAAATCGCGCACTTCAACTTGATAAAACTTGTTGGCCTTCTGCCGAGCAGGATTGCTTTCACTACGACGACCATCAGTTGCAGCGAACCGAGTGTGTTCAGCACGAAACTGGAGCTCGGTAATAGGCAATTGATAAGTAGGACGCGCCATTAACCGCTGGTACAGCTTCTCTACCCCTGTATACAGCGAGTCAAAAATAAGAACCACAGGGCCACAATTGATATCTCGCAGTTTGACGAATCCGTCCGCATCCAGCCTGCCCTCGTACTTGCACCCGACGCTGTCGTGGATTGTGTAGGGCAAGCCACCATAGCTGCTTCCCACTCCGAATTCATCGACCAGGCAAAAGCTGACCCAGTCACCATGTAATGGACAGGCGGGTTTACTGCTACTGAAAAATGGGTGCTTCCGTGCATCCAGATCCATAAGTTGGCTCCTTATTAATTGCAGGATGGATAGACGTCGCAGACACGTCCATCCGGCATTGTTATAGGTTTGAAATGAGTGGTGTCGCCGTTGCAGAAGGCGTAACGATCTTCGAAGCTTGTCCCTCTGCAACGCTTCCAGCCACCAGGGACAGCGACCCAATTGTTGTCAAACGCGGGGGTTTCAACGTCAGATAACGTCAACGACATCCTTAACGTTTTTCCCGCCAAGCGATCTCGTTGCGCCAAGCCTCCGGCTCGGGTTTTCTGCGTTTGCCCGGTTGTATCCAATGAACGGCATTGCAGGATTTTCCTGATTCCGTGAAGAGGGCCGACGGTCCTGAACCTCCATTCGCACTGACCTCTTAACTCCGTCACACCCAACTCAGGCGTCCATTGGCTGTCAGGCGCCAACTGATCAAGGATGGAAATAGCCCCGACATCCCCCCCGACATCCGTACTCCTCACCCCCCATTTCGCAGTAAAACCAAACTCCACACTGCGCAATACCAACGGGCACCCCTCCACCCTTTCACTCAACGGCAACTCATAACTGACCCGGCTGGCCACAGCCTTGTATTCCGTAAAAAATACCTTTCGCTCAGGCCGTTTACCTCGACGCCTGGGCAAGGTGCAGGTTTCGCCCGTCGCGGGTCCGTAGTTGGCCGCGGTTTTGAGTTCGAATTGGGCGGGCAAATCCACTTCCAGCGTAAAGCTGTCCACTGGTTTCAACGTGCACCCCGTCAACCCCGCCATGCCCAGTAAGAACCCTGCGTGCCACCCTCGTTTATTCATCGATCTTCTCCACTGAGCGCCATTGTTCGACCACGCGTTGAAAGTGTTCTTCAGGTGCCTCGCCGATCATGGGCGGCCAGCGAATCACACTGGTGCGAGTGGCTTCTTCCAGCCTGCGGACCACCAGGAATTCAAGCTGTTGCGGCCGGTTCCATTGCCAGGCACGTGCCTGCTCCAGCACATGGGCAAGCCAGGCGCTCGCATCCTGGAATTCGACCAATGCCGCGAGGTCCTCGCTGTGCCTGGCGAGCAGGTAACGCAGGATATTGGCATGCAGGATCGCGTTGGCCTGGGGGTTGGGTGTATTGAGCCAGGGAGCGGGATCTGGGGCCGGGTACTCGCCGGGTGCCGGGTTGTCCACGTTGTGCCAGCGTTGCGCGTGCCAATAACACACGCTGACCAGCGGCCCGAGAAACGACGGCCAATGCTGCGGCGCCAAATGCTCGAGGGCGCGTGCAAAGGTACGGTTGTCGTGAAAGCGATAGAGCGCCTGATCCCCCTGCGGCCCCACAAGCAGCCGATCGCGCCAGTGCTGCGTCACGCCCGTCAGGTCGGGGGTTGCCAGGCTGCCCAGCCACCCCCAGTTCGTCTGCGGATGCTGCAGAAGGCTGAGCAGCGCGGGCTCGCCGGCGTGCTCGAGCAGCAGGATCAAAGGCCCCGCCGCCAATTGCGCCAACGGTGTCTGGGCATAAAGGCTGCGATATTGTGGTACGCCGCGCACCGCCAATAGCCGCTCGCACGCTTGATGGCCGCCGTCGAGTATCAAGCACAACCGCTGACCGGCCTGCTGTTGCCTGGCCATCCAGTGATGAGCAAGGTCGTCCATCACGCCGCCCTCCCATCGATAGCGCACGCGTTGTCTCGACAGCATTCACACAGCGGGCAAAAGTCAGCCCCCCATTGCCTGGCCCAATCCATGATCTGGCTCTGGACGGTCGATAGCTGCACGTTATTCACGCGCTCTGCAACTGCCGCGACGTTATCACCCGGCGCCAGGGGCAAGGCGGGACGAACGGCGGCAGGGCTGCCGCCGACGGTAATGGGGCGACTGCTGAATATGCCGCCCGCCTGGATCAACAGATGTTCCCCCCCGGCCTTGAAACTCAACTGTGCCCCGGCATCGATGACCAGGCTGGCTCCCGCCTTGACGTGCACCTCTTGCCCCGCTTCGATCACCAGGCTCTGGCCGATATGGACCTGGCTGCCGCCGTGCACGCGCAGGTGGTCATCGGCCTCGAGCACCACCTTGCGTTCGCCGGCAATGTGCTGGTGCGCCTGGTCACCCAAGCGGCTTGAACTCAAGCCGCGAATGGTTTCGTGCCGCTCGCCCGCCACCTCCAGGCGGCTGTCATGGCCGACATGCTGCTCGAAGTCGCGTTGAGCGCGCAGGTAAATGAGTTCATCGCCGCGACGATCCTCCACCAGCAGTTCATTGAAGCCCCCGCCGTCCGGGGAACTGCGGCTGCGCAGCACACTGCGCGTCTTGTGCTGCGGCAATGGATAGCTGGGCATGTGCAGCGCGTTGGGCAAGCAGCCGTTGATCAATGGCTGGTCCGGGTCGCCCTCCAGAAAGGTCACCAGCACTTCCATGCCCACCCGAGGAATGAGCGTGGCGCCGAACCCATCCCCCGCCCAACTTGACGCCACTCGCACCCAACCACTGCTTTTGTCGTCGGCTTGATCCCGGCGATCCCAATGGAACCGCACCTTGACGCGGCCGTACGCATCGCAATGCACCTCTTCGCCAGCGGGGCCGGTGACGGTAGCGGTCTGGCTACCGTTGATGGTCGGTTTGGGATGCTTGAGCGGCGGTCGATACGTCGCTCGCCAGGGGGTCGCCGTAAAACGGTTGCGGTAGCCCTGGAATCGATCGGACTCGACCACCGCTTCTTCCAGCACCTGGGGCTGATAGCCCTCGTGACGTACCGAGGTGATCAACCACAGGTCATTGCAGACAGGGTCGGGATGATCGTGCAGTTCAAGAAAATATCCGCTGCGCAGGAGCGGTTGATCGCTCCTGCCCAATGCTCGATGCCGATCCCGTTGATGACGCTCCAGCCCCCGTCGCGCGAGCTGTTGGCCGCGCAGACGAGTGCTGAAACCGGCGGGGTAGCGATAATCCTCAAGCGGTTGGGCGCGGGTTGCGTCTGCGCTGTCCTGCAGCCGCAGGGAGGGATGTTCGAAATCATGGTCACGGCGCACCGTTCGCTGGCTGCGAATGGAAAAACGCACATCGAACCGCTGCACACTGCGCATCGGCGCCTGCGGCCCACCGGCAGCGCAATAAGCTTGCGCCGGCAGACGATTGAACACCGTCTGGTCATCGCCGAACACCAGCACGTGGGCGGTTTCGCTGTGGCGAAAGTGGTAATGAATGCCTTCCTCTTCACACAACCGCTGGATGAAGTCCAGATCGGTTTCCGCGTACTGCACGCAGTACGCTCGCGGCGGGTAGATCACCGGCCCCAGCTCAAAGGCGTAGGCATCGGCGAGGATGCCGTGGTGTTCGAGCACGGCGGCAACAATCTGCGGAACGCTGCGTTGCTGAAAAATCCGCTGGTCGCGGCGATGGGCCAGGCAGGCCAGGCGCGGCGCCAATGTCAGATGGTAGCGGGTATAACGTCGACCGGGGTCATCGCGCCCAATGGCATAGACCTGGCCATGCAGGCCCGCTTCGGCGTCGCCTAGATCCAGATAAGCCGCCTGGTGAAGAAAAGCCTCCAGGTCAAGGTCCGGGTTTTCGCTGATCACTTGTACCTGAATGAAAAACGGTTGATCCAGAGCCTCCTGACCTTTGAATGCCAGCACTTTGAAGTCGTTATGGATGCCTGGAAGTATTAACTTGAAACTTGACGACGCAAACGCGTTAACCATCCGTTGTTACCCGCCCTTTATTACCCAACTGAAATAGTGATCGAACTTTTATCCCGCCGCCGCAACATCGGCAAAATCCAGGCAGGCAAAGTGCAAACTCGCGCCCTGAAGCTTAGCGATTACGGGAGAAAATCGATGTTTGGAAAATAAAAAAGAAGTTTCGTACGAAGATAATGGAAGCGTCTTTTAAAAAATAAAAATCGAGGCACAGCGCTATTTCATAAACATATGAAATGCCCTACGAAAACTTGCGAATACATAGTTACTTGATAAAGAAACAACTGACGCCTATATGGGGACGCCAGCATCCAAGAGACTCAACCCTGACGGTGTGCGGCCCCGAACAGGCTGACGCTCAGCAGCGCATCGTCCTGGGCATGCAGACGCACCGGCGCCGTGCCACCCGGCATCACCACCGCCACCTCGCCACCTTCGACCCAGCCCACACGCCAAGCGGCGCAGGCCACGGCGCTCGCGCTGGTGCCGGAAGACGCAGTGGGCCCCTCTCCGCGCTCGAACACCCGCGCCGCGATGCGGTTGTGGCCGAGCATCGTGGCCCATTGCAAATTGACCCCGGCCGTGCAGGGTTTACCGCCCCCCACCGGCGGCGCAAAGGCGATCGCCCGCAGCGAGTCGAACAGTGCCGAGTGCTGCATGTGCCGGTTATCCGGCAGGGCTGCGACCTGCTCGACCAACGTCACACAATGGGGGTTGCCGACCCGCACGAACTGACTGTGCGCCCAGTGCGGATTGATCGCCGCCAGCTCGCGCACATGGCTCAGTTCGGCGCGGCCCAGCGAGGCGTGTTCCACCCCCTGCGCGCCGACGGCCGACGGCCCGAACTCCGGCAACCCGAGGTCCAGCCAGAACCCTGCGAGGTGCTCGTACACGGCAGGCTCGATCCCTGTCGCCACCGGCGATGGCCCCTGGGGCTGGTCATGGTGCACGCGTAATTCACAAGCCGCGCTCAGCAAGCCCTGATCCGTGAGGGCCTGGGCAAAAATCGTCAAACCATTGCCACTGCGCTCGGCCAATGAGCCGTCGGTGTTGACGATCAGCAGGTCGAACGGTGCCTCGGACTGAAACGGGCCGACCAACAAACCATCGCAGCGATGGGCCTTGGCATTGACCGGGCGTTGCGTCGGCTCCCAGGCGCATTCGGATGCGACAGCGTCGACGGCCCAGGCTTTACGCGTCAGCGCGGCCTGGGCAGCGCTCTCTGGCACGGGGATGCCTTGGTCTCGCAGAAATGCCGGGCTGACCACCCCGTAAATATTGCCCCGCGCGTCATAGAACAGGGTCATTGCGTCGCCTGCCTGTACATTTTCATCGGTTTGCCCGCCCGCGCGCCTACACATTGGGTGAGCAGCGTATTACAGAACGCCCTGTTTGGGGAAAGCGCCCTGGAAGGTGGTAATCCGCCGCAGAAACCCTGGGGTTCAACGCTTGCCACAGGGATTACGCACCTTCCAGACCGCCTCCTACACACAGGCGATTGCACCTCTGTGGTTGCCTGCGGCGAATGGGTTCCGCAATTGTAAAAATAAACTTCACGTCCGATCACACCAAGGGAACCCGGCTCGCTCACCAAGGCCTGATGTGCAAGGATGTCGCGCCGGACATCGTTCGTTGAACGCAAAACCAAGGATTTGTTCATGACTGCCATCCCTACCTCAGCCCCCGTGGTTCCCGGGCGACTGGAGCAAATGTCGACCCGCATCGCTTTTTTCATCGCCGGTTTCGGGATCGCCGCCTGGGCGCCGCTGGTGCCGTATGCCAAGGCTCGCGCAGGGCTGAGTGAAGGGACGCTGGGCCTGCTGCTGTTGTGCCTGGGGGTGGGCTCGATTATCGCGATGCCGGCGGCAGGTGCGCTGGCATCGCGGTTTGGTTGCCGACGCGTGCTCACGGCCGGCACTCTGATGATCTGCCTGGCCTTGCCGCTGCTGGCTACGGTCAGCTCGATCCCGTTGCTGATCGTCGGGCTGTTCCTGTTTGGTGCCGGGCTGGGCACGGTGGACTCCACGGTTAACTTGCAGGCGGTTATCGTCGAACGGGCCAGCGGCAAAACCATGATGTCGGGCTTCCACGGGTTGTTCAGCCTGGGCGGGATCGTCGGCGCGGCAGGCGTTGCCGGTTTGCTGGGGATGGGCCTGTCGCCTCTTCAGGCGACACTGGTGGTGATCGTGATCACACTCGCGGCGCTGCTCAAAGCCGGCCCGCATCTACTGCCTTACGGCAGCGAAAGTTCGGGACCCGCGTTTGCGATACCTCATGGCGTGGTGCTGTTTATCGGCTGCCTGTGCTTCGTGGTGTTTCTGGCCGAGGGCGCGGTGCTGGACTGGAGCGCGGTGTTCCTGAGTGACGAGCGCGGCCTGGACGAAGCATACGCCGGCCTGGGCTACGCCGCCTTCGCCCTGACGATGACGGCCGGACGCCTGACCGGCGATGCCATCGTGCGGCGCCTCGGCGCGACCAAGGTGATCATCGTGGGCGGCGCGCTGGCCGCGAGCGGTATTTTCCTGGCTACGCTGTCGCCGGCCTGGGAGATTGCATTGCTCGGTTACGCGCTGGTAGGAGCGGGATGCTCGAATATCGTACCGGTGCTCTACACCGCCGTCGGCCAGCAGACCGTCATGCCGGAGCACATTGCGGTGCCGGCCATTACCACGCTGGGGTACGCCGGTATCCTGACCGGGCCTGCCGCAATCGGCTTTATTGCCCATGGCAGCAGCCTGGCCACGGCCTTCTTGCTGATTGGCATATTGCTGGTGGCGGTGGCCGCCGGCGGAAAAATATTGCGGGTGTGAATGACTGCATCATGGGCTTCCAGCGTGCATCAAGAAGCCCAATAGAAGGCAGGTAACGTTACCTGCCCTTTTCTTCCTTATCGTTTTTCAACCAGCGGTCGATGCTGTAGTTCTTCAACCAACCGTCATCGTTGTGGCTGCCGAAGATGTTAGTCCCGTTTGCCTTGGTGCTGTCCAGCGACGCCAGCAGGCCTGGCCGCTCGACCAGGTTCTTGGCCATGTAGACCTGCAGCTCGCTGTATTTTTTCTTGGGAAAACCGTTGGATGCGTCGCGTACTACCTGACCGTGTTTATCTGTTTCGTCGGGGTCCTTGCTCATCTCGATAATCGTGTCTTTTTTGACATAGCGGTGCTTTTCAAAAAAGAAAGTGGAGTCTTCCGACTTGTCGCGCAAGTCATCAAACATGCCCTTGAACGCCTGCACCACCTGGGCGTCGGTTTTGGAATGAAAAGGGTCGGCACTCTGCGTGTTGGGGTTGGTATTGCCAATGGTATCACTGGCGACTTTTTCGAGACTGGTCGGTGTTATCTCACCGCCCTTTGCAACAATCGCATCGGCCAGCCGCGGCCGATTGAGTACTTCTCGGGCAAGCATGATTGTGCGCTCAAGTACCTTGCTCTCCTTGGGGTCCTCTTTGGCTATCGTTTCCAAGGAGGCGAGCGTCAGGCGGCCATCCTTCTTGAAATCCCCCAGCATTGAAAAAACGTTGTTCAGTTGGGTCGCCAGCAGGTGGTCATCCGAGCTGATAAACGGGTTGCCTACCTGCGAACCACCTGAATAAAAGCCTTGGGCGTCAAAATGCACCTGCCCATTGTTCGGAAATCGGCTATCGAAAAGCTGACGCCCTTGCGGGGGAAGCGCCTTGCCCACCGCGCGTTCAGCAACGCCGAGACGGGCATGGCCATCGCCTGTGTTCAGGTTCAGTCCAGGCGGCATGTGCCTCAAATTATTCAGCCAGTCAGCCATTGTTTCTCTCCAGCAGCGTTAGATTGCGTGGATCGAGCCTTGCCGGGTCGATCAGTCACGCACCTGAATCAACAGGCGCAGAGTGAGTGGCGCTTGGAAAACCCTGGTTCCAGCAAGGACGCCGCGTCGAGCGCAGTAAAATCTGAGCGTTTGTAACCACTGGAGTTGAGGAACCTACCACCCGACCGGCTCAACCGAGCCTGCGGCGCCACCACGTGGCCAAGCCATCGAACAGCCCCGCAGGTTTGATTAGCTTGGAGGCATCATTGGCAGGCTGCCCGGCTGCGTGCATGCCACGGGAAAAATCATCGGCGACCGGCGCCTGAAACTGCCGCTGACCGGCGAAGGCTTTCATGCGCCGAGCTTCGGCGACATGCAAATCCGGGGGCGGCTGCACATCCTGCGATGCCGAGATGCCCGGTGAGAGCGCCGGATCAGCATCGCGGACGCTGTGAAACGGTTCAGGACAACCGTGACGAGGAGATTGAAACGAGGTCGAAGTCATTGTATTTGCCCTGGCTCGGAGCCCCAAATGCAGCCGGTTCGATCAACATCGGCAGGTATTTCCTATGTGGCAAATCAACGTAATCAGTTCCTTACAAGGTTGTGGAAGGCACCGCAACCGGGTTGCGGTGCCGTTCTGTCAGCGAAGCAATAGTAAAAGCGCGCGCAGGTTGATCCGCCCGTCACCGTTTTGGCTTGCCAGGTTATCCAGCTTCGTGACCAGGTCGCTGCGTTTGAGAAGTTCCTGCGCCAACTGCACCAGGTGGTCTTTGGGCGAATCGCCTGTCAGAGGTTCACGCGCCAGGTTCCTCAAATCGGAAATGCTGATGTCCGCTGATCCTGGTCCGTCTTTCAAGACGTTGAAATGCTCATACAGCTCCCCGACCAGCTCTTTATCGGTGTTGTATTTGAAGTAATTGTCGCCATGGATGACCCGGTTCACATTCTGCCGATCGATCAGGCCATCCAGCGCACCGGTGGAGCTGTGCCGGTCGAGGGCGCCGAGCAGGTCCGGACGGCGCAGCATTTCTTTGGCCAGGCGAATGTTTTCGTTAACGCGCGGATCCGACGACCACCCTTTATTTGCCATTGCATAAATACTGTCGATGCTGACGTAACCGGGTTTTTTGGGGTCCATGAAGGCGTCGAAGTTTTTGCTCAACTGGCTCGCCAATTGTTCATTGTTCTTCAGCGAGTACTGCGGATCGGGCCTGCCTGGCAGCGTGGGATAGGGTTTGCCGATAGTGGGATCGGGACGAGGCGGCGGGTTACCGTACCCAGGCTGCGGCCTTGGCGGAGGGTTGCTGCAGCACGGATGAGGCCGAGGCGGCCGGTGCCAACCGAAGTGCGCGTTCATCCACTGCCTGAACGTGTCCATAAAACCTGGATGCCTGGCAGGCATGCCGGGATAAGCAGGATGATGGCGCTCTGTCGGTGCGTGCAGATCGCCGAACACGGGACCGGCCTTGTTTTCTCGCACAGAGAAACTGACGTTTGCCGTATTAGCGTCGTTGAAAGACAAGGCACCAGGCGCCGGGCGACGAGCCTTGAATTCGGCTTTGGCACTGTCCTGGAAACGGTCAAGCGCAGACGAAGCCGCTGAGGATGTATCGGGTGTCGATAACGACATAGTGTTCTCCAACACAATGGGCGTGATAGTCAGCCTGCCGCTGCGACATCGCGTCGAAGCGCGACAGCTGGCTCATCTGTGGCGGGGATGTCGGAATCGGTTCCTGCTCGGGCAATAAGATGCACGCCGAGCCTGTAGGAAACGGGCAAAAAAAATCGCAGCCCCGGACAGAGCTGCGACATTTTTCCAAGGGATTAAGGATCAGAACCCGACGCTGGCCTGTACGAAGAACGTACGCGGTTCGCCCAGGTACAACCCGGCGTTGTTGTCGCTGGAGCGCGTGTAGTGCTGCTGGTCGAAGACGTTTTTTACCCCCACGCCCAACTTCAGGTTCGACAAGGACGCGCCGAAGTCATAACCGCTGCGTACGTTGACCGACACATAACCGGGAATATCGCCGAACTGGCCATCGGCGGTGCCCTGGGTGACGTAGGTGCTGGTGGTACCGGGGGCACGCTGGCCGGACTGGGCATACACATCCAGGTTGTGGGTCCAGCGGTTGATGTCGTAGCGCAGGCCCAGGGTCGCCACTTCGCGCGAGTACAGCGGCAGGTCGCGCCCCTTGAAGGGCACATCGCCCTCGGAGGTGGCCTTGGTGTAAGTGAACCCGGCATTGGCGGTCAGGCCATCGAGGCGCGGGTCCAGATTGGCCAGGTCGTAATGCGCCGACGCTTCGACACCGGCGTGCTTGGTGGCGCCGAGGTTGGTCCAGCCCACGTCGTTGCTGACGTATTGCAGCTCATCGGCAAAGTCGATGTAGAACAGCGTCACTTCGCCGCCCCAGACGGCGTCGTTGTAACGCGTGCCGATTTCGTAGGTCTTGGCCTTTTCCGGGTTCAGGCCGTTGGCGGTCTGGTTGCCGGTCCCCCCCTGCCCCAGCTGGAAATACTGCAGGCTACCGAATGAGGTCTCGTAGTTGGCGAACACTTTCCAGGCGTCGGAAACGTGGTACATCACGCTCAGGGCCGGCAGCGGCTCGTTGTTGTGCACCTCACGACGCTTTTCCGGAGTGCGCGTGCCATTGAGGGCGATCACCGGGCGGTCGTGCCATTCGGTGCGGATGTTTTCGAAGCGAATACCTGGGGTGATGGTCCATTTGCCGATATCGATTTTGTTATCGATATAGAACGCGTTGGCCTCGGTACCGCCGGTGCGGTCCTGGTACACATGGCCGTCGTTCTGCCCACCGGGCGTGGGCACGTTGTTGACCAGGTTGAGGCTGGTGGCCTGCTCGTGCATGCCTTCTTTGAGGTAGCGATACCCCACGCTGACTTCCTGCGTGCTGGGCCCCAGATCGAAGACGTGGGAAACCCGCGGTTCAATGCCGAAGGTGTAGTAGGTGCGCGGGTAGGAACTGATGGTTTTCAGGTCGCGGTTGGCGATGTTGCTGCCACGGAAACTGTCGGAATAATAGGTCAACACTTCGGCCTGGGTACGGTCATCGATCTGCCGGATGTACTTGAACGACACGTCCTTGCGGCGGCCGCTGAAGTTGTCCCAATCGCGCACCGACTGGTATGGGTTGGCGTCGAACTGTTTCTGGGTCAAGCCGCCCGGCATGTCAGCGCTGGCATCGTAGTAATGAACATTCAGCGAGAAGTCGTCCTGGTCGGTCGGCGCCCAGTGGGTCTTGAAGATCACGTCGTCGATGTCATTGCCGTTGTTGCTGTTGCGGTATCCGTTGCCGTTGACCCCGGAATACAACAAGGCGGCGCCGATGCCGTTGTCGGCGGTACCGCCGATAAAGGCGTTTTCGATATGTTTCCAGCCTCCATGGGCGGACGTCTGCAGGGTAGTGCCGACCTCGCCGGAGAACGTTTCGGGGATTGCGCGGGTCACGAAGTTGATCACGCCACCGACGTTTTGTGGCCCGTAGCGCACCGAACCGGCGCCACGCACCACGTCGATGCTGTCCAGGTTTCCGGCGGAAATCGGCGCCATCGACAGTTGCGGCTGGCCATACGGCGCGAAGGCCGCTGGCACGCCATCGATCAGGACGGTGGAGCGTGGCGACAGGCGTGACGTGAGCCCGCGTACACCCACGTTGAGGGAAATATCGCTGCCGCCGGTGCCGTTGGCTTCCTGCACCTGCACGCCTGGCACGCGGCGCAATACCTCGCCGACGTTCAGCGCACCCTGCTCCACCATGGCTTCGCGACGGATAACCGTGCGTGCGCCGGGATGGTTCTGCACGACTTCGGCGTTGGCATCGCCGAGCCAGTCGCCGACCACCTTGATAGCGGTGGCGCCCAATTCAATCGGCGAGCCGGCTTCACCGCTGCCGCTGTGGTGCGGGCGCAGGGTCACTGACCCCGCCTCGATCTGGTAGTCCAGGCCGCTGCCTTGCAACACTTGGCGCAGGGCCTGCTCGGCGCTGAGGTTGCCGTCCACCGCGGGCGCGTGTTTGCCGGCAACCAGTTCGGGGCTGAAGAACAGTTGCAGGGACGTCTGCTGACCGAGCTGGCTCAACGCAGTGCCGAGGGGCTGGGCCTGGATATGAATCGCGTCGTCGGCATAGGCAGAGGCACTGACAGCGTAGGCCAGGGCCAGCGGTACCCAGCGGCGGTTCTTATTGTTGTGGCGGGAGAAATTGTTCACGTCGAACCTTGTCCTGTGAGCGCAAAAGTACGCGGCCGTTAATGCAAACCAGTTGCAGTTGCAGGAGAAGACGAAGAACTCGAAAAAAACCTGAATTTCAGCGCGAAATAATTTCCTGGCTACCGTCCGGCAAGGTGCGCAGGGCCACCGGCAAAATGCGCGGCAACGCTTTGAGCAAGGCATCGGTGTCGTTGGCCTTGAACACACTGGTCAAGCGCAGGTTTGCCACAGCGGGCAGATTGACCCGCAGCGGCTGCTCGCGGTAGCGCGACACTTCCCGGGCGACCTCGCCGAGCGTGGCATTGTTGAATACCAGTTTGCCGCTGCGCCAGGCCGTCAGTTCCTCGGCATTCACCGCGTAGGCCGCCGCCACCGCGCCCTGGCTGTCGATATGGGTGCCCCGCCCGGCGGTCAGCACGACGTGCTGGCCCGGCCCTCGCCCCTGGACGTTGACCGTGCCTGCCTCGACGGCAACACGGGTCTGATCGATATCGCGGCGCACATCGAAACGTGTGCCGGTGACCGTGACCTGCCCGACGCCGGCATCGACCACGAAAGGACGGCTGCCGTCATGCTCGACGCTGAACATCGCCTCGCCCTGCTGCAGCGCCACGCCGCGCCGACCGCCCTCGTACGTCACCGTGACGACGCTGCGGCTGTTGAGATCCATCAAGGAACCGTCGGGCAGGGTCACCTGACGATGCTCGCCCAGGCGGGTGCTGAATTGGGCATGGAAGGTCTTGGGATGATCGAGCCTGCTGAACAATCCCAACCCCAGCGCGCCTGCCACCACACTCGCCGCCACCGCATAACGCCAGGTGGCAGACCGGCGCGGCCGCTCGGCGGGCGCTTGGCACAACACCTGGCAGCGCGTCCGCGGCAGCAGGTCGGCGGCGCGCCACAGGCCTTGCAGCACATCGAACTCGTATTGATGGGACGGGTGTTCCGCGCGCCAGGCCTCGAAGCGCCGGGTTTGCTCGGGGCTCAGTTCGCCGTCCTGCAGGCGCGCGAACCACTGGGCAGCCTCATCACGGGCACGGTTATCCATCGTGGCAGATCCTGTTTCGATACGAGTCATGGTGCCGGCGCGTCCAGGCGATCACGCAGATGTCGCAGCGTGCGGATCATATACTTTTCCACCATGTTTTTAGACAAACCCAGGCGATCGGCGATCTCCTGCTGGGTGAGCCCTTCGATCTTCTGCCAGATGAAAATCCGCCGGCAGTTGAGCGGCAATTCGGCCAGCGCCCGTTCAATAGCCTCCGCCAACTGTATCGCGTGCATGAGGTGCTCAGGGTCGCCGGTGTGGGAGGCGCGCTGATCGCCGGCGTCCTGGAGCATAGCGTCGCGTCGATCGTCGCGACGGTAGGCGTCCACTGCGATATTGCGCGCGGTTTGATGCAGATATGCACGGGGTTGCTGAACCTGAGCGGGTTCAGATTCGAGCACGCGCACAAATGTGTCATGGGCCAGGTCTTCGGCCTGCTGACGATTTTTCAGACGACGTGTCCACGTCCCGATCAACTCTTCGTAGTGCTCGAAAAAGCCTGTTCTGCGGGGCGGCGGAGGGATCATCGCGGGAGCACTGTTAGGCGGGGCGTGAATAGTAATGTTTCCCATTAAGCGCGGCAATTGCTTCCCGTCGGCCGTCGCGGCCGCGTGCACTCGCCGTCAGGCATCTGAACTTCCCCAATGCGCCGCCAGTCAGCTACTTGAACTCACGAATCAGAGGCTGGCTGTCCATGCATATCTCGTTGGAACAACAAGTGGCGCTGGTGACCGGCGCCAGTTCCGGAATCGGTGCCGGTGCCGCCAAGGCCCTGGCGCAGGCCGGCGCTGCGGTCGTGCTCAACTACAACGCCCAGGCAGCCCCCGCTGAAGCCTTGGCGGCGCAGATCAATGCTGAGGGCGGACGTGCGATTGCCGTTGGCGCAGACGTGTCCAAGGAGGCTGACGTCGAGCGCCTGTTCGCCCAGACCCTCGATGCCTTCGGGCACCTGGACATCCTGGTCGCCAACTCCGGCATGCAAAAGGACGCCGCCGTGGTCGACATGAGCCTTGACGACTGGAACACCGTGATCGGCGTGAACCTCACCGGCCAATTCCTCTGTGCCCGCGCGGCGGTGCGGATTTTCAATCGTCAGGGCGTGCGTGAAGGCGTGTCGCGGGCCGCCGGAAAAATCATCCATATGAGCTCGGTGCACCAACTGATCCCCTGGGCCGGGCATGTGAACTATGCCGCTTCCAAAGGCGGCGTGGAGATGCTGATGCGCACCCTCGCCCAGGAAGTCAGCGAACAGCGCATTCGCATCAACGGCATCGCGCCGGGGGCGATTCGTACGGCGATCAACCGCGCCGCCACCGAAGGCGCGGCCGAAAAAGAGCTGCTCAAACTGATTCCCTACGGTCGCGTAGGTGACGTGGAGGATGTGGCCAATGCCGTGGTGTGGCTGGCCAGCGATGCCTCCGACTACGTGGTCGGCAGCACCCTGTTTATCGATGGCGGCATGAGCCTTTACCCGGAGTTTCGCGGCAATGGTTGATCTTAAGAACGAACCCCAAAGCGCCATCGATGCCCACGGCATCATTGGCGACATGCGCAGCGCAGCCCTGGTGAACGACAAAGGCAACATCGACTTTTTCTGCTGGCCGGAATTCGACAGTCCGTCGATTTTCTGCGCGCTGCTGGACACGCCCGAAGCCGGAACCTTCCAGCTCACTCCGGACCTGCCCGACGCCCGGCGCGAGCAGATCTACCTGCCCGACACCAACGTGCTGCAAACCCGCTGGCTCAGCGACAAAGCCGTGGTGGAGATCACCGATCTGCTGGCGATCAGCGAGGAAGTCGACGAGCTGCCCCTGCTGATACGCCGCGTGCGCGTGGTCAGCGGCACCGCGACCCTGCATCTGCGTTGCGCGGTGCGCCATGACTACGCACGCGCCCCGACCCACGCCTCCTTCGACAACCGCACGGTGTGTTTTACCGCTGACGGCCAACCGGGCCTGCGCTTGGCCGGCAGCCATGCGCTGCAACTGGAGGACAACATCGCCGTGGCCAGCTTTACGCTGAACCAGGAAGAAAGCGCCGAGTTCGTGCTCGGTGGCCGGGACGATCCACGGGTGGACGGCGGTTGCACCGACCTGGCGCTGGCCCACACGCTCAAGTTCTGGCGCGGCTGGATCGCGCAATCGACTTACCGTGGGCGTTGGCGCGAAATGGTCAACCGCTCCGCCCTGGCGCTCAAGCTGCTGACGTCGCGCAAACACGGTGCGATCATCGCCGCCGCGACCTTCGGCCTGCCGGAAACCCCCGGCGGCGAACGCAACTGGGATTACCGCTACACCTGGATCCGCGACGCTTCGTTTACGGTCTATGCGTTCATGCGCCTGGGTTTTGTCGACGAGGCCAATGCCTACATGCGCTGGCTCAAGGGGCGGGTCAGCGATTGCTGCGGGCAGCCGACCAAGATCAATATCCTCTACGGCATCGACGGTCGCCAGCAATTGCCCGAGAGCGAACTGGAGCACTTCAGCGGTCATGGCGGCGCCACCCCGGTGCGTATCGGAAACGAGGCATTCGACCAGATTCAGTTGGACATCTACGGCGAGCTGATGGATGCGGTGTACCTGGTCAACAAGTACGGCGAAGCCATTTCCCATGAGGGCTGGAAACACACGGTGGAGGTCGCCGATCAGGTCTGCGAAATCTGGAATCGCAAAGACGTCGGCATCTGGGAAATGCGTGGTGAACAACATCACTTCCTGCATTCGCGGCTGATGTGCTGGGTGGCGCTGGACCGCGCGATACGCCTGGCCTCCAAACGCTCGCTGCCGGCGCCGTTCGCGCGTTGGGACCAGACCCGCCAGGCGATCTACGCAGATATCTGGAGCAACTTCTGGAACGAAGAGCGCGGGCATTTTGTGCAGTACATCGGCAGCACCGCGCTGGACGGTTCGATGCTGCTGATGCCGCTGGTGCGCTTCGTCGCGGCCACCGATCCGCGCTGGTTGAGTACCCTGGAAGCCATCAAGAAAAGCCTGGTGCGTGACGGAATGGTGTACCGCTACCGCAACGACGACAGCCAGATCGATGGCCTGCAGGGCACCGAAGGCGCCTTTGCCGCCTGTTCGTTCTGGTACGTCGAATGCCTGGCCCGTGCCGGCCAGGTGGAAAAGGCCCATCTGGAGTTCGAGCAACTGCTGCGCTACGCCAATCCCTTGGGTCTGTACGCCGAAGAGTTCGACAGCCAGGCGCGGCATCTGGGCAATACGCCCCAGGCGTTGAGCCACCTGGCCTTGATCAGCGCGGCGACATTCCTGGACCGCAAGTTGAGTGGTGCAAAGACCGTGTGGCAACCCTAAGACCCGGCGAGGGTGGGCAGCAACGCGCCGCCTGCCCCGCCTGCGTTGGGCTACAGTTTGCGCAACTCTGATCGCCCGGCAGGAACTCACATGCCTCTGACTTCGTTGTTATACGTGCGCACCTCGATGCTCGACATCGCCTATGAAACTCATGGCCCGCTGGACGGCGAGCCGGTCATTCTGCTGCATGGATTTCCCTATGATCCACGCGCCTATGACGCTATTGCACCGGTGCTCGCAGAGCGCGGCTATCGTGTGCTGGTGCCGTACCTGCGCGGTTACGGGCCGACGCGTTTTATCCACGATCAGGTGATGCGCTCCGGACAACAAGCGGCGCTGGCCAAAGACCTGCTGGACTTTATGGATGCGTTGGCGTTCCCCCGCGTGACCTTGGCGGGGTACGACTGGGGTGGGCGCGCCGCGTGCATCGTCGCCGCACTATGGCCGCAACGAGTGCGCGCGCTGGTGAGCGGGGATGGCTACAACATCCAGAATATCCCCCAGTCAATTTCGCCACGCCCGCCCGAGACCGAGCATCGCTTGTGGTACCAGTATTATTTTCATACCCAACGCGGTATCGACGGATTGACCGCCAACCGCCGCGAACTATGTGAGTTGTTATGGGCACTGTGGTCGCCGACTTGGGCGGCCGGCACAGGCCTGTATGGGCAGACTGCACCTTCGTTCGATAACCCGGATTTTGTCGAGGTGGTGATTCATTCATATCGCCACCGTTTCATGTATGCGCCCGGTGATCCCGCGCTTGAATGGATTGAGCAGGCACTGGCGCGCCAACCAACGATCTCGGTGCCGAGTATCTCGCTGTGCGGCGCCGACGATGGCGTAGGCCCGCCGCCCGAGGAGGATGAGGACGCGGCGCGCTTCAGCGGCTTTTATCAGCGCCAGGTATTGCCCGGCGTGGGCCACAACATTCCTCAGGAGGCACCGCAGGCAACCCTCGATGCGCTGCAACAATTACTGGATCAGACCGACGCACAAAACCGTTCGCGATAAGCCTGGGGCGTCACGTCGAGGGCACGCAGGAAGCTGCGGCGCAGCGTCTCTTCGCAGCCGAAACCGCACTGCACGGCGATGCGTTTGATCGAGGCGTTGCTGTCGGCCAGCTGTCGGCGCGCGGTTTCGACGCGGATCAGTTCTACGGCGCGTGCGGGAGTCTGGCCGGTTTCGGCGCGGTAGTGACGGACAAAACTGCGCTCGCTCATGCCCGCCTGGCTGGCCAGGGTCGCGATGTTTAAATCGAGGGTGAGGTTTTCCGCGATCCAGGCATGCAGCTCGGCAAAACGGCTGCCGCCCTCTTGCAGGGCCAGGGTCGCGCTGAATTGCGACTGCCCGCCCGGGCGTTTGAGAAACACCACCAGGTGGCGCGCGACTTCCAACGCCACGGCGCGCCCCAGGTCCTCTTCCACCAAGGCCAGGCACAGGTCGATGCCAGCGGTGACGCCGGCGGAGGTCCATACCGAACCTTGCTGGATAAAAATCGGATTGGTCTCCACCGTCAGCGACGGGAAGCGCTTCGCCAACTCCTCGCAACGCGTCCAGTGCGTCGCCACGCGGCAACCGTCGAGCAGTCCACTGGCAGCCAACAGAAACGCGCCGGTGCACACCGAGGTCATGCGCCGGGTATGCCGCGCCTTGTCGCGCACCCACGCCACCAGCGCGGGGTCATCGGCGGCGTTGTATACCCCCCAGCCGCCGGCAATGACCAAGGTGTCGCACGGTGCATCGGCGGCGGGCAACGGCTCGGCCACCAGCGCCAGGCCCGCGGACGTCACCACCGGTTGCGCTTGAGCTGCGACGACCGACACGGCATAAGGCAACGGCAAACCGCGCTGGCGCGCCAGGTCATTGGTGGAGGCGAACACCTGCAACGGCCCGGTGACATCGAGCACTTGGGCATTGGGGAAAGCGAGAACATGAACGGTTCTGGACATGATTGGCGTGATTAGTGGGTTCAATGGCGTATTCGCCAAAGCCTAGGCCTCTACAGTGAAGCCGTCCACCCCTATCTCGGAGCGCTTTTGATGACCCTGCACATCGGTTTTGTTTTGTTCCCCGGCATCCAGCAATTGGACCTCACCGGGCCGTATGACGTACTCGGCTCGCTGCCGGACGTAAAGCTGCACCTGGTGTGGAAAGACCTGGCACCGGTCACCTCCAGCACCGGCCTGGTGTTCACTCCGACCATGACCTATGCCGAGTGCCCCGCCCTGGATGTGATCTGCGTGCCCGGCGGTTCGGGTGTTGGCGCGCTGATGGAAGACCCGGTGACCCTGGACTTCCTCAAGGCCCAGGCCGATACCGCACGTTACGTGACCTCGGTGTGCACCGGCGCGCTCGTGCTCGGCGCGGCTGGGTTGCTGCGCGGTCGCAAGGCCACCACGCACTGGGCCTATCACGACCTGCTCACCCCGCTCGGCGCCATCGCGGTGCAGGGTCGCGTGGTACGCGACGGCAACCTGTTGACCGGTGGCGGCATCACCGCCGGCATCGACTTCGCCCTGACCCTGGCGGCAGAACTGTACAGCCCGGCGGCTGCACAACTGGTGCAGTTGCAGCTTGAATACGCCCCAGCCCCGCCCTTCAACGCCGGCCGCCCGGACACCGCCCCGCAGGCGGTGCTGGACGAAGCCAACAAACGCACCGTCGAATCGCGCAAGACCCGCGCCGAAATCACCGCGCGCGCGGCTGCGCGTCTGGGCTGAGGGTTTTTCAGCGTGTCTCAGGCTCGCTTGTCGCGAAGATGGCGAGCGAGCCTCTTAATGACACCTTCGCTATATACCCACCCGTGAAAACATGACCAGGAAAAATGACGTTTTTGTGGTGAGCGGGCTCACCACAGAGTTATGTCTCAGTGTTTTAGAACGGTGTAGATAACCTTCCTCTGTCCCCCTTCCCCCCCTCCTCTTAAAAAAGCTTTTACCGTTAAGCAGGAAAAATCCCACATTTGTTTCTACACTCAAAAACACACCCAGTAGACGAAGTGTTTCGGACAAGGAAAGTCAATAAAATGTCGAAAATCAGACTGCTTAACACGTCTAGCATGCCGATCCGCACCACCGTCAATTCATTGACCAGCATATTTTGGAATTAATCCTTTAGTCGTTACGCCCGCAAATTCCCTTCAAATGGATAGCCTCGTTTGAATTGATAGTTGCGTATTAACCAGCGTTCAGTTGTTCGGTTTTTGCATTGAAGCAGCTCATTGCTTTAACACCGAATACTTGCGTCTGGTGTGCAATGAGGGATGTTTTATGCGAGAGAAGTCGTCCGTCGACAGCCTGTTTTTAACGCGTGCCGGTTTCGTTGAGTTTTTTGTTGTTTTCGTCAAATTGATCCATGGTCTGTCGGCCATCTTGCCGCCGTTGGTGCTGGTGCTGTTCCTGGAGCCGATGGCGCCTGAACTGCGCACGCACTTTCTGGGCCTGCTGGTGTTCTTCGCGGCATTGACCATCATTTTGTTCCAGGCGCTGGGTATCTACTCCGAAGAATTGTTCAGCAACCGCATGCGCCTGAAAACCAAGATCAAGGCCTGGTCGGCGGCCTTTTGCATCCTGCTGTTCATGTACCAGATCCTGCAGATGTTTCCGCAATTGACGCCGCGCAACCTGGTGACGTGGTACATCGCCAGCCTGGGGCTGTTCTGCCTGGAACGCCTGTTGATGCTGCGCCTGTACCGCAACCTGATGCGCAAGGGCAAATACCTGCAACGCACAGTGATCCTGGGCTTTACCGACACCGCTGTGCATGTGGCCGAGCACCTGCAGCGCAACGGCGATATTCGCTCCGGCCTGGTGGGTTTTATCGATGACCGCACCGAGCGCATCCCCAAGGAACTGAGCAACCTGCCCCTGCTGGGCAATACCCGCGACCTGGAAAAACTGATCCGCGCCGAGCAGGTCAACCAAGTGATGATCTGCCTGCCGTGGGCCGCCGAGCAACGTATCCACGGCCTGGTCAACCGTCTGCGGCAAATGTCGGTGAATGTGATGCTGGTGCCCGACATGGCGGCCTTGCGCTACGGCCACAGCCGCATCACCGACGTGGGCGGTATCCTGATGTTCAACACTTCGCAATTGCCCCTGCGCGGCTGGTCGCCGGTGATCAAGCGCTGCGAGGATGTGCTGTTGGCCAGCCTGGCGCTGGTGGCGCTGTCGCCGGTGATGCTGGTAACCGCGATTGCGATCAAGCTCGACTCCAAGGGCCCGGTGCTGTTCCGCCAGAACCGTTTCGGCTACAACGACAACGAGATTCGGGTATTCAAGTTCCGCTCGATGTATACCGACCAGAGCGACTTCACCGCCGAGCGCCAGACCACCCGCGCCGACCCGCGCATCACCCGCGTGGGGCGCATCATCCGCAAGACCAGCATCGACGAGCTGCCGCAGCTGTTCAATGTGCTGCTGGGCAACATGTCCATGGTCGGCCCGCGCCCGCATGCCACGGCGACCAAGGCGGCGGGCATTCCCTTCGAAGTGGCGGTCAGCGAATACAGTTCGCGTCATCGCGTTAAGCCGGGCATCACTGGCTGGGCACAGATCAATGGGTATCGGGGGGAAACCGACACCCTGTTCAAGATCCAGAAACGTGTCGAGTACGACTTGGAATACATCTCCAAGTGGTCGGTGTGGTTTGACCTGTACATCGTTTTCATGACGGTCCCGGCCGTCCTTTCCACCAAGGAAGTCTATTGATGAATACCCTCAACGGATTAATCCCCTGCATCATTTCCGGTGGTTCGGGCACACGGCTGTGGCCGGTGTCGCGGCAGAACATGCCCAAGCCCTTCATGCGCATGCGTGACGGCCAGAGCCTGCTGCAGAAAACTTTCCAGCGCGCCGCCAGGCTGCCCGACGTGCAAAGCGTGCTCACGGTGACCAACCGCGACCTGCTGTTTCGCACCCTTGATGACTATCGCGGGGTGAACAAAGCCCGCCTGCCCCTGGACCTGCTGCTGGAGCCCTTCGGGCGCAACACGGCGGCGGCCATTGCGGTGGCGGCGTTGCATGTGCAAGAGCATTTCGGCGATGCGGCGCAACTGCTGGTGATGCCGGCGGACCATCTGATTCTCAATGAAGTCGCGTTCGCCGAGGCGGTGGTCCATGCCCGCGAGCTGGCCACCGCCGGTTACCTGGTGACCTTCGGCATCCAGCCCGACCATGCGGAAACCGGCTTTGGCTATATCGAGCAAGGCGAAGCGCTCACCTATGGCAACCGCGTCAAACGCTTCGTCGAAAAACCCGACCAGGCTACCGCCCAGGCCTACCTCGACGGCGGCCAACACCTGTGGAACGCCGGCATGTTCTGCTTCAACGCCAGCACGCTGGTGGAAGAACTGGCCACCCACGCGCCCGATGTGCTGCACGCCGGTCGCGCCGCGCTGGAACACAGCCAGAGCTTGCAGAACACCACCTCGCGCCAGCGTGAGTTGGACGCGGACGCGTTCGGCAATGCACCGGATATTTCCATCGACGTGGCGCTGATGGAAAAGTCCACCAAGGTGGCCGTGATCCCCTGTGATATCGGCTGGAGCGATATCGGTTCCTGGGAGGCGTTGCGTCAGCTCACGCCCAACGATGCCCATGGCAACCAAGTCAATGGCGAAGCGATTTTGCATGACGTACACGACTGTTACATCGACTCGCCCAAGCGTGTGCTCGGGGCAGTCGGCGTGCGCGACCTGATCATTGTCGACACCCCCGACGCGCTGCTGATCGCCGACGCCCACCGCAGCCAGGATGTGCGTTACATCGTCGCCGAACTCAAGCGCCAGAATCATCCGGCGTACAGCCTGCACCGTACCGTCACGCGGCCGTGGGGCACCTACACGGTGCTGGAGGAAAGCAGCCGCTTCAAAATCAAGCGCATCGTGGTCAAGCCCCTGGCCTCGCTGTCGCTGCAAATGCATCACCACCGCAGCGAACACTGGGTGGTGGTCAGCGGCGCGGCGCAGATTACCAATGGCGAACGCGAATTCCTGATCAACGCCAACGAATCCACCTACATCCCCGCCGGGCACAAACATCGGCTGACCAACCCCGGCATCATCGACCTGGTGATGATCGAGGTACAGAGCGGCGAATACCTGGGCGAGGACGACATCGTGCGCTTCGATGATATTTACGGCCGCGCCCCGGCCGACGTGAAAAAATGAAATGCGCACCGCACTGATCATTCCGACCCGTAACGCATCCGGTCACTTGGCGCGGTTGCTGCCGGCGCTCCAGATGCAGACGCTGCAACCGGACGAGATGCTGGTGGTGGACAGCGCCTCCAGCGATGACACCGTGGCGCGCTTTCGCGCATTCGGCGCGCGGGTCGAAGTGATCGATGCGCGCACCTTCAATCACGGCGGCACTCGGCGCTGGGCCAGCGAACAGGTAGGCGGCGATGCATTGATCGTGATGACCCAGGACGCCATCCCCGCGTCTGCCGAGACCTTTGCCAACCTGCTCGATGAGTTGCACCAGGACCCGCTCAACGGTGTTGCCTACGGTCGCCAGTTGCCGCACCCCGACGCCGGTGTGCTGGGGGCGCAGTCGCGGCACTTCAACTATCCGCCCCTGAGTCGCAGCAAGAGCCTGGCCGACGCGCCGGAGCTGGGGATCAAGACCTGCTTCAGCTCCGACTCGTTTTCCGTGTACCGACGCAGTGCGCTGCACGCCGTGGGCGGTTTCCCCGTCGACGTCATCGGCAGTGAAGATGCCTACGTCGCGGCGCGCCTGCTGCTCGACGGCTACAAGGTGCGCTATGCGGCCACGTCGTTGGTATATCACTCCCACGACTACTCGCTCATGGACGAGTTTCACCGCTACTTCGACATCGGCGTGTTCTATGGCCGCGAGCCATGGATCCGGCAAGCTTTTGGCGACGCCGGCGGCGAAGGCAAGCGCTATGTAATGGCGGAACTGACCGCCTTGCGCAAGGCCGGTGCGCTTCACAGAGCGCCCGAGGTATTGGTGCGCAGTGCATTCAAATTGCTGGGTTACCGGCTGGGCCATCTTGAGCGGCACCTGCCTGTGTCCCTCAAGCGACGCATCAGCATGTTTCCCGGGTATTGGAGGTGAGCAGCATGACCCACAGGACGTCCCCCTTGATGAAAAGCACCGTGCTCGCCCTGGCCGTGATGGCCCTGGCCGCCTGCAATACACCGGCACGCATCGAGCCCCCGGATGACAAGACCGTCGAGGACGGCAAGCGCGCCCTCGATCAACTGGCGCAGTTGCCGCCGGCGGTGGAACGCATCCGCATCGGCGACCAGTTGCGCATCGTGCGCGACGCCGGCGAGATGCCCACGCTGTCGGCGTTCAATGTCAGCACTATCTACGAGTTGACGCTGTACACCGTGCAAACCGACGGCAAGATCAACTACCCGTTCCTGGGGCCGATCCAGGTCGCCGGGCGCCAACCGTCGGAGCTGGCCACCGAGCTGACCAACAAGCTCGCGCCGACCTATCGCGAGCCGCGCGTGACGGTGAATATCAACCAGGCGCCGGGCAACTCGGTGATCGTCGGCGGTGCGGTGAACAACCCGACCGCGGTGCAGATCGCCACGGCCAACACCCTGGAGCAGGCCATCGTCGGTGCCGGCGGGATCAACCCGGCGGGCGACGCCAGCATGGTCGCCCTGCTGCGCGAAGACGCCCAGGGCGCCTACCGCGCGTACTTCCTGGACTTCAGCCAGTTGCTCAAGACCGGCCCCAATGGACGCAAACCGGTGCACCTGCAACGCGGCGACGTGGTGTTCGTGCCCAAGTCCAATGTGGGCGAGCGCATCCAGGGCGTGGATACCTACCTGAACCAGTTGATTCCGTTCACCAAGTCCATTGGCGTCGGCTACAACTACACGCGCACCAGCGGCGGCAGCAATTAAAAGGAGCGACATCCCATGATCGAGATCCGTTCTTTTCGCGATCTTCTGCGCCTGTTCTTCATTTTCCGCCACGAGTTCAAGCTGGCGGCCATCGCCGCGCTGGTGATCATTCTGCTGGGGGCGTTCCTGCTGCCGGCCAAGTACGAATCCACCGCGCGCCTGTTGGTCAAGCCCGGGCGTGATTCGACGTTGCCGATCGAGATCAGCAATCGCCAGGCCCTGGTGATGCCCAGCACCCAGCGCGACCCGATCGTCGACGAAGAGCGCTTGCTGACCGGCCGCCCGATCGTGCGCGCCGTGGCCGAGCACTACCTGGAAGTGCTCGACAACGCGCCGCCGCCGGAAGGTGCCTGGAAGCGCATCAAGTACTACGTCAAGAGCGCCATCGGCGCGGTGTTCGACGGTTTGCGCGTGGTGCTGGAAACCGTCGGTGTCGTCGAGAAAACCACGCCGGTCGAGCGCCTCGCCGCCAGCCTGGAGAAAAATTTTGACGTAAGCCACGCCGCCGGCTCCACGGTGATGGACATTACCTTTACCTGGGGCGACCCCCAGGTCGCACAGGAGGTCGTCAAGCACTGGGTCGAAACCTACATCAACGAACGCACCCAGGCCCTGGGACGCAAGAGCCTGTATGCCTTCTACGAGGGGCAGGTGTCCAACAGCGCCACCGAAATCAAGAGCTACAAACAGCAGATTCTCACGCACTTGAATGAGATTGGCGCGGCGAGCATCACCGATCGCCTGGAGGATTTGTCCGAGCGCATCAACGTGCTGCGTGGCGAAGTGTTCAATACCACGCGCCTGATCGCCTCGTCCGACAGCGCCATCGAGAGCACCCGCAACCAGCTCAAGAGCCAGCCCAAGGAAGTCACCACGGTACGCCAGATCGCACTGAACCCGCAGCAGCAGGACCTGCGCCGCCTGCTCAATCAGAAGCTGCTGGAAAAAGCCGACATGATGCGCACCTACACCGACAACGCGCCTCCGGTCAAAGCTCTGGATGCGTCGATCAAGGCGATGCAGGCCCAGGTCGCCAGCGAAAGCAACACGGTGCAAAGCTCCGAGAACCGCGCGCCGAACACGCTGGAAATTCACTTGCAGCGGGTGCTGCTGGATGAGTCGAGCAACAACCGCGCCCTGCGCACTCAGTTGACTCAGCAACAGAAACAACTGGCCAACCTCGAAGGCCAGCGCAAGCAAGCCTTGGAAATCGAACCGGAACTGACCCGTCTGGCCCGCGAACTGAGCGCCACCGAGCGTAACTACGCGCTGTACGTCGACAATCTGGAAAAATCACGTATCGACCGTGAGCTGGACAACAGCCAGATCAGCAATATCGCCGTAATCGAAGAAGCCACCCTCAACCCCGGGCGCATTTTTCCCAAAACCCTGGTAATGCTCATGCTGGCGATTCCATTCGCCATCGTTGTAGGACTGCTGGTGGTCTACCTGTGCTACTTGCTGGACCAGCGCATCCACGACGGCGGATTGGTGGAGCGCAAGTTCGGCCTGCCGCTGTGGACGACCCTGCCGGAGCTGGACACCAGCACCGCGCAAAGCACCAACGCCTTCAATGCGAGCATCTACCGCCTCTACAGCCTGTTGCGCCCGGACCGCATCGCCGAACAGGGCCTGACCCTGGGGCTCACCTCGGCACGGCATGGCGAAGGGGTGACGTTCGTGGTTGAACAACTACGTCAGTTGCTGGACGAGAACGGCATCAACGCGCGGGTCGGCGGTGCTGAACCGGCGGCGCCCGGTGAAGTGGTGCTGCTGGACGCCTCGGCCCTGCTGGACAACCGTGATGCGTTTGTCGCCCTGCGCCGCGCCGACCTGATTGCACTGGTGGTGGAAGCCCAGAAAAGCACGGTGCCGGTGGTCGAGCATGCGCTGTCGATCCTCAACACTGCGTTTGGCAAAGTCGACGGCATCATTATCAACCGGCGCAAGTTCGAGGTGCCGTCCAAGGTGCTCAAGACCATCGCCAAATACCGGGGAGCGTTCTGATGCGTATCGCCCTGCTCGCGCCGTTGCCGCCGGAGAAAAACGGGATCGCCGACTACGCGAACCATTTCCGCACGGCACTCCAAGCGCTCGGCGTGACGGTGCTGACACCGTTGGCGGGCGTGGCGGGCAACAGCGAGGCCATCAGGTCGGCCATCGCCGCCTTTGACTGGCACAGCGTGAACCTGGTCCATGCCGAGCTGGGCGGCGGCCGGCTGGGGGAATTCCTGGCCTTGCGTGAACTGCGCAAGGCCTGCCCGCTATTGCCGCTGACCGCCACCGTGCACGACCCAGAGCGGATGGTGTGGCGACGCGAACAACTGCCGTTTCCGTTGAACCTGCTCGAACGCCTGCCCAGCCCGATGCCCCAGGCAGCGGTGGTGCTGGCCGATCCGTTGACCCTGCGCGAAGAACGCCAGGTCGCCCAGGGCCTGACGCGGCTGATCACCCTTACGCGCCTGGGGGCCGAATGCCTGAGCCAGCGCATGCAACTGCCCGCCGGCAAAGTGGCGGTGATCAACCATGCCAATCTGGCCATCGACCCGGTTGCGCTGCCGCCTCTGGAGCCTCTGCGCCTGCTGTACTTCGGGTTTATCTACCGCGGCAAGGGCATCGAAGACCTGGTTCAGGCGCTGGCGGACGTATTCAATCAAGACCCGCAGCTGCGCAAGCGGGTGCGCCTGACCCTGGCCGGTGGCACGGCGCCGGAAATGGCCTTCGGCGCGGGCGGCAACTACCTGGAACAGCTCAAGGGACAGATCGCCGAACTGGGCCTGGCCGATGCCGTCGACTGGCAACTGAACCTGCCGGCTGACCAGATCGCCCAGACGATCCAGGCTCACCACGTCATGGTGCTGCCTTATCGCGAATCGAAAAAACTCGGCCTGCTGGGGCGCCAGCGCGGCACCAGTGGCGCGCTGTCCTGGGCCACGGCCTGCGGGCGCGGCGCAATCACCTCCGATGCCCGTGCGTTTGCCGAGGAAGTCGCCAGCGGCAACGGCGCCATCTACCCCGAAGGCGATGTAGCCGCGCTGGGCGAGCAGCTCCTGAGACTGGCGCGCCAACCGCTGCTGGCCAGGGACTGGGCCGAGCGCGCCGGCGAAATCGGGCGCGAGCGCCTGTGGCCCAAGACCGCCGGCACATTCATCGAACTGTTTGACCAAGCCATCGCAGGAGCTCGCCATGGCGCGTAAACGCACCTACTTCGCCACGCTGACCGTGATCGTCGCCCTTGGCCTGACGGGGTTTTTCTGGGGCCGCCAGGCGGACGCCGAAAGCCATGTGCTCAAGGCCGGCAAGGTGGTGGTATGGAAGGATTTCCTGGGGGTGAACGCGCAGTTCCTGTGGTTCAGCCCCGAGCGCTATCAGAAGCAGATCGATCGCCTCAAGGCGCTGGGGTTGGAGTGGGTGCGCCTGGATTTGCATTGGGACCAGCTGGAGCCCGTCGAGGGCCAATATCAGGTAGCTACCCTGGATCAGTTGGTGCAGAAGCTGCAGGCCAATCAGCTCAAGTCGGTGTTCTACCTCGTCGGGTCCGCGCCGTTCGCGACCACTGCACCGGCCGGCGCGCCCTACCAGGACCAATACCCGCCCAAAGACCCGAACGTATTCGCCAACCGCATGCTGCTGTTGTCCCAGCGCTACCCCAGCGTGAACGCCTGGCAGGTGTGGAACGAACCGAACCTGTTGGGCTTCTGGCGCCCGGTGGCGGACCCTGCCGGTTATGCCAGGCTGCTGACGGTCACCGCCACGGCGCTGCGCACGGTCAACCCGAGCAAACCGGTGGTGGCCGCCGGCATGGCGTTCTTCAGTGAAATGCCCAACGGCCAGTCCATGCTCGAGGCGCTCGGTGCGCTGGGGGTGGCAAGCCTGAACACGGTGATGTCCTACCACCCCTACACCCAATTGCCCGAAGGCAACGACCCCGCCAACCTCGACTTTATCGCCAAGACTACCCAGCTCAACCAGGCTTTGCGGAGCAGCGGGGTCCAGACTTTATGGAGCACCGAGTGGGGCTGGTCGACCTACAAGGGGCCCAAGGACGCTCAGGACATCATCAGCCCGCAGGCCCAGGCCGACTACGTGGTGCGGCGCCTGGCACTGATGAGCGCGCTGGACTACGACAGAATCTTCCTGTTTACCCTGAGCGACCTCGACCAACGCGCCAGCGTGCGGGACCAGTCCTACGGCTTGCTGGACATCGACGCCAATCCCAAGCCGGTCTACACCGCACTGAAAAATTTCCTCGACGTCAGCGGGCCCAGGCTCACTCCCGCCGACCCGCCCGGCGCCGACCGCTTGCCCGACGGCCTGTTCAGCATCGCCTGGACGCGCGCCGACGGGCGCAGGCTGTGGTTTTTCTGGTCGGCCCAGGGCGGCAACGCGCACTTGCCCGGCTTGGCCCGCGCCACGTTATACGACCCGCTGCGCGGCACCCAAACCCCGGTCACCGGCGCTCAAGGGCTGACCGTACCGGTCAAGCCGAACCTGCAAATTCTGTTATGGGATTAGAAACGGCCATGCGCATTTTATGGATCCTGCCCTACTCGCCCTGGCCCGCCACCAGCGGCGGCAAGACGCGCCAGTTCCACCTGCTGCGCAGCCTGGCCGCGCGCGGACACCGGATCACCCTGCTGCTGCACGACAAACACCCGGTGGCGCCCGCCGACCGCCAGGTGCTGGAGGCGTTTCTTGAACAGGTGATCATCCTGCCCCGCCGCCCGTTGCGCAGCTTCACGACCCTGTTGGCAGGGTTGTTCGCACCCTACCCGCTGCTGGCCAGTGTCAACGGGCTGTCGGCAGCGCTGCAGGCGCGCTTCGAGCAGTTACTGAGCGAGCACTGGGACGTGGTGCAGATCGAACATTCCTACACCTTCCAGCCTTACGAACAGGCGCTGGCGCGTCAGCGCCAACCCTTCGTGCTGACCGAGCACAACGTAGAGTCGGCCCTCGGTGCCGCCACCTATGACCGGCTGCCGCGCTGGTCGCTGCCGTTTATCCGCTATGACCAATGGCGCTACCAGCGTTGGGAACAACGGGTGATGCGCCAGGCCGCCCAGGTGGTGGCCGTTACCACCAGCGACGCCCAAGTGCTGGAAACCATCGCCGGCAAACCGCTGTCGGTGGTGGTCAACGGCGTGGACTGCGCGCACTTCGCCGGCGCGCGCCCGGACCCTGCGACCCAGCGTGTGCTGTTCCTGGGCAACTATGAATATGCACCCAATGTGGATGCTATCGAGTGGGCGCTGGAAGAGATTCTGCCGAAGGTCTGGGAGCACTGCCCCGAGGCGCGCATGAGCGTGTGCGGCTTCGGCATGCCCGGCAGCTGGCGCGAGCGCTGGCCGGACCCGCGTATCGAATGGCAAGGCTTTGTGCCCGACCTGCTGCAATTGCAATCTCGCTGTTCGGTGTTCCTGGCGCCGCTGCGCCACGGTGGCGGCTCCAAGCTCAAGGTGCTGGAAGCTCTGGCCGCCGGCCTGCCGCTGGCGAGCACCGAGCAAGGTGTGTCGGGGCTGGATCTGGTGGAAGGTCTGGACTATCTCGGCGGGCAAAGCGCCAGCGGCCTGGCGAATGCCGTGGTACGTCTGCTGCAGCACCCTGAAGCCGCCGTGCCGATGGGCGAAGCGGGCCGCGCCTATGTGCGCCGCGCCCATGATTGGAACGTTGCGGCCAGCCAGCTGGAGCAGGTGTATGCCGCCCTGGCGCCGCACCCCCACGAGGAGCCCGCATGCGTGTAGGCCTGGATTACCGCACCGTTGGCACCTCGCCGCAATCGGGCATCAGTCGCCAGGTGTATGCGCTGGAAAGCGCCTTGTACACGCTGCCGGAGATCGAACTGGAGCGCTTCACCGTCGCGCCCCTGGGCGATGAAACCCGCTTGCAGGCCCACTGCCCGGTCTGGGGCTGCGCGAAGACCGCGATGCACCAGCCGCACAATCGCCTGCGCTTCGAGGCCGGCTTTCTGCCGCGTGCGCTGCGCGAGCAGCATATCGACCTGTATATCAGCACGTTCAACATGGGCCTGCCGTTGCCGCCCAAGCCACAAGGCCTGCGCACCGTGGTGCTGCTGCATGACCTGTTCCAGATCACCTTGCAGAACTACCACGCCAATCGTCTCAAGGCGCTGATCTACAAGACCAGCGATCGCCTGTCGATTGCCTACGCGGTGCACAGTGCCGACCGCGTGTGGACGCCGTCGCGGTACAGCGCGGACGAGACCGCGCGGCTGTTCCCCAAGGCCACCGGCAAGATTCGCGTGCTGCCCAATCAGGTCGACGGGTTTAGCGCGCTGGCCGCCGACCTCACGGCGCGCCAACTGCCCGCGCGCTACTGGCTGTTGGTAGGCACCCGCGAGTTGCGCAAGAACGTGCCGTTTCTGGTGGAGGCATGGCAGCAGGCGCGACGCCAGTCACCTGCGGTACCGGAACTGGTGCTGGTGGGCAGCCTTGAGCATTTGCCGCCAGCCCAGCGCGCACTGCCGGGGATTCGGGCATTGAGCGGCGTGTCGGATGCCGAGTTGCATGCGCTGTATCGCCACGCCGAACGCCTGTGGCAACCCTCGTACGCAGAGGGCTTCGGCCTGCCGGTGATCGAGGCGCTGAGCGTGGGCACCCCGGTGGCGGTGGCCAGCGGCACCTCGTTGGATGAAATCACGCCACCCACTGCGCCGCGTTTTTCTCCCACCGACGGTCCGGCGCTGATGCAGTTGATGCTCACCCTGAGCGAGCGGCCCGCCGAGGACTCGCCCGAACAACGCCGCCTGTGGGCCGAGCGCTTCAATCACCACGCCTATCGCCAGCGCCTGGGCGAACTGATCGAGGAACTGAAGTGAAAGTGAACCTGGCCAGTCTCGTCGCGATTCTCTTCGGCCTGCTGTTTGGTGCCCTGGCCCTGCTGCTGTCCCCGGCCAAGGCATTCTTGGCGGTGATCGGCCTGGCGGGCGTAGTGACCATCCTGCGGTTCCCGCTGTGGGGCTTGCTGCTGTTTGCGGGGATGGCGACGTTCATGCCGTACTCCACGGTCAATCTCGGCATTCGCAGCACGGTCAGCGAAGCGATCCTGGCCCTGACCTGGGGCGCGATTGTGTGGCACAGCTTTCTGTCACGCCTGCCGGCCACGCCGAGCCTGGCGACGCGGCCCACCGACCAGATGCTGCTGTGGCTGATGCTGTTCAGCGTGTTTCCCTTCATTGTGGGGCAGGTCACCGTCCAGGCCGACACCAGCGGCGTGGCCAACTGGCTGCGCTGGTTGTTGAACCTGTCAGGGGTGTTTCTCGCCGCCAGGCTGCTGGTGGAACGTAAACACCGCGAGGCGCTGGTGATCGCCCTGCTGCTGGGCACCCTGGCGATGCTGCTGCTGTCGATCGCAGTGTTCGTGCGCACCCGCTCCGGCGCCGGCATTGCGTCGATTCTGGCAATGTTCAACTACGCCAACTTCGACATGCTCAAGTTCGGCCTGGAAGCCATGTCCTCGCGCATGGGTTCGCCCTGGACCCACCCGAATGCCATCGGCGGGATCATGGCCTTGCTGCTGCCGCTGGCGTTCTGCTTCGGCATGACCGAGCAAGGTTGGAGACGCGCGCTCGGCCTGGGCGTGGCATGTCTGGGTGCGGCGGCGTTGCTGCTGGCGAGCAGCCGTGGGGCGATGGTGAGCCTGGCATTGGTGTTGATGTGGATGGCCATTCGACGGGTGCCGTACACCGGGCGCCTGCTGATGATCGGCGCGGCGCTGACCGTGGCGTTGGTGCTCGCCTATCCACCGCTGCAGGACCGACTGGCAACCATCTTTTCCTCGAGCAATGCGAGTACCGAGGTGCGCTTCGACGAGTACCGCATGTTCCCACAGGCGGTGGCCTCCTATCCCCTGGGCATCGGGTTCAAGGCCGACCCACCGGTGCCCGGTTCGCACCTGCTGGGGATCTCCAACCTGTGGCTGAACTACATCTACAAGGTCGGCCTGGCCGGCATGCTGTTGTTTGTTGCGGTGACGGTACGCTGGTGGCGCGAGGCACGCCCGGATAAAGGCCCGATCCGCCTGACCAAGGACAATGCGTTGTGGCTCGGCACCACCGCCGGCATCCTGTCGGCGCTGGTCAGCGGCCTGTTCGACCACTACTTCAGTTTCGCGGTGGTGATGGTGGCGCTGTTCTGGCTGATGGTGGGGATCAATGTGCTGGAGGCCCGGCGGCTGTTCCCGGCGCGCGTGCCGCAGGTCAAGCGGGTGGCGCACGGTAAACCGCTGATTGATGGTGCGCCCTTCTGATGCTCGGCTCCGCCGCGTGGCTGACCCTGGCAACCTTGCTGGGCCTGTGCCTGGGATTTGCCCGCGAGTGGCTGCTGGTGGCGGCGTGGGGCGCCGGCGAGCGCAGCGATGCGTTCCTGATCGCGTTGTTCCTGCCCGAAGCGCTGCGCATGTCGTTGGCCGGCGGCGTGCTGAGCGCCGCCGCACTGCCGCTGTACCTGGCGCGCAAGGAGCGCGAGCGACTGGACTGGCTGGCGGTATTGTTTCCGGCTCTGCTGTTGATTGCGCTGCTGACCAGCCTGCTGTTGATGTGGCTGGCACCCTGGCTGGTGCAGGTGCTGGGGCCTGGATTGGCGAACAGCGCCACGGCTCTGGCCGCCAATAACCTGCAGATCGTCGCGTGGTGCGTGCCGGGATTACTGCTGCACGCCCTGTTCAGCATTCCCATGCAGGCCAGCGAACGCTTTGTGCTGGCGGGGCTGGGCTCGTTGTTGTTCAACCTGCCGCCGGTGACTTACCTCGCCGTCGCGGGCAGCGCCACACAGCCGCACTCACTGGCGCTGGCGTGCCTGGCCGGCAGCCTGCTGATGCCGCTGGCACTGCTGCCGTCGATCTGGCGCCAGGGTTGGCGCCCGTGGCGTTGGCAACTGAGCGCTGCGCCGCTGCGGGAACTGGGCCAGCGCATCGGCCCGCTGCTGCTGAGCAACGGCGCCAGCCAGGGCCTGGCCTTGATCGAGCGCCTGGTGGCGTCGCTGCTGGGAGAAGGTGCGGTGACGTGGGTCAACCTGGCGCGCAAGCTGATGAACCTGCCGCTGATTGCGCTGATGAGCCTCAATCAGGTGCTGCTGGGCATGATGAGCCGACGCCAGGGCGATGAGCGCCTGGCCCTGCTCAAGCGCGGCCTGCAGACCGCCAGCGTGCTGACCCTGCCGGCGGGCGTCGGCCTGGTCGCCGCCGCGCCGAGCCTGGTGGCGCTGCTGCTGCCCAGCCAATCGCTGGATTCGCCGCTGCCGCTGCTGCTGGCCTGGTTTGCCGTACCGCTGGTGTTCGGCGCATGGAATGCCCTGCTCGCGCGTTACGCCTACGCCGCCGGCGACACTCGCCAGCCGCTGCGCTGCGAGCTGCTGGGCAGCCTGGTCAATGTACTGCTGCTGGGCGCCCTGCCGTTTATGGTTGGCCTGGCGGGCATCCCATTGGCCGCGCTGGCGGGCGTGATCTGCACGGCGTTGTTGTTGATGCAGCGCCAGGCGTTGCTCGACGCTCTGCCCTGGGCTCGTCACTGGCTGCTCAGTGCGCTGCTGCTGGGCCTGGCGGCGCTGCTGCTGTTCCCGGTGCCTGGGGTATGGCTGCAACTGGGGCTGAGCACGCTGGCCGGCGCGGGAGTGATGCTGGGTATGGGGCTGTGGCTCAAGCCGTGGCGTAAAGCATGAGTTGCTGTCATCGAACGGGAGCACTGAGGTGAAACATCGCTGGATTCAAATGGACATCGCCAAAGGCATCGGCATCCTGGTGATCGTGTATGCCCACAGCTGGTTCGTCGCCACATCGCCGGACGTGTTGTATCCGATCCTGGCATCGTTTGTGCTGCCGTTGTTTTTCTTCCTGTCCGGGGTGTTTTTCAAACCGGAACAGCCGTTTATGGAAATGGCGGTGCGCAAGGCGGACGGCCTGCTCAAACCATTTTTTTTCACCATGCTGGTGTATGTGATCGTGCGCGATGTGCTGCGCGGCCAACCTTTGCTGCCGGACATCGGTGGCGTGTTGTATGCCACGGTGGGCACCATACCGTGGCAGGCGCTATGGTTCCTGCCGCACTTCTGGGTAGCGATTGTGTTCAGCTGGGTGCTGCTGCGGCTGATCCAGCGCCTGTCGCTGGCGCTGAGCTGCACCGTAATGATCGTCCCGCTGCTGCTGGGCATCTGGATGCTGCCCTGGTTCTGGCAACTGCCGGTCACGATCGGCGAGCACACCTGGGTGCTGCCCGGCCTGCCGTTCAGCCTGGACATCACGCCGATCAGCAGTGCGTGTTTTGTTTATGGTTACCTACTTCGCGATTGGCTGCGGACCCACGGCGGTTCCTGGCTGACACTGCTGGTGTCGGTGGTGCTGTTCGCCGCGGTGTTCCTCTACAGCCATGCCACCATGGACCTGGCGCAGCGTCGCTACGATCACTGGCTGTGGACCAGCCTGCTGGCGGTGATCGGCGTGTATCTGTGCTGGGCACTTGCGAAGGTGATCATGGCGTCGCTACTGTTGACGCGGGTGATGACCTACATTGGCCAGTCCACCTTGATCCTGTTGATCTTCCATGGCGAGATCCAGCACAAGACAGTGGACCTGCTGGTGCGCCTCGGGCTGCATGACTTTGCCGCGGCGTGCATCGGATTTGTGGTGGCCGTGGTGGTGCCATTGCTGATCGGGGAAGTGATCAAGCGGGTGGCGGCCCTGCGGTTTTTCTATTTTCCGTTTCCGGTGCGCAGGCGCTAGGAATAGGTGTGGGGAGCGAGCGTGCTCGCTCCTTGCGAGGTTAATCGTCCAATGGCTGCGCAGTTGGCTTGCTACCGTGCTTGGCAGGCTTGGCGCCCTTGGCCGGCGTCGGGGCAGGTGCCGCTGGTTGCGGCTCAGGTGCCGCCGCGGCTTCCTTTTCGGCCATGGGCATCTGGTCGATGGCGCTGAAGAATTCCTTGAGGTCGAGGGTATCCGGTGGGACGGTCTTCTCGAGCTTCTTGTCGCCGTCCTTGCCGACCAGGATCACTTTGGTACCGCTGCCGGCGCCAAGTTTGAGGGCGCGGATCAAGGCGTTGGTTTCCGGCGGGGTGAGTTTTTTGTTGTCTTTAGGGTCTTTGGCGAACTTCTCGCCTTCGGCGCCGATGCTGCCGAACTTGACGGTGTAGAACACCATGCTGCGTTCTTCAAAGGACTGCTTGGTGGCCGGCTCGTCCAGCGCCTTCTTGAGCTTGGCCAACGTATCGTTGCCGGAATCAAGCTCTACCACCACCAGCGGGCGGGCCTTGCCTAGGTCCTGTTTGAGCGGGTTGATATCGTCAGCCGCCAACAGCGGCCCCGTAAACGCCATCAAGGTAGCCAGGGTCAGCGACCGGATGAGCATGCGCACCTCCTTTGAATTCCATGCAGGGTTCTTGAGTTTCATGTCTGCGACCGTCAAATTCAAGGATGATTCCTACAGCACTTTGAGAAAGCGTAGGTCAGGACGTCCGCGATGCAAGGGGTTGAGGAGGGTCACGACGATTGTTTCGCTTGATTACAGAAACATTACGACTCCTTCCACTGCGGCCAATGCCGGGCAAACACGGGGGCCACGACGGGGTCGGCATCCACGCGCGCCAGCGTTTGTGCAAAGCCTGGCGCCAGGGCGCTCAGCGCCTCTCGCGCCGCGTCCCAGCGCGACACCGTCGCCGCCATGAGGCCCAGCGCATTCGGCTCACCGTTGTCGGCAAACAACTGCTCGGCGAACTGCTCGGCAAATATCACCCAGGCCTGATGCAGGTGACGCCGTGTGCCGCTGACCAGTTGCGCCTGCACTGCGTCCGGCGCGTCGCCCAACCAACGGTGCGGGTAGTCGATGATGCCAATCGCCGAGTAGCAATTGGCCGCGATGTACACCAGGCCGCGGATGATCTGCGCGCGGTCGCCACTCAGCAGGTGCGCATCGGGAAATGCCAGGCCCAGGTGGATCAGAATGGCTGCGCTTTCCGTTAACACCTGGCCGTCCGGCGTGACCAGCGTGGGGATCTGCTTGAGGGGGTTGATGCGCGCCAAGGCATCGCTGCCCTCACCTTCGTGCCAGGAGCTGGCGTCCACCCGATGCCACGGCACTGCGCAACGCTGCAGGGCAATTTCGATCATGCATGAGCCGGACTCGTCGGTGCCGTAGAGCGTGTACATCGGGAATTCTCCTTGATTGCGCGTCGAAGAAGGCCAAGCGTGCAGACATGCGACCGCTCAGTGCAAGCGCTTTAGAACAGTCCCATCTGCCCGCCGACCAACGTGCTGAAGTCGTCATTCACAAAGGGCAGAATCGCATCGGCCACCGGCTGTAATTGGCGGGTGACGTAGTGATCGTAGTCGATGGGCGCCCGACGCACCTCCAGCGGTTCAGGCCCGTTGACGCTGATCACGTAACTGATCCAGCCACCGCGCTGGTACTGGCGCGGGCGGCCCAGGCGGTCGTTGTACTCGTCCGCCAGGCGCGCGGCACGCACGTGGGGCGGCACATTGCGCTCGTAATCGTCCAGCCGGCGTCGCAGGCGCTTGCGATAGATCAGCAGCTCATCGAATTCGCCGCTCAAGGTTCGTTGCACGTAATCGCGGATATACGCCTGGTGCGGCTGACGATGAAATATGCGCCGGTAAAGCTCCTGCTGGAACTTTCGGGCCAGCGGCGACCAGTCGCTGCGCACGGTTTCGAGCCCCTTGTAAACCATGTCTTCGCGGCCGTCGCCGTGCACGACCAGGCCGGCGTAACGCTTCTTGCTGCCCTCCTCGGCGCCGCGAATGGTCGGCATGAGGAAACGCGTGAAGTGGGTTTCATATTGCAGCTCCAGGGCGCTCTGCAGGCCGAACTCGGCGCTCAAGTGCGCGCGCCACCAATCGTTGACGTGCCTGACCAGCGCCTGGCCGATGCGACTGGCGTCCTCCTGTGAGTGCGCGCGGCCGAGCCAGACAAAGGTGGAGTCGGTGTCGCCGTAGATCACCTCATAACCCTGGGCCTCAACCAACTGGCGGGTCTGGCGCATGATTTGGTGACCACGCAGGGTGATCGATGAGGCCAGGCGGGTGTCGAAGAACCGGCAGCCACTGGAGCCGAGCACCCCGTAGAAGGCGTTCATGATGATTTTGAGCGCCTGGGACAGCGGTGCATTGTGTTCGCGCTTGGCCACTTCACGCCCCTCGGACACGCGCGCGACGATCGACGGCAGGCAATGACGTGTGCGGGAAAACCGTGCACCGCGAAAGCCTTCGACCGAATCACTGTCGTCGGGGTGTTTGAGGCCTTCGATCAGGCCCACGGGGTCGATCAGGAAACTGCGGATGATCGATGGGTAGAGACTTTTGTAATCCAGGACCAGCACCGACTCGTAAAGACCGGGGCGAGAGTCCATGACGAATCCGCCGGGGCTGGCCTGGGGCGGTTTGTCGCCCAGATTCGGCGCAACGAAGCCCTGGCGGTGCATCAGCGGCATGTAGAGGTGAGTGAACGCGGCGACGGAACCGCCGTTACGGTCAGCCGGCAAGCCGGTGACACTGGCGCGCTCCAGCAGGAACTTGAGCAGCTCGGTCTTCTCGAAAATCCGTGTGACCAGTTCGCAGTCCTTGAGGTTGTAGCGTGCCAGGGCAGGCTTGTCCTCGGCGAACATGCGGTTGATTTCGTCCATGCGTTGGTACGGGGTGGAGATGTCCTTGCCTTCGCCGAGCAGGGTTTGCGCAACGTTTTCCAGGCTGAAGGACTCGAAACTCCAGGTCGCCGACCGCAACGCCTCGATCCCGTCGATGATCAAGCGTCCCGCCGCCGCCGCGAAGTAATGGTTGCGGCTGCCGTGCTCGCGCCAACTCATGGCCTCGTCACCGCGCCCGAGCAGCAATGGCACATTGAGGCGCTGGGCGTGCTCATGGAGCACCCGCAAATCGAACTGCACCACGTTCCAACCGATGATGGCGTCGGGGTCGAAGGTTGCCAGCCATTCATTAAGACGCTCGAGCAATTGGGCGCGGCTGTCGCAATAGTCGAGTTTGAAGTCCACCGCATCGTTTTTGTTGGGCGGCCCGAGCATGTATACCTGGCGCTCTCCACACCCCTGGAGTGCGATGGAATACAGGTCGCCCTGGGCGGTGGTCTCGATGTCCAGGGACACCAGCTTGAGTGGCGGACGATAGTCCGGCGCGGGTTTCATCTGCGCGTCCGACAGAGCGCCTGTGCCGTCCGGCGTACCGCCGAACCAGACGGGCGCGGTAATGAAACGTTCCATCATGTAGCGTTCCGGCGGGCGTACATCGCCTTCGTACACATCGACACCTGCGGCCCGCAGGCGTTTTTCCAGGTCCATCAATTGGCGATGCTGGCGGGTATACAGTCCGAGGACGGGGCGATGATGGAAATCACACAGTTGCAGTGGTCGCAATTCGATATCGCGCTCGCCCTTGAGCAGCCAATCCAGCGGTTTGCGATGCGCCTCGGGGATAAACATCACCGAGGTTTGCACGGGTAGGCGAATAAACCGTGGCCCCTGATCAGTGGCCAGCCAGAAGCTGACCTCCGTGCCCGCCGGGGTATCACGCCAATGCCGGGTCAGGACAAAACCCTGCTGTAACTCCACCGTGCCGCACCTCAGGAATCGCTTTTAGCTGGTGATTCTACGCGGCACAGGGCTCAGGGCGTGAAGTAATGCTCATGACGAGCAGGTTTTATACCTGACCTCGTCTTAAAGCCGCATCCACTCGGTGTTCCCGCATTGTTAAACGCAGTTGACCGTCGTGATCATTCCGGCAATAGCTCACGGTTGCCTAGTCAGACGCTTGAGTAGTTGGCTCGATGGCCGGCGTCATTTTTTGAGGTAGTTTTCGATATTGCCCATTTGCTCGTCCCAGCCACGGGAGTTCATTTTGAACGCCTTCTGCCGGCGCGCCTCAGGTACGGCATTGAAGCCGGACTCGACTACACGCAGCAGAATCCCCGGCGCATGGTCCTCGATGGTGAATTCCACCAGGGTCGGAGTTTCCTTGTCGTAGTCGACATTTTTATCCACGGCGAAGGGATGCCACCTGAACGCGAACAACGTTTGTGGCAGGATTTTCTCGATGCTGGCCTTCCAGACCACGTGTTCATAACCGGGATAGGTGATAGGTGCTTCGATGATCTGACCTTCGACGAAGGTTTTGCCTTCGAGGGCGACACCGAACCATTTGCCGAATTGCTCGGCGTTCGTCAGCGCGTCCCATACTTTTTTACGTGAAGCATTGAGCAGGATTTTTCGCTCTATGCGATCTAATACGTGCATAAGTCACCTCCTCCATTGACCCTAGGCGACATCAAACAATGCGCAACCTCAAGTTGTAAGCAATGATGATGACCCGTCCATTACCTGACTCTACGATATGACTGACGCACCGAATGGAAGTTGCTTTTGTAAGGGGATTCGTTATCGAGTGCGGAGCCTGAAAAGTCACATCTGAAGGTGGAGCGACGATCCAGGCGTAAGGCCCACTTCGCACATCTGGCCATGGCTCGCCTATGAGGACGTAGAGATTGGAAACATGGCAAGCATGAGTCAGACGCGTGGATCTCCAGGGGCCTTTGTCGGTGTCGCATATTGCGGCTTGAGGTGCCCTTCCTGATCGAGCAACCAAGCGTCCATGATCTGCCGCACCACAGGGCCTGCAACGCGACCACCGGCCTCACCGTTTTCGATCATGACCGAAATGACGATTTTCGGATGTTCGGCCGGGGCAAAACCTACAAACAAGGCGTTATCACGGTGGCGTTCAAGCGTCTTCTCGCGGTTGTAGCGCTCGCCCTGCTTGATCGCCACCACTTGCGCAGTACCACTCTTGCCAGCAATACGATACTGCGCGCCTTGCGCAGCCGCGCGCGCAATGCCGCGTGGGTCGTGCATGACCAGTTGCATCCCATGGTTGACCTGTTCCCAGTCGCGCGGATTCTTGAGAACGATGTTGGGCATGGGGTTTTCGTCTACCGGCGGTACACCGTTGATGGTTTTGGCCAGGTGCGGGCGATTCCACACACCTTTGTTGGCGATCAAGGCAGTTGCCTGGGCGAGTTGCAGCGGAGTGACTTGCATATAGCCCTGGCCGATGCCGAGGATCACGGTTTCACCCGGGAACCATGGTTGGCGTCGAGTGGCGCGTTTCCAGGCCTGGGACGGCATCAGACCGGCTGACTCTTCGAACATATCCAGAGATACTTTCTGCCCCAGGCCGAATTCGGCCAAATAGTCATGCAAGCGGTCGATGCCCAGCTTATGGGCCAGATCGTAAAAGTAGGTGTCGTTGGAGCGCATGATGGCGGCATCCATATCAACCCAGCCATCACCACTATGGTTCCAGTTGCGGTACTTATGGTCAAAATCGGGCAGTTGGTAGTACCCAGGGTCAAACACGCGCGTTTGAGCGGTGACGACCCCGCTGTCCAGACCGGCGATGGCCACCTCGGGTTTGATGGTCGAGCCGGGCGCATACAGGCCTCTCAGGACACGATTGAACAGCGGTCGGTCAATGGAGTCGTGCAGTGCAGCGTATTCCTTGAAACTGATGCCGGTGACGAAGAGGTTCGGGTCGAAACTGGGCTTGCTGACCATGGCCAGCACTTCGCCCGTTTGCGGGTCCAGCGCAACCACCGAACCTCGGCGATCACCCAAGGCTTGCTCTGCTGCTTCCTGAAGTTTGACGTCGAGGCTCAGGACGATATTTTTTCCAGGGATCGGGTCGGTGTGTTTGAGTACGCGAAGCACCCGGCCCTGAGCGTTGGTCTCGACTTCTTCATAGCCTACATGGCCATGGAGTTCGGACTCGTAGAAGCGCTCGATCCCGGTTTTGCCGATCGACTGCGTGCCGCGGTATTCCACCGAGTCGAGTGCTTTGGACTCCTTCTCATTGATCCGTCCTACATAACCAATGGAATGAGCAAAGTGCGGCCCCAGGGGGTAATGCCGGACGAACTGTGGCTCGACGTCGACCCCAGGCAAGCGGAACTCATTCACTGCCAGAACGGCAATCTGTTCTTCTGTGAGCTCGTAAAACAGTGTCACCGGGACAAAAGGATGGCGCGCCTGTTTGAGCGCCTTATCGAACAACGCACGGTCTTCAGTGGGTAGATGCAACAAATTGACGATGGCATCGAGTTCACTCTTGAGGTCAGTGGTGCGCTCGCGAGTAATGGTCAGGTTGTAACTGGGCCGGTTATCGGCAAGCACTACGCCGTTTCGGTCGTAAATCAACCCACGCGTCGGAGTGATGGGCAGCACATGGACACGGTTATTTTCAGAGATCGTGGAGTGGTAGTCGAACTGCACCACTTGCAGGAAGTACATGCGCCCTACCAGAGCGCAGGTGATACCCATGACCAACACTGCGCAGGCGAGCAGGCGCTTGTTGACCAGTCGATTCTCTTTTTCATGGTCTTTGATAGGTATGGGTTCAGGCATTTCTACAGCATCTCGTTTGAAGAAGGTCGACGCCGCGTCCTGCGGATAAAGATCAATCCCTGTGAAAATGTGCTGCACCATACCAAAAATGCAGAAACACTTTGCATCGATTTCTTCAACGGTACTCGGCGGTGCCTATTCATCAGACGAGAAAACCAGTGTATCGCCGTGACCGAGAACCGTACGTCGACCACAGCGGTAAAGCCGCAGCAATGACGAGGCGTGTGCAGGCGCAATGGCTGATAACAGTACTCGCGCTGACGCCCGTGGCGCTTTTCGAGCGCCCAAAACAAAACCCCAACTGCTCTCGCAATTGGGGTTTCGGAATTTAATCTTGACGATGACCTACTCTCACATGGGGAAACCCCACACTACCATCGGCGATGCATCGTTTCACTGCTGAGTTCGGGATGGGATCAGGTGGTTCCAATGCTCTATGGTCGTCAAGAAATTCGGGTACTGAGTCGCGGCCAGATGGCCTCGCTTCAGCAAATTGGGTATGTGACAGCTGTCGGTGTTTTGTGAGCGTCGAACTTTCGGTTCATTGCGTCTTCACACACCGCAATCTGGCCTTTCGACTCAAATTGCTTGGGTGTTATATGGTCAAGCCTCACGGGCAATTAGTATTGGTTAGCTCAACGCCTCACAGCGCTTACACACCCAACCTATCAACGTCGTAGTCTTCGACGGCCCTTCAGGGAACTCAAGGTTCCAGTGAGATCTCATCTTGAGGCTAGTTTCCCGCTTAGATGCTTTCAGCGGTTATCTATTCCGAACATAGCTACCCGGCAATGCCACTGGCGTGACAACCGGAACACCAGAGGTTCGTCCACTCCGGTCCTCTCGTCGTAGGAGCAGCCCCTCTCAAATCTCAAACGTCCACGGCAGATAGGGACCGAACTGTCTCACGACGTTCTAAACCCAGCTCGCGTACCACTTTAAATGGCGAACAGCCATACCCTTGGGACCGGCTTCAGCCCCAGGATGTGATGAGCCGACATCGAGGTGCCAAACACCGCCGTCGATATGAACTCTTGGGCGGTATCAGCCTGTTATCCCCGGAGTACCTTTTATCCGTTGAGCGATGGCCCTTCCATACAGAACCACCGGATCACTAAGACCTACTTTCGTACCTGCTCGACGTGTCTGTCTCGCAGTCAAGCGCGCTTTTGCCTTTATACTCTACGACCGATTTCCGACCGGTCTGAGCGCACCTTCGTACTCCTCCGTTACTCTTTAGGAGGAGACCGCCCCAGTCAAACTACCCACCATACACTGTCCTCGATCCGGATAACGGACCTGAGTTAGAACCTCAAAGTTGCCAGGGTGGTATTTCAAGGATGGCTCCACGCAGACTGGCGTCCACGCTTCAAAGCCTCCCACCTATCCTACACAAGCAAATTCAAAGTCCAGTGCAAAGCTATAGTAAAGGTTCACGGGGTCTTTCCGTCTAGCCGCGGATACACTGCATCTTCACAGCGATTTCAATTTCACTGAGTCTCGGGTGGAGACAGCGCCGCCATCGTTACGCCATTCGTGCAGGTCGGAACTTACCCGACAAGGAATTTCGCTACCTTAGGACCGTTATAGTTACGGCCGCCGTTTACCGGGGCTTCGATCAAGAGCTTCGCGTTAGCTAACCCCATCAATTAACCTTCCGGCACCGGGCAGGCGTCACACCCTATACGTCCACTTTCGTGTTTGCAGAGTGCTGTGTTTTTAATAAACAGTCGCAGCGGCCTGGTATCTTCGACCGGCATGAGCTTACGGAGCAAGTCCTTCACCCTCACCGGCGCACCTTCTCCCGAAGTTACGGTGCCATTTTGCCTAGTTCCTTCACCCGAGTTCTCTCAAGCGCCTTGGTATTCTCTACCCAACCACCTGTGTCGGTTTGGGGTACGGTTCCTGGTTACCTGAAGCTTAGAAGCTTTTCTTGGAAGCATGGCATCAACCACTTCGTCATCTAAAAGATGACTCGTCATCAGCTCTCGGCCTTAAGATCCCGGATTTACCTAAGATCTCAGCCTACCACCTTAAACTTGGACAACCAACGCCAAGCTGGCCTAGCCTTCTCCGTCCCTCCATCGCAATAACCAGAAGTACAGGAATATTAACCTGTTTTCCATCGACTACGCTTTTCAGCCTCGCCTTAGGGACCGACTAACCCTGCGTCGATTAACGTTGCGCAGGAAACCTTGGTCTTTCGGCGTGGGTGTTTTTCACACCCATTGTCGTTACTCATGTCAGCATTCGCACTTCTGATACCTCCAGCAAGCTTCTCAACTCACCTTCACAGGCTTACAGAACGCTCCTCTACCGCATCACTTACGTGATACCCGTAGCTTCGGTGTATGGTTTGAGCCCCGTTAC